>NZ_QKSU01000001.1:0-763370 GCF_003234665.1 Curtobacterium sp. MCLR17_059 | reverse complement strand
CGCCCGCTCACCCCACCCCCGCACACACAGAAGGGCCCCACACGCGCAGCGTGCGGGGCCCTTCCGTCAGACGGACTTTAGAAGTCCATGCCACCCGTCGGGTCGCCAGCCGGAGCAGCAGGGGTGCGCTCGGGCTTCTCGGCGACGACGACCTCGGTGGTCAGGAACAGACCGGCGATCGACGCAGCGTTCTGCAGCGCCGAACGCGTGACCTTGGCGGGGTCGATGATGCCGGCGGCGATCAGGTCGACGTACTCGCCGGTCGCGGCGTTGAGGCCCCAACCCGACTCGAGCTCGCGGACCTTGGCGGCGACGACACCCGGCTCGAGACCGGCGTTCAGCGCGATCTGCTTGAGCGGCGCGTCGATGGCCACGCGGACGATGTTCGCACCGGTCGCCTCGTCACCCTCGAGCTCGAGGGCCTCGAGTGCGACGGCACCGGCCTGGATGAGGGCGACGCCACCACCGGCGACGATGCCCTCTTCGACGGCAGCCTTCGCGTTGCGGACGGCGTCCTCGATGCGGTGCTTGCGCTCCTTGAGCTCGACCTCGGTCGCGGCACCCGCCTTGATGACGGCGACGCCACCGGCGAGCTTCGCGAGGCGCTCCTGGAGCTTCTCGCGGTCGTAGTCGGAGTCGGTCGCCTCGATCTCGGCACGGATCTGGCGGACACGGCCGGCGATCTGCTCGGCGTCGCCGGCACCCTCGACGATCGTGGTCTCGTCCTTGGTGATGACGACCTTGCGGGCACGACCGAGCAGGTCGAGCGTCGCGTTCTCGAGCTTGAGGCCGACCTCTTCCGAGATGACCTGGCCGCCGGTGAGGATCGCGATGTCCTGCAGCATGGCCTTGCGGCGGTCGCCGAAGCCCGGAGCCTTGACGGCGACGGACTTGAAGATGCCACGGATCTTGTTCACGACGAGCGTGGCCAGGGCCTCGCCGTCGACGTCCTCGGCGATGATCAGGAGCTGCTTGCCCGCCTGGATCACCTTGTCGACGACCGGCAGGAGGTCCTTGATGTTCGAGATCTTCGAGTTGACGATCAGGATGTAGGCGTCCTCGAAGACGGCTTCCTGACGCTCGGGGTCGGTGACGAAGTACTGCGACAGGTAGCCCTTGTCGAAGCGCATGCCCTCGGTGAGCTCGAGCTCGGTGCCGAAGGTGTTCGACTCCTCGACGGTGACGACGCCTTCCTTGCCGACCTTGTCGATGGCCTCGGCGATGAGCGCGCCGATGGTCGGGTCAGCGGCCGAGATCGACGCGGTCGCGGCGATCTGGTCCTTGGTCTCGATGTCCTTCGCGTTGGCGAGGAGCTGGTCGGAGACGGCGGCGACGGCCTTCTCGATGCCGCGCTTGAGCGACACGGGGTCGGCACCGGCGGCGACGTTGCGCAGGCCTTCGCGGACGAGCGCCTGGGCGAGGACGGTCGCGGTGGTCGTTCCGTCACCGGCGACGTCGTCGGTCTTCTTGGCGACCTCCTTGACGAGCTCCGCACCGATCTTCTCGTACGGGTCGTCGAGCTCGATCTCCTTGGCGATGGAGACACCGTCGTTCGTGATCGTGGGGGCGCCCCACTTCTTCTCGAGGACGACGTTGCGGCCGCGCGGGCCGAGCGTCACCTTCACGGCGTCGGCCAGCTGGTTCAGGCCGCGCTCGAGGCCACGGCGGGCCTCCTCGTCGAAAGCAATGATCTTAGCCATGTGGTTTTTCGTCCCTCCCGGACGTCGTCTTGGGGGTCGTGCTGGCACTCAGCGTGAGCGAGTGCCAACGCCGATTCTGGCACTCGCCGGGTGTGAGTGCAACACAGTCGGGAGGCTCGTGACGACTTCCCAGGACACGTCGCGTCCGGTGGACCCCGCACCACCGCCGCGGTCACGCTCCCGGCACCGGTCACCGTCCCCGCACACGACGAACGCGCCGCCCCTGACGGGACGGCGCGTTCTGGAAGTGGTGCTGCTCAGGCGGGGCGGACGGACTCTGCCTGCGGGCCCTTCGACCCGGTGCCGACGTCGAAGACGACGGCCTGGCCCTCCTCGAGGACCTTGTAACCCGACATGTCGATGGCCGAGTAGTGCACGAACACGTCCTGGCCCCCTCCATCCACGGTGATGAAGCCGAAGCCCTTTTCAGCGTTGAACCACTTCACGGTTCCGTTGGCCATGATCTCTTGCTCCCTGGTACTGCAGTGCGGAACGACGTGATCGTCGTCTGCATGGGACTCTGACCGAACCCGCCCGATCAGGCAAGAGGTGTGACGTTGTTTCACGTCGATTCCGTCAGAAATCAACGTGCTCGAAACACGGCCGTCACACAATGCGCGGAAAACGCGGCGCGACGGCCCGCAGAACGACCGATCAGCCGGTGTAGTCGGCGCCGAGGACGACGCTCACGTCGGCGTTCGGGAACGCCGCCGACTGCTGCACGGCCGTGACGCCGAGCTGCTTCGCGATGCCCTGCGCGACCGCCGCCTGCGACGCCTGCTGGTAGTAGACGATCGTCGACGTGGAGCCCGTCGTACCGGCGTCTCCGGTGGAGGCGACCTGCCAGCCGGCGCCGGTCAGCGCCGCACTCGCCCGGCTGGCGAGGCCCGTGGTGGTCGTGCCGTTCAGGACGACGACGGTGGTGGTGCCCTGCTGCGCCGGCGTCGCGGCCGCAGCACTGCCCGACCCAGCCGAGCCGGAACCGGCGGACGAGGACGCGGACGGCTTGGACGTCGCCGAGGGCTTCGCAGTGGCGGACGCCGACGTGGAGGCCGAGGGGGAATCCGAGCTGTTGAAGGAGTAGCTGCCGTTCAGCAGCGCGAGGACGAGCACGCCGATGCCGACGAGCACACCGGTGGCGAGCGCCGCCCAGGCGAAGGCGATCCAGCCACGGCCGCGACGCTGGGCACCGCGGTGCGCACCGACCCGCGGGCCGTCGGCGACGTCGTCGAACCGGTCTCGGGGGAATCTCGTGCTCATCGTTCCTCTTCACGTCCTTCGGGAGCCGCACCGGGCGCGACGAAGCTGCGCGTCGCCCGGGCGCTGGTGCGCGCGTGACGGAGCCGCTGCAGCCGGCTGACGAGCTGCGGGTCGTACGCGAGTGCCGCGGGCGAGTCGATCACGCGGTTCAGCACCTGGTAGTAGCGCGCCGCCGACATCTCGAACTCGACCCGGATCTCCGCTTCCTTCGTGCGGTCGTGCCGTGCCCGGTCCTGCTCGAACGTCAGCACGTGCTTCGCGAGCTCACTGAGCTGGTCAGCACCGAGCTGGTCAGCACCGATCTGGTCAGCACCGATCTGGTCAGCACTGAGCTCGTCGACGCTGCGTTCGTCGGTGGGGCTGGTCACTGCGGTTCCGATCACGGTCGGGTAACGGGTCTCGCACATCGTAGGGGTGGAGTCGATCCGGACCCTGGCACGGCGCTGGACTGTCGCGAACAACGGTCACAGGTTCGGCGCGCGGAACCAGCGCACACGTGTCCCGAACGGGTCGGAGACGGCCACCGCGACCCCGTCGAGCGAGACCGTCGCGAACGAGTCCGGATCCGCCGCGTCGACGTCGTCGGGCAGCGTCGCCGCCACCCCGCGCAGGATCCCGGTGCGTTCGAGGGCGATCCAGTGCACGCCTCGCGCTCGGATCCCGTCGACGAACCGCTGCCGGTCCGCGCCCGGCACGTAGACCAGGGTCCCGGTGGTCAGGACGACCGGTTCGACGTCGTCCGGCAGGGCGTCCAGTGCACGGTCGAGGTCGCCGGGCAGCGCGCCCCGGATCCGGACGGGAGGCACGGTGAGCGTCGCGGACGCCGCCGCGCGCATCAGGGCGGTCCGGTCCGACGCCTCGGGCGGGACAGCCTCGACCAGCCGGTCGAACGCACCGGGGACCGACAGGTCGATCGGGTTCGGGTCGAGGGCCACCCGGGCGCCGACCCTGATCGGGACGGTCGCGGGTGTGGGGACGGCCCCGGATGCGTCCGCGACGAGCCGGACCGAGGGCTCGGCGACCGCCGTGTGCATCCGGAGGACCGCGGCCCCGGAGCCGACGCGGTAGTCCAGGGTCACCCGGTCCGGGATCGAGCACAGCCCGGCGGCGGCCCCGGCGTCGACCAGGCCGAGCGGACGCGCGGACCGTTCGGCGATCGCGGCGAACAGCGGGACGACCGGTGCGAGCCGTTGCGGGTCGTTGGCCTGCACCCTGGCGGAGGCGAGGGCCGCGACCAGCGCGGGGCGGGCCTCCAGGCCGAGCGCGCGCAGCGCACCCGGGTCCGACGGGTCCGCGCCCAGCTGCCGCGCGACCGCGAAGAACAGTTCCGGCTGCCGCTGCTGCTCGGGGACCTCGGCGAGGAGCGCGACGAGGGAGTCGTCGAGCGACCGTGCCCAGGCCGCGTACGACGGCGAGACCGCCTGGATGCGGTCGGCGTACGCGTCGTACCGGGCGCGGGTGTCCATCAGCGTCCGGGCCGGTGCATGCCGACGTGTCGGATGCCGGCCTCGTCGTACGGCTCCCCGAACCGCACGAAGCCGTACCGCTCGTACAGGGCGGCGACGTACTCCTGGGCGTGCAGGACGAACGGGTCGTGTCCGTGTTCGTCGAGGACGGCGGCGACGAGCCGGCCGGCAATCCCCTGCCCACGGTGTCCGGGGTCGGTCGCGACCCGGCCGATCACCCACGCCGGGGGCGCTGCGCCGTCGGGGTGGACCTCGTCGACTGCCGGGCGGATGAGCCGCAGGTACCCAACCGCATCGGTGTCCGTGCCGAACCACCAGTGCTCGGTGTCGGGCTCGCGGTCACGGCCGTCGAAGTCCTCGGCGGTGACCCGCTGCTCGAGCGCGAACACGCGGTTGCGCACGACGACGATGCCGTACAGTTCGTCCGTCGTCAGACGGGTCCAGCGGGCGTGGTGCACGGAATGCTCGGACATCGTGGCGAGTTTAGTGAAGTGGTCGGGAGTGCCCGGAAGAGCCCGGCCGGAAGCAGGAGGAACCAATGGCATACAACGTCGACAAGTCCGACGCCCAGTGGCGCGAGGAGCTCTCCCCGGACCAGTACGCCGTCCTCCGCCAGGCGGGGACCGAACGACCGTGGACCGGTGAACTCCTCGACGAGGAGCGCGCCGGCGTCTACACCTGTGCGGCCTGCAACGCGGAGCTGTTCAAGAGCGGCACGAAGTTCGACTCCGGCTGTGGCTGGCCGTCGTTCTACGAGTCGGTGAACCCGGACGCCGTGCAGCTCATCGAGGACAACTCCCTCGGCATGGCCCGCACCGAGGTCCGTTGCGCGAACTGCGGTTCGCACCTGGGCCACGTGTTCCCGGACGGGTTCGGCACCCCCACGGGTGACCGGTACTGCATGAACTCGATCTCGCTGAACTTCTCGGAGAAGTCGGGCGAGTGAGCCCCGGACGCCCTCACCGGTAGGATGAGCGGCGTCAGCCGGCATGGCGCAATTGGTAGCGCACCGTACTTGTAATACGGGGGTTGCGGGTTCAAGTCCCGCTGCCGGCCCCATATACTGCATGCGCAGGCCGCGACTCGTTCGCCGCCCGCACCGCCTTCAGCCCCGCCTCGAGCGGGGCTGTCGTGCGTCCGGGGCGGAGGTGCCGGTCGACCGGTTTCAGGGCCAGACGCCGGGCTGGTACGCGCACCGTTCGATGTCGTCGACGAGCGCGGCGAGGACACGCGCCTGCCGCGGATCCCGTTCCTCCACCGTCCGCGAGCGCACCCAGACGAACGCCAGGAGATCGGCGACCTGCAGCATGCGTGAGTGGTGACTCGGCGCGAAGTGAACGGTGTCGAGCAACCGTTCGAGCCGGGTCTGCATGTACGTTCCGGGAGTCCCGTAGGCCTGGTACACCGCGAAGCGCTCACGGTGCCGGTCTCGATCCGACCGTTCGTCCGCGATGACGAGCGCGTGCACACCCATCGCACCGGCCTTCCCGTCGACCCGCTGCAGGAGGTGCTGGAAGGCCACCTGTTCCGGCGAGTGCCGATCACGGAAGCCCCGCGCGTCCTGGTACCGACGCAACCGCCCGGGGCGGCACCCTCGGAGCAGCACGGTTGCTCCGGAAGTCACGACGGCTTCGACCACGTCGAGGAACACCTTCACGCGCACGCGTGGCGGGACGGCACTCCAAGCGCCCTTCCCGTGGAAGATCGGGTGGGCGTGGATCTCGGCCTGCGCCTCGACGCCGTACTCCTCGAGCGCCGCGACGATCTCGTGCATGCGGTGCGTGAGCCAGCGGGTCTGTGCCGCGTCCGCCATCACGGCGCCGAAGCCGTAGAGGTCCGGCTTGAAGGATTCGTCGACGAAGCAGAGCAGCACGGTGGAATACTGCCGTACAGAAGGTGTGGAGGGGGTGCGACGCACTGCCCTTGATGAAGCGATGCCCCGGGCGAAGTCTCGCCCGGGGCATCGGCACACGGAACGCGGATCAGGGGGCGTTCCGGGCGCTGGACGCGGTAACCAGCCGGTCGTGCGACGAGGATGACACCTCACCGACCCGCGCGTCCACACCCTGACCCCACATCCGCGGAAATCCGCACGATGTGCACGAACGCGCCGGGGTCCTGTCCGCTCAGCGCCCGCCGGTGATCTTCCGCTCCCGCTGCGCGACGCCGGCCGTGCCGTAGGGGTAGTCGTCGATGCGGGGAGCGCTGGCGTCGGTCAGCCGGTCGAGCTCGTCGTCGGTGAGCACCAGGTCCGCGGCACCGAGGTTGTCCTCGAGCTGCGACAGGGTGCGGACGCCGAGGATCACGCTCGTGACCGCGGGACGGGCCAGCAGCCAGGCGAGCGCGACCTGCGACTTCGACGCGTCGTGGGCGTCGGCCACCTCGGAGACGGCGTCGAGCACCTCCCACGTGCGCTCGTCGCCGTTGCGGGCTTCCCACGCCTCCATGCCGCGCTGCGGGTTCTCGCCCAGGCGGGTGGCGCCGGACGGGGCCTCGTCGCGCTGGTACTTGCCCGAGAGCCAGCCGCCGGCCAGGGGCGACCAGGGCAGCAGGCCGATGCCGGCGTCGAGGCAGGCGGGCACGACCTCGTGCTCGATGTCGCGGACGAGCAGGTTGTACTGCGGCTGCAGGGTGACGGGCGGCGCCCAGCCGTGGGCCTTCGCCTCGTAGACGGCCTTGGTGACCTGGTAGCCGAGGTAGTTCGAGAACCCGTAGGAGCCGATCTTGCCGGCGGCCACGGCGTCGTCGAGGAACCGCAGGGTCTCGTCGATGGGGGTCAGGGCGTCCCACGCGTGCATCTGGTACAGGTCGATGTGGTCGACGCCGAGCCGCTCGAGCGAGGCGTCGAGGGCCACGCGCAGGTGTCGTCGGGACAGGCCGAGGTCGTTCGGGCCGTCGCCCTGCGGGAACCGGCCCTTGGTGGCGAGGACGACCTGCGCGGCCTCGGTGGGGTGTGCTGCGAGCCAGCGGCCGATGATCCGCTCGGACTCGTTGCCGGAGTAGACGTCCGCCGTGTCGACGAGCGTGCCACCGGCGGCCACGAAGGCGTCGAGGATGGCGTGTGAGGTGGGTTCGTCGGCTTCGCTGCCGAACGTCATGGTGCCGAGGGTCAGCGTCGACACCGATGTCCCGCTGTTGCCGAGGAGTCTGTAGTCCATGGCGGGGACGGTACGCCCGGTGCCGTCCGACCGAGGGGACCCACGAGTACCCCTCAGCGCGGGGCGGACAGGAACCGCAGCGCTGCTTCGCGGAAGGGCCGGGAGGTCGGGGCGTTGAAGTGGTTGCGCCCGGGGATCTCGAAGAAGGTGGCGTCCGGCGCGGCCTCGGCGAGCCGGACCGCGCTGTCGCGGATGCCGTCCTCGCTGCCCGCGGCGATCAGGAGCGGCTGCGCCGGGGCGTTCTCCGGGGTCGGCTCGATGCTGTTCCGCATCCCCTCGACCATGGCCACGAGCGCGCCGAGGTCGTTGCCCTCGACGTTGCCCGCCATCGTCAGGTAGCCGTTGGTGACGCGGTCCTCGATGGGGGTGCCGTCGGCGATGTACGCCTTCGCCTGGTCGACGCGGACGCGACGCATGGGGTCGGCGTCCGGGATCCCGCCGAACACCGCACGTGAGATCCGGCCGGGCAGCCGTTCGGCGGTGTGCCAGCCGACCCGTGCGCCGAGCGAGTACCCGAGGTACGCGACGTCGTCGAGCAGGTACGTGTCGATGACCGTGGTGACGTCGGCGACGAGCAGGTCCATCGAGTAGGCACCGGGGTCGTGCGGCTTCGCGCTCGCGCCGTGCCCGCGCTGGTCGAGCGCCAGGACCCGGTACCCGGCACGGACCAGGTGCCGCGTCCAGCCCGAGGCGTGCCAGTTGAGCACCGCACCGGAGGCGAAGCCGTGCACCGCGATGACGGCCGGGGCGTCGGGGTCGCCGAAGTCGTAGGTCGCGAGTCGCAGCCCGTCGGGCGACATCACGAACCGGGGGCGGGGCGCTTCGGGGACGAGTGACATGTCCTCTCAAGCGTATCGGGGCAGTGTGGTGGCCATGGACGGCTACGGCGGCGATCAGATCCGGGCGGCGGAACGCCCCCACCTCGACGCGGGGGAACCCCTGATGCAGCGCGCCGCCGACGGGCTCGCGCGCATCGTCGGCGACCTGCTGGACGACCCGGCCGTGCGGCCGGTCGACGGGCCGGGATCCGTCCTCGTGCTCGCCGGCAGCGGCGACAACGGCGGTGACGCCCTGTTCGCGGGCGCTCGCCTGGCAGCGGCCGGGAGGCACGTGACGGTCCTGCGCGTCGGCTCCCGTGTCCACGAGGACGGCCTGGCAGCGGCGCTGGACGCCGGCGCCCGTCTGCTCGACGGCCCGTCCGGCGCCTCGGGACCGAACGCGGGCGGAGCGGCCGACATCCTGCGGGCCGCCAGTCGGAGCGACGGCGAACGCCTGGCGGACGTCGCGACCGAGGCGGCACTCGAGGCCGACCTGGTGCTCGACGGCATCCTCGGCATCGGGGTGCACGGCGCGAACGCACTGCGGTCCCCCGCGCGGGAGGTCGTGGACGCCATCCGTGAGCTCGCCCGCGACCAGCGCGCGCCGTTCGTCGTCGCGGTGGACGTGCCGAGCGGCATCGACGTGGACACCGGCGGCGTCGCGGACGACCACGTCCTGCACGCCGACGTCACCGTCACCTTCGGCGGCGTGAAGGCCGGCCTGTTGACCGGACCCGCCGCCACCCTCGCCGGCCGGATCGAACTCGTCGACGTCGGGATCGGTGCGGACCTGGCGACGATGGAGCCGCTGATCCGCACCTGACCCCTCGCCCGTCAGTGCTGCTCGAACGTCAGTGGTGCTCGTACAGCACGGGCTCCGGCAGACCGTGCTCGGCGCGGACGCTGCGTGCGATGCCCTCGATGGCGACCAGGGCATCGACCACGAGCTCGGGCGTCACCGGGAACGGCATGTTGTGGATGGTCTCGCCCTCCACCGTCGCGGCCTCGGCCACGGCGCGCAGCACGTCACGGTCGTCCACCGTCAGGCCGATCTCGGTCAGGGTGTTCGGCAGGCCGACCTTCGTGGTGAAGACGACGAAGTCCTCGATCTCCTCGGCCGGGGCGCCCTCGAGCACCAGCTGGGCGATCGTCCCGATGTTCACCTTCTGCCCGTGGGCCAGGCCGTGCGCCTGCGGAGCCGCGGTCAGCCCGTTGTGGATCGCGTGGGCGGCGGCGAGCCCACCGGACTCGAAGCCCAGGCCCGACAGCAGCGTGTTCGCCTCGACGACCTTCTCGAGCGCCGGGGTGACGACCTTGGCCTTGACGGCCTCGATGGCCTGCAGGGCGTTCTCGTGCAGGAGCTTCCACGACAGCTCGGCGAGCGCGACGCCGGTCTGGGTCTGCAGGCCGCCGGCCATGGTGTCGGCGTTGGCGCGCTTCGCGGCACGGGCCTCGACCCAGGTCGCCAGCGCGTCGCCGATGCCCGCGACCAGGAACTGCACCGGCGCGTTGGCGACGAGCCTGGTGTCGATGAGCACCAGGTCCGGGTTGTGCGGGAAGAAGCGGTACTCGATGAACTCGCCCTCGGCGGTGTAGATGACGGCGAGCGCCGAGGTCGGGGCGTCGGTGGACGCAGCCGTCGGCACGCTGGCCCACCGGATGCCGGCGAGGTGCCCGGCGGCCTTCGCGGCGTCGATCGCGGAGCCTCCACCGACCCCCACGATGACGTCGGCGTCCGTCGCACGGATCTGCTCGACGAGCTCGTCGACGGCCTCGGGGGTGGCGAAGCGGCCGAACCCGACACGCTCCACGGCCAGGTCGGCGGACCGGAAGCTCTCGGAGACGGCGGTCTCGACGATGCCCCAGACCACGTCGTCGGCGACGATCAGGGGCCGCTTGCCGATCGGGGCGATGAACTCGCCGACGCGGGTGATCGCGTCCTTGCCCTGGACGTAGCGGGCGGGGCTCATCACGGTGCTGATGGGAGTGGCCATCGTGCGGTTCCTTCCGGTTGTACGACAGGTGTACGACAAATGTCGGGGTGGCCGACGCCGCCGACGGTACGCGCGGCCGCTGATCGGGAGGTGCTGATCGGTAGGTTCGGGATCATGACGTTCAACGACGACTCGCACCTCCGCGGCGGCAAGGTCAAGCGGCGGGGTCGCACCACGGCGATCGGCGGAGGTGCCGTGGGCGTCGGCGCCATCGTGGTGTTCCTGATCGCGCAGTTCACCGGCTTCGACCTGAGCGGGATCGTCGGCGGCGGCAACGGCCTGACGACGATCCAGCAGGAGGGCGAGTCCGTCGACGCCGCCCCCGAGTGCCGGACCGGGCGCGACGCCAACCTGCGCGTCGAGTGCCGGATGGAGGGCGCGGCCGAGTCGCTCGACGCCTACTGGACGTCGGAGGCGCGGTCGCTCGGCATCTCGTACACGGCACCGGACTTCTTCCTGTTCCAGGACTCCACCGACACCTCGTGCGGGCAGGCCTCGGCCGCGACCGGCCCGTTCTACTGCCCACCGGACCGTGCGGTCTTCCTGGACACCGCGTTCTACGACGACCTGCAGTCGCAGTACGGCTCGTCCGGCGGTCCGCTCGCGCAGATGTACGTCGTCGCGCACGAGTGGGCGCACCACATCCAGCAGCTGCAGGCGTCGTTCGCGAACACCGACCGCTCCGGCACGGGGGCGTCGTCGGGCAGTGTCCGCGTCGAACTGCAGGCGGACTGCTACGCCGGGGCCTGGGTCGGCGACGCCGCCACGACCGAGGACGCGAACGGCGAGACGTTCTTCGAACCGATCACCCGCTCCCAGATCACCGACGCCCTGTCGGCGGCGAGCGCCGTGGGCGACGACAGCATCCAGGAGCGCGCGACCGGCCGCGTCGACCCGGACTCGTTCACGCACGGGTCGAGCGAGCAGCGACAGCGCTGGTTCCTGCGCGGCTACCAGCAGGGCGCGACGAGCTGCGACACCCTGAGCATCCCGGGTTCGGCCCTGTAGCCGCACCGTCGAACCCCGGGAGGCCCGGTGCCAGCTGGCACCGGGCCTCCCGTCCGTGGTCAGCGCGTCAGCGCTCGTTCATACGTCAGCGCTCGTCCAGGCGTCAGCGCTTGGTCGGCGTGGGCGACGGGGTCGCGCTCGGCGTGGGCGTCGGGGTGGCGTCGGTCGCCCCGGCGGCCGTCACCACGAAGGTGCGGAAGTCGTCGTTCGTGACCGGCGAGGTCAGCTCGTAGCGCTGCCCGTTCACGAGCACGAGCGGCGTGCCGGGGAACTCCTTGAGCGTCGACCCGGGGATCGTGCCGTCGGACACCGCCGTCGTCTGCTCGTCCACCCACTTGGCGTAGTCCTGGTCGGCGATGCAGCTCCGGACGGCGCTGCGTTCCTGCAGCCCCTGCACGCCCGTGACGACGTCGGTGAGCTCGGCGTCCGTCAGACCAGGGGTGCCCTCGTCCGGCTGCTTCGCGAAGAGCGCCTGGTTCACCGCGTAGAACTGGTTCGGGGAGTGCTCGGCGACGCAGGCGGCGGCGTTCGCGGCGCGGAGCGAGTACTTCGTGCCCTGCGAGCGGTTCGACAGGACCGCGACCGGGTGGATGTCCACCGTGGCCGCACCGGAGTCGACGAGGTCCTTGATGTAGTCGCCGTTCGCCTGCTCGAACTGGCCGCAGCCCGGGCAGAGGTAGTCGACGTACAGGGTGATCCGGACGGTGCCGGCGCCGTCGGTCGCGGCGCTGCTCGGCGACGCGGAGGCCGATCCGGACGCGGACGCCGCGACTGGCTTCAGGTCCTGCCCGATGGTGATGCCGCCCTGCGACATGGTCGACGGGCCGGGTCCGGCGGGCTTCACGGAGTCGACCAGCACGAGCGTGACGATCGTCGCGGCGGCGAGGAGCACGACCCCGAGCCCGATCTGCAGGCCGAGCCGGACACCACGCTGGCGTCGCTTCTGCTGGGTCCGGGCACGCTGGGCTCGCTGGCGGGCGGCTTCACGGCGCTCGTTCCGCGCGGCGCGGGCGGCACCCTCGGGGCGGTTGTTCATCGGTGCGTCGTCCTCCTGATCGGTGTCCGCTCGGCGTTCCCCTGCTCGGCGGACGGACCCGGCGATTGTAGTGGGGCGCTCTGGGAAGCCGCCGACCAAGGGGGAAAACACTGGCGCACCCGGGTGAACTCGTGTTGTATGAACCTCGACAGTCGACGGCGACTGTCCGGGGCCCGTACGGGCACACCGCTTCACTCGGATCGTCCGGCACGTACCTGCCGGTGAAGGAAGGACCGAACGCTCATGGCGTCCGTCACCTATGACAAGGCAACCCGTCTCTACCCCGGAGGCAACCGTCCCGCGGTCGACTCCCTCGACCTGGACGTCGCCGACGGCGAGTTCCTCGTCCTCGTCGGCCCCTCGGGTTGCGGCAAGTCCACCTCGCTCCGCATGCTGGCCGGCCTCGAAGAGGTCAACTCCGGTCAGATCCGCATCGGCGACCGCGACGTCACGGACGTCCCGCCGAAGGACCGCGACATCGCGATGGTGTTCCAGAACTACGCGCTGTACCCGCACATGACCGTCGCCGAGAACATGGGCTTCGCGCTCAAGATCGCCGGCGTCGGCAAGGAAGAGCGCGCCACCCGCGTGCAGGAAGCCGCCAAGCTCCTCGACCTCGAGGACTACCTCGGCCGCAAGCCGAAGGCGCTCTCCGGTGGTCAGCGTCAGCGCGTCGCGATGGGCCGTGCGATCGTCCGTCAGCCGCAGGTGTTCCTCATGGACGAGCCGCTGTCGAACCTCGACGCCAAGCTCCGCGTCCAGACCCGCACGCAGATCGCGTCGCTGCAGCGTCGTCTCGGCGTCACCACGGTCTACGTCACGCACGACCAGACCGAGGCCCTCACCATGGGTGACCGCATCGCGGTGCTCAAGGACGGCATCCTGCAGCAGGTCGGCACCCCGCGCGACCTGTACGAGAAGCCGAACAACGTGTTCGTCGCCGGCTTCATCGGTTCGCCGGCCATGAACCTGCTGCCCGCCGACGTCATCGAGGGCGGCATCAAGTTCGGCACGCTCAACCACGCGATCGACCGCGACACGCTGTCGAACGCCCGTGCCGCACAGATCACGGTCGGCATCCGCCCCGAGGACGTCATCGTGTCGCAGACCGGCGAGGGCCTGCCCGTCACGGTCGACGTCGTCGAGGAGCTCGGCGCCGACGGTTACCTCTACGGTCACGCGGACGTGAACGGCCAGCGCGCCGACATCGTCGCCCGTGTCGACGGTCGTGCGCACCCGTCGATCGGTGACACGATCGTCATCACGCCGAAGCAGGGCCACGTCCACGCCTTCGACACCGAGTCGGGCGACCGCCTCGACGACAAGGCCGTCGTCAGCGCGTAACCAGCGCACTCCCCCGAGAGCCCGCGCCCGCCTCACAAGGGCGGACGCGGGCTCTCGGCTGTCCCCGACACCAGAGGAACCACCGTGCCCGACTCGATGTCCATCACCGCCGCCACCGTCGACCCCGGCCTGCTCGACCTGCCGTGGGACCTGCCACTCGCCGACTGGCCCGACGACACGATCGTCGCGCTGCCGAAGGGCATCTCGCGGCACCTCGTGCGGTTCGTGCACCTGAGCGGGTACGTCGCCGCGGTGAAGGAGACCGGCGAAGAGGTCGCCCGGTCCGAGTACGAGATGCTCCGGACCCTGCAGCGGATGGACGTGCCGTGCGTGGACCCGGTCGCGGTCATCACGAACCGCGTCGACGCCGACGGTGAACCACTGCACCCCGTGCTCGTGACCCGCCACCTGCGGTTCTCCCTGCCCTACCGCGCGCTCTACTCGCAGACGCTGCGCCCCGAGACCGCCACCCGTCTGGTCGACGCCCTCGCGCTGCTGCTCGTCCGCCTGCACGTCATCGGGTTCTACTGGGGCGACGTGTCCCTGTCGAACACGCTGTTCCGTCGCGACGCCGGCGCCTTCGCCGCGTACCTGGTCGACGCCGAGACCGGCAAGCTCTACCCCGGCGGGCTGTCGAACGGTCAGCGCGAGAACGACCTCGAGGTCGCCCGGGTGAACATCGCCGGCGAGCTGCTCGACCTCGAGGCCGGCGGTCGACTGGACGAGAACGCCGACCCCGTGGACGTGTCGAACCGCATCGTCGCCCAGTACCGGACGCTCTGGACCGAGCTCACCGGCACCGAGCAGTTCGACATCAAGGAACGCTGGCGCATCAACGACCGCGTGGAGCGCCTGAACGAGCTCGGCTTCGACATCGAGGAACTCTCGATCCACACGACCGAGGGCGGCTCGCAGGTCCGGATCCAGCCGAAGGTCGTCGATGCCGGGCACCACCAGCGCCGACTGCTGCGCCTCACCGGGCTCGACGCCGGCGAGAACCAGGCCCGGCGCCTGCTCAACGACCTCGACTCGTACCGTGCCCGCAACGGCCGTGACGAACTCGACGAGGAGATGGTGGCGCACGAGTGGGTCTCACGGGTCTTCGAGCCCGTCGTCCGCTCGATCCCCCGTGACCTGCGCGGTCGGCTCGAACCCGCCGAGGTGTTCCACGAGCTGCTCGAGCACCGCTGGTTCATGTCCCAGCAGGAGGAGCGTTCCGTCTCGCTGCCCGAGGCCACGACCGCCTACATCAACGACGTGCTCCGACACCGTCGCGACGAGCGCCTGCTCATCAACCCGCCGACCTCGTCGATCACCGTGCCGATCCCGGTGCTGGACGACGACGACGCCGACGAGTCCGACGAGTCCGACGACGTCGACGACTGGCGCGCCACGGTCTGACGCGGTCCCCGCTCGGTCACGACACCCCGCCGGGTGGGCGCCGACCGGTCGCAGACCGTCGACTGCGGCGTCGCGCAGCGACGACTCGTGACCACACGGCGGGCACCAGCCAACGCGTCCTGACCGTTCGGGGGTCGAGAACGCGACCGCCGCCTGGAGGCCCGTCCCGCGTCCCGGAGACCGGCGCCGGGCCTCCAGACCGTCACGCCGACCCCGCCTGCCACCGTGAGCAGGAATGGTCGCCTCCCGCTCGGGGAGGCGACCATTCCTGCTCACGAAGTGCTGGGGCTACGCGGTGCGACGGCGCCGCGCGACCTCCCACAGGGTGACGCTCGCGGCGATGCCGGCGTTCAGGGACTCGGTGGCGCTCGAGATCGGGATCGACACGATGGCGTCGCAGGTCTCGGTGACCAGGCGCGACAGGCCCTTGCCCTCGGAACCGACGACGATCACGATCGGGCGGTCCGCGAGCTCGAGGCCGTCGAGCTCCACGTCACCGTCGCCGTCCAGGCCGAGGACGAACAGGCCCATCGACTTGAGCGACTTCAGGGTCTGCGTGAGGTTCGGGGCCATCGCGACCGGCGTGCGTGCGGCGGCACCGGCCGAGGTCTTCCACGCCGACGCCGTCACGCCGACCGAACGACGCTGCGGCACGATGACGCCGTGTCCGCCGAACGCCGCGGTCGAGCGGATGATCGCGCCGAGGTTGCGGGGGTCGGTGATGCCGTCGAGCGCGACGAGCAGCGGGACCTGGTCACGCGAGAAGGCCTGCTCGACGATGTCCTCGGACACGGCGTACTGGTACGCCGGCACCTTCAGGGCGACGCCCTGGTGCACGCTGTCGTGTCCGGTGATGCGGTCGAGCTCGGGACGCATGAGCTCGATGATCGGCACGCCGCGGTGGTTGGCGAGCGCGAGGATCTCCTTCACGCGGTCGTCGACCTCGATGCGCGACGCGATGTAGAGCGTCGACGACGGGGTCTTCGTGCGCAGGGCCTCGAGCACGGAGTTGCGCCCGGTCACCAGCTCGGAGTCGTCGGTCTTGCGTGCCGGCGGACGGCCCGTGCGACCCTGCGGGGTGCTCGAGGAACCGTGACGGCCCTTGGCCGCCTCGAAGCGGTCCTTCGCGGCCTTGCGCTTGCCGGCGGGGTGGTACGGGCGGTCCTCGGCCTTCGGGGTCGGCTTGCGACCCTCGAGCGCCTGGGCGCCCTGTCCGCCGGAGCCGACCTGCTTGTTGCCCTTGCGACCGGTGCGGACGGCGCCGGGCCGACCCTTCTTGCTTCCCGAGACGTTCTTCATGCGTAGCTCCTGTTCGGCACTGCCGTGTTCAGGCGATGCTCCAGCGTGTTCCGGACGGCGTGTCCTCGATCGTGATGCCCGCGGCGGCGAGGTCGTCGCGCACGCGGTCGGCCGCGGTGAAGTCCCGTGCTGCCCTGGCGTCCGCGCGCTCCTGCACGAGGCGTTCGACGAGGGCGGCGAGCGGGCCTGCCGAGGTGTCGTGGCCGCCGCCCGACCAGTGGGCGGCTCGCGGGTCGATGCCGAGCACCTCCACCATCGCAGCCACCTGATGGTACGCGGTCCCGAGCGTTTCCGCATCGTCGGCGTCCAGGGCAGCGTTGCCTGTGCGCACGGTCTCGTGCAGCACGGCCAGGGCCTGGGGCACGGAGAGGTCGTCGTCCATGGCCGCTGCGAAGGCCTCGGGCACGGCCGGGGCGTCGGCGAGGTGGACGCCCTCGAGTCGGGTCTCGGCGCGCTCGAGGAACCCGGCGATGCGGTCGTACGCCGCCTCGGCCTCGGCCAGTGAGCCCTCGTGGTGGTCGATCGACGAGCGGTAGTGGGCGGCACCGAGGAAGTAGCGGACGACGGCGGGACGGGCGGATCCGAGGAAGTCCGCCGCGAAGATCGAGTTGCCGAGCGACTTCGACATCTTCTGGCCCTCGACGGTCACCAGGCCGTTGTGCAGCCAGTACGACGCGAACGGGTCCCCGGCGGCCGTGGACTGCGCCAGCTCGTTCTCGTGGTGCGGGAAGCGCAGGTCGAGCCCGCCGCCGTGGATGTCGAACGCCGGGCCGAGGTACCGACGGGACATCGCCGAGCACTCGATGTGCCAGCCCGGGCGGCCGGCGCCCCACGGGGAGTCCCAGTTGGCCGTCGACGGCTCGCCGGGCTTCGCACCCTTCCAGAGCGCGAAGTCACGGGCGTCGCGCTTGCCACGCGGATCGGCGTCGGCGGCCTCGACCATGTCCTCGCGCCGCTGCCGGGTGAGCACCCCGTAGTCGGCCCAGCTGCCGGTGTCGAAGTAGACGTCACCCGAGCCGTCGTCGGCGGCGTAGGCGTGCCCGCGGTCGATGAGGCGCTGGATGATCTCGTGCATCTGCGGCACGCTCGCGGTGGCGCGGGGCTCGTACGTCGGGGGCAGGATGCCGAGGGCGTTGTACGCGGCCGTGAACTCGAGCTCGACCCGGTAGGCGCGGGCGAACCACTCCTCGTCCGTGCCTGCAGCCAGGTCGAGGACCTTGTCGTCGATGTCGGTGACGTTGCGCACCAGGGTCACCCGGTACCCGCGGTGGGTGAGCCACCGACGCCAGATGTCGTAGACGAGCGCGGACCGCAGGTGCCCGATGTGCGGCGACGACTGCACCGTCGGACCACAGACGTAGACGCTCACGTGTCCGTCGACCAGGGGCACGAGGTCGACGACGGCTGCGGCGCGGGAGTCGTAGAGGCGAACGGTCACGCCTCAACCCTAATCGGCGCGGGGCCGCGGTTTCAGGAGGGACGCACGAGTGCCGTGGCGATCGCCGCGAGCCCCTCGCCACGGCCGGTGAACCCGAGCCCGTCGGTCGTCGTGCCGGACACGGCGACGGGCGCACCGACGACCGCGGACAGGGCGTCCTGCATCTCGTCACGCCGGCGGCCGATGCGCGGCCGGTTGCCGATGACCTGCACGGTGACGGACACCGGCACGAGCCCGGCGTCGGCGAGCAACGCGACCGCGCCGCGGACGAACACGTCGCCCGTGGCGCCGGCGTACTGCGGGTCGGCGGTGCCGAAGCGTCCGCCGATGTCGCCGAGGCCCCCGGCGGAGAGCAGGGCGTCGCACACCGCGTGCGCAACCGCGTCACCGTCACTGTGCCCGGAGAGACCGGGTTCGCCGGGGAAGTCGAGCAGCCCGACGCGGCAGGGCGAGGCGTCGTCGAAGGCGTGCACGTCGACCCCGAGCCCGAGTCGGACCGCGACGGCGTCCGACTGGCTGGCACCCGCCGCACCGGCACCAGCAGCGGCACCAGCACCAGCACCAGCTTCGGTCCGCGCCCGCACGATGGACTCGGCCCGGCCGAGGTCCCACGGCGTCGTGATCTTGAAGGCGTCGGCGTCACCCGGCACGAACCGGACGGTGCCCCCGACGGCCTGGAACACCCCGGCGTCGTCCGTCTCGGACTGCGACGACACCGCGTACGCCCGCCGCAGTGCCGCGAGTGGGAAGCCCTGCGGCGTCTGCACCCCGACGAGCGCCGCACGGTCGACGGTCTCGACGACGACGTCACCGTCGACCCGTTTGACCGTGTCCGTGACGGGGAGCGCCGGCACGACGCCCGCACCGTCACCGGCGGCGACGGCGTCGAACACCCGCGAGAACTGTGCCGCGGGCGTGAGGCACCGCGCCGCGTCGTGCACGAGCACCGTGGTGACGGAGTCCGGCAGGACGGCCAGGCCGGCCTCGACCGACCCGTGGCGATCCGCGCCTCCTGGGACGACGGCCGTGTACGCGACCGCGGCACCCGCGACCGAACTGACCACCTGCCGGCACTCGTCCAGGTGCGACGCCGGTGCGACCACGACGACGAGCGTCGGTGACGGCAAGGCGAACAGGGGTTCGAGCGCCCGCGCGAGCATGAGCGAACCGGCCACGGGCACGAACGCCTTCGCGGTCCCGATGCCGAGCCGGGTGCCGGAGCCCGCCGCAACGACGACGACCGCCCGGTCCACCCCTTCGGGGAACCGTGCGGTCGTCGTTCGTGCTGTCGTGTTCAGTGCGCTGTCGTCAGGCTCAGGAAGCCAGGACCTCGTCGAGGACGGTCGATGCCTTGTCCTCGTCGGTCTTCTCGGCCAGCGCGAGCTCGGAGATCAGGATCTGCCGGGCCTTGGCCAGCATCCGCTTCTCACCCGCGGAGAGCCCGCGGTCCTGATCGCGCCGCCAGAGGTCGCGGACGACCTCGGACACCTTGATGACGTCACCGGAAGCGAGCTTCTCGAGGTTCGCCTTGTAGCGACGTGACCAGTTGGTGGGCTCTTCCGTGAACGGCGCCCGGAGGACCTCGAACACCTTGTCGAGTCCTTCCTTGCCGATCACGTCGCGGACGCCGACCAGGTCGACGTTGTCCGCCGGGACCTCGATCGTCAGGTCACCCTGCGTCACCCGCAGTTTCAGGTAGACCTTTTCCTCGCCCTTGATGACGCGAGTCTTGACTTCAGAGATGGTTGCCGCCCCGTGATGGGGGTAGACGACGGTCTCGCCGACCTCGAATTGCATGTATCAGGCTCCGTTCCCAGACATCTAGTTTACCACAAGGGCCGTTCCGGTAAGGGGACCCTCAACGCTCACCCCTCCCGGTGATCGCTAGGATGGGCGCGGGGACCGCCCGGTCTCCATCGTGACTTACGGAGGAATCTCTTGCGACCTCGGGTACTCGTGTCCGTCGCCGTTGCGGCAACCATCGCGCTCGGCGCCACCGGGTGCGAGTTCATGTCGCCGGCCCACACCGTCGACATCAAGCAGATCACCGACGGCGTGGACGTCTCGACCGGCAAGGTCGACGTGCGGAACGCCCTCCTGATCTCGGACGACGGTGAGAGCGCCCGCTTCATCGGCACGCTCGTGAACAACGACGACCAGGACGACTACACCGTCTCGATCGAGATCGGCGGCGACACCCAGACCGTCGACGTGCCGGCGAACACCCACGTCGACCTCGCCATGGCCGCTGGTGCGGGCAGCGACGACGAGTCGAGCGTGCAAGAGGGCGACACCACGCAGGGCACCACCGCCGGTGACGCCGAGCCGATCGTCTTCGACAACGCGGACGCCAAGCCCGGTTCGCTCGTGAAGGTCTACTTCAGCTACCCCGACGCCGAGGGCACCTCGGCCAACGTGCCGGTGCTGACGAGCTCGCAGGAGGAGTACCAGACCCTCGCGCCGAGCCCGACCCCGACGCCCACCTCGACGTCCCCGTCCGAGAGCGGCGCACAGTCGACCGGCGAGGCCGTGCCCGGCACGCAGCCGACCGACTCGCAGACGGATTCGTCCGAGGGCGACAACGGCACCAACTGACGCCGACGGGCGCGGCTGACACCGCGCCCGGACCGTTCGCACAGGAGGCCCGGTGCGAGTCCCAGGGACTCGCACCGGGCCTCCTGTCCGTCCGTCTCAGGCCTCGATGCGGTACCCGAGACCGCGGACCGTCACCAGGATCTCGGGGGTCGACGGGACCCGCTCGATCTTCGAGCGGATGCGCTTGATGTGCACGTCGAGGGTCTTGGTGTCGCCGAAGTAGTCGGAACCCCACACCCGGTCGATGAGCTGCCCGCGGGTCAGCACACGGCCGGCGTTCCGGAGCAGCAGCTCGAGGAGCTCGAACTCCTTGAGCGGCATCGGGGTCTCGGACCCGTCGACCGACACCGTGTGCCGCTCGACGTCCATCCGGATGCCGCCGACCTGCAGGATGCCGCTGTCCGCCGGGTCGTCCTCGGTCCGGCGACGGAGCACGGCACGGATCCGGGCCAGGAGCTCCCGGGTCGAGTACGGCTTCGTCACGTAGTCGTCGGCGCCGAGCTCGAGCCCGACGACGATGTCCACCTCCGAGTCCTTCGCGGTCAGCATGATGATCGGCGCGTTCGACCGGGTCCGGATCTGCCGGCACACCTCGGTGCCGCTCAGGCCCGGCAGCATGAGGTCGAGGAGCACCAGGTCGGGGTTCTCCGCGTCGAACTTCGACAGCGCGGTCACGCCGTCGGCAGCGACGGAGGTCTCGTACCCCTCACGCTGCAGCAGGAACTCCAGGGGCTCGCTCAGGGCCGGCTCGTCGTCGACGATGAGGATCTTGGTCACGATGGCTGCTCTTCCAGTTGCTCTTCGAGTGCTGTGGTCAGTTCGGGATCTGCCTCGGGCAGACGGATGGTGAAGGTCGAGCCCTTGCCGGGCTGCGACCAGACGCGCACGTCACCACCGTGGTTGCTGACGACGTGCTTGACGATCGCGAGCCCGAGGCCGGTGCCCCCGGTGGCGCGCGACCGTGCGGGATCGACACGGTAGAACCGTTCGAAGACGCGGTCGAGGTCGGCCTCGGGGATGCCGACGCCCTGGTCGGTGATCGCGATCTCGACGAAGCCCTTCGACGACCGGACGCCCACGCCGACGCGGGTGTTGTCCGGCGAGTACTTCACCGCATTGGCGATGAGGTTCGACACCGCGACCTGCAGCAGCCCGCGGTCGCCCATCACCCGCAGCTTCGACTTCTTGGCGCGGATGATCTCGATCGAGCGGGCGCGGGCGACGACCTCGTTCGCGTCGATCGCGGCCTGCACGATCTTGTCGATGCCGGTCTCCTCGCTGTTCTCGAGCGCGTCGACGGACTGCAGCCGGGACAGCTCGATGATGTCCTTCGTCAGCGCTCCGAGCCGCTCGGACTCGGTGATGAGCTGCGCGGCGAACTTCTTCACGTGCACGGGGTCGTCGGCGGCGAGGACGAGGGTCTCGGACAGCAGGCCGATGGCGCCGATCGGCGTCTTCAGCTCGTGCGAGATGTTGGCGACGAAGTCGCGGCGGACCTCGTCGATGCGCCGGCTCTCGGTCAGGTCGTCCGCCGTGAGCAGGACGTACCGGTTGCCGAGCTGGGCGGCACGGAAGCTGAGGTAGCCGATGAGCTCCCCGTGGCGACCACGCGGCAGCTCGAGGTCCTCCGACCCCATCTCCCCGCTCTTGCGCACCCGGTCGATGAGCTCGAGCAGTTCGTGGTGCACCAGGCGTCGGCGCACGACGAGCCCCGCCGTGAGGGCCTGGGGGGATGCCGCGACGACGGTGTTCGACGGGTCGATGACGACCGCCGGGTTGTGCATCGTCGCGATGACCGCTGCGACGCCGTCCGGCAGGGTCCGCTCCGCCACGTCGGCAGCACGTGCCGTCCGCTCGGCGGTGATGATCAGCACCACGACGCCCGCGCCGAAGACCCCGCCGAGGAGCATCGACAGTGGCACGAGCCACGCGTTGTCCATGCCGCCAGTGTAGGGATGGTCATGCGGGGTTCCGGTACCGTTCACCGTCTGCGGAAGGCCAGAACGCGAAGCGTTCAGCCCCGCGTCACCGTTCGTTCACCTGGGCTGACGACACTCGTCCGGTACGCAGAGAGAGGTACTCCCCCATGCGCGAAGTCTTCCAGCAGGAACTCCAGGACGTCCAGGAGCGACTGACCGAGATCGCCGGGCTCGTCGAGTCCGCCATCACCCGAGCCACGCAGGCCTTCAGCGACTCCGACGTCGCCCTCGCCGAAGAGGTGATCGCCGACGACGAGAAGATCGACCTCGCCGCGAACAGCCTCGACGAGATCGCGATCGACATCCTCGCCCGCCAGGCCCCGGTCGCCCGCGACCTGCGCGTTGTCGTCACCGCCCTGCGCGTCAGCTCCTCGCTCGAGCGCATGGGCGACATGGCCGAGCACATCGCGCAGCTCGCCCGCCAGCGCTTCCCCGAGAAGGTCGTGCCGAAGGGCCTCCGCAGCACCTTCAAGGAGATGGGCCGGCACGACGTCGCGATGGCGCAGAAGCTCACGCGGCTGCTCGCCACCGAGGACATCGCGCTGTCGGCCGAGATCCGCGACGAGGACGACGCCGTCGACGAACTGCACGCCAGCGTCTTCGACTTCGTGCTCGGCGAGGCCTGGAAGGGCGGGCCGATCGACACCGTCGACGCCACCCTGGCCTCTCGCTACCACGAGCGCTTCGCCGACCACGCGGTCTCGATCGCGAAGAAGGTCGAGTACCTGGCCACCGGCGACTGGACCGGCGCGTCCACCTCGACCGCGGCCGTCTGACCCGACCCGATCGGTCTGACCCGGCCCGATCGGTCTGCGAGGATCGTGGCATGGCCCAGGTCGCGATCATCGTCAACGGCATGCCCGGTTCCGGCAAGAGCAGCATCGGCACGGCACTCGCCGAGGTGCTCGGGTGCCCGTTCCTGTCGAAGGACCGCATCAAGGAGCCCCTCGCCGACGTCGTCGGCCCGATGATCGCCTCGCGGCCGCTCGGCGGCATCGCGATGGACACGATGTGGTCCATGGCGCGGGCCGTCGAGAACGGGGTCGTCCTCGACGCCGTCTGGCTGCCGTCGCGTGACCGGGACCTCCTGGAGGCCGGACTCGCGTCCGCCGGGTCGCCTCGCGCCGTCGAGGTGTGGTGCGACACGGACCGCGCCACCGCCGAGCAGCGGCTGCGCGACCGGTACGAACCGGGCACCGTGCCGGTGCGGCACGAGGTGCACGGGGACCTGGCCGACGTGCTGGCCTTCTGGGACGAGCACGGCGACGACGCCCGGCCCGTCGGACTGCCCGGCGTGCCGGTGATCCGGGTCGACACGACGAAGCCCTACGACGTCGGCGCCCTGGTGCAGGAGATCGCGTCGCACTTCGTCTGACCAGCCACGGCTCGTCGAGCCGACCGTGCTGCCGAAGCGACAGGTCGTCGACGGGGCGATCCGTTCCTCCTGGCAGAGCGACAGGAGTCGGCGGAACGTCGGCGGCCCACTGTCGCTTTCGCGAACCCCCGCACACGCACGAACGCCCCGCCCGGATGCCGGACGGGGCGTTCTGCGTGGGTGCTACTTCTTGGCGCCCTGGGCGGCCACGGCGGCGGCGCCGGCTGCGGCGGCCTCGGGGTCCAGGTAGTACGCGGGCTTCGTCGGCGTGAAGTCGTCGTCGAGCTCGTACACCAGCGGGATGCCCGTCGGGATGTTCAGGCCGGCGATGTCGTCGTCGGAGATGCCGTCGAGGTGCTTCACGAGCGCACGCAGCGAGTTGCCGTGGGCCGTCACCAGCACGGTCTTGCCGGCGGCGAGGTCCTTCGTGATGTCGGACTCCCAGTACGGCAGCAGGCGGTCGATCACGAGCTTGAGCGACTCGGTGCGGGGCAGCCGGTCGCCGAGCTCGGCGTAGCGACGGTCACCGAACTGCGACCACTCGGCGTCGTCGGCGATGGGGGGCGGCGGGACGTCGAACGAACGGCGCCACTCCATGAACTGCTGCTCGCCGTACTCGGCCAGCGTCTGGGCCTTGTCCTTGCCCTGCAGGTCGCCGTAGTGGCGCTCGTTGAGGCGCCAGTCGCGCTTCACCGGCAGCCAGGCCAGGTCGGCCTGCAGCAGCGCGATGTCGGCCGTCTGGATCGCACGGGTCAGGAGCGAGGTGTACAGGACGTCGGGGACGATGCCAGACTCGGCGATGAGGTCGCCGGCGCGCTTCGCCTCCTTCTCGCCCAGCTCGCTGAGCCGGACGTCGACCCAACCGGTGAACAGGTTCTTCTGGTTCCAGTCACTGTTGCCGTGACGGAGCAGGACGAGCGTGGAGGTCATGCCTCCGAGTCTACCGAGCGGTACCGGCCCCGTACCCTTGACGCATGCCCATCGGGAACGTGACGCGCGGGACGACCGGGTACAACCGGCTCCGCCGCGTCGACCGGTGGATCGCGACCCTGCCGGTGCTGCGCAGGACGGACGACCCGCTCGTCGCCGACGTCGGCTACGGGGCCTCACCGACCACCACCCTCGAGCTGCGCGACCGGCTGGCGGCCGTCCGACCCGACGTCGAGGTGACCGGCATCGAGATTGAGCCCTCGCGGGTCGCGCTCGCGAACGCCGGGACCCGCGACGGCGTGACGTTCCGTTTGGGGGGCTTCGAGACGCCGACGCCCGGGCAGCGCCGGCCCGCCGTCATCCGGGCGTTCAACGTGCTGCGGCAGTACGACGAGTCCGCGGTGGTCGGGTCGTGGCGGATCATGCAGGACCGGCTGCAGCCCGGCGGTGCGCTCGTCGAGGGGACCTGCAACGAGGTCGGCCGGGTCGCATCGTGGGTGACACTCGACGACGTCGCGCCGCAGACCTTCACGGTGTCGCTCCGGCTCGCCGGGCTCGACGTACCCTCGATCGTCGCCGAGCGGCTGCCCAAGGCCCTGATCCACCGCAACGTGCCCGGCGAGCGGGTGCACGCGTTCTTGCGCGACCTCGACCTGTCGTGGGCGGTCGCGGCTCCGCTCGGCACGTACGGGCCCCGGCAGCGGTGGATCGCCACGGTGCGCGGGATGCGTGACCGCGGCTGGCCGGTGCTGCACGGGGTGACGCGCTGGCGGCTCGGCGAGCTCAGCGTCCCGTGGTCGGCCGTCGAGCCTGCCTGACGCTGCGACGCAAGACACCGGTGTTCGCGCTCCGAACACCCGCAAACCGCGGTGCGACCGGCGAACACCGGTGTTTTGCGACCGCCAACGGGGAGCTAGGAGCGCTTGACGGCTCCGAGCCGGGGCAGGCGCGGGACGTTCGCCGTCGCACCGGCCTCGGGCGGGACGATGGTCTCCTGCGCCGCGGTCACCACGATGTCGTCGGCCTCGAGCCGCAGGGTCGCGGTGGGGTCGAGGGAGCGCTTCACCACCGCGAGCCCGATCGGACCGAGCTCGTGGTGGATCGCGGACGCCGACAGCCGACCGACCTGCTTGTCGTCGAGCAGCACCGGGGTGCCGGGCGCCGGCAGCACGCCGTCGGACCCGTCGAGGTGCAGCAGCACGGCCCGACGCGGCGGGTGCCCGAGGTTGTGGACCTTGGCGACGGTCTCCTGCCCGCGGTAGCAGCCCTTCGACAGGTGCACGGCGGAACGCAGCCAGTCGAGCTCGTGCGGGATCGTCCGCTCGTCGACGTCGGACAGGGTCGGGCGCCAGGCGGCGATCCGCAGCGCCTCGTACGCGAGCAGCCCCGCGACGGGGACGGCCGACGTGGCGATCGCGGCCGCGGTGCCGGGGGTGACCACGGCGATGCGGAGGGTCCAGTCGGAGCCGGGGTGGGCCTCCTGGTCGGCGTAGCCCCATCCGCCCGGCGTGACGGCGCCCCACGGGTCGACCCACTCGGCGACGGGCGGTTCCGGCAGTTCGACGGACGCGAACGGGGCGTCCGCCCCGAACCAGCCGAGGGTGACGAAGTCGGCGGAGCGGTCGGCGACCTCGACCCGGAGCATGAAGCGCATCGAGTCGAGCCACCCGGCGAGCGGCGCAGCGTCAGCGCGCTCGGTGAGCAGCCAGACCGTCGCACCGTCGTCGACGACGCGGGCCGCGTGCTCGACGCGTCCGGCCTGGTCGAGCACGAGCGTCTCGGTGCTGACGCCGGTCGGCAACCCGGTGAGCTGCTGCGAGGTGATCGAGTTGAGCCACGACAACCGGTCCGGTCCGGAGACGGTGACGACACCGAGTCCGAGCTCGACGACGGCACGCCCCCGGGTCAGCAGGCGCTGCTCCCCGATCGGGTTGCCGAAGTGCGCGGCGACGGAGTCGGCCGCGACGAAGCCGTCACGCGCGGCGAACACCGACATCAGTCGACCTTCGCGAGCTGCCCCGAGGCGTGCGAGGTGAGTTCGCGACCGAGCGCGGCGATGTCCCACGCCCAGAAGAGCTTGCCCTCGACCAGCCCGTACAGGCGGGTCGCGGCGGAGTAGTCCTTCGCGTTCGGCGAGCGCAGCACGGCATCGGTCGACAGGTCGATCCGGCCCTTCAGCACACGGCCGACGTAGAGCTCGTTGACGCCCGTCGGGTGGATGATCGCGGCCTCGACGTCGAAGCCGTCCGTGGTGTTGCGGAGCGCCTCGACGCTCTCGACCGTGCTGAAGGGCGTGGGCCCGTCGCCCAGGAGCATCGCAGGGCCGCGGTCGCCCGGCTCGGTCGGACGGTCGATCCGCCAGTAGCCCATCTCGGCGGCGAGCGGGGTGTGGTCGTCGTCGAGCAGCCAGGTGGTCGACGAGTAGTTCAGGTACGGCAGACCGTCGTGGCTGAAGCTGACGCGCTGGCCGAACTCGTAGTTCCGGACCTCGTCGTCGTCACCGACCGGGTACTCGACCACACCGGTGCCCTCCCACACGCCGACCAGCCACGACAGCGGGACCAGTTCGGGGGCGAGGCCTTCGGGCAGCTCGATCAACGCTGGCCCTTGAACAGCTTCACGACGACGACCACCGAGATGAACGCGATCGCGAGCGACGCCAGGCCGAGGAGGCCGACGTAGAAGAGCTCGAGCGCAAGCAGCGAATCCATGCTCGGAGTCTACGCGGCTCGGCTCAACACGCCAGGAGCACCACCGCGGTGACGAGGACCACGACGAACGCCCCGGACGACGCGATGCTGATCCGTTCGACCAGACCGTCCTTCGTGGCGGTGATGAGCTGCAGCACGAAGCTGACCATGACGCAGGCGACGAAGACGAGCAGCAGCCAGGCGAAGGCATCGCGCTCGGCCACGGTCAGCACGAGCACGGCCCCGACGACCGCCAGCACCCAGACCGGCAGGACGGACGTCAGCCGCAGGCGACGCTGGTCGGTGGGGTGCACGGGCTCGGTCACGCGCTCCATCATGGCAGGGACGTGCGGAACGCACGCACCGTGCGGTGCGGGATGACGCGCAATCCGTCCGGCCGGATGAGTCCTTCCCGAGCATCACTAGGATGTCTCCACGACGTCATCCACCTCCGGAGGTCCTGTGGCACAGCTCCTGGTACTCACCTCGACCGCGCCCGGAGACGTCCTGCCGAGCCTGGGCCTCCTGAGCCACCGGATCCGCCACGTGCCGGCCGAGGCCGCACAGCTGGTCAACGCCCCGCAGAGCGACCTGATGTTCGTGGACGCCCGTACCGACCTGGTCAGCGCGAAGGCCCTGTGCAAGATCCTCGCCTCGTCGGGGTCGACCACGCCGATCGTGCTCGTCGTCACCGAGGGCGGGCTGACCGCGGTGAACAGCGACTGGAACGTCGACGACGTCGTGCTCGAGAGCGCGGGACCGGCCGAGATCGACGCCCGCATCCGGCTGTCGGCCGGCCGTGCGGCGAAGGGCCAGACGAGCTCGAAGATCCAGGCGTCCGGTGTCGTCATCGACGAGGCCAGCTACTCCGCCAAGGTGCGCGGCCGGCCGCTCGACCTGACGTTCAAGGAGTTCGAGCTCCTGCGCTTCTTCGCCACCCACCCGTCACGCGTCTTCACCCGCGAGCAGCTGCTCAGCGAGGTCTGGGGCTACGACTACTTCGGTGGCACCCGCACGGTCGACGTGCACGTCCGACGACTGCGCGCCAAGCTCGGCGACCTCGAGTCGCTCATCGGCACCGTCCGCAACGTCGGGTACCGCTTCAACGTCTACGACGACGAGGCCGAGCGCCTGATGGGGCAGTAGTGCTGCCCGACCTCGACAGCTTCGTCGCCCCCGGCGAGGCTCCCCCGTTCTCCGACCAGACGCTGGTGGACGTCCGCGCGGGGCGCGCGACCGTCCTGACGGTCGACCACGGGGTCGCCGTGGTCCGTGACGGTGAGCTCGAGATGGTCGTCGCCCAGGAGGCCCGTGGCCAGGGCATCGGCACGGCCCTGGTGACGCAGGCACTCGCGCTGGGCGGCGGGGCCGCTCCCCGGCTCGCGTGGGCGCACGGGGACCACCCGGCAGCGCGTGCGCTGGCCGACCGGTTCGGCTGGCGCGCGGTCCGCACGCTGCTGCAGCTCCGGGCGCCCGTCGCCGACTCCGATGTGGACGTCGCCGCCGACGTCGCGCTGCCCGACGGCTACTCCCTGTCGGCGTTCCGCCCCGGCACCGACGACGAGACCGACTGGCTCACGCTGAACGCCACCGCCTTCGCCCACCACCCCGAGCAGGGGCGGATGACGCTCGACGACCTGCACGCCCGCGAGGCCGACGACTGGTTCTCCGGCGAGGACCTGCTGCTGCTCCGCGACGCCTCCGGGCAGCTCGCCGGCTCGTGCTGGCTCAAGGTCGAGGACGGCATCGGCGAGTTCTACGCCGTCGCCGTGCGGCCCGACCTGCAGGGGCAGCGACTCGGCGGAGTGCTCATGCGTGCGGGCACCGCTCGGCTGCGCGGCCGCGGGCTGACCGCCGCCGCGCTGTACGTCGAGGGGGACAACGAGCCGGCGCTGGCGCTGTACCGGCGCTCGGGGTTCACCCAGCACGCGATCGACGTGCAGTACGCGGCGCCGGAGCAAATCTCAGGTCACTGATACGCTGCGCCCATGATCCAGGGGGACCAGGGCGGATCGCCCATCGAACGACGACGTCCGCACGCACGGTCGGGGGCACGCCGGTGAACTTCAACCCGTCGCCGGTGTTCCTCGCGATGGCGGCGATGGTCGCCATCCCCGCCGTCGTCACCGCACTCGTCCGCCAGAGCGACCGGAAGCGCCCCCCGTCGGCGGTCGTCGGGGACGAGGCGTACGGCGTGCTCTTCACCGTCCGCGCTCGCCGGTGGAACTACCTGCTGCTCCGGATCATCGGGATCGTCTTCATCGTGGTCGGCGGGTTCTTCCTGCTGGCCGCACTCGCCCTGCTCGACGACCCCGAGGCGATCGGGATGCTCCTCGGCGGTCTCGGCATCGGGCTGTTCGGGCTGCTGTTCGTCTACCTGGGCGTCGGGCAGAAGCGGCGCCGGGTCGAGGCGTACGACTCGCAGCTGGTCGTCACGCCGATGTTCCGTGCCGCCCGGACCGTCGACCCCGCTGCCATCAAGCACATCCGGCCCACGACGAACCGCTTCGGCGGCCTGGACGTCAAGGTGCACGGCCAGCGCGGGGTGATCAGTGTCCTGTCCATCGATGCCGCCTACCCCGAGTTCTGCGCGTGGCTCGAGCAGCGGGCGCCGGCGCAGTGGGGCGCGTTCGTGCAGGTCTTCGCGCGCTGAGCGCAGCACCTCGGTCCGTCGCGGCCGTTCCTGCACAACCGAACGGTTCACCGCCGGTTTCCACAGCGTCCACCGAGGCCCCTCCGGTGGCAGGGGCCGGGTGGCAGGATGTGGGGATGGACACCGAACCGCAGCTCGACGGCGAATCCGTCGCACCCGACCTCGACGACTTCGACGAAGTCATCGAGATCGAGCACGAGTCACTGCCGACGGACCGCTACTTCGACCGCGAGCTCAGCTGGCTCCGGTTCAACCAGCGTGTGCTCGAGCTGGGCGAAGACCGCACGCAGCCCCTGCTGGAGCGGGCGAACTTCCTGGCGATCTTCGCGTCCAACCTCGACGAGTTCTTCATGGTCCGCGTCGCCGGCCTGAAGCGCCGCATCGACACCGGCATCGCCGTCCCGACCAACGTCGGCCGTGCTCCCAGCGACGTCCTGCGGGACATCGCGAAGAAGGCCCACGAGCTGCAGGACCGGCACGCCCAGGCCTTCATCGGGTCGCTCAAGCCCGACCTCGACGCCGCGGGCATCCACATCGAGCACTGGTCCGACCTCGACGAGGCCGACCGGCAGCGGATGCGGGAGTACTTCAACGAGCAGATCTTCCCGGTGCTCATGCCCCTGGCCGTCGACCCGGCGCACCCGTTCCCCTACATCTCCGGGCTCTCACTCAACCTGGCGGTGCGGGTCCGCAACCCGAAGTCGCAGCGCCAGGAGTTCGCGCGCCTCAAGGTGCCGCAGAACTTCTCGCGCTTCATCAAGCTCCCCGACGACAACTCCGGCCGGATGCGCTTCATCCCGCTCGAAGACCTCATCGCGAACCACCTCGACGACCTGTTCCCGGGGATGGAGGTCCTCGAGCACCACGTGTTCCGGGTCACCCGCAACGAGGACGTCGAGATCGAGGAGGACGAGGCCGAAAACCTCATCCAGGCCCTCGAGCGCGAGCTCCTGCGCCGCCGGTTCGGTCCGCCGATCCGCCTCGAGATCACCGAGGACATGGACCCGGTGACCCTCGACCTGCTCGTGCGTGAACTCGACATCACCGAGGAAGAGGTCTTCCGGCTGCCGTCGCCGCTCGACCTCGGCGGACTGTTCGAGATCTCCAAGATCAACCGTCCGGACCTGCACTACCCGAAGCACGTGCCGACCACCCCGGTGCAGTTCCAGCCGGGTGAGCCGAACACCAAGCCCGACCTGTTCCGCGCGATCAAGGCGAACGACGTCCTGGTCCACCACCCCTACGAGTCCTTCGCCACGAGCGTGCAGGCGTTCCTCGAGCAGGCCGCGGCCGACCCGAACGTGCTGGCGATCAAGCAGACCCTGTACCGCACCTCCGGCGACAGCCCCATCGTCGAAGCGCTCATCGACGCAGCGGCCGCCGGCAAGCAGGTCCTCGCCCTGGTCGAGATCAAGGCCCGCTTCGACGAGCAGAACAACATCACCTGGGCCCGGAAGCTCGAGAAGGCCGGCGTGCACGTCGTCTACGGCCTGGTCGGGCTGAAGACGCACTCGAAGCTGGTGCTCGTCATCCGGCAAGAGGGCGGGACGCTCAAGCACTACAGCCACATCGGCACGGGCAACTACAACCCCAAGACCTCGCGCATCTACGAGGACATGGGGCTCTTCACCTCGGACGACACGGTGGGCAAGGACCTCACCCGCCTGTTCAACGAGCTGTCCGGCTACGCCATCGAGAAGAAGTTCAAGCGCCTGCTCGTGGCACCGCTGCACCTGCGGAAGGGCCTGCTCAAGCGCATCCAGACCGAGGCTGCCAACGCCCGGGCCGGCAAGCCCTCGGGCATCCGGATCAAGGTCAACTCGATGGTCGACGAGCAGATCATCGACGCGCTGTACCTGGCGAGCCAGGCCGGGGTGCCGATCGACGTGTGGGTGCGCGGCATCTGCTCGCTCAAGCCGGGCATGGAAGGCGTCAGCGACACCATCCGCGTGCGGAGCATCGTCGGGCGCTACCTCGAGCACTCCCGTGCGTTCGCGTTCCACAACGACGGCGACCCCGCGGTGTTCATCGGCAGCGCCGACATGATGCACCGCAACCTCGACCGACGCGTCGAGGCGCTCGTGCGGCTGGTCGCCCCGGACCACATCAACGAGGTCCAGGAGATGTTCGACCTGGCGATGGCCGACACCGCCAGCTCGTGGCACCTGGAGTCCGACGGCGAGTGGACACGGCACTCCACGGACGATGCGGGCCGTCCGCTCGAGGACGTGCAGAATGTGACCATGCGGAAGATCTCGGCCCGGAAGCGCTCGACTCGGTGAGCGGCGGTCCCTCGGGCCCCGTCGTCGCTGCGGGTGCGGTCGTCTGGCGCGAACAGGACGGCACCCCCCTCGTGCTGCTCATCCACCGCGACCACCACAAGGACGTCTCCCTGCCCAAGGGCAAGGTGGACCCGGGCGAGGCCGTCCCGACGACCGCCGTGCGCGAGATCGACGAGGAGACCGGGTACCGCGTCCACCTCGGCGCACCGCTCGGCACCGCCGAGTACGTGCTGCCGAACGGCCGCGACAAGGTCGTGCACTACTGGGCAGCCCGGGTCTCGGCCAAGGAGTACGCCCGCGCCGGTGCCTTCGTGCCGAACCACGAGGTCGCGGCGCTCGAGTGGGTCACCATCGACGACGCCCGCAACCGCCTGACGTACGAGCGGGACGTCGCGATCCTCGACCGGTTCGCCGTACGCGCCGCCGCCGGACAGCACCGCACGTTCGCCCTGATCACCCTGCGCCACGCGAAGACGGTGCCCGGCTCAGACTGGGACGGCCCCGACGCCACCCGTCCACTGCTGCCCGTCGGCCGTTCGCAGGCCAAGGCCGCCGCCGCACCGGTCGCGGCGTTCGGCCCGAAGAAGATCGTGAGCAGCACGGCAGCGCGGTGCCTCGCGACCGTCGAACCGCTGTCCGCCGCGACGAAGCTCGGGGTCTCGAGCACCGCCGACATCAGCCAGGACGCCCACGACCGCGGCGCCGCCGACGTCAAGGGCGTCGTCCGGCGCCGGCTCGACAAGGGCAAGACCGCCGTCCTCTGCTCGCACGGCCCGGTGCTGCCCGACATCATCGCCCGGATCGCCACCGCGACCGCCGACGACTCCGGCCGCTTCGACCTGCGCCGCGCCGCGATGCTGTCCGTCGGGGACTTCTCCGTCATGCACATCGCCGGGGACACCCTCGTCGCGGTCGAGACGCACCGCAACACGATCCCGGCGTAGCCGGCGACCGCCAGACCGCAGTACCGCCGGACCGCAGCGCAGACGCCCGGTACCCGGCCACACGACGGGGCCGCGCCGCGCCCGGGAACGCGATCCGGGCCTCCCGGCCGCTCGTCCGCGATCATGCGTGCGCATCTTCCGAACGAGCGCACAGTGCCCCCGATCCTGCTCCCTGCGCGGGAGCGGCGCACGCCGCCCCGACGTGGACAACCCCTCGTTCACCTCCCGTTCACCAGCGGGGGTGATTGCGGTCACCTCGCGTCCCTACAGTCGCTCCCGGGTCGGCACCGGCCCAGGGACCGCAGTGGTCCCACTGCATTCCATTCCCGAAGGGACCCCTGTGAACATCAAGCGAATCGGTTCGATCGCAGCAATCGCGATCGCCGGCGCAGTCGTGCTCTCCTCGTGCGCGGCAAACGAGGACGCGGGCAGCACCGAGTCCTCCTCCACCAGCGGCAGCGACTACTCGAAGCTCTCCGGCACCCTGACCGGCTCCGGCTCGTCGGCACAGCAGACCGCGCAGGCCACCTGGGCCGCCGGTTTCCAGAACGAGGCCTCGGGCGTCACCGTGAACTACACCCCGGACGGCTCGGGCGCCGGCCGCGAGAACTTCATGTCGGGTGCCGCGGACTTCGCCGGCTCCGACGCCGCGCTGAAGGACGAGGAGCTCTCGGGCAAGTTCGAGTCCTGCAAGGCGGACACCAAGGGCATCGACATCCCCGTCTACATCTCCCCGATCGCGATCGCGTACAAGGTCGACGGCGTCAGCGACCTGACCCTCGACGCGAAGACCATCGCGGGCATCTTCTCGGGCAAGATCACCAAGTGGGACGACTCCGAGATCGCCGACCTGAACAAGGACGCGAAGCTGCCGGACGCCGACATCACGGTCGTCCACCGCTCCGATGACTCGGGCACCACGCAGAACTTCTCGGAGTACGTCTCCGCGAACGCTTCTGACGTCTGGACCGAAGAGCCCAGCCAGACTTTCCCGTACTCGGTCGGTGACAGCGCGAAGGGCACCTCCGGTGTCGCCTCCGCGATGGGCAACGCCACCAACGCCATCACCTACATCGACGACTCCGGTGCGGGCGACCTCGACCGCGCGAAGCTGATGGTCGGCGACAAGGCGACCGAGATCTCGGCCGACGGCGCCGCGCAGGTCGTCGCCGACTCGAAGATCGCGACCGGCCGCGAGGACAACGACCTCGCGATCGACATCGACCGCAAGGACACCGCTGACGGTGCCTGGCCGCTGGTCCTCGTCTCCTACGCCATCGCGTGCCAGGAGTACAAGGACGCCGACAAGGCCGAGCTCGTGAAGGGCTACCTCGACTACGTCGTCTCGAGCGCCGCTCAGGACGCCGCTGCCAAGGAGGCCAAGTCGGCCGCCCTCTCCTCCGACCTCGCGTCGAAGGCCAAGGACGCGGTCGCTTCCATCAAGTAAGGCCTCTTGAGCGCCCGGACGCCGGTCCCACCCACTCGACCGGCGTCCGGGCACTCAGCCGTCCAAGACCCCACCGGACGCGAACCCGTCCAGGACCCACCCGGACGCGCACCCGTCCGGGCCCACGGCCCGGACGCGCACCACCACCCCAGAACCCGTCGCCTCCCCCGGCGTTCCTCCGACAGGAGTACCCCATGACGACCGCACCGGCCCAGCCAGGGGCCACCGTCACCCCGACCAAGCCGAAGCCCGTCGTCCGTGTCGGCGACCGCGTCTTCTCCGCCGCCTCGGTCATCGCCGGCGGCCTCATCCTCTTCGTGCTCGTGCTCGTCGCCGCGTTCCTCGTCTGGCAGAGCATCCCGGCCTTCTCCGCCAAGGTCGGCGAGCTGCCGGGCAAGGCCACGAACTTCTGGGACTTCGTCGGCCCCCTGGTCTTCGGCACCGTCTGGTCCGCGCTCATCGCGCTCGTGATCGCCGTGCCGCTGTCCCTCGGGATCGCCCTCTTCATCTCGCACTTCGCGCCGCGTCGACTCGCGCCGGTCCTCGGCTACGTCATCGACCTGCTGGCCGCGGTGCCGTCGGTCGTCTACGGCCTCTGGGGCATCGCCGTGCTGGCGCCCCTGGTGAAGCCGTTCTACGTGTTCCTGAACGAGTACATCGGCTGGTTCCCGCTGTTCTCCGGCCAGGTGTCCGGCACCGGTCGCACGATCCTGACCGCGTCGATCGTCCTCGCCGTCATGGCGATCCCGATCATGACCGCGGTCATGCGTGAGATCTTCCTGCAGGCCCCGACCCTCAACGAGGAAGCGGCCCTGGCCCTCGGCGCGACCCGCTGGGAGATGATCCGCCTGTCGGTCCTGCCGTTCGCGAAGTCCGGCATCGTCTCCGCGATCATGCTCGGCCTCGGTCGTGCTCTCGGCGAGACGATGGCGATCGCGCTGGTGCTGTCGGTCTCGACGAACGTCACGTTCCAGATGCTGACGTCGCAGAACCCCTCGACGATCGCGGCGAACATCGCCCTGCAGTTCGCCGAGGCATCCGGTACGGCACTGAACGCGCTCATCGCGTCGGGTCTGATCCTCTTCGTCATCACCCTGGTCATCAACATGCTCGCGCGGTACATCGTCCGCAGCCGAGTCAGCTGAGAGGTCGCACCCGATGTCCCTCGCGCTCCGTCAGACCGGCACCGCCGGCAACGTCTACGCCAACGGCAAGCTGCACGCCTCCGTCCCGTGGCTGCTGCTCGTCGGCAGCTGGGTCGCCCTCGTCCTGGTCTTTGCCCTGCTCAACGCGGGTGGCGCCGTCAAGGACTTCAACGTCGTCGCCGCGATCTTCCTCGGCACGGTCCTGTTCGACGTCCTCATCGTCGTCATCTCGCGCATCGTCGAGGGTGGCCGCAAGGCGGTCGACCGCCTGGTCACCTCGCTCGTCATCACGGCGTTCGTCATCGCGGTCCTGCCGCTGGTGTCGCTGCTCTGGACGGTCATCGCCAAGGGCGTCGCCCGCTTCGACGCGAACTTCTTCTCGTACTCGATGCGCGGGGTCATCTCCGAGGGCGGCGGCGCGGTCCACGCCCTCATCGGCACGCTCGAGATCACGCTGTTCGCGGCGCTCATCTCGGTGCCGATCGGGCTGCTCACCTCGATCTACCTGGTCGAGTACGGTCGCGGCGCACTGGCGAAGGGCATCACGTTCTTCGTCGACGTCATGACGGGCATCCCGTCGATCGTCGCCGGCCTGTTCGCCTACGCGCTCTTCGCGCTGTTCCTCGGCCCGGGTGCCCGCTTCGGCCTGGTCGGCTCCGTCGCCCTGTCGGTGCTGATGATCCCGATCGTCGTGCGCTCCACCGAAGAAGTGCTGAAGATCGTCCCGATGGAACTCCGCGAGGCCTCGTACGCCCTCGGGGTGCCGAAGTACCTCACCATCCTCAAGGTCGTGCTCCCCACCAGCCTCGCCGGCATCACCACCGGCGTCATGCTCTCCATCGCCCGCGTCATCGGTGAGACCGCCCCGCTGCTCGTCACGGCCGGCTTCACCGCGAGCATGAACTACAACCTGTTCCGTGACCCGATGATGACCCTGCCGGTGTACGCGTACACGCAGTACTCGCAGCAGGGCGCCAACCCGGTGCCGTTCGTCGACCGGGCCTGGACCGCGGCCCTCGTGCTCATCCTGATCGTGATGCTGCTGAACCTGCTCGCTCGGTTCATCACCCGTCTCTTCGCCCCCAAGCTCAGCCGCTGACCCTCCGCCCCCGCGGAACCAGCGACACCACCCACCCAGAAGGATCAACGTGTCCAAGCGCATCGAGGTCGACGGCCTCAACGTCTACTACTCGAAGTTCAAGGCGGTCGAGGGTGTCGACATCACCATCGAGCCCCGCACCGTCACGGCCTTCATCGGCCCGTCGGGCTGCGGCAAGTCCACCTTCCTCCGCACCCTGAACCGCATGCACGAGGTCATCCCCGGCGCATGGGTCGAGGGCTCGGTCAAGATCGACGGCGACGACCTGTACGGCGCCGGCGTCGACCCCGTGCTCGTCCGTCGTCAGGTCGGCATGGTCTTCCAGCGTCCGAACCCGTTCCCCACGATGTCGATCCGCGACAACGTGCTGGCGGGCGTGAAGCTCAACAACAAGCGCGTCTCCCGCTCCGAGGCCGACGACATCGTCGAGCGCTCGCTGCAGGGTGCGAACCTGTGGAACGAGGTCAAGGACCGCCTCGACAAGCCCGGCATGGGTCTGTCCGGTGGGCAGCAGCAGCGTCTCTGCATCGCCCGCGCGATCGCGGTCGAGCCGGACGTGCTCCTGATGGACGAGCCCTGCTCGGCCCTCGACCCGATCTCGACCCTCGCCATCGAGGACCTGATCGAGGAGCTCAAGAAGGAGTTCACGATCGTGATCGTGACCCACAACATGCAGCAGGCGTCGCGCGTCAGCGACAAGACGGCGTTCTTCAACATCGCCGGCACGGGCGCCCCCGGCAAGCTCATCGAGTTCGACGACACCGCGACGATGTTCTCGAACCCGTCCGTGCAGGCCACCGAGGACTACGTCTCGGGTCGCTTCGGTTGATCGGCATCCGTCCGTCGCACTGACGGACGGCCTGGAGGCCCGGTGCACGTCCGCCACGGACGCGCACCGGGCCTTCGTGGTTGCGCCGGAAAGCCGTGCGGACGAAGAACGACGAAGCCGCTGTCGTGTGACAGCGGCTTCGTCGTTCTGCGTCGGTGGCAGTCCAGCAGGACCGCCCGAGGCGTCAGGCCGTGGTGGTGGGGACCGCCATGATCGGCGACGTGGTCGGCTGCTCGGAACCGCCCTCGGGCTCGACCGTCATCCCGATCGTCGCGCCCTCGGACATCGCGCCCTTGAGCACGGCGGAGTGCACACCGTCAGCCGCACCGTCGACCAGGCCGGCCGACTTGATGGTGCCGCCCTGCTCCTCGGAGCCGATGTACCAGAGCTCGTACGTCTTGCCCTTCGGCGCCTGCTCGACACCGTCGAGGATCACCGCGGACTTGCCGAGGTCGTTCGACCACACGACCGTCGCCGAACCGCCGCCCGCGACCTTGGTGGTGGTGCGCTGGAAGTCTGAGGCGGCGTAGATGCGGTCGAGACCGCTCGAGGCCTGGGTGGTGCCCGTGCCGGAGCCGTTCGGGTCGAAGATCGACCCGACGCCGAGTCCGCCGAAGAAGACCGCGGCGACGGCAGCTGCGGCCGTCAGCATGACCGCCGGACGCTGGAACCAGCGGCGGCGAGCCTCGGACGATGCCCGGCCACCGGCGGTGGCGCCGTCGGCGATCGAGGCGACGTGCCTGGCGGGCTCGGGACGGGCCTCCTGGACGGAGGTGGTCTCGGCGACCGGGGTCTGGTCGACCGTCGTGTCGGCGAGGGGCGCAGCCTGGGGGGTCGTCGCGATCCGGGCCAGCAGCGACGCCTTGAGCGACGCGGGGGGCTCGATCGGTGCGACGGCGTAGGCGAGCTGCAGCGCGGTCTCGCGCAGCGAGTCGTTCTCGGCCTGCAGCTCGGGGGACGTCCGGAGGGCGTCCTCGAGGAGCGCGCGCTCGTCGTCGGACAGCGCGTCGAGTGCGTGGGAACCCGTCATCAGTGCGGGGTCGTCGTGGCGTTCGGTCATGAGGTCACCCCCATCTCGTCTCGGAGTCGGATCATCCCGTCACGGAGACGGGTCTTGACGGTGCCGATGGGGACACCGAGGTGTTCGGCCATCTCGCTGTGCGAGTAGCCGCCGTAGTACGCGAGTTGCACGGCCTGCCGCTGGAACTCGGTGAGCTTCGCCAGCGCTCGGCCGACGCGCTCGTGCTCGATGCGGATCTCGACTGACTCGGAGACCTGGTCGAAACCGGCCTCGAGGTCGCGGATGCCGATCTTGGTGTCGCGGTCGTGCGACGACTGCGAGGCACGGACCCGGTCGACCGCTCGGCGGTGGGCCATGGTGAGGACCCAGCTGGCGGCCGTCCCACGCTTCCGGTCGAAGCGGGTGGCCTGCTGCCAGACCTCCAGGAAGACCTCCTGTGTGACCTCTTCCGACTGCGCGCGGTCCCGGAGGAGGCGCGTGATCAGACCGAGGACCCGACCGGAGAGTGCGTCGTAGAGGTCCGCGAAGGCGGCTTGGTCACCGGCGGCGACCCGGGCGAGGAGGTCGTCCGGCGATGCCTGAGCTGGCTCTGACGAGCTCCAGCGTTCGGTGTCGCTATCCACGAGGGCAAGCATTGCAGGTTTCCCTCCTCTCGGTTGCTTTCGTTGACCAGGCGGGTAGCACGAAGCCTCCGCATGGGCGGTCGAGACGAGGGGCCGGCGTGACCCACAGGGAATTGACCGGCGGTGCCGGTCCGGGTCACACCGGGCCTCTCGCTTCGTGACGGGCATTCCGTCCGTCACGCTGATGATTCGGTGCGGTCCCCGCTGTGGATTGGATGGGGGTCGGGATTTCTCGACGGGATGGGCGCGGCGGGCCTGCACCGGGGTGCGCGCGGGCGCGCCCGGGGCCGGTTCTGTCCACCATGAGTGAACAGGGTCGAGTGATCAGCCGACGTCTCGTAGACTTGGTCTCGCCGGGCCGCAGCAAGCCCCGGGCTCCAAAATTCGCCGCTTCGAGCGGCCTCGCGCCGAGAGGCGCTTCTGCGGCCCGGTCTTTTTGTGCCCGGACGCGGTCGCGTCCGGGTTCTCTGCTGCGCGGCCCTTGGCCTGGCGCGTCATCGCGCTGCTGCGCGGCCCTTGGCCTGGCGCGTCATCGCGCTGCTGCGCGGCCCTGGCCTGGAGGCCCGGTGCGGGTCCGCCCCGCCGCTCGCTCAGTCCAGGCTGTCGCGGCGCCAGAGCGCCGCAGCCTCGGTCAGGTCGGCCGCCAGCTCCGTCAGGCGGAGCGCCCGCGTCGTGAGTTCGCTCGCGCGCTCGGATGCCACCAGGTCGGACTCGTCCGCCACGGCGGTCGCGCCGGCGGCGGTCAGTCGGCAGAAGGACGCCCCGCGGTCGAGCGCCACCGCGAGGTCGCCCGTGTACAGGCCGTGCAGGATGCGGTCGGCGAGCGTCAGGATCTCCGCCGGCCCCGTCGGTTCCTCGGCACCCGCGACCGCCTGGTCGATCGTGCCGATCTGCGCCGTGCCCCGCTCGAACAGGTACGCGATCTCCTCCGGGTTCTGCCGGATGACGACGCGCACCAGGTACACCCGCCAGAGCGCCCCCGGCAGGGTGTGCGCCCCGACCCGCGCCCACAGCTCCGCGATGGCGTCGATGCCGTGCACGTCGGTGTAGGTGACGAGCCGCTCGACCACGGCCGGGTCCGGGTCCTCGCGCACCCGGTGCAGCAGGGCGTTCGCGGTCTCGTGCGCGACACGGTTCACGAGCGCCGGGTCCTCACCGCCCTGGATGGCGGCGAACTCGGCGTCGGTGAAGTGGACGGGACGGTGGTGATCGCGAGGCACCGCAGCAGTGTAGGCGCGGCCGGTGACACGCCCGCGTCCCGTTCGCCCAGAACGCAACCGCTGCGCCACGCGTACCGTGTTGCGGCAGGGAGGCGCTCCTCCCTGCACGTGAAGGAGAGGATCTTCCATGAACGCCCTGCTCATCATCCTGGCTGTGATCGCAGTCATCCTGCTGTTCGTCGGCGGTTTCGCTGCGAGCCTCAAGTTCCTGCTCTACGTCGGCATCGTGCTGCTGATCATCGCGGTCATCGCGTGGCTGCTGCGGACGCTCACCGGACGCCGGGGCTGACCCGGTCAGACGGTTCCGTCCCGGAGGCCCTCACCCGCTAGCCTTGCGGGTGAGGGCCTCTAGCTCAGTTGGTAGAGCACCGGACTTTTAATCCGAGGGTCGTGGGTTCGAGCCCCACGGGGCCCACACCTTCCGGCCTGCCTTCACAGCCCCGGTCTGGCCTCTTGTCTAGAATGCGACGGATGGGCCGACGATCGCAGCGCGAGCGGCCGGGCACCCCCACCGGCCCGGCGACGATGCGCCGACGCCGCCGGAAGCTGGTGCCGGCACTCGCCCTCGGCGCGATGGCACTCGGGGTCTCCGGACTCCTGCTGATCCTGCCGAGCGTCTCGAGTGCCTGCCAGCCGGTGTCCTCGTCGACCTCGGCCTCGGCCGTCGCTGCCCCCGGCGTCTCGGCCGATCGCGTCGCCGCGGCGATCGAACCCGGGTCACGCGTCCTGATCGTGGGTGACTCGTACACCTCGGGTCGGGGCTCGGCCAGCGGACTCCGCGGCTGGGCACAGGACCTCAGCGAGGACCGTGGGTGGACGGCCAAGATCGACGGGTACCCGGGCACGGGCTACGTCGACACCGGTCGGACCGGTTCGTCGCACTACACGTACGGGCCACGCCTCGAGCGGCACGCTGCGTTCGACCCCCAGCTCGTGATCGTGCAGGGAAGCCAGAACGATTGGCTCGTCGACTCGGACACCCTCCGCGCCACCGTCGAGCGGACCCTCCGCACGGCGCAGCAGACCTGGCCGGACGCCGTCGTCGTCGCGCTCGGCCCGTCAGCACCGCTGCCGTGGGCGAACTCGACCGTCGGTGTCGCCGCGTCGGTCTCCGCGGGTGCCGCCGCCGCCGGTGTCCCGTACATCGACGCCCTCGCCGGCAGGTGGTTCACGTCGAGCAACAGCCCGGGGTACTCCGCCGTCGACGGCGGCCACCCGAACGACGCCGGCTACCAGTACCTGGCGGACCGCGTCAGCGAGTCCCTCGACGCCCTCGGCGCACCCGTCGGCAGCGCCCGCTGCGTCTGAGCGGCGCCATCTGCTCCTGAACGGGGTACAACCCGTCCCCAGCGGGCTCATGGGAGATCCCCTGCCCACCACAGCCCGCCCTCAGCGGATTGTTGGGCTGCCGCCGATAGTGTCGTTCCCGGATCCGATCACCGGATCCTGCAGCACAGCACCACCACGAACGAACGGGGTACACCGTGATCGAGCCCATCGAAGCCACGCAGACCAGCACCACCGGTGACGCGCGCCGCATCGTCGAGCTCGCAGCAGCGACCAACACGACGATGAGCAACGAGCTCCTGCTCGACACGCTCCGCCGCAACGCCCAGGTCACGACCCGCCACATCCGCAAGGACTTCATCGAGGTCGCGACGGCCACCGCCGTGCTCGGCTACGTCTGCCGGCAGCGCAAGGACTTCATCGCGCTCCGTGGCGACGACCCGGCGTGGGCGCACGAGGTCGGCCGGTACGCGACCGAGTCCCTCGCGGTCGAGGCACTCCGGATGCGCCGCGGCTGACGCCCGGCGTCCGACACGAACACAGAAGGCCCCGCCGGACACCCGGCGGGGCCTTCTTCGTGTCAGCGGTGGTGCCGACCGGACTCCTCAGGACCAGACGCGGCGGATCCCCCACGAACCGGTCCAGGTCTCGTCCGGCTCGAGCCAGCGCAGGCCCTCGCCCGAGTTCAGGGCGTTCGCGGGCGCCGTCATCGGTTCGACCGCGACCGCCAGGCCCTTCCCGTCGCCCCGCGGGTACTCGCGCGAGGTGAAGACCTGCACGTAGGGGAACGAGGCGTCCTGCCAGAGCTCGACCCCGTCGCCCTCCGGCCCGTGCATCGTCGTGCGGCGGATCCCGTCGGCGTCGGGGGTGACGTCCGTGTAGGCGGTGTCGAGGTCCGAGTCCCCGGCACGTCGCCCCTGGCGCAGGTCGTACGGCGTGCCCTCGACCGGCACCGAACCGTTCGGGACCTTCTGCTCGTCGACGGTGAAGGCGGTCGCGGCGTCGAGCGTGACGACCAGGTCGTCGGCGGGGGTGTCACCGGCACGCAGGTACGGGTGCGCGCCGACAGCGAAGGGTGCGCGCACGCCCGAACGGTTCGTGACCTCGTGCGTGACACGGATGCCGTCGTCGACGAGTTCGTGCAGCACGCGCGTCTCGAGGGTGAAGGGCCACCCGTGCTGCGGGTGGATCGTCGCTTCCTGCTGGATCGACGTCTCGGTCTGCGAGACCACCCGGTACGGGGCGAACCGGAGCAGTCCGTGCGACGCGTTGCCGTACTTCGGCTCCGAGACGTCGAGCTGCTGCCGCTTGCCGTCGAACTCCCACACACCACCGGCGACGCGGTTCGGCCAGGGCGCCAGGACGATGCCGTTCGCCCCCGGCGGCTGCTCGGTCACGGGGAACGGCTCGGTGATGTCGAAGCCGGCGACGCGGAGTTCGCGGATGCCCGCGGCGACCTCGGTGACCACGGCTTCGACGACCCCGTCGGGTCCGGCGTGGTGGAGGCGGTACTGGCCACCCGTGGGTGCTGCGGTCATGGGGTGTTCTTCCTTCCGGCTGATTCGGTGTGCTGCTCGCCGTCGGCGACGATCACCTGGGCCCCGGCCGCCCGGATCGTGGCGACCGCGGCGGCGTCGGCCTCGGCGGTGACGACGACGTCGATGTCCTCGAGCGCGCGGACGACCCCGATGTGGGCCCGGCCGAACTTCGACCCGTCCGCGACCACGACCGTACGCCGGGCCGTCGCCGCGAGCATCCGCTTGGCCTCGGTCTCGGGCAGGTTCACGTTCGTCAGGCCGTGGTCGACGTCGAGTCCGGTCCCGCCGAGGAACACGAGGTCCGCGGCGATCATCGGCAGGACCGCGCCGTTGAAGGGGGCGACGAGCGAGTGCTGCAGGGGCCGGAGGGTGCCGCCGGTGACGATCACGGTGAAGCGCGGGACCGCACGCTCGAGCGCGAGCGCCGTGGTGAGGGAGTTCGTGACGACCGTGACGCCGGTGAGCTCGGTGCGCGCCACGAGGGCCTCGGCGACGGCGGCCGGCGTGGTGCCGACGTCGAGGACGACGCACTCCCCCGGGCGGACCAGCGCAGCGGCCGCACGGCCGATGGCGGCCTTGGCCACCTGGTGCTCGACGGCGGTCTCCTCGAAGGGGCGCTCGGTGGACCCGGCCCCGAGGCGGACCGCGCCTCCGTGCACCCGCCGGATCCGGGCCTCCTGGTCGAGGACGGCGAGGTCCTGGCGGACCGTCACCTCGCTGGTGCCGAGGGACGCGGCCAACGCGGCCGTCCGGACCATGCCAGGGGCGCCGTCGACGATCGCGACGATGCGGTCCTGCCGCAGGGGCGCGGGCAGCGCGCCGGCGAGGAAGGAGAGGTCGGCGTCCGTCATGTGGACAGTTTCGCTTGCTTCCGATGTCTTTCGCAACGCTTCGGATGGGCGCTAGGCTGTTCCGGTGATCACCAAGCGCGTGACGAAGCTCGCGGACGGCCGCGACCTCTTCTACTTCGACGACGCCGACTCGACACTGCCCGCAGAACGCAGCATCGACGAGCGCGTGCTCGACCCGCGGCCCGAGACGGCGCGGATGCGGCAGGACGTCCTGACGGGCGAATGGGTGTCGATCGCGGCGTCCCGGCAGAACCGGGTGTTCCTGCCGCCGGCCGACCAGGACCCGCTCGCGCCCCAGAGCCCGGCCAACCCGTCCGAGATCCCGAGCCGCTACGACGTCGCCGTGTTCGAGAACCGCTCGCCGTCGTTCGGCCCGCTGCTCGAAGCCGACGACGCCCCCGAGTCACTCGAGTCCCTGAGCGACGTCGGCCTGAACCGCCAGCTCCGCTCGGTCGGCCGGTGCGAGGTCGTCTGCTTTTCGCCCGAGACCTCCGGGTCCTTCGCCTCCATCTCCGAGTCGCGTGCCCGCACCGTCGTCGAAGCCTGGGCCGACCGCACCGCCGCACTCTCCGCGATGCCGGGCATCCAGCAGGTGTTCCCCTTCGAGAACCGGGGCGAGGCGATCGGTGTCACGCTGCACCACCCGCACGGGCAGATCTACTCGTACCCGTACATCACGCCGCGCACCCAGCGCCTGCTCGCGAGCATCGAACGGTTCGGTCCGGACCTGTTCGAGCAGCACCTCGCGAACGAGCGGGGTTCCGAGCGGGTCGTCCTCGCTGGCGAGCACTTCACCGCCTTCGTCCCGTTCGCCGCGCGCTGGCCCATCGAGATCCACATGCTGCCGCACCGCCACGTCCCCGACTTCGCGGGCCTGACCGAGGCCGAGAAGGACGAGCTGGCCCACATGCACCTCCGGCTCACCCGCGGGCTCGATGCGCTCTACGGCGACCCGACGCCCTACATCGCCGCGTGGCACCAGGCGCCGGTGCACACCGCCCGCGACACCGTGCGGCTGATGCTGCAGATCACCTCGCCGCGACGTGCGGCGGACAAGTTGAAGTTCCTGGCCGGCAGCGAAGCCGCCATGGGCGCCTGGATCGGGGACCTCGTGCCCGAGAAGGCGGCCGAGTTCATCCGACAGGGAGTCGAGCGCGCATGACGTTCCAGCAGGTCTACGGGTACGAGCCGACGGTGCGGTACTCCGCCCCGGGTCGCGTCAACCTGATCGGTGAGCACACCGACTACAACGACGGCTACGTGCTGCCCTTCGCGATCGACCGTCGCACCACCGCCTCCATCGCGCAGCGTGACGACCGGACGATCCGCGTCGCCTCCGCCTTCGACGCCTCGAGCGAGCCGATGGCGCTGTCCCTCGACGACCTGTCGCCCGAGGCGATGGGCGGCTGGTCGGCCTACGTCTTCGGGATCGCATGGGCCCTGCGCGAGCATGCCGGTGCCGATCTGAACGACAAGACCGGGTTCGACGTCTTCATCGAGTCCGACGTGCCGGTCGGTGCGGGCCTGTCGTCCAGTGCGGCGATCGAATGCGGTGTCGCGCTGGCGTTCAACGACCTGTGGGAACTCGGCCTCGACCGGAAGACCCTGGCGCGCGTCGGGCAGTACTCGGAGAACCACGCCGTCGGTGCCCCCACCGGGATCATGGACCAGTCCGCCTCGCTGCTCGGCGAGCAGGACGCCGTCGTGTTCCTCGACTGCCGCACGCTCGACACCGCCGTCGTCGACCTGGCGCTCGAGGCGAACGGGCTCGAGGTCCTGGTGATCGACACCCGCGTCGAGCACGCCCACGCAACCGGTGGCTACGCGGCTCGTCGGGCCTCGTGTGAGAAGGGTGCCCAGGTGCTCGGCGTCGAGGCACTGCGTGACGTCAGCGTCGAGGACCTGCCTCGTGCGCAGGAGCTCCTGGACGACGAGACCTTCCGCCGGGTCCGGCACATCGTGACCGAGGACCAGCGCGTCCTCGACACCGTCCGCACGCTGCGCGAACAGGGTCCCCGGGCGATCGGTTCCCTGCTCGTCGCGTCGCACGAGTCGATGCGCGACGACTTCGAGATCTCCGTGCCGGAGCTCGACCTGGCCGTCGCGACCGCGGTCGAGCAGGGTGCCGTCGGTGCGCGCATGACCGGTGGTGGGTTCGGCGGTGCGGCGATCGCGCTGGTCGACCAGGAGTCACGCGAGGCGATCACCGCCGCCGTCACCGCCGCCTTCGCCGACGCCGGGTTCCGCGAGCCGAACGTGTTCACGGTGCACGCCGCGCAGGGCGCCCGGCGCGACTGACGGCGCTCCGCCGCTCGACGTTTCGCGCTGAGCGACAGTTCACGCGGCGATCAGCCCGTGGGCTGTCGCTCAGCGCGAAAGAACGGCAGCACCCCGACAGCCCCGCCGCGCCCCCGCCGACTCAGCCGAGGTAGTCCGCGTAACGGACGTACTCCACCACGTTCCCGAGCACGAACGGGTGCGTCCGACCGTGCTCCACGGCCCACTCCACCCACGCGGTCTGCGCCGGCATGAGCAACCACACCAGGGCGGTGGTCCCGAGCACGGCGGCCAGGGTCAGGCCCATCACGGTGTGCTCGTCGAACCGGGCTGCACCACGGCGGGCGATCGCGACGACGAACCCGGCGACCGCGAACCCCACCGTCGCGAGCGTCCATCCGGACCAGGGGCCCGACGTGAACGTGTACTCCTGGCCGGCGTGCACGAAGGTCGTCGCCCAGGTCGACCCGGGAGCCTGGAACAGCACGCAGATCGCCACGATGACGATCAGCCACCGGGCGTCCTTGGTCAGTTGCGACGGCTCGGGCCGGGCTCGCATCACCGGCGTCGTCTGCAGTCGTTCGTCCCCCATGCCGCGACCGTAGCACCGGCGGAGTGCACTTCGTGAGCAGCAATGGTCGGGTGCGATGACGCCACCCGACCATTGCTGCTCACCATCGCCACGCGACCAGCACGCGAGCGTCACGCGACCGGCACGCCGCGCGCGACCGCGCGCTACGACAGCTGGCGCTCGGCGGCCTCGACGACGTTCTTCATGAGCATCGCGCGGGTCATCGGCCCGACGCCACCGGGGGTCGGCGACAGGAAGCCCGCTACCGACGCGACCGCGGGGTCGACGTCGCCGTGCAGCTTCGCCTTGCCGGTCTCCTCGTTGACCACGCGGGTGATCCCCACGTCGATGACTGCGGCACCGGGCTGGACCCAGTCCGGCTTGACGAGCCCGGCGACCCCGGCCGCGGCGACGATGATGTCGGCGCGACGGCACTCCGCGGCGACGTCGGCGGTCAGCGAGTGCGTCAGGGTCGCGGTCGCCTCGAGCCGCGTGAGCAGCAGGCCGAGCGGCCGTCCGACGGTCAGCCCCTGGCCGATGATCGTGACGTGCGCGCCGCGGATCGGGATCTCGTACGCGTCGAGCATCGCGACGATGCCCCGCGGTGTGCAGGGCAGCGGTGCGTCGATCGTGCCGGCACCACCGGGCACGGCGAGCACGAGCTCGCCGAGGTTCGTCGGGTGCAGGCCGTCGGCGTCCTTCGACGGGTCCATGAGCTCGAGCATCGGCGTCGGGTCGATGCCCTGCGGCAGCGGGAGCTGCACGATGAACGCGGTGACCCGGGGGTCGTCGTTCATCTGCAGGATCGCGGCCCGGATGTCGGCAGCGGACGCCGTCTCGGGCAGGTCGATGCGGTGCGAGTCGAGCCCGATCGACGCCGAGTCGCGGTGCTTGCCCGCGACGTAGGACATCGAGCCGGGGTTCGAGCCGACCATGATCGTGCCGAGACCCGGACGGATGCCGTGCTCGTGCAGGCGGTCGATCCGGCCCCTGAGTTCGTCGAGCGTCCGGGCGGCGAGGGCCGTGCCGTCGATGCGGACGGCACTCCCTTCACCGGCCCAGAGCTCGCGCGGGAGCGCCGCGCTGACCGAACCGCTCACGCGTAGAGCGGGAACGCGTCGGTCAGGACCTTCACCCGCGCCGAGAGTGCTGCGACGTCCGGGTTCGGCATGAGGGTCAGCGCGATGATGTCGGCCACCTCGGTGAACTCGGCGTCGCCGAAGCCGCGGGTCGCCAGCGCCGAGGTGCCGATGCGGACACCCGAGGTGACCATCGGCGGGCGCGGGTCGAACGGCACGGAGTTGCGGTTCACGGTGATGCCGACCTCGTGCAGCAGGTCTTCGGCCTGCTTGCCGTCGACCTCGGACGCGCGCAGGTCGACGAGCACCAGGTGCACGTCGGTGCCGCCGGTGAGCACGTCGATGCCCGCGGCCTTGGCGTCGGCGGCGGTCAGACGGGCGGCGAGGGCCTGGGCGCCGCGGATCGTGCCCTCCTGACGGTCCTTGAACTCCGGGGTGCCGGCGAGCAGGAACGCGGTGGCCTTCGCGGCGATCACGTGCATGAGCGGGCCGCCCTGCTGGCCCGGGAAGACCGCGGAGTTCAGCTTCTTGAACAGGGTCTCGTCGTTCGACAGGATGATGCCCGAGCGGGGGCCGCCGAGGGTCTTGTGGACCGTCGACGAGACGACGTGGGCGTGCGGGACCGGGGACGGGTGCAGCCCGGCGGCGACGAGGCCGGCGAAGTGCGCCATGTCGACCCAGAGCTTCGCACCGACCTCGTCCGCGATCTCGCGGAACTTCGCGAAGTCGAGCTGGCGCGGGTAGGCGGACCACCCGGCGATCAGGACCTTCGGCTGGTGCTCGATGGCCTTGGCGCGGATGTCGTCGTAGTCGACCTCGAACGTCTCGGGGTCGACGCCGTACGCCACGGCGTTGTAGATGCGGCCCGAGAAGTTGAGCTTCATGCCGTGGGTCAGGTGACCGCCGTGCGCGAGCTCGAGGCCGAGGATGGTGTCGCCGGCCGAGGCGATGGCGTGCAGGACGGCCGCGTTGGCCGTGGCACCGGAGTGCGGCTGCACGTTCGCGTACTCGGCACCGAAGAGCGCCTTGGCACGGTCGATGGCGAGCTGCTCGGCGACGTCGACGTACTCGCAGCCGCCGTAGTAGCGCTTGCCCGGGTAGCCCTCGGCGTACTTGTTGGTGAGCACGGAGCCCTGCGACTCGAGCACGGCGCGCGGCACGAAGTTCTCGGACGCGATCATCTCGAGGGTGTCGCGCTGGCGGCCGAGCTCCTGCTGCAGGACGGCGGCGATCTCGGGGTCGACCTCGGCGAGCGGGGCGTTGAAGGCGGCGCGTGCGGCGGTCTGCTCGGCCACCTCGGCCGAGTCGGAGACGAACGGGGGCAGATCGGCAATGGACACGGGACTCCTACGGTGTGCGGACGACCAGCTGGTCGCACTCGGACGGTCGGTCGGTGCAGCCCAGGCGTACGGCCGCGCACCGTGTCTTTGTCGCTCCCCGATGGTGACCCATCCAACGCCAGTCGCGACCTGACGATCGTACCGAGCCACCGCACCCTGTGTCACCCTGGATGCATGACGCTGCTCTCGCCCGACGTGGACGAACGGACCACCACGGACGAACGGACCAGTGCGCGGGCGGACACCCCGTGGGTCACGGTGGTGTGGGACGACCCGGTGAACCTGATGTCGTACGTCACCTACGTCTTCCAGCGGCACTTCGGGTTCTCACGCGAGCAGGCCGAGCGGCTCATGCACCAGGTCAACGACGACGGTCGGGCGATCGTGGCGACGGGCCCGCGTGAGTCGATGGAGGCCCACGTGCAGTCCATGCACGGCTACGGGCTGCAGGCGACCGTCGACAAGGCCCCCGAAGCGTGATCCCGTTCGTCCGCCGCGCCGACGGCGTCCACCTCGGCCTGTCCTCCGGCGAGCGCGACCTGCTCGCCTCGCTCACCGAGCAGCTGCAGCAGGTGCTCGGCGGCGACCTGTCCACCGACCCGCTCAGCGAGCGGATGTTCCCGGATGCCTACCCGGATGACGACGCAGCGAGCGCGGAGTTCCGGAAGTACACGCAGTCCGACCTGCTCACGCAGAAGACGACGAACGCCTCGATCGTGCACGACTGGCTGACGGGTACCCGCGCCGGTTCGCTCGACGCCGAGGACGAGCAGGCGTGGCTCCGCACCCTCACCGACCTGCGGCTGACGATCGCCGATCGGCTGGGCATCGAGGACGCCGACGACGAGGAACGCTCCGTCGAGGCCGACGCGGGCGTCGGCCTGCGCGACGTCTACGACTGGCTCGGCTACGTGCAGGAACACCTGGTCGTCACGCTCACGTCGCGCTGACGGCCCACGGCCTGGAGGCCCGGATCACCTCCGGTGCGACGGGTCACCCCAGCAGGTCGTCGCGGTGGGCTCGCACCCAGTCGGCCAGGCTCCGGGGTGTGGTGCCGGTGATGCGCCGGACGTCGTCGCTCATCACGTCGACACCGTCGAGGCCGCGGCGGACGACCCGGCCGAACTGCTGCCGGAGCCCCTCGGCCTGCCAGGCGGGCACCCCGCTCAGGCGCAGCACGCCGGCGTAGACCCTGCTCGGCAGGTGCAGGGCGCGCACGGGTCGGCCGAGCCCGGTGGCGAGCGCGGCGGCGACACCCCGTGCATCGAGCAGATCCGGCCCGGTGAGCACCGGTTCGGTGCCGTCGTGGCCGTCCTCCGTCAGCACCCGGGCGGCGGTCCGGGCGATGTCCTCGGTGTCGATCCAGCCGATCACCCCGCGGCCCGTGGTGTGCGGGAACCACCCCCGTCGGATCGCCGGGGCCGAGGGCTGCACGTTCGTCATGAACGACGAGGGGTGCAGGATCGTCCACGCCAGCCCGCTCTCGCGCACCAGCCGGTCGATGTGCCAGGCGGCGCTCGCCCACGACATCGGGGAGTGCTCGGCGGCGTCCCCGCCCGACAGCTGCACGATCCGGCCGACCCCTGCACGCTGCGCCGCACGGACCCCGGTGGAGCCCTGCTCGCGCTGCCGCTGGCTGACCGGCGTCACGAGGAAGAACCGGTCGACCCCCTCGAGCGCCGCGGTGAGCGCGTCCTCGTCGTCCAGGTCGGCCAGACGGCCGTCGATGCCCCGCGCCCGGAGCGCGTCGACCTGTTCGGGCCGTCGGACCACGGCACGCACCGTCACCCCGGCCGCCCGCAGCAGCTCCGCAGTCTTGCCCCCGACGTCCCCGGTCACGCCGGTGACCGCCACGCTCTCGCCCATGTCTGCTCCTCGTCCCGCTGACCCATTCTGGTATCAGTTTCCTGATACCAGAACGTACGCCGGTACGATCGCCCCGTGCCCCAGGAACTCCCAGCCCCGCGCGACGACGTCGACGGCATCGTGGCGTGGACGGTGATCCGGGCCGCACGGACGCTCTCCCGCCGGCTCGCGGCCGAGCTGGCGCCGCTCGGGTTGACACCCGTGGAGTTCGGGGCGCTCATCCAGCTCGCAGCGGCGGGCGAGCTCAGCCAGGCCGACCTGGCGCGAGCGGTCGGCGTCCGACCGCAGAGCATGACGACGCTCGTCGGGGGGCTCTCGACGCGGGGACTCGTGGAGCGGGGTGCTGCACCGGGCCGGGGACGGGCCTCCCGGATGCGGCTGACCGACCAGGGCGAGGCGCTGCTGGCACGCGCCCATCCGATCGTCCGGGCGAGCAACGCGTGGTTCGGCGACGGTGCGGAAGCGATCTCGGCGACCCTGCTCCCGCTGCTCGAGCCGGACGCGGGCGACGACGTGTCCGCCGTTCCCTGAGCGATATCAGAAGGCAAACTTGCAAGGTTGGCTGGTGACGGACTAGCCTCCGGGGCGTGACCGACGCACCGGAGACCGACCCGACCGACCTGGCCGACGCCGTGCTGACGATGCACGGACGACTGCGGCGGTCGTTGCTGGCCTCGAAGTCGGACGACGTCACGGCGTCGCAGACCGCCGCCCTCGGACGCCTGCTGCGGCACGGGCCGGCCACCATCGCCGACCTGGCGCGAGCCGAGGGTGTCCGACCGCAGTCGATGGGCGCGACCGTCCAGGCCCTGGTCGACCTCGGCCTGGCCGAGCGGCAGGCCGACCCGACGGACGGCCGGCGGGCGATCGTCAGCGCGACGGCGGCCGGTCGGGACGCGCGCCAGACCGCCTGGGCCGCGCGGAACCACGAGCTCGCCGAGCGGCTCGCGACCCTGCTCGAGGCGGACCGCCGCGTCGTCGCGCGGGCGATGGACCTGCTCGGGCCGATCGTCGATCCCTGACCCGCACCCCTCGCCCAGTCCTGCAACCGGAAGAAGCGCTCTCACGTCCACCACCACGACCCCCGACACGACCACGGGCAGCGGCTTCGGCCCGAAGCTCCTCATCCCGGTGCTCGTCGGGCCCCTGCTCAACCCGATCAACACCACGATGGTGTCGGTCGCCCTCACCCCGATCTCCCGCGACCTGGGCATCGGTGCGGCGCAGGCGATCTGGCTCGTCGCGGCCCTGTACCTGGCGAGTGCGATCGCGCAGCCCACGATGGGCAAGCTCGCCGACCGGTTCGGCCCGAAGAAGGTGTTCCTGACCGGGCTCGTCATCGTCGGGATCGCCGGGGTGGTGCCCGAGGTCCTGACCGGGTTCGGCGGCGCCGTGTTCGCCCGGGTGCTCATCGGCATCGGGACGTCGTCGGCGTACCCGGCGGCACTCACCACGCTCCGGCAGCACTCCGCCCGGATCGGGAAGCCGACGCCGCCGCTCGTGCTCGGGGCGCTGTCGATCACGTCGCTCGTGTCCGCCGCCGCCGGCCCACCGCTCGGCGGGGCGCTCATCGCCGCGTTCGGCTGGCACGCGATCTTCCTGGTGAACGTGCCGCTCGCGGTGTTCGGCATCGTCGTGGCGACGCTCTGGCTGCCGTCCGACCGGCTGCGTCCGCGCGACGACGCCGACCTGCCGGTGCTGCAGGCGCTCGACCCGCTCGGCATGGTGCTGATGACCGGGACCGTCTCGGCGCTGCTCGTCTTCCTGCTGGACCTGTCCGCGGGGCTGTGGTGGTTGCTCGCGGTGGCGCTCGTGCTGCTCGTCGCCCTGGTGGCGTGGGAGCTGCGGGCCGTGCGACCGTTCGTCGACGTGCGGCTGCTCGCCCGGAACGGCGCGTTGTCGCGCACGTACGGCCGCCTGTTCCTGACGTACCTGCTCGCCTACACGATGACCTACGGGTTCTCGCAGTGGGTGCAGGACGTCGCGGGCTACCCGAGCGACGTCGCCGGGTACATCCAGCTGCCGGCCGCGATCGTCGCCGGGGTGGCCTCGTTCGTGGTCGCACGGAAGACGGCGATCCGCGGGCCGCTCGTCGTAGCCGCACTGGTGCCGATCCTGGGCGGTGTGCTCCTGCTCTTCCTGCACACCGGGTCGCCCGTCGTCCTGCTCGCCCTGACCCCGGCGCTGTTCGGGGTGCCGCAGGCGCTGGCGTCGGTGTCGAACCAGGCGGCGCTGTACCGGCTCGTCCCCGCGGAGTACATCGGCACCGCGGCCGGGCTGTCCCGCACCGCGGTGTACATCGGGGCGATCGCGGCGTCCTCGCTCATCGGTGGCGTGTTCGGCCAGGCCCCGACGACGCCGGACCTGCACGTGCTGGCGTGGGTGATCCTCGGCGTCGCGGTGCTCCTGACCGTGCTGACCCTGGCGGACCGCCGGCTGCGGGACGCCGACGCCCGGCGCGCCACCGCCGCGCCCGCGCCGGCGTCCACGCCCGCGCCCGCACCCGCGCCCGCACCCGCACCCGCACCCGACGCCGAGTGAGCAGAAGATGACGGGTCGCACCCCCGCACCCGACGTCTTCTGCTCACTCGGCGGCCTCCGGACGTCCTGGAGCACCTCGCCACCCGCGGACCGGTAGCGTCGCGGGCATGGCGAACGGCGGCGGGTTCAGCAGCGACACCAAGGCAGGCGCGATCTGGAACGTGGTGATCTGCGGCATCCTCTGCATCGGCATCCCGATCGCGGCGATCGTCAACGCCGACCGGGGCTCCGCGTACGTCGGCATCGGCATCGCGGCGACGGTCCTGGCCCTGTGCATGGAGGTCTACTTCGTCCGTCGTCTGCTCGCGCGCCGGCGCTGACGCCGGGCGCGCCACCGCTGCCGCGCCCGCCACTGACGGTTCGTGAGCACAAATGGTCGAGTCGCCGCGGCGCACTCGACCATTCCTGCTCACGAAGCACGTCCCCCGCGGCCGGTACCCTGATCCGGTGACCGACCCGACCCCCACGCACTGGACCCTGACGCTCGTCTGCGACGACCAGCCCGGGATCGTGCACGCCGTCTCCGGAGCGATCGTCGCCGCCCAGGGCAACATCACCGAGTCGCAGCAGTTCTCCAGCGCCGACACGAACACGTTCTTCATGCGCCTGCAGGTGATGGCGCCGGTGGACCGCGCCGCCTTCGAGGCAGCACTCGCCCCCGTCGCCGCCCGCTACGACGCCCGCGTCCAGCTCGACGTCGTCGGTCGTCCGCTGCGCACCCTCGTGCTCGTGTCGAAGGCGGGCCACTGCCTGAACGACCTGCTCTACCGGCAGCGCGGCGGACAGCTGCCGATCGAGGTCCCCCTCGTGCTGTCGAACCACGCGGACCTGTCCGAGCTCGCCGCGTTCTACTCCGTGCCGTTCGAGCACCGCCCGGTCACCGACGCCGAGTCGAAGGAGCAGATGGAGCGGCGCGTGCTGCAGGCGGTGGAGGAGCACGACATCGAGCTCGTGGTCCTCGCCCGCTACATGCAGATCCTGTCGCCCGAGCTCTGCGCGGCACTCGAGGGGCGTGCCGTGAACATCCACCACTCGTTCCTGCCCGGCTTCAAGGGCGCGAACCCGTACCGGCAGGCGCATGCCCGCGGGGTGAAGCTCATCGGTGCGACCGCGCACTTCGTGACGAGCGACCTCGACGAGGGCCCGATCATCGAGCAGAACGTCGTCCGCGTCGACCACACCAAGGAACCGGCCGAGCTGGTGTCCATCGGGCAGGACGAGGAGTCCCGCACGCTCACCCAGGCGGTGCGCTGGATCGCGGAGGACCGCGTCCTGCTCGACGGCGCCCGCACCATCATCTTCAAGTAGGCAGCACCATGACCAACGCCCCGCAGTCCCCCGTCGACTGGGAATCGGTCCCCGACCCGGCAGCCGTCCGGCAGCCGCGTCGGCGGTTCGAGGCCTGGATGATCCTGCGGATCGCCGTGATGGTGTTCGGCCTGCTGTCCCTGGCCTTCTGGGGCTACTGGTCGTGGCAGCTCCCGCTCCCCGGCTACCTGTTCATGGTCGGGGCTCCCCTGTTCGCCGCGGTCGTCTGGTACTTCTTCCGGTCGCCGCGCTCCCCGATCGAGACCGACATCGTCGGCAAGACCATCGTCGAGGTCGCCCTGGTCGTCGCCGCAGGCGCGACCTGGATCTCCATCGGCCACCCGGTCGTCGGCATCGTCTTCATCGTGATCGCCGCCCTGAGCGGCGTGATCGCGTTCCGCAAGGAGACCGCATGAGCACCACGGGCCTCCAGACCGGCCAGGAGGCCCAGCGCACGCTGGTCCGCGCAGCCCGCGTCGTCGACGCGGCCGGCACCACGGCCGACGGCTGGGTCCTGGTCGTCGGCGACACGATCCACGCGACCGGCTCCGGTCCTGAGGCCCCCGCGGCCGACCGGGTCGTCGACCTGGGCGACGCGGTCCTGACGCCCGGATTCGTGGACCTGCACGGACACGGTGGGGCGACCGAGGCGTACGAGGACGACTCGTTCGACCGTTCGCTCGCGATGCACCGTTCACACGGCACGACCCGCTCCGTCCTGTCGCTCGTCGCGAACCCGGTCCCCGCCCTCGCGGCGTCGCTGGCCCGCGTCCGCGCCGTGATGGCGACCGACCCGCTCATGGTCGGTGTGCACCTGGAGGGACCGTTCCTGTCCCCGCACAACAAGGGCGCCCACAACGAGTCGTTCCTGATCGAGCCGACCCCCGCCGCGGTCGACGCCCTGCTCGAAGCGGGAGAGGGCGTCATCCGCCAGGTCACGATCGCGCCCGAGCTGCCCGGAGCCCTCGACGCCGTCCGCCGCTTCGTCGACGCCGGCGTCACGGTCGCCGTCGGCCACACCGTCGGCACGTACGACCAGGCGCGGGCCGCGTTCGACGCCGGCGCGACGATCCTGACCCACGCCTGCAACGCGATGCCCGGGCTGCACCACCGCGCACCGGGGCCGATCGGCGCCGCCGTGTCGGACGACCGTGTGACGCTCGAGCTCATCCTGGACGCCGTGCACGTGCACCCGGTCGTGGCGGACACGCTCTTCCGGGCGACGCCGGGTCGGGTGGCGCTGATCACCGATGCGATGGGTGCCGCCGGCGCTGCGGACGGCTCGTACCGGCTCGGGTCGCTCGACGTCACGGTGACCGACGGCGTCGCACACGTGGCGGGGACGGAGACCATCGCGGGGTCGACGCTGACGCAGGACGTGGCGCTCCGCAACGCGGTCTCGCTCGCCGGGCGGACCCTGCCCGAGGCCGTGGCGGCGCTGACGAGCGTGCCGGCCGGCGCGCTGGGGCTCGGCGACCGTCTGGGTCGGCTGGCGCCGGGGTTCGCCGCCGACATGGTGGCGCTGACGCCGTCGCTCGAGGTCGAGCGCGTCTGGGGCGGCGGGCGCGAGCTGCGCTGAGCACGCACGGCTCGCTCGGACACGTCACGGTAGGTCGGTCGGGCGGGGGTTGAGGGGCTCACCGAACCGTGGGGCCCGGCCCGGGACGCAGTGCCCGTAGATGGACACGTCCGCATGGGACTCGTACGCCTGGAACAGGACGGCGAAACCGTCCCCTGCCGTCCCACCGAGGTAGCCGTTCGGGTAGCTGACGACGGTGCGCTCGGGCGTCAGCGTGTCGTCGTGCTGCACGCGGGCTCCGTCGTACCCGATCGCAGCGAGCGCCTTCGTGACGCGCTGGGCGACCTGGTCGGGCGTGCCCGGGAGCGGGAGCCTGCGTGCGGCCGAGTACGAGTACTGGGCGGCTTCCTGGTCGCCGGTGCCGCAGATGAACCACGCGGGTTCGTCGTCGCCCCAGCCGTCCTGCCCGACGACCGAGCGCACGGCGGCGAAGATGTCCAGGACGTCCTGGTGCGACTGTTCGACGTTCATCGACGTGTCCTTCTGCATCGGGGAGTCCGGGGCGGGGCCGGTGCACCCGGTCAGGAGTGCGGTGACCACCAGGGCTCCGGCGAGTGCCGCCCACGACCGTTCAGAGCGTCGGGTCACCGGTGCCCCCGGTCTGCCAGCCGTACATGAGCCAGTCGTCCTTGGTCTGCTGCCGCATCCGGTCGAAGGGGCGGCCTCGCTCCGGGATCTCGTCCCCGTGTCCCATCGCCGCTCGTGCAGCGTTGTGCTGGGCGGTGGTCCCGTTGTCGAAGTACGAGTACCGGCCGTCGTCGTCATCGCCGTCGTACGGCCCGTGGCGGGTGACGCCGTGCAGGGTGTCCGACCCACGGCCCTCGGTCTCGGAGCTGAACGCGTGCGCGTCCCACGTGGACTCGGTCGGGTCACGCCGACCGGACAGGTTCTGCCCGGTGACGGCCCAGCCGTCCTTCGCGCCCTGGCTGGCGAAGACCTGCCCCTCGGGCACGTGCAGCATGGACGCGTTCGGTACGGCGTCCGTCACACCGGCCGAGCCGAGCAGCACCACGTGGTCGGCGTGGGTCTCCGTCAGGGCGATGGTCGCCACGGTCGTCCCGTAGGAGTGCCCCATGACGGTCAGGTCGGCGTCCCGCCCGGCGGCCGCTCGTGCCGCGTGGAACCCGTCGAGGTCGGCGACGAGTCGCTCGGCACCCGCTCGCGCGCGGTCGTTCGCCAGGACGGACCGGAACGACGGGTCGTCGGCCATCGGCGGGTGGTAGCCGATCCAGGACAGGACGGCCACGTCGCCCGCGCGGGCACCGGACACCCGAACCTGCGCAGCACGCATGCCGATGGCGATCGCTCCGTAGTCCTGCACCGTGCCGTCCTGGTACGTCGCGGTGTTCATGCCCGGCACGATGACGCTGACGTGCGTGGCACGGTCGAGGTCACCCGCGACGATCTGCGCGAGCGGGGGACGGTCGTCGACGAGTGCCACCAGCGAGACCGGTGTCGTGGCGAGGGTGTCCTGGATGTTCCGGTAGGCGTCGCGCTGCCGTTCCCAGACGAGCAGCTGCTCCCGTGCCGTCGCCGCTTCGGCCGGGTTCCGGGCCGCGTCGTGCCGCCCACGCCAGTGGCGGACCTGCTTGCGGGCGTGAGCGAGCCGGTCAGCCAACACCGTCGTGTTCGCCCGTGCCCGCGCCCAGGAGGCGACACCGGCCAGGTTGCCGATGACCGCCGGCATCGCCGCGACGAACGCCCGCTGGACCGCGGACGGCGCACCGTCGACGCCCGACATCGCCTGCCACCACCCGGCCACCTGCGCAGGGTCGAGTCCGGCGAGCCGCTCGGCGACCCGTGCGTCATCACCGAGCGCGGCGACGGTCTCCGGGTCGAGGGTGCCGAGCCAGGTGAGGAACTGCCCGTCGCTCATCGCGGACACGACCGTGGCGGAGACCAGCTTGCCGAGCACCGACCGGTCCTCGAGCGCGGAGGCCGCCGCTCGGTCGGCTGCGGCTCGGCGGGCGACGAGCTCGTCCCACTGCGCCGTCAGCCGAGCGTCCAGCGCTGCCAACCACTCGCCGCTGCGCTCCAGCTGCTGCAGGAGCGCACGGTCCGACTCGACCGCATCCGGTCCGGACGCCACCACGGTGGCATCGCGGATCGCCCGCTGGTTGGCCGCGATGTCGTCCGCGGTGTTCCGCCGGGTCGTCTGCAGGCTCGCGGCGTCGTCCTGGATCTCCCGCACCTGGCGTGCGTAGGTGGCGAGTGCGGCCGACGCCGCGTCCAGCCGCGCCGCGACGCGCTGGGCACTCGCCGGCATCGCCGCCGCCGTCACGAGGAACCGCTGTTGCGCCCGCCCCGCCCAGCCGGACGCCGCGTGCTCCGCGGCGACGAGCACGTGCCGGGCGCCGTCACGGACCGCGTCCGAGTGGTCGTCGTGCCGACGGGCGATCCGCTGGATGCCGTCCGGGTCGCCCGCGACCGGGTCCGCGCTCACCGGACCCGCCGGGCGAGGTCGGCATCCGCACGCAGGACCGCTTCGGCGGCGGCGGTCACGTACTCGCGCAGCGTGTCCGCGTCGTCACCGAGGGAACGGATCATCGCGTCGTGCGCCCTGGCCGACGCGACGAACGCGGACTCGACAGCCCCCGAGCCGAACGCGCCGCCGTCCGAACCGGACAACGGGCGCTCAGAGCGGAGGTCGGTGACCGCCTGCCCCGCCGCTCGTGCGACCGCCTGCATGGTCGGCAGGTCGACCGTCAGATCCCCCATGGTGCCCCCTCGTGTTCCCCGAGGAGGTCAACATATCACCGCTGAAGTACGGTGTGTCAAGCGGGGTTCAGCGGTCGATCGGGCGCCCCCGCTCGCCGCTCGCCCAGCCCGTGTCCGCCGTGTCCCCGACCCGCAGCGACAACGTGCCGCCCCGCGTCACGAACGACGCCGGCACCCAGGACCGCTCGTGCGTCCACCCGTTCAACCGGGCGCTCTGCACGTACGGCTCGGTCCCCGAGGACCGGATGACGATCCGCTCGCCGCTCGAGCGCCGGATGTCGACCGTGCTGAACGTCGGGCTGCCGATGAGCATCTCCGCTCGCCCGGGCGTCTGCGGGAACAAGCCGATCGAGGCGAAGACGTACCAGGCGCTCATCGTGCCGAGGTCGTCGTTGCCCGGCAGGCCGCCAGGGCCGGTCGAGTAGGCCTCGTCCACGACCTGCCGCACGGTCTCCTGCGTCTTCCAGGGCTTGCCGAGCGCGTTGTACATCCACGGCGTGTGGATGTCGGGCTCGTTCGTCGGGTCGAACTTCGTGGCGTCGCCACCGGTCACCGCGAACGCACCGGTGCTGTCGTGGAAGAAGTCGTCGAGCCGTGCGACCGTGGCGTCGTCACCGCCGAGCGCGCTCGACAGTCCCTGCACGTCCTGCGGCACGAGCCAGGTGTACTGCGCGCTCGTGCCCTGCGCGAACCCGGTGCCGGTCGAGGGCGACCAGTCCGGCGTCCACGATCCGTCGGCCTGACGAGCAGCCTGGTAGCCGACGGCGGCGTTGAAGGTGTTCTTCCAGTAGGACCCACGCTCCGCGAACATCCGGGCATCCGAGCGCAGCCCGAGCGAACCCGCCCAGTACCCGAGCGCGCTGTCGGAGATCGAGTCCTCGAGGGTCTCGGCCGCACCACCCCAGCACGAGCAGTCGTCGTTCGCCGCGTACTGCCGCTCCAGGTACTCGTCGAGTGCGGGCCGCTGCGCCAGGCACTGCCCCGGGCACCCGATGTCGCTCTCGGCGTCCGCGTTCTCGACCGTCGCCTGGTGCTTGAGCGAGGCGTAGGCGGCCCGGACGTCGAAGTTCCGGACGCCCATGGCGTACCAGGTGGCGAGCGTCGCGGCCGAGGGGTCGCCGGTCATCACGTGCGTCGGCGCTCCGAGGTGCAGCCACCGGTCCCACACGCCGCCGTTCTGCTCGGCGAACCGCAGCATCGACTGCGCCATGTCCCCGGCGACGTCCGGCCGCAGCAAGGCCAGCAGCTGGATCTGCGCCCGGTACTGGTCCCACCCGGAGTACGTGCCGTAGACGGCCCGGTGTCCGCGGTCCATCCGGTGCACCCGCAGGTCCGGGCCCAGGTAACGACCGTCGCGGTCGTTCAGCGTGTTCGGCTGCATCAGTGCGTGGTAGACCGACGTGTACAGCTGGGTGGTCCGGTCCGCCGTGCCGCCACCGACGCGCAGGCGCGACAGTTCACGGTTCCAGGAGGCCCGTGTGCCGGCCGCCACGCTGGCGACGGTCGAGCGCTTGGTCACCTCGCCGTCACGGTTGGCGACCGCACCGGCTGCGCTCACGTACGAGATGCCGATCTTCGCCTGCACCGTCGCTCCGCGACGCGCATCGAACCCGACCCACGCGCCGGAGCCGCGTCCGGCGCGGTCGGCGCCGGTCAGGTACCCCTCCCCACCGGAGGAGGACGTGCCTCCAGGCTGGACCGTGCCGTCCTTCCAGGTGCCGGTGCTCGCGAACGCCGTGTCGAAGGTCGCGGTGAAGTAGAGGCGGTAGTAGCTGCGGCGGTCCGGGTTGGTGGCGCCGCCGCCGTTCGCGCGGCGGCTGCAGAAGCCGCCGGTCAGGACGCTGCCGCTGACCGTGCGGGTGCGGGGGTCGACGCGGGTGATCGCGGCCTCGCTGCCGTTGATCGAGTTCGACGTGCGGAAGAGCAGGTTCGCGTCCTTGCCGGCCGGGAACGTGAACGCACCGACGCCAGCGCGGGTGGTCACGGCCAGGTCGGTGCGGACGCCGTTGTCGAGCGTGACGCCGTAGCGGCCGGGGCTCGCGGACTCCTGGTCGTGGGAGTACCCGGCGGCGTAGACGGCGTCCTTCGAGTCGGCGGACGGCGAGGTCGTGACCGGGGTCGTGACCGGCATGATCGGCACGTCACCGGCAGCCCCGGGAGCACACCCGGCACCGTTCAGGTGCGTCAGGCTGAAGCCGCGCAGCCGGTTCACGTCGTACGAGTAGCCGTTCGCGACCGGGGTCGACGTCTGGTCGCCCGCGGTGCCCGTGGGGCTCCACTGCATCATGCCGAACGGCGCGGTGGCCCCGGGCCAGGTGTTGCCGTTGTTGCTCGTGCCGATGAAGGGGTCGACGTACCGCGCGGGATCGCTGACGGTGCGCCCGGCCTGCGTCGAGGGCGTGGCCACGGCCGGCGCGGCGACGATCGCCGTGCCCAACAGTGCGGCGATCGTGGCCACCGCGGCGAGCGGGAGCGGACGGACGAGCGGGCGACGGTGCACGCGAGATCGGTTCACATCGGTGACGCTAGCCCCCTCGGACGGGGGACGCCGCCTGCGTCACCGACCGCTCTCCCGCTGTTCACGTCGGGTTCGGCGTCGGGCCCGGCCTCGGTCAGACGACGGTGCGGGCGGCGACCTCGTCGACGAAGGTGCGGACCCGCTGCCGGAACACCGGATCCGCGGCGGCCCCGCGGACGGGCACGACGTGCAGTCGCCGGTCACCCCGACGCAGCGCCGGCCCGACGAACACCCCCTCGGCGACGTCCGGCGCGGTGGCCGACCAGAGCGTCGAGCGAGCGCCGTCCTCCGCGGTCCGGGCCATGCTGCGCGCGATCACGCCGCCGAGGCGCTGCGCGAGGGTCTCGGCCTGGTCGTTCATCCCCGTCGCCGCGATGCCGGGGTGTGCGATGACCGAGCGGACGTCCGAGCCGGCCGCGCGGAGCCGCTCACCGAGGTCGACCGCGAGCGCCGTCGCCGCCGTCTTCGAGTCGGTGTACACGGCGAGCTGGGAGTAGTCACTCGGATCGTCCACCCCGCCCGGTGCGGGCACGCGGCGGGTGCGCTGCGACAGGTTCGACCCGACGAGCACGACCCGGGGCGACGGTCCGCCGAGCACCGGGAGCATCGCGTCGGCGAGCACGGCCGGCCCGACGACGTTGGTGGCCCAGGTGCGTTCGATGCCCTCGTCGGTCAACCCGAACGCGCCCAGCGTCGCGCCGGCGTTGTTGACGAGGGCGTCCACGACGATGCCGTCCGCCGCGAGCTGCCGGGCGAACGCCGTGACCGAGGCGACCGACGCGGTGTCGACGACCCGCGCCTCCAGGCCGACGGGCAGGACGCGAGCCGCCTTGTCGGGGTTGCGGACCGCCGCGATGACGCGTGCTCCGGCGGCTGCGAGTCGGGTCGCGACCACCAGCCCGAGTCCGCCGGTCGCGCCGGTGACCACCACGGTCCGGCCGCGCTGGTCGGGCATCGCGGACGGTTCCCACTCGAAGGTGTCCATGGTCGTCTCCTGCTCAGTCGTCGTCCGGAATCGGATGATCCATCCGGAACGCTAGCACAAGCGGATAGAGTGTCCGTATGACGATCGCGATGGCCCGACCCGAAGCGCTGCGCTCCGATGCGCAACGCAACCGGACCGCGCTGCTCGACGTCGCCCGGTCGTTCCTCAAGCGGGGCGAGCAGCCGCTCCTCAACGCCGTCGCGCACGAGGCCGGCATGGGTGTCGGGACCGCCTACCGGCACTTCCCGTCGCAGCAGCACCTGCTCGAGGCGCTCGCGATCGACGCGCTCGAGGACATGCTCGACCTCGTCCGTGTCGCCGTCGCGCTGCCCGACGCGGTGGACGCGCTCCGGGGGGTCGTGACGGCTGCGTTCCGGAGCATGGTCGACGACGCGGCCCTCGGTGACCTGCTGACGAACGGCGGGTTCTCGTGCGCTGACACCGCGGCGCTCGCGGGCGACCTGGTCGAGTCCGTCGACGCGTTGCTCGCACGGGCACGGGCCGAGGGGCTCGTGCGTGCCGACGTCGACGCGGACGACCTGCGACGGCTGCTGTGCGGGATGCGGGTGGCCGCCGTGGCGGGTGGCTCCCGGGTGCACGACCGCGAGCGCTACGTCGAGGTGCTGCTGGCGGGCCTCCGCCCGGCCTGACCACCGCTCTCGCGCCCCGCGTGCCTCGCTGTCAGGATGGGCGCATGAGCGTCATGGTGTCCGTCTTCGATGCGTACCGGTCCCGCACGAGCGAGAAGTACACGGCCTACCCGCCGGACGTGCTCCCCATGTTCGTCGCCGAGATGGACAGCATGCTCGCCGAACCGATCCGCGACGCCCTGGTCACGGCGGTGACGAACGGCGACACCGGGTACGTCGGGCACGGACGGGCCCTGCCCGAGGCGTTCGCCGACTTCGCCGAGAGCCGGTGGGCATGGCGGGTCGACCCCGACCTCGTCCGCACCACCACGGACGTGTCGGTCGCGGCGGTCGAGGTGCTGCGCCGGGTCATCGAGCCGGGCGACCAGGTCGTCATCATGCCGCCCGTGTACCCGCCGTTCTGGGAGTACGTGTCCGAGGCCGGCGGCACCGTCACCGAGGTCCCGCTGCTCGCCCCCGCAGGCCCGGCCGACCCCTTCGACACCACGGCCGGCTGGCAGATGGACCTGGACGGCATCGCACAGGCGTTCGCCGACGGAGCCCGCACGGTGCTGCTCTGCAACCCGCACAACCCCCTCGGCCTGGTGCACGACCGCGCGTCGCTCGTCGCACTCGCGAAGCTGGCCGCCGAGTGGGACGCCGTCGTGGTGTCGGACGAGATCCACGCGCCGCTCGTGCACGCCGACGCGGTGTTCACGCCGTTCCTGGAGTCATGCCCCGAGGCCGCGTCGCTCGGCGTCGCCCTGACGAGTGCGAGCAAGGCCTGGAACCTCGCCGGCACGAAGTGCGCGATGATGATCGGCGCCTCGGAGCAGGCCCGCGCCTGGTTCGACGGACTGCCGACCGAGGTCGTCGAGCGCACCGGCATCCTCGGCTACACGGCGAGCGTCGCCGCCTTCAGCGAGGGCGAGCCGTGGCTGGCGTCACTGCTCACCGAGCTCGCGGCGAACCGGCGCACCCTGGCCGAACGGATCGGCGACGTGCTGCCCGGCGGCGAGTACCGGCAGCCGCAGGCGTCGTACCTGGCGTGGCTCGACCTGCGGGCGCTGCCGTGGGGCGACGACCCCGCGGCGGAGCTCGTCGACCGGGCGAAGGTGGCGCTCGGCTCCGGCCCGGCCTTCGGACGGCAGGGCCGGGGCTTCGCGCGGCTGAACTTCGGCTGCTCGGCGGAGACCCTCGACGAGGGACTCAGCCGCCTCGCCGCAGCCGCGCGCGCCTGAACCCGAGCCCAGCGCCTACTCGAACCGCTGCCAGGCCGGCTTGTTCGCGTACGTGTAGCGGTAGTAGTCGGCGAGCTGCAGCCCGGCGGCGGCTTCCTCGTCGACGACGACGGTCGCATGCTCGTGCAGCTGCAGGGCCGAACCGGGCACGAAGGAGCTGAGCGGCCCCTCGATCGCAGCGGCGACAGCGGCCGCCTTCGACGGGCCCTGGGCGACGAGGACGAGCTCGCGGGCCTCGAGGATGGTGCCGAGCCCCTGCGTCATGCAGTGCGTCGGGACCTGCTCGGGCGAGTCGAAGAAGCGCGCGTTGGCGTCACGGGTCGACGGCGCGAGGGTCTTGATGCGCGTACGCGAGGCGAACGACGACGTCGGCTCGTTGAACCCGATGTGGCCGTTGGCCCCGATGCCGAGGATCTGCACGTCGATCCCGCCCGCGGCACGGATCGCGGCGTCGTACTCCTTGGCCGCGAACTCCAGGTCGGCGGCACGGCCGTCCGGCACCCGCACGCGCGAGGCGTCGAATCCGAGCGGTGCCACCACGTCGCGGGCGATCACGGCCGCGTACGACTCGGGGTGCTCGAGCGGGATGCCGACGTACTCGTCGAGGGCGAACCCACGAGCCTCGGCGAACGAGATCTCACCAGCCTGCACCCGGCGCTGCAGGTCGGCGTAGATGCCCTGCGGGCTGGATCCGGTGGCGAGACCGATGACGGCGGACGGCTTCTTGGCGACGACGGACGCGATCTTGGCCGCGGCGACGCGACCGACCTCGTCCGGCGTGGGCAGGATGATGATCTCCACACGGCAAGCCTACTGGTCATGACCAGTCTGCGACAGGGGCCGTGTGGGTAGCGTGGAGGCATGCCGACCCCCGACTTCGTCCTGTCCCTGCGCGAGAAGATCGGCACGGCGCCGCTCTGGCTGTCGGGCGTGAGCGCCATCGTGACCCGCGGCTCCGGCGCCGATCGCGAACTGCTCGTGGTGCGGCGTGCCGACACGGGCGCGTACACCCCGGTCACCGGGATCGTCGACCCGGGCGAGGAACCCGCCGTCGCCGCCGAACGCGAGGTCCTCGAGGAAGCCGACGTCGTCGCCGTCGCCGAACGCCTGGCCTGGGTGCAGGTGCTGCCCGAGATGACCTACCCGAACGGCGACCGGTCGCAGTACCTCGACCTCGTCTTCGCCTGCCGGTACGTCTCCGGCACGCCGAACCCCGCCGACGGCGAGAACACCGAGGCGTTCTGGGCTCGGCTCGACGCCCTGCCCGACATGTCGGAGAACATGCGGGCACGCGTCGAGGCAGGGCTGGCCGACGAGCGCGAGGCGCGCTTCCAGCGCTGACCCCACCGGTCTGGAGGCGCGGTGCCAGGCCGCCACGGGCCTCCCGTCCGCCGTCGGTCGCGCCCACCCCGCCAAAGCGACAGAAGTCCGCGAAGCATCCGCGCCCATCTGTCGCTTTCGCGACGGTGAGCGCGGTCGCGAGCGCGATCTGTCGCTTTCGCGGGGGGGGGGGGGGGAGCTACGCGAGCGGCGCGACCGCGACCGGTGCGCCGAGCAGGCGCACGGCGACGGGGTCGCCGGTGGCCCGGCGGTCGCCGACCTCGTGCTGGACGGTCACGACGGTGTCGTCGTCCAGGCGGACGGTGGTGCGGCGGATCGACCCGAGGAAGCTCGAGGTGACGACGGTGCCGGTGATGCCCTCCGGGGCGAAGGCGATGTCCTCCGGCCGGACGTAGGCGAGCACCGGCCCGTCCGGAGCCGAGGAGTCGAGGGCCGGCACCCTGAAGCCGTACACGAAGACGTCGCCCCCGCGCAGGTCGCCCTGCAGCCGGTTCGACTGGCCGACGAAGTCCGCCGTGAACGCCGACGACGGGGTGCGGTAGAGCTCTTCGGGCGTGCCGACCTGCTCGACGTCGCCCGCCTGCATCACGGCGATCCGGTCGGAGACGGCGAGCGCCTCCTCTTGGTCGTGCGTCACGAACACCGTGGTGATGCCGAGGTCGCTCTGGATGCGGCGGATCTCGTCGCGCAGCGAGACCCGGACCTTCGCGTCGAGGGCCGACAGCGGCTCGTCGAGCAGGAGCACCCGGGGGCGGGTGACCAGGGCGCGGGCCAGGGCGACGCGCTGCTGCTGTCCGCCGGAGAGCTGGTGCGGGTACCGCTCGGCGAACTCGCCGAGGCGGACCATGTCGAGGGCCTCGACCACGCGGCTCTTGCGCTCGGCGGCGGGGACCCGGCGCATCTCGAGGCCGAAGGCGACGTTCTGCCGGACCGTCATGTGCGGGAACAGCGAGTACTGCTGGAACACCATGCCGATGTCGCGCTTGTTGACCGGGGTGTCGGCGACGTCCTGGCCGTCGATGCGGATCGAGCCGGCGTCGATGGCCTCAAGGCCCGCCAGCGCGCGGAGCGCCGTCGTCTTGCCGCAACCGGATGGGCCGAGCAGTGACACGAACTCCCCCGGCTCGACGCGGAGCGACAGTCCCGCGAGTGCACGGTGTGCGCCGTAGTGCTTCTCGACGGCGTGGAGTTCGACGACGGCACCGGTGGTGGCGAGCGACGCCGGGGCTGCCGGAGCGGTGACGGTCATGCGGACTCCTCGAGGCGGGGACGACGGGTGGTGCGGGTGCGGCGGACGCGGCCCGTGCGACGGGTTCCGATGCGGCCGATGAGGACGAGCAGCACGAAGCCGAACGCGAGTGCGGCGACCGAGAAGATCGCGGCGACGTACGGGTCGGTCCCCTGCACGAGCACGAGCCCGGTCTGGAACGTGCTGCGGGAGAGGAACGCGGCGAGGGTGTACTCGCCGAGGACCACGGTGATCGTGAGGAAGCACGCGGCGGTGATGCCCCGACGCAGGTTCGGCAGGAGCACGCGCCAGGTGACGGTCCACCACGAGGCACCGAGCGACCGGGCCGCCTCGGACAGGACGATCAGGTCCGTCGCGGTGATGGCGGCGGCGATCGGGCGGAACGCGAACGGCAGCGTGATGATGCCGATCGCGAACGCCAGCGTCCAGGAGCCGGACCCGAAGACCTGCGAGACGACCTGGTACACGGGGATGAACCCGACGACGAGCACCACGACCGGCACGGTGATCGGCACGATGCAGACGAACTCCAGGACGCTCCGGAGCCTGGGGTAGCGGAGCGCGGTGATGATCTGGGCGGGCAGCAGGACGAGCAGCACGATCCCGACGGTGATCACGGCGATGAGCAGCGACGCCCCGAGCCCGTCGAACACCGGCTGGTAGGTGAACGCGTTGGCCGGGTCACCGATCGCCGCCCAGTGCGCGAAGGTGAGCCCGCCGTCGGTGCCCTGCCGGAAGGTGAACTGCAGCAGGGCGACCAGCGGCACGGCGAACAGGAGCCCGATCACGGTGAGCACGATCGCTGCCGCACCACGGGACGGGGCCGTGCCGAAGCGGCGGACGCGGGACGGGCCTCCGAGCCGAACCGGCTGCGCCGGGCGGACCGGACGGACCGGGGCCGCCGCGCTCATCGCTGCCACCGTGCGGCACGGCGCTGCAGCAGCGAGTACGCGCCCATCACGACCGCCATCACGACGACCATGCCGAAGGCGAGCACCCCGGCGACGTTCTGCAGGCCGGCGAGCGTCTCGCTGGTGAGCTGCGTGCGGATCGTCAGCGGCACGATGCCGCCCTGCGAGATGAGGGCCGCGGCGGTGGCGAACGACGAGAAGCCGTTCGCGAAGAGCAGCAGGAGCGACCCCCAGAACGCCGGCGCCAGGACCGGCAACGCGATCCGGCGCCAGTACGTCAGGCGCGAGGCCCCGAGGGTCGCGGCGGCCTCGCCCCACTGGGCCTTGACGCCCTCGAGTGCGGGCATGAACGTGAGGACCATGAGCGGCACCTGGAAGTAGACGTAGGGGATCACGAGCCCGGGCACCGTGTACAGGAAGGCGCCGTCCGCGTTGAGGTCGACGTGGAAGACCGTCACCAACCACGTCGTGACGAGGCCCTGCACACCGATCGTGGCGATGAACGCGAACGCGAGCATGACGCCGCCGAACTGGGCGAGGACGCTCGCGGCCGAGTCGATCATCGACCGGACCAGTCCGTCCGGCCGCAGTGCCGAGAGCGCCCAGCAGACGACCGCGCCGAGCACGGCACCGATGACCGCGGAGGCGGCGGACAGGCCGAACGACCCGCCGAACGCCCGCAGCACGGACGGGTCGGCGAAGGCCGCGAGGTTCGCGAACGTGAACGCTCCGGAGCCGTCGAAGAAGCCACTGCCGATCGCGATCACGGCGGGGACCGCGAGGAACAGCAGGACGTAGGCGGCGAAGGGCGTCAGCCCCAGCCAGGCGAGGCCGACGCGGCGCCGGACACGGGGTCCGGCGCCGCGTCGGACGGCATCGGTGGACGCTCGTGCGGACGTCGGGCGCACGGGGCTCGTCGCGCTCGTCGCGCTCGTCGCCGGTGCGGCGTCGGTCGCGGCTGCGCCGCTCGCCGCGGGCGCGTCTGCCGATGCGGTGGTCATGCTGCTCAGGACCCCATCGTCGAGGACCACTTGGCCTTGAGCACCTTGGCGGCGTCGGCGACCTGCGCGTCGGTCAGCTCGACGTAGTCCTTCGGTGCGCCACCGGCGGCGTCGAGGGCGTCCTGGTCGACCTTGCCCGACTTCGTCAGCGCGGCGAGGGTGGACGGGAAGGCGCCGGCCTGCAGGTACAGGTTCTGGACCTCGGGGCTGGCGATGTACTCCTCCCACAGGCGGGCGGCCGCGGGGTGCGGGGCGTCCTTGTTGATGGCCTGCGAGTAGTACGAGCCGAGCGCCTGCCCCTTCGGGACGACGGTCTTCCAGTCCTTGTTGCCACTCGCGCCCGCCGCCGGGCCCCAGGCCAGGTTGTTGTACGACCACTGGACGACGACCGGGGTCTCACCCGAGGCGACGGTGGCCTGCGTCGGCAGCACGTTCTGGAAGTTGCCGGCCTGCTTGAGCTTGCCGAAGAAGTCGACGCCCTTGGTGATGTCGTCGGCCGAGCCGCCGTTCTCCAGCGCCGCCAGGTACACCGCGGACGCGGCCTGGTTCGCCTGCGTCGGGTCGCCGCCGATCGAGACCTTGCCCTTGTACTCGGAGCCGAGCAGGTCCGTCATGTCCTTCGGGGCGTCGGAGATCTTCGACGAGTCGTACCCGATCGACATCAGGCCGGTGTAGTCGCGCGTCCAGGCGCCGTCCTCGTCCTTCAGGTTCGTGGGGATGTCGTCCCAGTTCGCGACCTTGTAGTCGGCGAACAGGTCGAGGTTCTCCTGCAGCACGGCGTTCCCGAGGTCGAGCACGTCGGGGGCGGTGGACTGGCCCTTCTGCGACTTGACCGCGGCGACCTCGTCGGCGCTCGAGCCGTTCGGGTTCGCGGAGTTGATCTTGATGCCGTACTTCTTGGTGAAGCCGTCGATGATCTTGCCGTAGTTGGCCCACGTCGGCGGGAGCGTGATGACGTTGAGCTGGCCCTCGGCCTTGGCGGCCTTGACCAGGGCGTCCATGCCGCCGGCGGACTCGGCGCTGGTGGTGGTCTTCCAGTCGGCGTCGCCCTTGCTCGTGCTGGCGGAGCTCGTCGAGGAGCATCCGGCGAGGGTGACGACTGCGGCGGCGGCCAGGGCGATGCCGGCCAGGGTGCGCTTGTGCTGCACGGGTGGGCCTTTCGGGTGGGGGAAGGTGCTGCGGGGACCGGGTGTCCGGGTTCTGCTCGATCGTGGACGCGGCCGGTTTCCGGCCCGTGCTCCGGTGGTGAACGACGGCGGAACAGCGGGTGCGGCTGTACGCTTTGCTCGTTCTGGGCGCAGGGTCGCGCCCACACCAGGCCTGGAGGCACGGATGCGGTTCACGACGACGGTCCTGCAAGCGCGGAAGACGGCGACCGGACTCCCCGTCCCGGAGTCCGTCATCGAGGCGCTCGGATCCGGCAAGCGCCCCGCGGTGGTCGTCACGATCAACCGGGGCTACACCTACCGCTCCACCGTCGGGGTCATGGACGAGCAGTTCCTGGTGCCGCTGTCGGCCGCCCACCGTGCGGCCGCCGGGATCGCCGCCGGGGACACCGTCGAGGTCTCGCTCGAGGTCGACCCCCTGCCCCGGACCGTCGACCTGCCGGAGGACCTGGCCGCCGCGCTGCAGGAGGCCGGCGTGCGTGCGGCGTTCGACACCCTGTCGAACTCACGGCAGCGGGCGCTCGCCGACCCCGTCACGCAGGCGAAGGCCCCGGAGACCCGGGCCCGGCGGATCGCGAAGGCCGTGGAGTCGCTGCGGGGGTAGGGGTGCGGGCGGGGCGGCGCGGGGACGGGCGGGGTCGGGCGGGCTGGTGGTTTCGGGCGTACCTGGTCGATTCGGGCGTACCTGGTCGGAAGTTCTCGGCAGGTATGCCCGAAAGCACCGGGTATCGCGGGCGTTCTGGGAAAGAACGGGCGCGCTCAGGCCCCGAGCTCGACCAGGACCCGCGGGATCTCGGTGACGAGTTCGCTCGCCAGGTACCCGAGCGGTCCGACCTGCACCGCGAGTCGGTCACCTGCGGCAGCGTGCACGTAGGACGCCCACGCCACGGCCTGTGCCGGATCGGCGCCGCGGGCGAGCAGCCCGGTGACCGCGCCGGACAGCACGTCCCCACTGCCGCTCGTGCCGAGACCGCCCGAGCCGGTGCCCTTGAGCCACGCCCGACCCTGCGGTGTGGCGATGGCGTCGCCGAGGGCCACGACCGCTCCGAAGCGGTTCGCGATCGCCACGGCGTCGGCCACGTCGTCGTCGCTGCACTCCCGCCCGAGCAGGCGTTCGGCCTCGCCGGAGTTCGGCGTCATCACGAGCCGTCCACGCAGCGGTTCGAGGCGGTCCCGCACGTCGGCAGCCACACCGAGGGCGAAGGCGTCGAGCACGACGGTGGTCTGCGGACCGACGACGTCGGCGAGTCCGGCCACGAGGTCACGCGAACCGTCCGGCTCGTCGAGCCCCGGCCCGACCAGCACGGCATCGGCGCTCGAGGCGCTGTCCGCGATGCCCTCGATCGCACCGACGGCGATGTGTCCGTCCTGGTCCTCGTCGAGGGGTTCGACCCCGGACTCGGGCACGGCGACCGCGACCTCGTTCGCGACGCTCCGGCCGACCGCCAGGGTGAGTCGACCGGCGCCGACGCGGAGTGCGGCGAGCGCGGAGAGCATCGCGGCGCCGGGGGTCCGAGCGGCGCCGCCGACGATGAGCACCTGCCCGCGGCCGTACTTGCCGGCACCGGGTTCGGGCAGTGGCCAGTCCCGCAGGAAGTTCGGGGTGACGGGCTCAGTGGACATGTTCGTCGTCCTTCCGGCCGGTGTGCTCGGTGACCTCGTCGTCGTCCAGGTGTCCGACGGAGGAGAACTCCTCGAGCACCCACGGCGATCCGGCATCGTCACGACGTAGTCGGGTGAGGGAGGCGTTCGCGACGGCGTGGGTCCGGGCGAACTCCATGAGTGCCGGCTCGTCGAGGTCGAGGCACACCGCGACGGCGAGCATCACCACGGCGTCGTGTGCGGCGATCACCAGGCGCTCGACACCGTCGACCCGCTCGAGGTCGCCCAGGAGCGACCGGAGCCGGAGCATCACGTCCGCCCACGACTCCCCGCCCGCCGGCCGGTGGTAGTACTTGCCGAGCCACTGTCGGCGGCGTTCCTCGTCCGGGTACCGGTTGCGGACGCCCTGCAGGGTCAGTAGGTCGAGGACGCCGAGTTCACGGTCGCGCAGCCGCTCGTCCACCCGCTTCTCGGGTTCGGTGATGCCGGCTGCCTCGAGCGCGATCGCGATGGTCTGCTGCGCACGGAGGTACGGCGACACCCACAGCGCGACGGGGACGTCGTCGATCCCGCGGTCGGCGAGCTCCTGGCCGAGGGCACGGGACTGATCGGTGCCGAGCCGGCTGAGCGGGACGTCGGCGTCCCGGAACTCGACGTCGATCACGTCGTCGCCCGCGGCTTCGGCCCGAGCCGCCGCGACGTTCGCGACCGATTCGCCGTGACGGACGAGCCAGATCTCCTGCACTGCCATGACGCCACGCTAGCCAGCGCGTGCTGTGCCGGTTCACCGGTGCCGGACGATCACCCCGCGCGGCGCCGGGCGGCGCCGGACGGTCGCCCCGCGCGGCGCCGGGCAGTCACCCCGTACGGAGCCGAGCGCTCCGGACCGGTCGGACCGCGCACGGGAGCCCCGCCGCCCGGAGTCGCAGCGCCAGCGCATCGAGGTCGAACAGGTCTCGCCACTCGAGCCGGATGATCGTCCGCACACCCGGCACGGTGAGCAAGCGACCGTGCCGCCGCTTCTCGTCGAGGAACACCTCGGTCGGACTCCGGCCGCCCAGGTAGCGCTCCTGGGAGTACTTGGCCCGCCCGTCGATCTCGACGATGACCCCGTGGTCCGGGAACCAGAAGTCGACTGCGGACCGACGTCCGTCGACGACGAACTCCTGCTGCAGCAACGGGTCCGGAAGCCCGAGCTCCCGGAACACGACCCGCGCGAGCGACTCGGCCGGTGACCCGGAGCGAGCATCGGCCAGGTCGAGCACCTGCTGCGCCAGGGCTCGGGCGCGGGCCTTCGGAGGAACCGCTCGTCGGAGATCGGCGCCGTCGAACCCACGTCGCAGTGCGGCGTCCGCGATGACGACGCCCGCCCGCAGGTCGCCGGTCATCGCCACGTCGACGACGGTCCGGGGGACGGAGGTGACCGCGATCGCACCGACCGTGGCCCGTTCGCCCCGGCCGAAGGGTCTCGTGTGCAGGACCAGCTCGGCGCTCCGGCCCCGGTACATCGACTCGGGCACCGTCGCGTGCACCGGGACGTCCCACCCGCCGAGCGCCGGGAGACCGTGCAGGGCCGCGGCGGACAGGTGCGATGCCGTCGCCCGGGTGCCGAGCCGGCCGAGCCGCGCGAACACCCGGGTGACGTACCGCTGACGAGGCCCGGCGGCGTCCCACGCGGCACCGTCGACGAAGGCGTTCGGTCCGACCCGGACCAGGCGGCCGACACCCTGGGTCCGGGTTCGGCGGCGCAGGGTGGTGGCGTCGAGGCCGGCCTCGTGCATGGCGGAGGCTCGGAGGATGGGCAGCGACTCGTTCATGCACGTGACGATGCCGGACCGGCCATCCGTTCCGGAGGTCGATGTCAGGAACTGTGGACGGGCCTCCAGGCCTGTGCTGTTGTGGAGGGGAGACGTTCCTTCCCAGAACGGCCGCGATGCCAAGCGGAATCGGGCGTACCTGGCCAGAAGTTCCGACCAGGTACGCCCGATTCGACCAGCTACGCCCGATTCCACCCGGCCCGGCCCACGCCCGCACCCACCCACACGCAACACGGCGCCGGACGGAACGCACCCGTGTCCCGTCCGGCGCCGCGGTCTCTCCCCGACCGAACGCCGGGCCCGCTGCCTCAGGCCCGACGCACGCGCAGCGTCACGATCTCGAACGGACGCAGGGTCAGCACGACCGGCTCCCCGGCCGACCACGAGCGCTCCAGCGGCCGCTCGAGCAGGTCGACCTGCGACACCGACGCAGCGTCGAACCCGAAGGCGACCCCGACGTGCGTCGCCCGGCCGCCGAGCCCCTCGTACAGGCGCACGACGACGTCTCCGGAGCGGTCCTCGGCGAGCTTGACGGCCTCGACGAACACCTGCGGCGACGACACCGTGACGAGCGGCGCGACCTCGGCGGACCCGGGCACGCTCCGCACGGGCAGGTTCAGCCGGTACCCGGAGTCGGCGGCGTCGAGCACCGAGGCCCCGATCCGCAGCACGGTCCGGAACACGTGGTGCCCCTGGTCGGCGTTCGGGTCCGGGAACGTCGGCCCGCGCAGCAGCGACTCCCGCACGAGCGTGGTGATCCCGCCGTCCGGCCGGGTCTCGCGCGTGATGTCGTGGCCGTAGGTCGAGTCGTTCGCCACCGCGACGCCGAACCCGGGCTCCGCGACGTGCACCCAGCGGTGTGCCGAGGTCTCGAAGCGGGCGTGGTCCCACGAGGTGTTCTGGTGCGTCGGCCGGTCGATGTGCCCGAACTGGATCTCGCTCGAGGCCGACGACGCGAGCACATCGATCGGGAACGCGAGCTTCAGCAGCTTCTGGTGCTCGTGCCAGTCGACCTCGGTCTCGACGGTCAGCTCCGGTTCGCCCTGCACGGCGGAGTAGCGCGTGGTGAGCGTCGACGATCCGAAGGACCGTTCCACCACGAGCTCGTCACCTGCGATCGCGACCGACGACGCCGACAGCGCCGTGCCGTTGCGCTGGTAGGCGCGGTCGATGTCCCACGCCTCCCACTGGTTCGGGGTGTCCCGGAAGACCGTGTACTCCGCCGCCGCAGCGCCGGGAGCGATCGCGTCGCGTCCGGTGGCGTGGTCGACGAACGAGACGACGTGGCCGGCAGCGTCGATGGTCGCGGTGACGACGCCGGTGTCGAAGACGAAGCGGTCGCCGCTCCGGACGGGAGGCACGGGTCGCGGCGCGTGGACGACCGAACCTGCCAGGGCGGTCACGTCCCCTGCCGCGACCGGCGAGGCGTTGAAGCGCACGACCGACGCGGCGTCCGCAGTGCCGGCGAGCGCCGTCGTCGCGCTCCCGATCAGCCCCTCGAGCACCCCGGCGACCCGGGCGTACTGCTCCTCGGCGTTCTCGTACACCCACGCGATCGAGGACCCGGGCAGGATGTCGTGGAACTGCTGCAGCAGGACGGTGTGCCAGGCGTCCTCGAGTTCGGCGTACGGGTACTCGCTGCCGAGCCGGACCGCCGCCGTCGCCGCCCAGAGCTCGGCCTCGCGGAGCAGGTGCTCGGAGCGGCGGTTGCCCTGCTTCGTGCGGATCTGCGACGTGTAGGTGCCGCGGTGGAACTCGAGGTACATCTCCCCCGACCAGACCCCCGGCGTCGGCAGCTCGGCCTCGAGCTGCTCGAACACCTGCGCCGGCGTGCCGAGCGTGACGTGGGGCGACCCGTCGAGGTCGTGCTGGCGGTGTGCGGCGCCGACCATCTCGCGGGTGGGACCGCCACCGCCGTCGCCGAAGCCGTACAGCAGCATCGAGGTGTTCGCGGTGCCGCGTTCCTTGTTGTTCCGTTCGCCGCGGCGCAGGTCGGCGGGCGAGACGTCGGAGTTGTAGGTGTCGGCCGGGGGCAGGTGCGTCAGGACGCGCGAGCCGTCGATGCCCTCCCAGTGGAACGAGGTGTGCGGGATGACGTTCGTCTCGTTCCACGACGGCTTCTGGGTGACGAACCACTTCGACCCGGCGGCGCGGACGATCTGCGGCAGGGCGCCCGAGTAGCCGAACGAGTCGGGGAGCCAGGCCTCGGGGGTGTCGATGCCGAACTCCTCCAGGAAGAAGCGCTTGCCGGCGACGAACTGGCGGGCCAGGGCCTCACCGCCGGGCAGGTTGGTGTCCGACTCCACCCACATGCCGCCGACCGGGATCCACCGCCCTTCGGCGACGCGCTGCTTGATTCGGGTCCAGATGGACGGGTACTCGTCGCGGATCCAGGCGTACTGCTGCGCGGACGAGCAGGCGAAGGTGAAGTCGGGGTCGCGGTCCATCAGGTCGAGCACGTTCGAGAACGTCCTGGCGCACTTGCGCTTCGTCTCGCGCACGGGCCACAGCCAGGCGGAGTCGATGTGGGCGTGCCCGACGGCGATCGCGCGGTGGGCGGCGGGGCTGGCGGGGACGGCGAGCACGGGCGCCAGGACCTGCCGGGCGTCCGCGGCGGTGCCGGCGACGTCGTCCGGGTCCAGGGCGTCGGCGGCGCGTTCGAGTGCCCGCAGGATGTCGGCGCCGCGGGTGCCGTCGGTGGGGAGCTCGGCCATCAGCCCGCGCAGCACCCAGAGGTCCTGCTGCAGTTCCCACACAGTGTCGTCGCGCTCGACGACCTCGAGGGCCTTCAGGCGGTAGATCGGGTCGTCGCCGGCGGTGGAGCGCGAGCCGAGCGGCGTCGCGCCCTGGAACGAGTCGCCGCCGATGTCCGGGTTCGCCCCGGCCTCGATCCAGAGCTGGAAGGACTCCCCCGGGCCGACCTCGAGCGGCACGGTGTCGTTCCGCGGCTCGATCGCCTTGATCGTGGAGCCGTCGGCGCGGAACGCGAGTCCCTCGGCCTGGAACCCGGGCTGCCGCTTGGTGAACCCCAGGTCGACGTGGAGCTCGGCCGTGGTCCCCGGCGCCGTGCCGAAGTCCGCCGGCACGGTGCCGGTCACCCGGAACCACGTCGTGCCCCACGGGCGTCCGCCCCAGTGCGACCCCACCGTGAACGGTGTGTACGTCTCGCCCACGGCGGCATCGAACGGCACCGGTTCGCCCGGCACCTCCCACGCCTCGATCGTCACCGGCGCCGAGCGACGGAGGACGGCGGGGTCGACACGGTCGCGCACGAGGCGGGCGATCCGGGCCTCGACGAGCGGTTCGTCCTGGTGCATGTGCTTCCTTTCTGGTTGCAAGACACCGGTGTTCGCGAACGGAACCGCGGTTCGCGGGTGTTCGACGCGCGAACACCGGTGTTTTGCGGGGCGTGGACCGGCGGATCAGCCCTTGATGCCGCCGGCGAGGGCGTTGCCGCCGCCGAGGCCTCGGGACACGATCACGTAGAGGGCGATGACGGGCACGGAGTAGACGATCGAGAACGCGGCGAGCTGGCCGTACGCCACCGCCCCGTTCTGCCCGAAGAAGTTGAAGATGCTCACCGCGGCGGGCACCTTCTCGGGCGAGAGCAGCAGGACGAACGGGACGAAGAAGTTCCCCCACGCCTGGATGAACACGAAGATGAACACGACCGCGATGCCCGGACGCATGAGCGGGATCACGATGCGGGTCAGGGTGGTGAGCATCGAGGCACCGTCGGTCCACGCCGCCTCTTCCAGCGAGATCGGCACCGAGTCCATGAAGTTCTTCGCCATCCAGATCGCCATCGGCAGCGACGTGGCGGCGAGGAAGAAGATGCAGCCCCACACGTTGTCGATCAGGTTGAGCGACACGAACAGTGCGTAGACGGGCACCATCATCGCGGTGATCGGCAGGCCGGTACCGAACAGGATGCTGTACAGGAACGGCTTGTTGACCCGCATCTTGTACCGGGACAGCGGGTACGCGGCGAGCAAGGCGAACACCACGGTGACGACCGCGGTGCCGCCGGAGAGCAGCAGGCTGTTCGCGAGCGGGATGAACGACAGCTCGGGGGTGAGCACCTTCGCGAAGTTGTCGAGCGTGAACTGCGAGGGCAGCTTCACCGACAGCGACGCCTGGGTGTCGAACGAGGCGAGCACGAGCCAGAGCAGCGGCACCGCGAAGCACACCGCGATGACGAGCAGCACGACGTTCGACACCCACCGCATGGTGCGGCCGCGCGGGGACGTCATGTGCATCGACCCCGGTGCGGTCACCGAGCGGGTCGTGGTCTGGTCGAGGGACGGGGCTGTCATGGCCATCAGTCCACCTCCGGCTTGAGGGCTCGGATGTAGATGATCGAGAAGACCGCCCCCACCACGAGCAGGATGGTCGCGATCGCCGTCCCGAAGCCGAGCTGCGAGAACTTGAACGCCTCCTGGTACGCCAGGATCGGCAGGGTCGACGAGTTCGTGCCCGGGCCGCCGCCGGTCATCACGAAGATCAGCGTGAAGACCGACAGGGTCTGCAGCGTCGTGAGCATGAGGTTCGTCGAGATGCTCCGGCGGATCACCGGGAGCGTGATGTAGACGAGCCGCTGCCAGCCGGTGGCTCCGTCGACCTCGGCGGACTCGGTGATCTCCTCGGGGACCTCCTGCACGGCGGCCGAGTAGACGAGCATCGAGAACGCGGTACCGCGCCAGATGTTCGCCAGGATCACGGCGAGCATCGGGTACGTGTAGAGCCAGTTCGCACCGGTGATCCCGATCGACGCGAGGAACGTGTTGAGCGTCCCCTCGTCGTTGAAGAACGCGTACGCCGCGAACGACGCCACGATCTCGGGCAGGACCCACGCGGCCACCACGAAGGTGCCGACGATCGCCCGGACGGCCTTGTTCGCCGAGCGCATCAGCAGGGCCAGTCCGAGGCCGAGCACGTTCTGTCCCACCACGGCCGAGGCCAGCAGGAAGACGACGGTCAGGATGACGGACTTCGGGAAGTCCGGGTCCTGGAACAGCTCGACGTAGTTCTGGAAGCCGACGAACTGCTGGTCGGCCGCGCTGGCACCGGTCAGGGCCGAGTTGGTGAACGACCCGTAGAACGACGAGATGACGGGGCCGAGCAGGAAGATGACGAGGAGGACCAGGGCGGGCAGGAGCGGGACCGCTCGTCCGACGTTCCGCAGTGGTCGCCGCTTGCGCGGCACGGGTGGATCGGTGCGCTTCGGCGCACCGGGCGCCGACAGCGTCGGCGCGAGGGGGGTGCTGGACACGATGGGTGCCTTCCGGGTGCGGAGGGGTTCCGAAGGTGGGGAAGAGCGGACGGGAGGCGCGGTGCGGGACCGCCCCGCGCCTCCAGTCCGTCATTGGGTGACGTCCGTCAACCAGCGGAGACGGTGTTCTCCTTGCCGACCACCTGCGTGACGGCCTTGTCGTAGGCGGCAGCCGCGTCCTTCGGCGACTGCTGACCGGTCATGACCGCTTCCATCGCGACCTGGATCGCGTTGGACACCTGCGAGTAGTCACTCGTCGCCGGGCGGAAGTTGGTGTTCTCCACCAGCCCCGAGAAGAACTTGAACGTCGGGTTCGCCGCCGTGTAGGCCGGGTCGTCCGCGACGTCCTTCCGGACGGCGATCTGGCTGTTCTCGGTGTCGTACTTCAGCGAACCGTCCTTGTCGAGGAAGCTCGTGATGAAGTCGAACGCCGCCTGCGGGTTCTTCGACTTCGCGCCGACCGCCAGGGTCCAGCCGCCGGACATCGAGTTGTAGCCGGGAGCCTGCCCGTTCTGGGTCGGCATGGGTGCCTGGCCCATCACGTCGTTCCACTCGGGCCACGGCGCGGTGCCGGACTTCAGCCACGTGCCGGACTGCCACGAACCGTCCAGGTCGATCGCGAGCTTGCCCTTCGGCAGCCACGTCTGGGCGATGGTCGTGCCGACGTTCGTGTCGAGCGCCTGCTGCGGTGTCGGGCCGAGGCCGCCCTGGTAGACGTCCTTCACGAACTTGAGCGAGTCCTCGAACTGCTTCGAGCCGGTGACCCACTTCTTGTCCTTGTACAGGGTGTTGCCGGAGCCGTCGGCGCCGTACAGGAGCATCTCGAAGCCCTGCATGGTCGAGGCTTCGCCCTGCGCCTTGCCCGAGTAGATGTTGAACGGGATGACGTCGGGCTGCTTCTCCTTGATGGTCTTCGCCGCCGCGAGCACGTCGTCCCACGTCTTCGGCTTCCACGGGACGTCGAGCCCGGCCTTCTTGAAGATGTCCTTGTTGTACCAGAGGGCTCGGGTGTCGGTGCCCATCGGGACGCCGTAGATCTTGCCGTCGTCACCCTGCCCGGCCTGCTTGGCGTTGTCGAAGAACTGGTCCCACTCGTCCCACTTGTCCGTGTACTTGTCGAGTGGCAGCAGGTAGCCCGCCTCGGCATCGGCCTTGACGAGGAACGTGTCCTCGTACATGACGTCCGGGGCGGTGGCCGGTGCCTTGTTCATGAGCGCGAGCTTCGTGTAGTAGTCGTTGCCCTGTGCCTGGATGGGCACGAGGGTGACCTTCTTGCCGGGGTTGTCCTTCTCGTACTGCTTCTTGACGACCTTCATCTGGGCGTCGAGCTGCTGGAAGGCGCCGAACTTCTGGTACGCGATCTTGATCGTGTCGCTCGAGGCGGACCCCGAGCTCGAGCAGCCAGCCAGACCGACTGCGGCCACGGCCACAGCTGCGAGTCCGGCGATGATGCGGGTGCGTTTCATCGGTGCTCCTTTGCACGGGTGATGTCCGCGGGCACCATCGCCCGCGCGCAGGATTAGTCCACCGTATTGACTTAAACCTGTCAAGGAGTTTCTCGGGCGGATTCGGGCGTACCGGGCGGAATCGGGCGTACCGGGCGGATTCGGGCGTACCGGGTCGGAAGTTTCGACCAGGTACGCCCGATTCCGCTTCCCATCGCGTGCGTTCTGGGAAGGAACGTCCGTCAGGGGATCGGGGTCGCGCTCCCCGTCACCGTGATCCCGCCGGCCTCGGGCACGTTCACGAGCAGCAGACTCGGACGCCCGACGTGCCGCCCCTGCCGGATCGTGATGCGGTCGCCCGGCTGCGCTGCACCGATCTGCCGCAGGTACGCCCCGGTCGACGCCGCTGCCGAGCCCGTCGCCGGGTCCTCGGTGATGCGCCCGGCGGGGAACAGGTTGCGCGCCTCGTACTCCCGGTCGCCGGTGCGGTGCAGTACCGTGACCGTCCCCGCCCAGCCGGCCTCGCGCTTGAGCTCGGCGAGGGGCCCCGGCGCGAACCGGAAGTGGTGGAACAGCTCGCGGTCGTGCAGCACGAGCACCGGGTGCCAGTTGCCGGCGAAGGACTCCAGCACCGGGAACCCCGGAGCGATGTCCGCGGCCGAGAGCCCGAGCAGGTCGAACAGCCGCGCCAGCAGGGCCGGGTCGATGTCCCGTGTCGCCGGCTCGACGCTCGTCATCGCGACCTGAACCACTCCGTCCGCACCGACGGTGGCGTCGAGCGCGACCTCGCCGGCCAGGGTCGTGAACACCCGGCGGCCCGGCCCCTCGCGCTCGGCCAGCGCGACGGCCAGGGCGACGGTGGCGTGCCCGCAGAACGGCACCTCGGCGCTCGGCGAGAAGTAGCGGACCCGCGGCCCGGTCGACGTCGCACCCACGACGAACGCGGTCTCGGGGTACCCGACCTGCCGGGCGATCGCGAGCATCTGGTCGTCGGACAGTCCGGCCGCGTCGAGCACGAGCCCGGCGGGGTTGCCACCGCCCGGCTCGGCGGCGAACGCGGTGTACCGGAGGATCTCCTGCTGCATGCCCCGACGCTACTGCGGCGTCACGACCGGGTGCGCGGGCCGATCACCGACGGGTGGCCCGGACTGCTGCGGTGCCGCGGGTGGCTCCGAGGGCAGTGCGAGGAACACGGCGAGCGCGATGTTGCCGGCGGGCACGAGGTACAGCAGGACCCACCACCCGGAGCGGTTCGTGTCGTGGAGCCGCCGCACCGCGATGGCGATCCAGGGCAGCAGCGCCGCGAGTCCGACGACCACGAAGACCCCCAGTGCGATCTGGGCGAAGACCGGCATCGACGTGAGCAGGAACCACCAGACCGGGAACGGGTTGAAGGACTGCATCGCCTGGTCGAGGACGCGCGTCTCGTCCGGGCTCGGCATCGGTGGCGGCGTCATGAAGAGTCCGATGCCGTACACGATGTTGATCGCCGCGGAGATGATCGCCCACCACAGCGCCCACCACCAGAACTCGGCACGAGCGGCACGACCGCGGAACACGACGTACCCCCGCCAGAACCGCGAGAACGAGGCGGGGAAGGTGGCCTGGTGCCAGGGGACTCCGACCGGTGGCTGCTGCGTCTGGTGCACCGAACCTGCTTACCGGGGCGACCTGGGCACTCCTGAGTACTCCTCGGCAGGCCCGGCGCGGCGGGTGGGGGTAACCCCCGACCACTTCCGGGTGCGCACGTGATGTTTCAGCGCCGCCTCCGTCGTGAGACTGGATCCATGAGCACCGACACGCGCCCCACCACCGCCCGCCGCACCCTCCGGATCGCCCTCGCCTCCACCGCCGCGGTGTCCGCCCTGCTGCTGACCGCCGGCTGCAGCGCGATCCAGGACATCGTGCCGAACAAGACCCCGCAGAAGCACTTCGACGCGTACTCCGACGCCCCGCGCTCCGGGGAGTCCGAGGACCTGGCCTTCTTCATGCCGAAGTGGGTGCCGGAGGACGCGAAGGACATCGACGTCCGTCTCCACGTCTCGCAGCCCGGGTACGTCATCGGGTTCGCGTCGAAGGACGGCGTCGACGTGGACGACTGCACCCCGCTCGACGAGTCGTACGGCGGCACGGCGATGACCGCCGACTTCCTGCCCGAGGAGCTCCCGACCAAGGGCCTCGTCACCTGCGGCGACGGCCGCGCGGTCACCGAGATCGACGGCCGCTGGTACGGCTGGACCACGAAGGACGCCATCCCGGGTCAGGACGACACCCAGACCATGCACGGGTCGGCGGACTGACCGCAGCCACCCACCGGCCTGGAGGCGCGGGGCGGCCCCGCACCGCGCCTCCAGTCCGTCGCTCGGTCGCGCCCACCGCGCATGGTGAGCAGAAACGGTCGGGTCCGCTGTGCGAACCCGACCATTCCTGCTCACGAAGTGCGCCCGTGGGGCGTGGGGACTACTCCGCAGCGGCCGCGGTCCTGCGGCGACGGACGATCAGTACGCCCGCGCCCGCCGCGAGCAGCAGGAACGCCACCAACGCACCGGCACCCATCCCTGCGGCGCCCGTGAACGCGAGCTGCCCATCCACGGTGATCGTGATCGGGGTCCACCCGATCAGGCTCCCGTCCGCAGCCGTCACCGCGAGGCGGTGCACGCCAGCGACGGTGTCCGCCGGGATCGTCACCCGAAGCGTCCCGTCAGCAGCGACCACAGCCGTGCCGATCAGCGTCGGCTCCGAGAACAGCCACACGTTGACCGTGTCACCGGCCGAAGCCGAGCCCACCGTCACCGTGATCGTCTCCCCCGCACGAGCGGTCGCCGGAGCCGACACCCCACCACGGTTCCCCTCCGTCAACAGCGACTCCGACGGCGCCACCGGAACGACCGGGGCAGCCGAGGGACCCGGGGTCGGGACCGCTGTGGGCGTCCCACCCGGGGTCGGCGTCGGCGTCGTGCCGCCGTCGCCCGGGGTCGGCGTCGGAGTCGGAGTCGGCGTGGGCTCCGTGCCCGGGTCGGTGTCACCGCCCTCGCACGGGTACGTCCCCGTCCGGAGCGAGAACCCGTCCGTGTCGTTGTCGTCGGCGTAGAAGGTCGCGCGCTCCCCGTCGGTGCAGACGCCCGAGATCGCGAAGCCCTCGTTGGCGAGCGTGCGGTCGGCGGCCGACGGTGCCTCGTGCAGCGTCGAGGCGGCGAAGGCCCCGTCGGTCACCTCGTACAGCGCGGTCCGACCCGAGCAGACCTCGTCGCAGACCACCCAGAGCGCGTCGAGCGTCGGGTCGAACTGCACGTCGGCGACGACGGCGAGCGAGGTCGCGATCGTGGCGACCCGCGCCGAGGACCCGTCGTCCATCAGGGCGTAGGCGTACACACTCGCGGTGCCCTCGACCCCGACGAAGAACAGTCCCTCGCCGTGTCCGGCGTAGCTCGACGGTGCGTAGGCGGCGCCGGTGCGCTCGTCGGCGAAGCCGTGCGCGGTGAGCCAGGTGTCCGGGATCCAGGTGACGCCCTCGAGCCCGGCGTTCGCGCCGAGCCCGGGGAAGTCCGCGGCGAGGTTCCACTCGTCGGTGGCCCGCAGGGTGCCCTCGGAGCCGTCGGTCGTGGCGTAGCGCAGGACCGACGGGCGGCTCGTGCTCGACACGTCGTTGTTGCGCTCGGTCGACACGTAGACGGCGCCGGGGTCGTCGCTCGTGACGGTCACGCCCTCGGCGTCCGGGGTGCCCGTGCCGTCGGCGTAGCGCAGGTCGGTGCCCGCGGCGTTCGACGGCGCCCAGCCGCCCGCGCCGTCCGAGGTCAGGTGGTAGAGCAGGCCGTCGCCGTTCTGCACGGCCCAGAGCTGCCCGTCCCGCGAGGTCCCCGAGGTCGTCCAGTCGAGGCCGCTCAAGTCGCCCGTGAAGGTGTCCTCGTCGTCGAGCACGGTCTCGTCCGGGCCGCCGGGCCAGGCCTCGGCGGTGACGACGCCGGCGAACCGGTTCGCCGCACCCTTCGTGGGTGCTGCCGTCTCGGCGAAGTCGCCGGTGCCGTCGGGGTTGCGGCCGTACGTGGTGGCGGCGTGCGCCGTCCACGAGGTCGAGTCGACGACCGCACCGCGGGCGTCGAAGAGCCGCGCGGAGTCCGCCTTGCCGAGTCCGAAGCCGAACGCCGCCTCGTCGAGGACGGTGAAGCCCCCGGCCGCGACGGTCGTGCCGGCGGGGATCGTGTACGCGTGGTCGTCCTCGCTGTCGCGCAGCACGTACCCGCCCAGGTCGAGGGTGGTGCTGCCGGTGTTGGTCAGCTCCACCCAGTCGCCGGGGGTGCCGTCCTGCGACTCGACCTCGTTGATCCGCACGGGCGAGGAGCAGTCGTTCGCAGCCCCCTTGGTCGAGGCCGTGGTGTCCACGAGCGGCCCGACACCGTCGGCGCAGCGACCGTAGGCGACACCCGCGTGGGTCGTCCAGGCGTACCGGAGCACCAGATCGCCGGCGGGGTCGTAGAGGCGCGCGGTGTCGGCGCCACCGAGCCCGAAGTCGAAGCCGGGGGCGGTCGCGGACAGCTGGTCGACGACGAAGTACCCGCCGGCGGCGATCGTCGAGCCGCTGGGCAGCACGTACGCGTCGTGCGAGTTGTCGGAGTCGAGGAACGCGTACCCGGTCAGGTCGATCGCGGTGCCCGAGGTGTTCTCGAGCTCGACCCAGTCGGTGTCGTCGCCGTTCGACTCGACCTCGTTGACGACGAGGCCGTTCGCCGCGACGGCGCCGACTGCCGGGTCGTCATCACCGACGGCCGCGAGGGCCGGGCTGGCGGTGACGACACCGGCGGCGACGACCAGGGCGGTCGCGACGGCGGCGCCGATGCGGAGTGTTGGCGGGCGCAGGGTGGGCGGGCGCAGGGCGGGAGCGCGCATGCAGGGTCCTTCTCGGGGGAGCGAGCGGGCGAAGACCTGCACGACTGTTCAGCATCCACGCGACCGGCCGGTGGCCGCGGGGTGAACGCACGGTGTCCCGGGTCGCGCCCGGCGCCCTGGACGCGCGGCGTGCGGACGGGAGGCGCGGGGCGGGCCCGCACCGCGCCTCCCGTCCGCCCTGCGGTCGCGCTCACCGCATCCGGTGCGCAGAAGACGTCGGGTCCGCACTGTGAATCCGACGTCTTCTGCACACTCGTTGCTCGAGGTGTCAGCGCTCGGTGACCTCCGAGAAGTCGGGCGTCCCGTCGGGCAGCGCGGGCAGGGGCGTGCCGTCGACGTAGCGGGGCCAGGCCAGGGCGCGGGAGGCCGACGGACGGGACGCGTAGCGACGCCCGTCGGACGCGACGACCGTTCCGGGGGCGGGATCGGGGGCGGAGGCAGGAGCGGGAGCAGGTGCGGGAGCAGGCGGCAGTGGCACCTCGGGAGCAGGTGCGGGAGCCGCAGGCGTCCGCGTTGCGCTCCACGCCGGCTGCTGCTCGGGCGCCGGCCACGTCGCCGACGGCAGCGTGGCTCGCGGACGGAACAGGGCGTTGCTGAGGGGCACCACGACGGTCCCGAGCAGGTCGAGGATCACCACCACCCAGACGAGCCGCCAGTAGCCGCGGGCGTAGTCGACGTCCGGCGCGAGCAGCGGGATCGAGAGCAGCAGTGCGAGCAGGGCGATGACGCCGACGGTGGCCTTCGCGACGACCTGCAGGACGGGCGTCGGGTAGCGCCGGTGGATCACGAGGAGCAGGTGGACGTGCAGGAGCGCCACCCGGGCGACGCCGACGAGCCAGATCCAGTGCCAGAAGTGCTCCAGGACGAACCAGATGCCGTCACCGGAGACGCCCGTCGGCACGATCCACACCTTGTACAGACCGGCGACGAGTAGGTACATCGACGTGGCGATGCTCGCGAACGCGAAGATCCCGGACCGCCTGGACGAGACATCGGCGTCGTACCAGGACAGCAGCGCGAAGACGACGACCACGACGATCGTCAGGAGCAGCTGCACCGCGACCCGTCCGAAGTCGCCGAGGAGCACCGCGGCGATGCCGACCAGGCCCGCGGCGACGACCGCGCCGATGATCGTCCGGAACACGAGTGGGCGCACCCTCGCCCACCGCGGGTCCATCGTGCCGTCCGTGTCGTTCGCGCTGTCCGTGCTGTCCGTGCTGTCCGTGGTGTCCGTCATGTGTCCCCCGTCGATCCCGCACACCTGGCGGCTGCGTCGGATCGCAGCGTAGCGGGCCGGGGCGGAGCACTCCGGCCGGGCAGACCGCCGGGCGACGGCGCCCGTGCCGTCAGCGCCGGATGAGCAGGGTGCTGGCCCGCGGCGAGAGCGCGGCGTCGAGTACCAGGCAGGCGGCACCCACGGCGGCGACGTCGGCACCGCGGTCGCTCTCCACCACCTGCACGGCGTGCTTCGGCACGAGCAGCGGCGACCCGACGATGGCGGTCCGCGCGGCCGGCAGGGCAGCGCTCGCGATGCGGGACCAGAACGGGCCGCCGAACACCACGCGGTCGATGTCGAGCAGGTTCACGATGAGGACGACGGCGTTGCCCATGACGGTGCCGGCATCGGCCGCGAGCGTGACGGCGGTGCCGTCCCCGTCCGCGATGGCCGCGGCGAGCTCGTCCCACGCGGCGTTCACGGCATCGACATCGGCGGCATCGGCGGCGTCCGTGGCGTCGGCGGCGTCGGTGGCACCCGCGGCGTCTGCACCAGCATCTGCCTCGGCGACCGCGCCGCCGCCCGACAACGCGAGGCCGCGCGACCGCGCCACCCGCACCAACCGGTCCGGCGCGACGGCTGCACCGACCTCGCCGCGCGTGCCCGAGCCGTCCGGGGTGCCCGCGAGCGACCCCTGGTCGACCATGATGTGCCCGGCGTCACCTGCGTTCGACCCCACCCCGCGCACGGGTTCGTGGTCGACGACGAGTCCGACGCCGAACCCGGTGCCGAAGTACACGAACGCGAAGTTCCGGGCCGAGGACTCCCCCGCCAGGAACATCTCGCCGACCGCGGCGGCCGTGACGTCCTTCTCGAGCAGGACCGGGTAGCCGGTGGCCTCGGCGAGCGCATCGCGCAGCGGCACGTCCCGCCACCGGGGCAGGAACGGCGGGTCGACCACGATGCCGGCCTCGACGTCGATGGGTCCGGGGCTCGCGATCCCGACGCCGAGCACGCTGTCGACGGCCACCCCGGCGTCGGCGACGAGCCCGTCGACGGCCGAGGCGATGGTGCGCACCACCTCGGACGGGTCGTCGGCGGTGGGGGTCGAGGTGGTGGACGCGGCGACGACGGTGCCGGCGAGGTCGAGCAGCACGTAGGTGACGACGGCCGGGTCGACGTGCACGCCGACCGCGTACCGGCTGCCCGGTTCGAGCCGCAGGATGGTGCGGGGCTTGCCGCGGCCGGACACGACGGTGCCGGACTCGACGATCATGCCGGCCTCGATCAGGAACCGGGTGACGTTCGACACGGTCTGCGCGCTCAGGCCGGTGCGGGCGGCGAGTTCGACGCGGCTCAGGCCGTCGGGCGAGCGGCGGACGGCGTCGAGGACCACGGTGCGGTTGAACCCGCCGATCGACGGGAGGTTCGCTCCGCGTCGATGCTCTGCCATGCCGCGACCATACCGCGACGCCGCTCGGGCACCCGCTCGCGTGGTCCGGTCAGAGCGCCCTGTCCTGGATCAGCCCGCCGGACGTCCGGTCGACGACCGCACCACGAGCGAGACCGGGAGCGTCGCTCCCTGCAGTGCCCCGTCGCCGATCGCCGCGAGCAGCCGCTCCACGGCCACGGTGCCCATCAGGGCGGTCGGTGAGTGCACGGTCGTCATGGGCGTGGGCAGCTGCGCCACGACCGAGATGTCGTTGTAGCCGACGATCGACAGGTCGTCGGGCACGCGGAGGCCGCGTTGCCGTGCGGCGCCCATCACGCCGATCGCCGCGGTGTCGTTGACGGCGAAGATCGCGGTCGGCGGGTCCGACAGCGAGAGCAGCGTGTGCGCGCCGACCACGCCTCCCTCGACCTCGAAGTCGCTGTGGACGACGAGCGCGTCGTCCACGGCGAGGTCCCGCTGCTCGTGCGCCAGGCGGAACCCGGCCACCCGCTCCACGGCGGTGCTGGCGTGGCGCGGACCCGCGATGACGCCGATGCGGCGGTGCCCCAGCGCGAGCAGGTGTTCCGTGGCCATCCGGCCGCCCTCGACGTCGTCACCGACCACGGCGGGCATCCAGTCCCCGGGGTGGCGGTTCGTCGCGATGACCGGCACGGGGAGGTCGATCAGCCGAGGGTTCGGGGACGACAGGTGGAGCGAGCTGACGATGAGGCCGTCGACCTGTCGGGAGAGCAGGAAGTCGACCGCGTCCAGTTGCGCGCCCATGTCGTCCGGGGGCGTCGTGAGCAACAGCTGGTACCCGGCAGATCGGGCGGCCGACTCGACGGACTGGCAGATCGTCGCGATGACCGTGTCGGCGAGCCGTGGCATCACGACGCCGATGGTGTTCGACCGCCGGGTCCGGAGCGATGCTGCGAGTCGGTTGGGGCGGTACCCGAGCTCGGCCGCCGCCGCGATCACCCGCTGCGCCGAGGCGCTCCACCCCTTGGTCGGCTCCGCCTGTCGGAGCACGCGCGACGCCGTCGAGATGTGCACGCCGGCGAGCGCGGCGATGGCCTGGAGGTTCACGTCACCACGACGATCCTGCTGACCGTGTCCGGCCGGGTCGTCGCTCGTACTGCCCATCCGTCGAGTCTAGGTGACAGATCGTCGTCACACCGGACGGCGCGAACGTTTGCGGGCGCCTCGCCCGACGACAGCCCGGACGAGCCGAAACACACTGGTTACACGGTTGGACGTCGATCGAAACAGTCGACTGTCAGGATTCCGGTCAATGCAAACGATTGCACGAATTGCAGCAACGACGAGAGACGGTGTCCCATGGTGAAAGAGATCTTCGTGTCCTTCGGCGTCGACATCGACGCGGTCGCAGGCTGGCTCGGCTCCTACGGAGGGGCGGATTCCCCCTCGGACATCCAGCGCGGGATCTTCGCGGGACAGACCGGCGTCCCACGTCTGCAGAAGGTGTTCGACCGCGCCGACATCGCAGCGACCTGGTTCATCCCCGGCCACTCGCTCGAGACCTTCCCGGACCAGTGCAAGGCCCTGTTCGATGCCGGCCACGAGATCGGTGCGCACGGGTACAGCCACGAGAACCCCGTGGCGATGACCGAGGCGCAGGAGGACGCGGTGATGGAGCGCTCGGTCGAGCTGATCACGCGACTCACGGGTCAGCAGCCGACGGGCTACGTCGCGCCGTGGTGGGAACTGAGCAGCTACACGCCGACGCTCCTGGAGAAGTTCGGGTTCAGCTACGACCACAGTCAGCAGCACAAGGACTTCGTCCCCTACTACTCGATCGTCGGCGACCAGTGGACACCGATCGACTACTCGCAGGACCCGCACACGTGGATGACGCCGCTCGTCCACGGGAGCGAGATCGACCTCGTCGAGATCGCGGCGAACTGGTACGTCGACGACCTGCCCCCGATGATGTTCATCAAGTCGAGCCCGAACAGCCACGGCTTCGTCAACCCGCGCGACGTCGAGCAGATGTGGAAGGACCAGTTCGACTGGGTGTACCGCGAACTCGACTACGCCGTCTTCCCGATCACGATCCACCCCGACGTCTCCGGGCGGCCGCAGGTCCTGCTCATGATCGAGCGGCTCATCGAGTACATCGGGGGCCACGAGGGCGTCCGGTTCGTCACGATGAACGAGATCGCCGACGACTTCCGCGTCCGCTTCCCGTTCGCGCAGCCCGAGCGTCCACGCGAGTACTGATGTGCGGCGGATGTGGCGGCAACGGGGGGCACCGTGACTGGTACGCCGCCGGTGTCGAGGACACCCCCGCGGCGCGCAAGCGGGCGCAGCTCCGGCTGGCCGCCTGGGCGACCCGGCTCTTCGCGGACGATCGGATCCGCGTCCACGAGGTCCCGGGCACCGTCCGGCTCGTGATCGTCGGGCCGACCGGCAAGCGCGTCGTGGCCCAGGGCGTCGACGGGGTCCTGGACGCGGTCGAACAGGTCGGCGCCGGGCGCACGGACTGGTCGGCCGTCGCCACCCGCGTCCGCAGGGCCGACCCGCGTGACGACACCGACTGGGAACACCGCAGCCTCGCCCGCGCGGTCGATCGACGAAGGGACACCCTGCCGTGACGGACCCCACGCTCCCCCGGATCGTGTACCTCGCCCTCGGCGGGACCATCGCGAGCGTCACCTCGGGCGATACGCGCGACTGCGGCGCCGTGCCGCGGATCGCAGCCCGCGACCTCCTCGCCGGTGTGCCGGCCATCGCGCAGGTCGCACGGGTCGAGGCCCGCCAGCTCGGCATGGTGCCCTCTCCCTCGCTCGACTTCGACGACGTGCAGCGAGCGCTCGACGCCGCGCGGGACGCCGTCGGCTCCGGAGCCTCGGGCGTCGTGCTGTCGCAGGGCACGGACACCATCGAGGAGACCGCGTACCTGCTCGACCTCGCCTGGGACCGCCCCGAGCCCCTCGTGGTGACCGGAGCGATGCGCCACGCCTCCTCGCCCGGCGCGGACGGCCCGGCCAACCTGTTGGCGGCCGTGTGCGTGGCCGCGGCACCGGCAGCAGTGGGACGTGGCGTCCTCGTCGTGCTCGACGACGAGGTGCACGCCGCCGGGACGGTCCGCAAGACGCACACCTCGTCGACCGGTGCCTTCGCCTCACCGGGTTCCGGTCCGCTCGGACGGGTCACCGAGGGCTCGCCCGTCTTCCACGCTCCGGCGTCCCGAGCACCCTCGCTCACCACACGCGTCGCACCGCTGCCTCCGGTGGCCCTGCACCGGGTCACCCTCGCCGACGACGGCCGGGTCCTGTCGACCCTGTACGGACTCGGGTACCGCGGCGCGGTCATCGAGGGCTTCGGCGGCGGGCACGTCGCCGAGCGCACGGTCGACGCCGTCCGCGCCCTCGCCGCGCAGATGCCGGTCGTGCTGGCGTCGCGGACCGGCGCCGGTGCGACGCTCACGACGACGTACGGCTTCGCGGGCGGCGAGATCGACCTACTCGGCGCCGGACTCGTCCCCGCCGGCACCCTCGACGGCCTCAAGGCGCGTCTCCTGCTGGCTGCCCTGCTCGCCCTCGACGCCCCGGACGCCCGCATCCACGCGGCGTTCGCCGCGCACGGCCGGGGCTCTCCCCCGACCGGCCAACCCTGACCGCACCCACGCTCCGCCTCCGCCCGTCAGCCCGCGCCGCGACACCGTCGCAGCGCCGCACCGCCGTACCGAGAGGAAGACCATGTCCACCACGACCATCCACGAGCCCGAGGACCTCGAGCTCGCCACCGGGACGTTCCCGACGATCGGGCCGAAGGAGACCAAGCGCGGCGCGACCCTGGCGTTCTTCGCCTGGACCCTCGCCGTCTACGACTTCATCATGTTCGGCACGCTCCTCCCCCGCATCGCCGAGGACTTCGGGTGGAACGAACAGACCGCCCTGCTGGCGAACACCCTCGTGAGCGTCGGTGTCTTCGTCGTCGTCGTCCTCGTCGGTCTGTTCGTGGACCGACTCGGCCGGCGCCGCGGCATGATGATCACGATCGGCGGCGCGGCCCTGTCGTCGCTGCTGACGGCGGCGTCGACGGGGGTCGCCTCGCTCGTCGGCTTCCGGGCCCTGAGCGGCTTCGGGATGGCCGAGCAGTCGGTCAACTCCACCTACCTCAACGAGGTCTTCGCGCTCACCGAGCTCGAGGGCGTCAAGAAGCGTCGCGGCTTCTTCTACAGCCTCGTCCAGACCGGGTGGCCGATCGGTGCGCTCCTCGCCGCCGCGTTCATCGCCGGCATCAACGGGCTCTTCGGACAGGAGTCCTGGCGGCTCGCGTTCCTCATCGCCACCGTTCCGGCACTGTTCGTGCTGTTCCTGCGCAAGGGCATCAAGGAGACGCCGCAGCACCGCCTGAACACGTACCTGCGGCAGCTGCGGAAGTCCGGTCGCACCGAGGAAGCCACCGAGGTCGCCGCCCGCTTCGGCATCGTCGACGAGGGTCCGAACCCGCTGCGGGCGATCTTCGGCCGACGGTACGCACGCAACACCGTCGTGCTCTCGATCGCGTGGATCGTGAACTACTTCGGCATCACCACCACGAGCGTGCTCGGGACGACGATGCTCGAGGGCGTCAAGGGTGTCGACGCGAGCATGTCGCTGCTCATCATCGTGCTGTCGAACGTGGTCGGCGCCGCCGGCTACCTGTTCCACGGCTGGCTCGGCGACATCATCGGCCGCAAGACCACGATCGTCGTGGGCTGGGTGCTCGCGGGTGTCTGCTGGACCCTCTTCGTGCTCGGTCCGGACGACTTCGGCTACGTCCTGGTCACGTACATGCTGACGCTGTTCTTCCTGCTCGGACCGTACGCGTCGCTGCTCTTCCTGCAGGCGGAGTGCTTCGACTCGAGCTGCCGCGCCACCGGGTCCGCGTTCGTCACCGCGATGGGACAGCCCGGCACCATCATCGGCTCGGCTGTGCTGACGGCCCTCGTCGCCGGGAGCATCGGGCTCGGCCCGGCCGCGCTCATCGTCGGTGCGGGCGGCATGGTCCTCTCCGGTCTGATCATGCTCGGCACGAAGCGCGTGGCAGTGATCGACCATTGAGCGCCACGACACCGACCGGCGTGTACTCCGAGTTCTCGGGGAGCGTGGTCGTCATCACCGGCGCCGCGAGCGGGATCGGCGCGGCCCTCGCCGTGCAGCTCGCCGAGTACGGCGCGAACATCGTCATCCCCGTGTTCGCGGGTGACCCACACGATCCCGCACCCGTCGTCGACGCCGTCGAGGCGGCCGGGGGCAGTGCGCTGACGGTCACCGCGGACGTCCGCAGCACCGAGGACGTCGACGCCGTGTTCCAGGCGGCCGTCGACCGCTGGGGTCGCGTCGACCACGTGGTGGCGGGAGCGGGGGTCCTCCGTCGGCAGCCGCTCGACACCATGACCGACGCGGCGTGGGACGACATCCTGCAGGTGGACCTGCACGGTGTGATGCGCACGCTCCGGGCCGGTGCCCGGCACCTCGACCGGGGCGGGTCGATGGTGGCCGTCTCCTCGATCGCGGGCGGCGTGTACGGCTGGGTCGCACACAGCCACTACGCCGCGTGCAAGGCGGCAGTGATCGGCCTCGCCCGGAGTGCGGCAGCCGAGCTGGCACCGCGCGGGATCCGGGTGAACACCATAGTCCCGGGGCTCATCGAGACCCCGCAGTCCTCGGACGCGCAGAACTCGCTCGGTCCGGCGGGCCTCGCCGCCGCGGGTGCGCGGATCCCGTGGGGTCGTGTCGGCCACGCCGACGAAGCCGCCGCGGCCATCCGGTTCCTGCTCAGCCACGAGGCGCGCTACGTCACCGGGCAGGAACTCGTCGTCGACGGCGGCCTGACCATCCTGATGGCCGACTGATGAGCGACGGGACGGTGTTCGACCTCACCGGGACGACCGCCCTGGTGACGGGTGGCGCGAGCGGCATCGGTCTCGCGATCGTGGAGACCTTCGTCGCCGCCGGAGCGCGGGTCGTCGCCGCGGACCTCGACGCCGACGGCCTGGCGGGCCTCGCCGAGCGGCTGGGCGTCCGGACCATCGTGCTCGACGTCACCGACGAGGACCGGGTCGAGGCCGCCGTGGCGTCGGTCGACGAGGAGTCCGGCGGGATCCAGGTCCTGGTGAACGCCGCCGGCGTCCTCACGCAGGCCCCGCTCGAGGAGCTCACCACGGCGGACTGGGCGCGCGTCATGGCGATCGACCTGACCGGGGTCTTCCTGGTGATGCGTGCAGTCGGTCGGCGGATGCTCCGCGACGGGCACGGGCGCATCATCAACCTCGCCTCCCAGCTGGCGATCAAGGGCGGCTCCGAGGTCGCGCACTACGCGGCCGCGAAGGCCGGCGTCATCGCGCTGACGAAGAGCGCCGCGATCGAGTGGAGCGGACGAGGCGTGCTCGTCAACGCGATCGCACCCGGCCCGATCGTGTCCCCGATGACGGACCGGATGACGGACCAGTGGCGGACGGACAAGGCCGCCGAGCTCCCGATCGGACGTTTCGGGGTCCCCGCCGAGGTCGCTCCGACCGCCCTGCTGCTCGCGTCGTCGCCAGCGGGTGACCTGTACACCGGGCAGACGCTCGGCCCGAACTCGGGTGACGTCATGCCGTGAGCACCACACGCCGGTCGGCCGCCCGGTTCCGCCGCGGCAACGGTGCGGTCTCGGTCTGCCGTCGTCACTGGCTTCCGCAGGGTCTGCACCGTTAGCCTGGCCGCATGTCCGACCTGCGCCTGGAAGAACTCTCCGCGAAGACCGCTGCCGCGGCCAACTCCCTGACGCTCAAGCCGGGCCAGGAACAGTTCGTGCAGCCGACCACCTACGGGGTCGCCGAGTCCGACGTCAAGCCGAGCTCCGCGTGGACCCGTGTCGTCCTCGACGACGACGAGGTCCTCGGCCTGATCATCGGTTCGTTCGACGCCGACAACGCGCAGGAAGAGCTGCGCAGCTGCATCTGGCGCGTCAACGTGGCGGCGAGCGCGCAGGGCCGGGGCGTCGGTCGCTTCGCCGTGCACGGTCTGGCGGACGAGGCACGCAGCCGCGGGTTCGAGCGACTGACGGTCGTGTACGAGCCGGGCGGCGACGACAGCCCCGAGGCGTTCTTCCGCGCCGTGGGCTTCGAGGTCGTGCGCGAGACCCAGTACGGCGACCACTTCGCGGTCCTGACGCTCTAGCGCGCTCCGACGACGTGCCCTCCGACGATGCCGCTGTCGACTTCGGCGCCGCCGTCGCCGAGGTGGTGCGGATGATCCCGCCGGGTCACGTCATGACGTACGGCGACGTCGCCGCAGCCCTCGGGTCGCGGGCGTCGCGTGCCGTCGGCAAGGTGATGGCGCACGAGGGCGCCGACTTGCCGTGGTGGCGCGTGGTGCGCGCGGGTGGGCACCCGCCGCTGCACCACGAGGCCCGTGCGCTCGAGCACTACCGCGTCGAGGGGACGCCGCTCGTGCAGGGGACGACGGCCTGGAGGCTCGACATGCGTCGTGCGCGCTGGTCACCCGCCACGGACGCGGACGACCCGTTCTGATCCCCGGCCGCGCAGGCCGGCCCGCCAGGGTGCACCGTCAGGGTTCACCGTCAGCGGTCGAAGCGCGCACCCTTCGGGTTCGCGGGCAGCAGGCACAGCACGTACACGATGAGTGAGCCGAGGCCCGGCAGCACGTGCAGGAACTGCCAGAAGCCGGACAGGTTGGCGTCGTGCAGCCGTCGGGCGCCGAGGGCGAGGGAGCCGATGAGCGTCGCGAGCACCCACAGCATGAACAGGTACGAGCCGACGGGGTTCTCGAGCACCGGGGTGTCCGGCGTGAACACCTGCGGCACGAGCTGCAGCACGAGCCCGATCGCGAACGACGTCAGCCACCACCACCAGAACTCGGCGCGCGATGCCCGTCCGGTGAACACGGTGTACTTCCGCCAGAACCGTCGGACGGCCTCGGTGAAGGGGGCACCGTAGAAGGGGTCGTGCAGGGCGACGCCGCCGGGCTGCACCACGCTGTCGTTGCTCATGGAGCAAGCCAACCACGTGGTGCAGCCCGACCGGGGCCTAGACGAGCGAGTCGCGCCAGGCCGCGTGCAGCTGGGCGAACCGCCCGGTGCCGGCGATGAGGTCGGCGGGGGTGCCGTCCTCGACGATCCGGCCGTGTTCCATCACGAGCACCCGGTGGGCGATCGCGACGGTGGACAGCCGGTGCGCGATGATCACCGCGGTGCGGTCGGCGAGCAGGGTCTCCAGGCCCTCCTGCACGAGTCGCTCCGAGGGGATGTCGAGCGACGCCGTGGCCTCGTCGAGGATGAGCACCTTCGGGTCCGCGATGAAGGCCCGCGCGAACGAGAGCAGCTGCCGCTGACCCGCCGAGACACGGCCACCGCGCTTGTTCACGTCGGTGTCGTACCCGTCGGGCAGCGCCATGATGAACTCGTGCGCGCCGACGGCCTTGGCCGACGCCTCGATCTCCTCACGCGACGCACCGGGCTTGCCGAGCGCGATGTTGTCCGCGACGGTGCCGGAGAACAGGTACGCCTCTTGTGTGACCATGACGATCGCGCGGCGCATGTCCTTCGTGTCGAGGTCGCGCAGGTCCACACCGTCGAGCTTGACCGAGCCCTGGGTCGGGTCGTAGAAGCGCGCCATGAGCTTGGCGAGCGTCGACTTGCCGGCACCGGTGGACCCGACGAGGGCGATCGTCTGCCCCGACGGGATGTGCAGGTCGAACTCCGGCAGCACGACCTTGCCCTTGTTGTAGGCGAAGACGACGTCGTCGAAGTCCATCTTCCCGGTGGCGTCCGCCAGACGGGTGGGCTTCACGGGGTCCGGCACACTCGGCCGTTCCTCGAGGACACCGGAGATCTTCTCCATCGCCGCCGAGGCCGACTGGTACCCGTTGTAGAACATCGCGAGTTCCTGCGCCGGGTCGAAGAAGCGCTTGGCGTACAGCGCGACCGCGAGCAGCGCACCGACCTCGAGCGTCCCGCCGACGATCCGGAAACCACCGACGATGACGACCGCGGCGAGCGTGGCGTTGCCGATGAGCACGAGCACCGGGTCGAAGGTCCCGAACAGGTTGAACACCTTCGTGTTCGCCACCCGGTAGTCCTCGACGTAGCCGCCGTACTCGTCACGGTTGCGGGACTCCTTGCGGAACGCCTGCACCGCCCGGATGCCCGTCATCGTCTCGACGAAGTGCACGATGACGCGCGCCGAGGTGACACGGGTGGAGCGGAACAGCGTCTGCGAGTTCGTCTGGAACCAGCGGATCAGGAACCAGAGCGGCACGAGCGACACCGCGAGCACGAGCCCGGATGTCGGGTCGAGCAGCACCAGGGCCACGGCGGTGAACGCCATGTACAGCACGCCCTGGATGAGCTGGTTCAACCCGGAGTCGAGCAGCTCGCGGATCGAGTCGAGGTCACTCGTCTGGCGCGAGATGATCCGGCCGGACGTGTAGGTCTCGTGGAACTCGAGCGAGAGCCGCTGCGTGTGCAGGAACACCCGCTTGCGCAGGTCGAACAGGATCGCCTGGCTGATCCGTGCCGCGAGCACCGTGTACCAGGCGGTGAGCACCGCGCCGAGGACGGCCACGACGATGTACGTCGCGACGACGCCGAACGCCGGCACCCAGTCGTTCTGGTCGATCACCGCGGGCAGGGCGTTGTCGATGCCCCACGCGATGAGCGCCGGCCCCGCGACGGTACCGGCGGTCGAGACCACGACCACGATGCCGAGCAGCACCAGCCGGAGCTTCAGCGGTGCGGCGAGGGACCCGAGCAGGGCGAGGGACCGACGCCGCAGGCGCTTGCTCTCGGCCTTCGTAAAGTCCTCACGCTCCTCGCCGCGCACGCCCATGGTGGTGATCGAGGCGGTGACGGGGGCGGCAGCCTGCTCGTCCGGAGCTTCCTGCGGGACGGACGCCGTTCCTCCCGGCAGGTTCTGGTCGGTCTGCTGGCTCATGCCATCGCCTCCTGTCGTGCGGTCGCGTCGTCGTCGTCGAGCGACGAGATGACGTAGCGGTAGTGCTCGTTGGTGGCCATCAGGTCGTGGTGGGTCCCGACGGCCGTGACGACGCCGTTCTCCATCAGGGCGACCCGGTCGGCCAGCGTCACCGTCGACGGACGGTGCGCCACGATGAGCGACGTGGTGTCGGCGAGCACGCGTCGCAGGCCCGCCTCGACCCGCGCCTCGGTGTCGACGTCGAGCGCCGACAGCGGGTCGTCGAGCACGAGCACCGACGGCCGCGCAGCGATCGCGCGGGCGAGTGCCAGGCGCTGGCGCTGGCCGCCGGACAGCGACAGCCCCTCTTCACCGACCCGGGTGTCGACGCCGTCGGGCAGGTCGTCCACGAAGGACGCCTGCGCGATGTCGAGCGCCTCGCGCATGAGCGCCTCGGCCTCGGCACCCTGCACGTCCGGTCGACCGAGCAGCACGTTCTCACGCACGGTCGACGAGAACAGGGTGGCGTCCTCGAACGCGACGCCGACGTGCCGGCGCAGCTCTTCGCGGGTGAGGTCGCGGATGTCGACCCCGTCGATCGTCACCGAACCGCCGGTCACGTCGTACAGACGCGGCACGAGCGAGAGCAGCGTCGTCTTGCCGCAGCCGGTCAGCCCGACGAGCGCCATGGTCTCGCCCGGCTGCAGCTGCAGTTCGACGCCGTTGATCAGGTCCGGGTACTGCGGTGCGGAGTCCTGGTACCGGAAGTGCACGCCGTTGAACGACAGCGCACCGTGCGGCTCCGCGATCGTCTTCGGGTGCTCCGGGTCCGTGATGGTGTTCTCGGAGTCCATGACCTCGAAGAAGCGGTCGACCGCCGTGCGGGTGTCGAACGTCATCGAGAGCAGGAAGCCGATCGACTCGATCGGGAACCGCAGCACCGTCGCCGTCGCGAAGAACGCGAACAGCTGTCCGACGCTGAGCTGCCCCTGCGATGCGAGCCAGATGCCGGCGAGCAGGCACAGCGCGAACGCGACGTCCGGCACGAGCAGCAGCCACAGCCAGATGCCGGCGATGGCCTTCGCCTTCTTGATCTCGGTGCCGCGCAGGGCCTCGGCCTGCTCGCTGAACTCCTCGAGCTTGGCGCCGCCGCGACCGAACGCCTTGAGCACGCGGATGCCGTGCACCGACTGCTCGACGCTCGTGGCGAGGTCACCGACCTGGTCCTGGCTGCGGCGTGCGACGGCGGAGTACCGGCGCTCGAACAGCAGGCCGTTGATCCACAGCGGGATCGACGCGATCAAGAAGATCAGCCCGAGGATCCACCCGAAGGTGAACAGCACGACGAAGCCGACGACGATCGTCACGATGTTCACGACGAGCAGGACGACGCCGAAGGCCAGCCAGCGCCGGATCAGCGACAGGTCCGACACGGATCGGGACAGCAGCTGCCCGGACTCCCAGCGGTCGTGGAACGCGACCGGCAGGTCCTGCAGCTTCGCGTAGAGCGAGTTGCGCATGCTGGTCTCGATGCGGGTCGAGGGGCGCATCACCAGCCGGCGGCGCGAGGCGATGAAGAACGCCTCGAGCACACCGAGGGCGAGCACCCCGAGCCCGGCGGGCCAGATCTGTGCCGAGTCGCGCGACGACAGCGGACCGTCGACGAGCCACTGCAGCACGTAGGGGATTGCGAGCGCCACCAGGGAGGCTCCCATCGCTGCGGCCATGCCGCCGATGAGGCGCCCCTGGTAGGGCTTCACGTAGGGGTAGATCCGCGCGATCGCGCGGAAGGTGGACGGGCGCGCCGTGGTGGGCGACTTGGACATGCGTTGCGTCCTCATGCGTCTGCCGGGTCCCCGGGTCGCGCTGCGCGGTGCGTGCTCGCTGCTTGCTTGCTTGCTTGCTTGCTTGCTTGCTTGCTTGCTTGCTTGCTTGCTTGCTTGCTTGCTTGCTTGCTTGCTTGCTCGCGTCGCGCGGCTTCGGCCTGGAGGCTCGGTGTGGCGTTGCGTGGTGATCATCGGCCGGGCGCGTGGTCGCGTCTCCGCCGTCACTCGCGTGACGTCGGTCGGGCCGGAGGCACCGAGGGACAGTCGTCCCCCGGGTTCAGGCGGGTGGTTCGCGGACGCCGGTGGTGCTGCGTCGCGGGGCCGTGGGAACGGCCCGACTAGACGGCGGCCGCGGCGCGGGGCCGCGGTGCGATCAGGGATCGCCGTGCGGGAGTGGTCCCCACGACGGACACGAGACCTGCACGGGCGGCCGTCGCCACGGTTCCGGTCATGTTGTCCATCGTCACTCCAGTCGTCGTCTTCGTCACCGTTGTGTCCGCGGTGCCGCCGGTCCCGAGGGATCGTCGGCTGCCTGCCGCGGAGCCTTACAGACTATTCACAGTGACTCACGGCGCGCAATGGTTCGCCACCGATTGTTCACATCAGTGGAAGAAGTGGCGCTCGCTCGTGAAGTACATCGTGACGCCGGCGGCCTTCGCCGCGGCGATGACCTCGTCGTCGCGGACACTGCCGCCGGGCTGCGCCACAGCACGGACACCGGCGTCGAGCAGCACCTGCAGGCCGTCGGCGAACGGGAAGAACGCGTCCGACGCCGCGACGCTGCCGGTCGCACGGTCACCCGCACGGTTCACCGCGAGGTGGCAGGAGTCGACCCGGTTGACCTGGCCCATGCCGACACCGACGCTCGCGCCCTGGTTCGCCAGCAGGATGGCGTTCGACTTCACCGAACGGCTCGCCTTCCACGCGAAGGCCAGGTCGGCGAGGGTCTGCTCGTCGGCGGGCTCGCCGGCGACGAGGGTCCAGGTGGCCTGGTCGAAGCCCGTGAAGCGGTCGGCGTCCTGCACCAGGAAGCCGCCGGAGATCTGCTTGACCTCGCGGTCGGCGAGCGCGAAGTCGGCCGGCAGCGTGAGCAGGCGGATGTTCTTCTTGCGCGACAGGATCTCGAGCGCCTCGGGGTCGAACCCGGGGGCGACGACGACCTCGGTGAAGATGTCCTTCACGGTCTCGGCCATGGCCACGGTGACCGGGCGGTTCGCGGCGATGACCCCACCGAACGCCGAGAGCGGGTCGCAGGCGTGCGCGGCGGCGTGGGCCGAGGCGATCGGGTCGGCGGCGTCGGCCGGGGCGATCGCGATGCCGCACGGGTTGGCGTGCTTGATGACCGCGACGGCGGGCTCGTCGAAGTCGAAGGCCGCACGGACCGCTGCGTCGGCGTCGACGTAGTTGTTGTACGACATCTCCTTGCCGTGCAGCTGCGTCGCCTGCGCGATGCCGGTGCCGTCCGACGTCGTGTAGAGCGCCGCGGCCTGGTGGGCGTTCTCGCCGTAGCGCAAGGTCGCCGACAGCTCGGCCTCGACCGTCAGGTGCTCGTCGAACGCACCGGGGGTCCGGATGTCGCCGGTGGTCGTCGGGGCCGCAGCGGCGGTGACGACGTCGCTCGCGAAGTAGGACGCCACCGCGGTGTCGTAGGCGGCGGTGTGCGCGAAGGCCTGGGCGGCGAGGCGCTTCCGGAGCTCGAGCGTGGTTCCGCCGGCACGGACGGCCTCGACGACCTCGGGGTAGGACGCCGGGGAGACGACGATCGCCACGTTCGGGTGGTTCTTCGCCGAGGCACGGACCATCGCGGGGCCGCCGATGTCGACGTTCTCGACCACGGTCGCGGTGTCGGCACCCGACGCCACGGTCTCGACGAACGGGTAGAGGTTCACGACGACGAGCTCGAACGGCGCGATGTCGAGGTCGGCGAGCTGCTGCTCGTGCGACTCGAGCCGCAGATCGGCGAGCAGGCCGGCGTGCACCGACGGGTGCAGCGTCTTCACGCGACCGTCGAGGGACTCGGGGAACCCGGTGACGCTCGCGACGTCGGTGACGGCGTAGCCCGCGTCGCGGATGGTCTGGGCGGTGGAGCCGGTCGACACGATCTCGACCCGGGAGTCGGCCAGTGCGCCGGCGAGCTCGAGCAGGCCGGACTTGTCGCTCACCGAGATGAGTGCACGGCGGACCGGGACCACGTCACGGTCGCGGTAGAGGCTGGGGTCGGCTGCGTGCACGCTCATGCGCTCGGGGTGCCCTTCAGGTCGGTGGTGCCGTTGGCGATGTCGAGGATGGTCTGGATGAGCAGGCGGCGCTCGACCGGCTTGATGCGGTCGTGCAGCGTCGACTCGGTGTCGCCCGGCAGCACCGGGATGCGCTCCTGCGCGAGGATCGGCCCCGTGTCGACGCCGTCGTCGACCGCGATGACGCTCGCACCGGTCTCGGTGACCCCGGCGGCCAGGGCGTCCCGCACGCCGTGGGCGCCGGGGAACTCGGGCAGGTACGCCGGGTGGGTGTTGATGATCCCCGGGGCGAACTCGGACACCACGGCCGGGGGCAGCAGGCGCATCAGGCCGGAGAGCACGAGCAGGTCGGGCGACCACGGGCGGATCTGCTCCGCCAGGGCCTGGCCCCACTCGGCGCGGGAGTCGTAGCGGGTGAAGGGCACCGTGAAGGTCGGGATCGAGAACTCCTCGCCCAGGCCGAGACCCTCGGCGTCACGGTCGGCACCGATGGCGACGACACGGGCGGGGTACTCGGCGTCGAAGGTCGCTTCGAGCAGGGCTCGGAGGTTCGACCCGGTACCGGAGATCAGGACGACCAGTTCGAGCACGGCACCAACCCTACCGGCAGGCACGCACGCGACGGGCGCTGTTACCGGTCGTCCTTCGGCTGCCGCCACCAGGGCAGCTCGTCCTCGGGGATCTGGTCGGTGACGTCCCACTTCGCCGGGCGGGACGGCTCCGCCGGCTTCGAGGCGGGCGCTCGGGTGTCGGGCGCGACGTCCACGCGGTCCGCCTCGGCCGTTTCGTCCACGTCGTCGCCGCCGGCCACGAACTCCTCGGTGCTCCACGGGAACGCGGGCTGGGCGTCGGTCGGCACCGGAGCGGGTGCGGGGGCTGCGGGCCGCTCGGGGCTGGGCTGCTCCGGCTCGGCGTCGGAGCCGGTCACGCGGTCGCGGAGTGCACCGGCTCGACCTCGGACCCCTTCGGCCGCGCCGGCCAGACGGTCGCGGAGGCCACCCAGCGCTGCTCGTCCGGCACTGCGGCGCTCCGGGTCGGGCTCGGCGGCCAGACGGTCGGCGGCCACCGCGTCGGTCTTCGCCCAGTCGGGGAGCTCGACGTCGTGGTCGGTGTCGCCGGCACGCGGTGCGACGGGCGCGGGTGCAGAGGCAGGCCGTGCGGGCGCGGAGGCGGGTCGTGCGGGTGCGGAGGCGGGCTCGCTGCCGATCGGCGCGCTGCCGACCGGCTCACTGCTGACCGGCTCGGTCGCGTGTTCGGTCGTCGCGCGGGGCCGTGCAGCGGTCGACCCGTCGTGGGACTCCTCGACCACGAAGCGGTGCACGTCGGTGGTGCGCCCGGCGCCGGCCTGGTCGAGCGCGGCGAGCAGGGACCCCTCGCCGACGTCGACCCCGGCGCGCGCCGTGTCGTGGGCATCGTCGGGTTCGTCGGCCTCGGTCCAGCGCTCCCGCGTCCATCCGCGGTCCGGCAGCCGGACCAGGTCACTGCCCGCGGCGAGGGCGATGATCGCCGGCAGGCCGACCTCGAGTGCGGCGAACCCGCCGACCGCGAGGGCGTGCGGACCGACGTCGGCAAGGCGCCCGGGGCCGAACGAACCGGAGGACACCCAGGCGATGAGCCCCGTGAGCACTCCGGCCACGAGTCCTGCGACGACACCGCCGAGCGCACGGTGCAGCGCGGAGTCCGCGGCGCCCAGGGCCCGCACCAACCGCGGCCGCATCGAGCCGCCGATCGCGAACCCGGCGATGACCGGCACGAGGATCCAGACGAGCCCGAAGGTGTGACCAGAGGTCGGCAGCGCGCCGAAGACCGGCAGCCCGGGGATCGGGCCCAGGGTCGTGGCGATCGGGGACACGCTCGACCCGGTGCCGATGGCGAACCCGGGGCCGATCAACCACGAGGTGGCCCACCCGACGAAGTCCGGCAGGAACGCGAGCTGCCCGACGGTGAGCGCGACGCCGCCGATGACCCCGGCGTGCGACTGCTCGTACAGGGTGATGACCTCGGCGAACGAGGTGAAGAGGAGCAGGCCGACCAGCACCGCGGCCACCCCGACCACCACGGCGGTCGCGGCGGTCCCGGCGCGCAGGCCGAACCCGGCGACGGTCCGCCAGACGGCGGGGATGCGGTCGACCAGGTCGATGACCCGCTGGGTGCCGGCGTCGGCGGGCAGGTCACGGCGACGACGGCAGACCTCGGAGGCGGCGAGTGCAGGGATCCCGAACCAGAGCGCCGGCAGCACCACGGCCTGCCAGAGCGTGGGGCGGGTGGCAGCCGAGGTCGACGACAGTGCGACGGCCAGACCGAGGAGCGCGACGACGGCGGTCCCGACCAGCAGCCCGGTGGTGCGGTGCTCGGTCTCCGCGAACCGACGTCCGGCGCGGGCGCCGAGCCAGGCCGTCACGACCGCGAACCCCAGGGCCGCCAGGGTCACGTGGATGGGGTCGGCTGCGCCGCTGACCCCGGTGCTCTTGGCGAGTGCGGACCCGAGCAGGAACGAGACGTCGACGCCGTGCCCGACGAGCCAGACGCTGCCGGTGGCCTTCCAGAACACGTCCCAGTCGACCTGCAGGCCGTACTCGAACCCCCAGAGCAGCGTCAGGGGCACGAGGGCGATCCCGATGCCGACGCCGACCGTCACGACCGCCTCGATCGCGGCGAGCAGAGCGGTTCCCAGGCGGTTCATCGCAGCGAGGATACGTGCCCCTCGCGCGGCCGCCCCGGAGCCGCGCGGCTGCCGACGCAAAACACCGGTGTTCGCAGGACGAACACGCGCAGGACGCGGTTCAACCGACGAACACCGGTGTTTTGCGGAACGGGCTGGTCGCTAGCGAGCGGCGACGACCTCGCGCAGCAGCGCGGCGGTCTCGGACGGCGTCTTGCCGACCTTGACGCCGGCGGCCTCGAGCGCCTGCTTCTTCGCCTCGGCGGTACCGGCCGAACCGGACACGATCGCGCCGGCGTGGCCCATCGTCTTGCCCTCGGGAGCGGTGAAGCCCGCGACGTAGCCGACGACGGGCTTCGTGACGTGCGCCTTGATGAACTCGGCCGCACGCTCTTCCGCGTCGCCACCGATCTCACCGATCATCACGATGGCCTCGGTCTCGGGGTCGGCCTCGAACGCGGCGAGCGCATCGATGTGCGTGGTGCCGATGACCGGGTCGCCGCCGATGCCGATGGCGGTCGAGAAGCCGAGGTCTCGGAGCTCGTACATCATCTGGTAGGTCAGGGTGCCGGACTTCGAGACGAGCCCGATCGGGCCCTTGCCGGTGATCGTCGCCGGGGTGATGCCGACGAGGGACTCCCCCGGGGTGATGATGCCCGGGCAGTTCGGCCCGATGATCCGGGTCGTGCCGCCCTTCGCCTTGGCGTGCGCCCAGAACTCGGCCGAGTCCTGCACGGGGATGCCCTCGGTGATGACGACGACGAGCGGGATCTCGGCGTCGATGGCCTCCATCACCGCGTCCTTCGCGAACGCCGGCGGGACGAAGACGATCGAGACGTCGGCACCGGTGGTGTCGATGGCCTCGCGCACCGAGCCGAAGACCGGCAGCGACACGTCGCCGTGGGTGACGGTGGTGCCGGCCTTGCGGGCGTTCACGCCGCCGACGACGTTCGTGCCGGCCTTGAGCATCAGGGCGGTGTGCTTCGTGCCCTCGCCACCGGTGATGCCCTGGACGATGACCTTGGAGTCCTTGTTGAGGAAGATCGACATGGTCAGTCCCTTCAGGCCGCTGCGGCGGCGAGTTCGGCGGCCTTCTCGGCCGCATCGTCCATGGTCGCGGCGACGGTGACGAGCGGGTGCGCTGCCTCCGCCAGGATCCGACGACCCTCTTCCACGTTGTTGCCGTCGAGGCGCACGACGAGCGGCTTGGTGGCCGCGTCGCCGAGGATGCCGAGCGCGGCGACGATGCCGTTCGCGACGGCGTCGCACGCGGTGATGCCGCCGAAGACGTTCACGAAGACGCTCTTCACCTGCGGGTCGCCGAGGATGACGTCGAGGCCGTTGGCCATGACCTCGGCCGAGGCGCCGCCGCCGATGTCGAGGAAGTTGGCGGGCTTCACGCCGCCGTGGCGCTCACCGGCGTAGGCGACGACGTCGAGCGTCGACATGACGAGCCCCGCGCCGTTGCCGATGACGCCGACCTGGCCGTCGAGCTTGACGTAGTTCAGCCCGTGGGCCTTCGCCTTGGCCTCGAGCGGGTCCTCGCTGGCGGTGTCCTCGAGGTCCTTGTGGCCCTCGTGGCGGAAGTCGGCGTTCTCGTCGAGCGAGACCTTGCCGTCGAGTGCCAGGATCTGGCCGTCGCCGGTGCGGACGAGGGGGTTCACCTCGACGAGGGTCGCGTCCTCGCCCTTGTAGACGTCGTAGAGCTTGACGAAGACGTCGGCGACGGCGTCCTGCAGCTCCGATGGGAAGTTCGCCTGCCGAGCGATCTCGAGCGCGGCGGCCTTGTCGATGCCCGTCAGCGGGTCGACCTCGACCCGGGCGAGCGCCTCGGGCTTCTCGACGGCGAGCTGCTCGATCTCCATGCCGCCCTCGACGCTGGTGAGCGAGAGGTAGGAGCGGTTGGCCCGGTCGAGCAGCACGGAGAAGTAGAACTCCTCGGCGATGTCCGCACCCTGGGCGACCATGACGCGCTGGACGGTGTGGCCCTTGATGTCGAGGCCGAGGATGGCCTGCGCGTGCTCGAACGCCTCGTCCGGGGTCTTCGCGACCTTCACGCCGCCGGCCTTGCCGCGACCGCCGACCTTCACCTGCGCCTTGACGACCACGACGCCACCGATCTTCTCGGCCGCCGCCTTCGCCTGCTCGGGGGTGTCGGCGATGATCCCCTGCAACACGGGGACGCCGTAGGACTCGAAGAGGTCCCTGGCCTGATACTCGAAAAGATCCACGCTGTTCTTCTTCCCGCACGGTTCGTGCGATCGGCATCGGTTTCCCGGTCGCGCACTCCACATCGAGGGTCGCTCGATGTCGAGACAACGGCCGCCACGCAGCCTAGCGCTGCTCGGTGGACGGCCGGTGCACGTCGGGGCACACCCGAGTACAAGCCGATCGGGACCGGGCACCGGGACGCGCGTGAGCCGCTGCGCGCACCGCTGGGACCGGCCCGAGCTGGCGCTCGGCACTGTGGATCGGTGCAACCCGAACTCCGTACCCGCGCCACCGAGGTCTTCGGCTGGAAGCTCCGCCCCGACCAGGAGTCCGTCATCGACGCGGTGCTCGAGGGCCGCGACGCCCTGGCGGTCATGCCCACCGGATCCGGGAAGTCCGCGATCTACCAGGTCGCCGGCCTCGGACTGGACGGCCTCGTCGTGGTCGTCTCCCCGCTCGTGGCGCTGCAGGAGGACCAGGTGGTCGGGCTCGAGCACCATCCCGACGCCCCCCGCGCCGTCGCCCTGAACGCCACGAAGAAGGCACGGGACGTCGCCGACGCGTGGGACGCCGTCGCCGCGGGCGAGGTCGGCTACGTGTTCCTGGCCCCCGAGCAGCTGGTGAAGGACGACGTGCTCGAGCGACTCCGCGACGCCGGGGTCGCGCTGGTCGCCGTCGACGAGGCGCACTGCATCTCGTCGTGGGGTCATGACTTCCGACCGGACTACCTGGCGCTCGGCGAGGTCGCGGAGCGCCTGGGCCGACCGCCGGTGCTCGCCCTGACCGCGACGGGCTCCGCTCCGGTCCGGGACGACATCGTCGAGCGGCTCGGCATGCGCGACCCGTTCGTGCTCGCCTCGGGGTTCGACCGTCCCGGTATCCGGCTCGAGGTGGTGCGGCACGCCGAGGACGCCGAGAAGCGCCAGGCCGTGGTCGACCAGGTCGCCGAGCTCGACGGGCCGACCGTCGTCTACGTCGCCACCCGCGCGGCGACGACGGAGTACGCCGACGCCCTCGCCGCCCGCGGTCGTCGTGCGCAGCCGTACCACGCCGGCATGCGGGTGGCGGAGCGCGAGGCCGTGCACACCGGGTTCCTGGACGGCGACGTCGACGTGGTGGTCGCGACGAGTGCCTTCGGCATGGGCATCGACAAGCCCGACGTCCGGTACGTCGTGCACGCCGACGTCCCCGAGTCGATCGACGCCTACTACCAGGAGATCGGGCGGGCCGGGCGGGATGCCGAACCGGCCGGCGCCACCCTGCACTACCGCGCCGAGGACTTCGGCCTGCGCACGTTCTTCGCGTCCGGCTCGCCGCGGCCCGCCTCGGTCCGGGCCGTGTTCGACGCCGTCCCGGCGACCGGCTCGATCGCCCGCTCCGCGCTGGTGGAAGCCTCCGGCCTGTCGGCCCGCACCGCCGGTCGAGCACTCAACGCCCTGCTCGACGCCGGCGCCCTGCGCGACGACGTGGACGGTGTCTCCCGGGTGCCGGACGGCCCGCAGGACGCCGACCGTGCCGCACGTGCGACAGCCGACCGTGCCGCCGAACGGGAACGGGTCGAGGAGTCCCGCATCGCGATGATGCGCCAGCTCGCCGAGACGACCGGGTGCCGCCGGCAGTTCCTGCTCGGCTACTTCGGCGACGAGCTGCCGGAGCCGTGCGGCAACTGCGACACCTGCTCGTCCGGCACGGCCCGTGAGGCCTCCGCCCACGTCGCCGACGGTGCGAACGACGAAGCGTGGCCGCCGGACGCCCGCGTCGAGCACGCCGAGTGGGGCACGGGCGTGGTGATGAGCACGGAAGAGGACCGCATCACGGTGTTCTTCGAGTCCGCCGGCTACCGCACCCTCGCACTCGCCGACGTCGAGGAACGCGACCTGCTCGAACGCGTCTGACAGCGGCACGGACGAAGCGCACCGGCGCCCGGCGCACGGGCCCGGACGACCCGGGCGGGGAAGGCGCGGTCGCTCGACCACCCGTCGGCGACCGCGCTCCACTCCCCCGAGCATCGGCGATGCTGCCGTGGCGGTGTGACCGGAAGGTGACGCCCGGGTGAACACGACACGAAACCGGACGGCCGCCAAGCGCCGGCGGGTAGGCAGGAAGCCCGCAACGGAAAGGAACCACCATGAGCGACCCCGGCATCAGCCCCGTCGACGACTTCGAGTCCCAGCAGCGTCGCGACGACGACATCGACCGTGAGCACGTCGGCCCGTACGAGGTGGACGAGGCCGAGGAGTCCCTCGAGACGGTGACGAACGACGCGGTCGCCGGCGAGACGGTGGAGCCGCAGCCCGGTGACGGTTCCGACGACGGTCCGACCGGCGGGTCCCCGCGCGAGGGCTCGCCCGACCTGTGGGAGCACGAGAACGAGCAGGACGAGGACCGCGCCGACCTCGGCAACGACCTCGGCACGAAGCCGCTCTGAGCGCTGATCTCTGAGCTGATCAGGCTCCCCCGGGACACGGCTCGGTAGCATCGGGCCGTGTTCCGACGAGTCCGCTCCAGCGTCCGCAGCATGCCCTCGGCAGCGCGGCTGCTGGCGGTCGCGGCGATGCTGCTGGTCGCCGCCGCGGCACACCTCGCCGCCCGCTCGGAGCCCGGTGGCCGCTGGGTCCCGCTCCTCGTCGTCGGCGTCGTCGGTGCGGTCGTCACCGGATCACCGACCCGCCTCTGGCCGCTCCCCGCGATCTGGCTCGTCGCGACGCTCCTCGCCCTCACCGGTGACGCACCCGTCGACGCCTCGTATACACTGGTCGCCCTGGTCGTCGGCGCCGTCGCGCTCCTGGCGGCGATCGCCGCGGACCTGTGGCCCGTCCTGCGGGCGCGACGCCGACGGGGTGCGGCGTGACCACCCCACGGCCTGGAGGCGCGACACACGACCCGCGCCGTGCCTCCCGTCCGCCTGCTGGTCGCGTCCACGACCGTCACCTGCGTCGGTTCCTCGCCGACAGCACTCCCGTGGCCGCGGGCGGCCGCGCCATCCTGCTGCAGATCGCCGACCCGGTCGTCGCGGCCGGTGTCCGGCGGCACTCGGACTTCGCCCGGCGACCCCAGCAGCGGCTCGCCCACACCCTGATGTTCGTCTACGCCGTCGTCATCGGGACGGAGACCGACTCGGCGACCGCAGCGGGCTTCGTCAACCGTGCGCACCAGCCCGTCGCCGGCGCCGACGACGTCGACCGGCAGCTCTGGGTGGCCGCGACCCTGTTCGACTCCGCGCGGCGGGCGCACGACCTGTTCGGCACACGCGTCTCCGCGGCCCGCGCCGAGCAGGTCCTCGCCGCCTACGCTCCGATCGCCACCGCACTGCGGGTGCCGCCGGAGCGTTGGCCGACCTCGGTGGCGGCGTTCGACCGGTACTGGCAGCGGACGCTGGAGGGGCTCGAGGTCACCGACGACGCCCGCGGGGTCGTCCGCGACCTGCTGCACCCGCGGTTCGCGCCGCTGTGGGTGCGGGCGGCGATGCCCCTCGTCCGCATCGTGACCGTGGGGATGCTGCCGGAACGGGTGCGAACGGCGTACGGCTTCGCGTGGGGGCCGCGGGAGGAACGGCGCTTCCGGCGCACCGTCCGGGTGGTGGCCGGGGTGCGGGCGCTGGTGCCGGGGGCCCTGCTGCGGCTGCCGGGGCCGTTGCTGCTGCGGGCGATGCGGCGGACCGCGGAGCGGTACGCCACGGTACGGTAGCGGGCATGTCGGTCGACCACTTCGCCATCACGGTCCCGCGGTCCTGGTTCGAGCTCCCGGTCGAACCGGAACGCCGTGACGACCGGATCAGCGCCCTCGTGCAGGAACGCATCGAGGACCACCGGGAACTGTGGGACCACCGCACCGAGATCGTCCGGGTGCTCCGCCGGTTCGCCCGCTCGGCGTGGGACAGCGGCGCGCGGTACTGCGCCGCGTTCGCCGAGCCGAGCGAGGACGGCATCGTCTCCGGTGCGCTCACCGTGACGGTCCTGCCCGCGCCCGAGGCCGGCGGCGACCCGCTCGCCGCGCTCACCGACCACGTCGCCGCACTCGGCGGGGACGACGACGGCATGCACGTCGACGTGCACGAGGTCCCCCGCGTCGGCCGGGTGCCGCGCGTCTGGGGTGTCTCGACGGTGCAGGCGCCGGACGGCCGCGGGTCGTTCGACGTCGTGCTCATGCAGACGTTCGTGCCGGCCGGCGACCAGGTCGCCCTGGTCAGCGTCTCGTCGCCCGCGACCGACCTGGCCGAGCCCCTGTACGAACTGTTCGAGACCGTGACCGACACCTTCGAGCTCATCGACTCCGCCGCGGTCGGCAGCGAGGCGTCCTGATGCGCCTCTGGCCGTTCCGGAAGAAGCGCAAGGTCGTCGAACCGGTCGTCGAGCGGGTCGACGAGCGTGACCTGGCACAGATGGCCCAGCGCGGCGAGCTCGCCCGGTCGGTCACCACACCGCCCCCGGCTCCGCGTGCGAGTGCTGACCGGGTCCGGGCGACCGTGGCGCAGCTGCCCGGCCGACCGCTCGGGTCGTCCGGCGGAACCACCGCCCGTCGTGACGCCGCCCCCGCCCGCCAGGCAGCGGCTGCCGTGCTCGTCCTCGACGGCGCCCAGCGGGTGACCGTGTCGGGTGGCGGGCTGATCGGCCGTGACCCCGCGAGCGCCCACCCGGACGGCGGACACGCCCACATGATCGCTCTGGAGGACCCGGAGCGGCTGCTCAGCCGCACCCACCTGGAGTTCGGGTTCGGCGCCGAGGGCTCCCTCTGGGTGCTCGACACCGCTTCGGCGAACGGCGTCGAGCTGCAGCGCCCGGGGTTCCCCGCGGCGATGCTCGTGCCGTCGCAGCGCACGACCGTGCAGCCCGGCGACACCGTGGTGTTCGGCGGGCACACGCTCCGCGCCGAACCCGCCGTCGGACTCGTCAGCGAGACGCCGCTGGGCTGAGCAGGCCCCGGACCGGGCCGGATCCGGGGCGCGCAGGCTCTGGGCTGCGCCCCCGCGGCTGGCGCCCACGCGGCCGGCGCCCCGCGGCCGGCGCCCCGCGGCCGACGACCCGCGACCGGCGCTAGTCGCCGGCCGGTACCTGCACGAGTCGGAGCGCCTGGTCGGCGTCGTTCAGCAGCGCCCGACCCGCGACGCGGTCCTGGGTGACCAGGCTCTTCGACAGCTTCGTGCCGATCAGGTCGCCGTCGACGGTGCTGAGCGGTGCGAGGAGCATGCCCCGACGCGCCTTCTTCGCGTCGACCTGCCAGCCGCGGAACCCGCTCGCCACGCCCTCGACGTCACCGGCCAGGACGAGCCCGACCGAACGACCCCGGTCGGAGTCCATGATCGCCCGGAACACCGGTTCGGCCGGCGACTCCTTCAGGGCCTCGGCGTCGTCGACCAGCACGAGCGTGAAGCCGTCCGAGCCGGTGTCGATCGCGGCGGACAACCCCTCGGCCCCGATGGCGCCGTCGGTCACCACCGTGACGCGGGGTGCTCCGTCGAGTGCTCGGAGCGGGGACTCCCGCGGTGTCACCGCGACGACCGACCCACCCGCCGACAGCACGTGACGGGCCATCGCGACGAGCGCGGTGCTCTTGCCCGAGCGGGGGCTGCCGCCGACGATGAAGACCGGGGTGTCCTGCACGAAGTCGTGCGTGAACAGCCGGAGCTCGTCGCCGCCGACACCGAGTGCGACCCGGCCGACCGATGCCTCGGCCGACGGCAGGTACCGCACGGCGTCCGCGAAGGTGATGGAGCGCGGGAGCACGTCGATCCGGAACGGCTTCGGGGCGTCGGCCGGCACGTGCGCACGGACCTCGTCACCGATGCCCCGCAGCGCGGCTGCCTGGTCTCGGCCCCCGAGTCCGCCGGGCAGCACGGCGACCTGGGTCTCCGTCGCCGTGGCGTTGCGGAACCCGCGCCCCGGTGGGATCGACTCCGGCAGCTTCTTGCCGTTGATGCCCTCGTAGTTGTAGTCGCCGCGGTCGGCCAGGGCGAGCAGCAGCTTCCGCTCCACCTGGCTCGACATCCGGCCGGACGTCAGGGTGCGGTCGCCGGAGACGACCAGGTGCACGCCGACGCCGACGCCCTCGCGCAGCAGGGTCTGGACGGCGTCGTGCAGCGCACCGTTCTCGGCGTCCGCCAGGGTCGCCATGAAGCTCTCCCACTGGTCGAGGAACACGACGATGTGCGGCATCGGCACGGTGCCCGCGTCGGTCCGCTGCTCGGCGATCGACGAGTACCCACCGGCGGCGAAGGCGGCCTGGCGCTCCTGCACCGTGCGGAGCAGGATGCCGAGCAGCCGCGAGACCCGGTCGGGTTCGTGCCGCTGCACCACGGCGCCGCAGTGCGGCAGCGCACCAAGGGCCAGCAGGGCACCGTTGCCGCAGTCGATCCCGTACATGTGCACGTCGCCGACGCCGAGCCGCAGGGCCATCGCCCCCGCCAGGGTGCGGAGCGTCTGGCTGCGGCCCGAGCGCGGCGAGCCGATGACGAACAGGTGACCGTCCGCGTCGAGGTCGAACACCGCCGGGCGCTGCCGCTGGTCACCCGGGTGGTCCTCGACGCCCCAGGCGACCGCCAGGGGTGCCAGGTCGCCGGTGCCGGTCGCCTCGACGTCGTCGAGCCCGACGACCTCGCCGAGCGGCGGCAACCAGGGCTTCCGCTGCTCGGGGGTGCCGAGGGCGCGGGTGGCGTCGTCGATCGACGCGACGAGGACGCTCAGGTCGGTGACCTCCACGTCGCTGGCCGCGGCCTCGACGGCGGCCGGGCGGGGGGCTGGATCGCTGTACGAGGCGAACGTGAGCTCGCGGACCAGGGCGGGGCGGGCCTCCTGGTCGTCCGAGCCGGGCCGGCGCCCACCCACACGACCGGACTGGAACGGCAGCAGCGAGGCAGCGCCGAGCCGCACGTAGGCGCGCCCCGGGGTCGACTTGGCGATCCGCGCGGCGTCGTTCGCGCCGATGACGTCCTGGCTCTCCGACTGGTCGGTGACGCGCAGCGCGATCCGGAGGTTCGTGTTCGCGCGGATCTCGGGCGACACGACGCCGCCCGGACGCTGCGTGGCGAGGATCAAGTGGATGCCGAGCGAGCGACCGCGCTGGGCGATGTTCACCAGGCCCTTCACGAAGTCGGGCAGCTCGCGGGCGAGCGAGGCGAACTCGTCGATGACGATGAGCAGCCGCGGCAGGCTCGGGATCGTGTCCCCGTTCGCCGCGCGCTTGGCCTGCAGGTCCTGGTAGTCCTCCAGGTCCTTCGCCCCGACCTCGGCGAGGGCGTGCTCGCGGGTGCGCAGCTCGGCGCCGAGCGACTCGAGCGCGCGCTCGACCTGGTGCGTGTCGAGGTCGGTGACCATGCCGACCGTGTGCGGCAGGTCGACGCAGTCCTTGAAGGCCGCACCGCCCTTGTAGTCGACGAGCACGAAGTTCATCTCGTCCGGCCGGTTCGCCACGGCGAGGGACGCCACGATCGTCTGCAGCAGCTCGGACTTGCCGGAACCGGTGGTCCCGGCGACCAGGCCGTGCGGGCCGTCGTTCCGCAGGTCGATCGCGAACGGCCCGTCGATCGACGCCCCCACCACGGCGGTGGTGCTGCGGCCGCCGAGCAGCCAGCGTGCCTGCACGGCCTCGGACGTGGGCGGTTCGAGCTGGAGCACGTCGAGCAGCCGGGCGGACGACGGGATGGCGCCGTCCTGCACGTCCGGGCTGGCGTCGACGATCGGGGACAGCGACCGGGCGACCCACTCGAGCCAGTCCTGGTCGACCAGGTCCGGGCGTGCGTCGTCGATGCGCTCGCTGCGCTGCTGGGTGACCCGCACCCGGTCGTCGCGGACGACCACCACGGCGTCGCACTCCTCGGGCAGGAGCCGCTCGTCCAGGTCGAGGCAGATGCTGAACACCCCGACCGACGGCCCCTCCTTGAGCACCTGCACGAGCGAGGGCATCGCGCGGAGCCGGCGCGCGCCGTCCATCACGACGACGATCTCGTCGGCCGGCGGGGTCTTCTTGCCGATCCCGGCTTCCTTGCGGGCGTCGATGATCGCGGCGAGCTCGGCGATCGCCCGCGCGGTCGACGCGGCGTTCGAGGCGATGCTCGTCATCGGCTGGTCCGCACCGTCGCGGCGGACGTGCGGCAGCCAGGACATCCACTCCCACAGCGACGTGCGTGTGGTGTCGGTGAGCAGCGTGAAGGTGACGTCCTTCGGACTCTGCAGCGTCGCGAGCTGCGCGACCACCCAGTTCGCGAGTCGTCGGGCGTCGTCGTCCGGACCGGCGATGCCGATCACGCCGCGCTCGGCCAGGCGGATGCGCACCGGCACGTCCGTCGCGTCCCACGCGACGGTCCGCTTGTGGGACAGCTGCTCCGGGTCCTCGATGGTGACCTCGGAGCGCTGCGTCGCCGTGCCGACGCGGACCAGCAGGTGGTCCGGATCCGTCCGGCGTCGCTCCCACAGGCGCGGCAGGGGCGTGACCGCCGTCTCGTAGACGGCGGCGGGGTCCGGCGCGCTCGCGATCCAGCGTGCACGTTCGGACTGGAGGCTCTCGGTCGCGTCCGCCTCGATCCGCGCCTTGGTGTCCTCGTACTCCACGACGCGTTGCCGGTACGTCTTCTTGCCCTGCCGGCGGCCCTGGAGGCCCGTGATGATCATCAGGATCGGCGACAGCAGGGCGATGAGCAGGTAGATCCAGCGACCGGTGGTCGACACGAACATGACCGCCATGCCCATCGGCGCCAGCGCCATCAGGATGGGGAGCGCCCGGGCCGGGGGCTCGGTCGGCGGCGGGGGCAGCTGGTAGCGGGTGTGCTCGTCCGGCGGCAGGATGCGCGGCGGTCGGTTGTACTCGAGCGACATGCCGTCGTCCGCCAGGGACAGGTGGGCGCCGCGGTTCGGGGCGCGGCCGAAGCCGAGCAGGACCCCGCCGACCGCGAGCTGTGCGGTCTCGGGCCAGTCGGTCTCCTCGGTGACCGGCTCGCCGTCCAGCAGCGCGCCGGAGAAGCCGTTCGCCGGGCGCACCTTCGCGCCGTCGGCCGTCACCGTGACGAGCAGTGCGATGTCCGGCACCGTGTCGGACCCCGACGCCTCGGCCTCGACCTCGTCCGTGGTGCTCACCGGCACCCGCACGTGCGCGGACGGTGCCGTACCGATGGTCATCGTGCCGGTGCTCACCCGCACGATCGTCCCCGCGTGCAGCCCGGACACGATCCGGACCTCGGCGTCGGTCAGCGGGCGGAGCGGCGGCGGCGGCACCTGTTCGAGGCTCCGGCGCACCACCACGCCCTCGCGGACGCCCGACTCGGCGACCGACGCCGAGAGGTCGAGCGGCTGCTCCCCGACGAAGTACACGGGGGTCCGGCCGGAGGCGACGACGTCCGTGGCGATGAGGCGCTCGGCCTCGGCCACCAGCTCGCGCACCGCCCGGGAGTCGTCGCCGTCGACGTAGACGTTCGCGGTCTGGCCGCTCTCGCGGTCGACCATCGTGAACGTGAAGGTCATGGCATTCCCCCGTAGCGTTGACTTCGTGTCGCAGGACGATGGTAGTGTCCCCTGCAACACGCCCCGTTGGGGGGACAAACGAAACTCCGGGGAAAGGGAGTCACACCGTGGCGAACATCAACGTCTCGTACGCAGACCTCGAGGCAGCAGCCTCCGACCTCAAGGCGGGCCAGGCAGACATCGAAGACCGTCTGTCGGCACTGCAGCGCAAGATCCAGCAGCTCATCTCGGACGGCTACGTCACCGACAAGTCGTCGGTCGCGTTCGGCGAGTCCTACGACGAGTTCAACCGTGGCGTGACCCAGACGGTCCAGGGACTCGAAGGCCTCTCCACGTTCCTCTCCAAGGCCTCGCAGACCCTGTCCGAGACGGACGAGTCGCTGGCCTCCGGCCTCAAGGGCTGACACCGTCGTCGACCCCGTGCCCCGCGATCGCGTGGGGCACGGGGTCGTCGCGGTTCCTGTGGCGCCGTCCTGACGGCGCCGGTTCGTGATCGGGGAGGGATTGTTCCGTGGCAGGCAAACTGCTGGTTGACCTGATGGGGCTCGGGGAGCTCCAGAACGACCTGACGACCGTGCACAGCACGCTCGAGCAGGCGCACAAGCGTGTCGACGCGTCCGACGACGAGATCGGTTCGGGGACGGTACAGAACGCTCTGCACGACTTCGACCACCGCTGGGGCGACAAGCGGGACAAGATCAGCGAGTCGACGAAGGCGTTGGCGGACATGCTGAGCTCGTCCATCGAGACCTACACCGAGACCGACGAGCAGCTGGCACAGGCCCTGCAGGTCAACGACGAGAACGGCGGCGGCGGACCCGCTGCCTCGAGGGCGCAGTAGTCGTGGGGCGACCGTCGGGGTGGGACGTCGTCGATCAGGGTGATGATCCGGTCAAGGGTGATCCGTCGACGTTGCGGATGATGGCGCGGGAGTACCAGCGCATCTCCGACGCAGCCGATGACGCCTCGACCCGACTGAAGTCGGTGAAGGGGTCCGGGTGGCTGACCGACTGGGAGGGTGAAGCCGCGGATGTGTTCGTCGACGCGATCGAGGACACCCCGTCGGACCTGACCAAGCTCGTCGATTCGTACGAACTCGCCGCGACGGCGTTGTCGGGGTGGGCTGACACGGTCGATGACACCCAGTACCGGGCCGATGGTGCGTTGGCGGACGCGAAGGACGCCACCGGGGACCTCGCCGCGGCGCAGGACCGGTTGGCGGATGCGCAGTCGACGTTGTCGCACTACGAGTCGACGTCGAAGGACCTGTCGAAGGTCGCGGATAAGTACCCGGCGGGTTCCGACGTGCCGGACGGGGTGGATGTTCCCTCGCCGGCGCAGTTGCGGGCAGCGTCCGACAACGCTTCCGTCGCGCAGGGGTCCGTGAGCTCGGCGCAGGGGGACATCTCGGCGGCGCAGTCGCGGATCGATGCGGCGAAGCGGCTCGTGGCGGATGCGAAGGGTGACTGGCAGGACGCGGAGCAGCGGACCGCGACGAAGATCGGTGAAGCTGCTGACGCGGGCCTCGGGAAGCAGTCCACGTGGGACAAGATCTTCGGGTCCGAGGCGTGGGAGACCATCGTGTCGGTGGCGAAGGTCGTCGTGGCGGTGGGTGGGATCATCGCGATGATCATCGGCGGACCGCTCGCATGGATCGTGCTCGGCGCAGCGCTGCTCGTGCTCGCTGACACCCTGTACAAGATGAGCAAGGGCACCGCCGACGGGTGGGACCTCGCGTTCGCGCTGCTCGATTGTGTGCCCGGTGGGAAGGGAATCACCACCGCGGCGAAGATCGGGAGGGAGTTCGCGAAGGGCGCTTCTCTCGCATCCAAGTTCAGCTCCGCTGGTCGGCACGTGGGCTCCGAGGCTCGAACGCTGTTCGCTCCTGCGCGCCATCTGCTGTCCAACGTCCGTCACGGCACTGCGCTCCGAACCCTTGAATCTCTTCGCGCCTTCGTGGTCGGCGGGGGCAACGGCATCCGGCAGGACTTGGCGCATCCGCTCAAGGGCTTCAAGAACGGGCTTGACTCCTACTGGCGGTCGGACGCTCCCTCGATGGCGGCAAGAGCTCGCCATTGGCAAGGACAGCCGTCGGCTTGGGGAGCTGGATACCCGGGAGTCGATCCCTGGACGACCGGTGACCCGACTGCGCTTGTCGGCAAGCGTCTGCAGGTTGTCGGGAACGGGGAGTTCTTCGTCGTCAGCGACGGCCCGACGTCCGATCTCATCACCGCCGGTGGTGATGCGCGGAGGTACTCGGAGTCGGTACAGATCGGCGTCCACGACGAGCGCGGCCCGTACCAGAACTTCCGGACGGACGGCACTACCTATGAAGTCACCGCACCGATCCCCCACGCCCAAGGCACAGCTGTCGCGAACACCCAGTACGGCGCCGGCGGCGCAACAGAAGTGTTCATCCCCGGGGACCGCAGCACTTGGTCGGCCGCAGCCAACGTGATCGACCATCCGGCGATGGACGCAGCCACCACGTCGCCGTCGGACTACACGATGCGTATGAACGAGTACGGCGACGGACTCAAGCGCCTTGGAAGCTGGTCTCTGCGGAGCGGGAACGCCATCCCCTTCGACTACTTGAACGACCTGCGCCATGACAGCACGCCACGATGAGAATGGGGCTCTCCCGGTCGGGTAGGTCGCTCCTACCAAGGTCGGAATCTTGGCTCGCGATCCCCGAACGCTCCCCGGATGGTCGTTATCACTCGATGGTCGCGCCGCACCCGCTCTGGCCGGAGTACGGTCGTCTGCTCACGTTCATGAACTGGCTCGAGGACCGAGCCTTCACCATCGTGGAGCACCGCGGCCCCTTCCGCCAGCGCGGCAACGAGATCCTCGTTGACAGACGCTTCAGCGCGGTCGGGCCCTTGTACTCGATTGCCGACCTCGAAAAGGAATGGTCGTTCGGCGAGGGGATCGAAGTCGTCGAACTCCGAGGCAACACCGGCGGGCTGATCTCCCGGCTGAGGGACGGTGTCCGATCTGGTGACTACCGGTACTCAGTGGATCTCCGGTTGACTACGCCCGGGGACAGCCTGGCCAACGACGACCGAGATGCCGCCACTCGGGCTCTCGTTCGACTCGGTCCTGCGATCGATCTGACCCCGAACTGGAACGGTCACGATGTCCCCGCCAAGCACCCTGCCGAGGCCGCATGGGGACGATTGCCGTACGTCGTCCAGTCTGTGCAACGAGCTGGGGGTAGGGTGTTGTACCGCGATCCGTACCGGCGTCTTTCGAAAGCGGTGGAGCATTCGTCTACGGTGTTCATGAAAGGCCCTTCCATCCTGAATGAGCTCCTGCTCCCCAACAACATGGCCGCAGAACGGTTGCACGGGGGCGGCACTCTGGTTCGAGATTTCCCCGGGGGGTTTGCAACGGAGCGGGCGCGCTTCGCGCTCGTCATAGATGACGAAAGTGGCGACTGAACCAATGACGAACGGTGGACTTCCCAGCAATCCTCATCGTCGCGCCATGATGTCGTCGAAGTATGCGTTCGCCCGTACGCAGGTCATCGTGCTGCGACATGACCGGTTGGCCATACCTCTAGCGATCGTCGGGAACGAGGGCGTCCCGCTGGCCCTCGCTTTCACCGAGCTCGATGACGCGAGGGCGAGAATGACCAGCGATGTACCCGCCACGCCGAAGAGCCTTCCGATGCACCAGCTGGTCCGGATGATCCCGCAGGACTGGGGCGTCATCGTTGACATTGATCGTCCGCATCCCCAGGTGGTCGGTCCAGGCGACCGAGATCAGGTCATCAATGACAGCGGCCTGTTCCCCGCCGGTGCTCCAGTGACGCTGGCACCGCCGAGCCGCCGCGAGCGTGATCTGTGTGGCGCACTGCAGGAGCGCACCAAGGGTGCAGCCGGTATTGCTCGCGTATGGCTGCTCCGCCATCAAGTCGACGTACTTCCCGCCGAGGTCCTTGTCGTTGTTGCGGCCGATGACGAAGCTAGCGGGCTGCGGTATTCGGATGCCGTCTACGAGGTGGCACACGCGATCAATCATCCAGATCCTGTTTCGACAGCTTGGATCGACGAAATCCCGGTAGAGCACGCAATGTGGGTTCGCCAGCAGCCAGCCCTCATCGAACCCGTGTCACCGTGACACCCGCCATCCTCGATACGAGACGAAACAGTCCCTTCTCGTGCTGACGACGGGCAGGCTTGGGACCATCAACCGGCGCCCTTCCTGACGACTTGCATCTCGCTTCTGGGCAGCGTCCCCGAGGACGGCCGACGATCAACAGCGCTGGCCGACCTCCGACTTCCGACTTCCCGACGGCATGGCGGCGGAACGTCTCGACGACGGAACAACACTGGTCCGGGACTTCCCCGGTGGGTTCGCGAGTGAGCGGGCGCGTTTTGCACTCGTCGTCCTGCCGGATGCCTGATGTCCTTGCGGAGCACCCCGGCGCCACGAACATGCTCGTAGGGTGGTGAGCGTGCGCATCGCTGCTGTCCCCGTACCCGATGACCTGCACCTGGCGATCGACGACAGCGGCCGGCCCGCCACGATGCCGTACGACCGTGGCGTCGTCGTCGAGTTCGCGTACTCCATCGCCGGGGACCGCCCGCCGGCTGTCGGCACCGGCTCACGGCGGGTGAGTCGTCAGTCGCTGATCGAGGACGAGCGCAGCGGTCGCGCGATCGTGTTCGTCGACGTGGCCGCCGATCACTGGGAGGGATTGCCGGTCGCCGAACGCCCCCGAGCGCGGCGGGGTCTCCTGCCGATCCAGTCGCGAGCAGCACACGCCAGGCGGATGTCAGCATCCAGCGGCATCTGGGCCGAAGTGGTCCTCGGAGTGTTCGTCCCGAACACCGCATGGGAACTGTTCACCTTCAACGCCACCGGGCCGCGACTGCACCTGGTGATCGACCCGGATCCCGCCCGGCGTCGCATGGAGATCCTCCGGGCACTCGGAGACCGACCGCACCCGGAGATCACCATCGTCGATTCCGTTGACGCCGTTCCACGTGCCTGGCGGAATGCCGCCCGCGCACTCCTCCACGGACAGCACGATGGCTGAGGATGAGGACGAGCTCGGCCACCTCCACGTCGGGTACGGGGCCGTACTCCGCGGGAAGCCGAGCCTGCAGATACTCAGCGATCGAGCCGCGTTGCCCGAGGAGGCCGGGGAGGCCGGGGACCATCGCCCGACCAGTCCGACCGCCCATCAATCGGACTCGGCGGGCACCCTCCTCGCGATCGGACCGGGCGTCACGGCGCCCATCGGACTCCCGTTCAACCGAGTGGTGATCAACAGATGACGATGCCGAGCGCGGATCCGACGGCGATCGAGCCGGGGTGTTCGGTCTGCACCGCTGCAGTTGCGCGGCACGGCAGGGTCGAGACGTCGATCGGCGTCAGCCACCAGCAGCGGACCTCGTACTTCCGGTGCGTCGCCTGCGACACCTACTGGGGACAGGACGAGCGCTCGCTCCGCATCGTCGGGGAAGCCGACGTGCCGCTCGACCTGACGAGCGACTGGCGCGACGGCGACGGCAACCTCCGAGCAGCACCGCTTCCGCCGTACCGCCCGTTCGCGCGGCACGCCGATCTCCCGACGGAGATCACCACGACGGCCTTCGGTGACCAGGAGCACCCGCCTGCCGTCATCGACATCCCGTTCGCCCACGAGCTCCTCAACTCGGTCCCCGCTGGTCCCCTCGCCGAGCGCGTTGCCGTCTGCCGGCAGCTCGCGCGGTTGGCGGAAGCCGTCTCGCCGTCTCTGGGCCCGGCAGAACGAGCGTGGACCTTCCGCCGCGTCGAGTACACCGACTCGCTCGGGCATCGTCACGTCGGCTACGGCTTGGAGCTCGACCGGGTTGCGACGTTCGACGAGATCGCGTCCCGCGTCAGGTTCCCTGGGTTCGGACCGGGCGTCTTCTCGGCGACTCCGAGGAACGCCACGGTGTCCGAGTCGGGAACCCTGATGACCATCGGTCCGGGAGGCGCGATCGCCCACCCGGGCGTCCCGTTCTTCAATGCGCTGCGGCTCGGTGCGTGACATGACGACCTACGAACGAACCGCTCACAGGAACGGCACGAGCGCGCCGGCGACCGTGATCGTCGAGATGGACCTGACGAACCCCGATCATCAGGTGCGCTACACCGTGACCGTGTTGCTGCTGGGCGCAGAGCACACGGCCACGGCGTACGACGCCTTCGAGGCACTGAGCCTGGTGCGCGAGGCGCTCGACGACGAGGGCTGGCTCCTGGGCGTGCAGGGGGCACGCGTCGACGTGTGGCCGAGTGGGATGGCGCGACAGCAGGGCGGTGGCATGCGGGCGTACCGACTCCGCCGCGGTCGTCGGCCTCGGTTCAAGGACCTCGTCGATGTGTTCGCCCCGGCCGACGAACACCTCGGCACCGTGCAGGCGCAACGCGCGTTCGTCGCAGCGAAGTTCCCCGACGCCTGACCGGGTGCCGGCGACGACCGTCCGTGACTCCCTGAACACCGAGCCCCCGCGCACGGTTGGGTGGGTACATGTCCTCTGCCCCGCTCTCCGGTGACGACTCCCTGCACCTGCCCGAGTTCGACAACCCGCCAGTGTCTCCGCTCGACCTCGCTCGCGAGTGGCTGTCCGCGGCGAAGGACCGACAGGTCTCCGAGCCGCTCTCGATGACCCTCGCCACGGCCGGTGCCGACGGCCGCGTGTCCGCTCGCACCGTCGACGTGAAGCGGATTGCGACCAACGGACTGGTCTTCGGGACGTCAGAGGACAGCCCGAAGGGCCGGCAGCTCGCCGAGAACCCGCACGCAGCCCTGCAGGCGTACTGGCGCGAGACGATGCAGCAGCTCCGGTTCGAGGGCCACGTGGTCCGGCTGTCGGATGCCGAGTCCGACGCCCTGTTCGCGGACCGCTCCCCGAAGTCACGCGCCGCGACGGCCATCGCCGACCAGTCCGCCGTGCTCGAACCCCGCACCCTGCAGGACCTGATCGACGACGCGAACGACCTGCTCGACGACTCCGGCGACGACGTCCCCCGACCTGCACGATGGGTTGCCTGGCGTCTCGAGCCCGACATCGTGGAGTTCTGGCACGGCAGCCGTGACCGGATGCACCGACGACTGCAGTACGCACTCGCCGAGGGCGCCTGGACGGCCACACGCCTCCAGCCCTGAGGCCGACGGTCGGCGTTCAGTCCCTGGACCACCACGCCGGCTGAGCGGGTTCGACTCGGACCGTGAGCGTTCGAGCATCGTTCGATCGCTCCGCGATCACGAAGTGGCTCTCCGCTGGGTCGACGGTGCCGATCCGCCACACCGGCCACGAGTGCGGCCCGAGTTTGGGATCGAACCACGGCGCGGGCCCGTTGTCTTCCTCGCGCAACGCGCGCCGGACGCTCTTCGGATCGAGCTCCGGAAATCCCCCGGCGCGCGCTGCCGCGATCATGCGCTCTGCTGCGGCATCGACGGCGGCGGACCGTTCCGCCCGTGGGTTCCGGGTGATCCAGTAGGCGGCGACGTACCCGATCACCACGAGGCCGATCGCCGCAACGGTCACGACCCACGGTCCAGCGTCGGGATCGACCGCGGGGATGCGATCGATGCCGGAGACCCCGACGACGAACCCCAGGACGCCGAGCACCCATCCGATGCCCGCGACGCGTTCGGCACGGTGCGACGCTCGTGCGAGGACGCAGCGTGCCTCGGCGACGTCCTCGATCGCAACCGAGATCGCCCCCACACCCGCGCCCGCACCGGCCTCCATCGGACCAGTCTCGCTCACGGCGCAACGGAACCGGCGCCCGCACCGAGCGCCCACGCCCCTACCGCCCGATCGGGTTCACCATCGCCCCCGCCCGGATGAGCGACGCCGACTGGTCCGCCAGGTCCACCATCGACAGGGTGTTCCGCAGCTGCAACCGGTTCAGGCACGAGTGCTCGAACGTCGGCACCCGCAGGTCCAGGGGACGACGGCGGTCCGGGTGCGCGGCGGCGTGGGCGTCGATGCACTCCCCCACGACCTGCCAGAAGCGGGACTCCGGCAGCACCCCGTCGTCGTCGAGGATCGCGGCGACGAACCGCAGCACCCCGTCGAACACGTCGGTGAACACCGCGAGCGCGGCCTCGTCGTCGGACACCGGGTGCACGATCCGGTCGATGTCGGCGGGGACCGGGCGGTCGTCGTGCCGACCGAGCACCGCGGCCTCCTCGCCGATGTCCTTCATCACGGCCCGGACCACGACGCCGTCGCGCACCACGAGCACCAGGTTCTCGCCGTGCGGCATGAACACCAGGTCGTGCACGGTCAGGCAGTGCACGACGGGCAGCAGGTAGGCGTCGAGCCAGCGCCGGACCCAGACGTCGGCGGGCAGACCGGATGCCTCGATCAGCGCCGAGACCACAGCGTTCCCCGAGGCGTCCCGGTGCAGCAGCGCCGCCATCGTCAGCAGTCGCTCGCCGTCCGTCACCCGCGGCAGCGGACTCTCCCGCCACAGCGCCGCGAGCATCTTGCGCTGCGGCGAGGACACGTCGACCCGGTGGTAGGCGTCCCCCGTGTAGCCGATGGCAGCGTGTTCCCGGAGCACCGAGAACCCGGCAGCGGCGAGCGTGGGGTCGGCGGAGACGATCGACTCGACCCAGTCGTTCACGGCCGGGGTGTTCCGCATGTAGGCGGGCGACATCCCCCGCAGGAACCCCATGTTCTGCACGGCGAGCGCCGTCTTCACGTACGAGCGTGCCGGGTCGGTGCGGTTGAACGCGGTGCGGATGGACTGCTGCGGCTGGTACTCGTCGGGGCCCTCGCCCAGGTCGACCAGGTCCTGTCGGCCCAGATCGGGCGCGAAGGTCACGGCGATCCGGTGCTGCCACTGCCACGGGTGCACGGGCAGCCACACGTAGTCGTCGGGGTCGAGCCCGCGACGCTCCAACGTGGCACGGAACCCGGTCACGACCGCCGCCGACAGCTCCGACTCCCAGTGCGCCTGGTCGGTCCGGTCCGCGGCGAGCGCCAGGTGCGTGTGCTCGCGTCGGGCGGCGAGCCACCGGTACCGGAACCGGCCGCCGGACTCGGGCGCGAACGCCCGGTACTCGTCGAGCCCGAACCCGATCCGGCCGTTGGCGGCGACGAACGCCGGGTGCCCCTCGGTCATCGCCGCCTCGACGTCCTGGAACGACGCGACGACGTCCTCGACGGACCCGGTCGAACCGGACGAACCGGCCGAACCGGTCGCACCGGACGACCCGGACGCCCCGGCGGACCCTGCCCCGCCCCGCCCCCGTGCCAGCTGCCCGGCCGACGGCCCGCCCCGCCGGTGCTTCGCCGCCGCACTCGCCAGCGTCGACGCGATCTCCTCCAGGTACGTGCCGAGCAACTCGTCGGGGATCCCGAGCACCTCGTGCAGTTCGAGCACGAGCTCCTGCGCGCTGAGTGGCGCCGGCGCCCCCGCACGGGTCCGCGTCAGCGAGGCCTCGTCCATCGACCAGTGCTCGAGCACGTGCTGCCGCGCCCGGAACCGGTAGGTCGACTCCCCCGCGTCGAGCCGCCAGCCGTCCCTGTCCGGCACAGGGGCGATCAGCCGTTCGTGGGTGAACTCCGCGATCGACTTCGCGACGAGGTGCCGTTCGGCGGGCTCCAGGTGCTCGGGCCGCAGGTGCGCGGCCGGCCCGTCGTCGTCGGGGACGCCGATGCGATCGGTGTCGAGCACCGACAGCAGGGCCCGCTTGCCGTCGACGTCCACCTGGCGCAGGGCGCGGAACCCGACCTCGGCGTTCTTCGCCTGCACGGCGGTGTTCCGCACGTCCGGTTCGACGACGACCCGGCGCGCGCCGAGGGCGTCCCGGCAGTGCTCGACGACGGCACGCATCACCGCGCTGGTCAGGCCGTGGACACGACGGTCAGCGGGCGCCGGCGCGACGAGCAGGTGCATGCCGACGTCGCCGGGTTCGGCCGCCCACACGTCGGTGAGCAGGACGGCGGAGGGGTCGTAGGTCTCCGCCAGGAAGCACGGCTCGCCGTTCCGGCGGCCGAGCCACGCTGCCTGCGCGGGGTCCGCCTGCACGCCGGCCAGGTAGGCACGCACGCCGTCCACGTCGAGGTCACCCATCTCCCACCACGACGACGCCGGGTGGGCGAGCCACGACTGCACGACGGCGGCGTCGCGTTCCGGGTCCACGGGTTCGACGGTCAGGAGGCCCGGCTCGGCTCCCCCAGGCGCGGTCGCGTCCGGCGCCGTGGTGGTCACGGTCGTGCTCATGCGGAGACCTCCGCACGCTCGGTCGCGGGGCGGGCCGGCGCGCGCTCCGCGGCGCCGGGGCGGGCGGTGGACGGCGCTGCTGCTGACTGCTCCGAGGCGGGCAGGCCGAACTCCTGGAAGGCGATCCGGGCCTCCAGGCCGTACACGGGGCGACCCGTGACGGACCGGATGATCGACGCGTTCCGCCACGCACCCATGCCGAGGTCGGGCGCGGTCAGGCCGTGCGTGTGCTCCTCGGCGTTCTGCACCCAGATGCGTCCGCCCAGGGTGTCGACGTGGTGGTCGCGGGCGACGGCCAGGCGCCCGCGGGAGTCGCGGGCGACGAGGTGCTCGACCGGGTCGAGGAACCGCGGGACCCGCGGGGTGTACCCGGTGGCCAGCACCAGCTGCTCGACCTCGTGCTCGTACGTCTGGTCGAGCTGCTCGTGGCGGAGCGTCAGCCGGTAGGTGCCGCGGTCGGCGAGCCAGGCGGCGTCGACGACGCTCGTCTCGGTCCGGAGCGTCGTCGGGACGGGGCCGCGCGCACTGATCCGGTAGAGCTGGTCGTACAGGTCGTCGACCAGGTCCGCGCTGATGCCCTTGTACAGGCCGCGCTGTTCCCGCCCCAGGCGATCGCGGACGGCTTCGGGCAGCCCGTGGAAGTGGTCCGTGTACTCCGGGCTCGTCATCTCGAGGGTGAGCTTGGTGTCCTCCATCGGGAAGAACCGGGGCGAACGCGTGATCCAGTCGAGGCGGTAGCCGTCCTGCCGGATGTCCTCGAGCAGTTCGCGGTAGACCTCGGCGGCGGACTGCCCGCTGCCGACGACCGCGATCGACCCGGCGTCGCGCAGGGCGTCGCGGTTCGGCAGGAACTCGGCGGAGTGGATGGCCGGTCCGCCGATCCCACGCAGCGGGGCGGGGACGGACGGCTCGGTGCCGATCCCCACGACGACGTGGTGTGCGCGGTACGTCTCGGGACCCTGATCGGTCTCGGCGTGCACCGTGAACGTGTCGGTGACCGGGTCGTGCTCGACGGTGGTCACCCGGCGGCCCCACCGCAGGGTGTCGAGCCGGTCGGCGGCCCAGCGGCAGTAGGCGTCGTACTCGCTGCGCAGGGGGTGGAAGTCCTCGCGGATGTAGAACGGGTACAGGCGCCCGGCCTCCTTGAGCCACGCGAGGAACGAGAACGGCGAGGTCGGGTCGGCCATCGTCACCAGGTCGGCGAGGAACGGTACCTGGATCGTGGCGTCGTCGAGCATCATGCCGTGGTGCCAGGCGAAGCCGTCGGCGGCGTCGAGGAACACCGCGTCGAGGTCGGCGATCGGGTCCGTCAGGCAGGCGAGGCCGAGGTTGAACGGGCCGATGCCGATGCCGACGACGTCGTGCACGGCGGGGTCGGCGGTGGCGCGGGTGCGGTCGGCGGCGGTGCGGTCGGCGGTCATCGGTTCGCTCCCTCGGTCTCGGTGGTGGCGGCTCGGACGCGCGCGGCCGTCGCGACGACGTGCTCCAGCGACGCGCGCATCTGCTCCGGCGTCGTCTCCGGGTTGAGCAGCGTGAGCTTGTTGCACGGCCGGCCGTCGATGACCGTCTTGGCGATGAGCACCCGGCCCTCGGCGAGCAGGGCCGAGCGGATCGGGGCGACCAGCGCGTCGGCGGCCTCGTCGGTCATGCCGGCGGGCTGCCAGCGGAACAGCACCGTGCTGAGCTGCGTCGGCGCGACGAGCACCAGGTCCGGGTGCTCCTCGACGATCCGGTGGGTGGCCGCGGCGAGGTCGATGACGGCGTCGAACGCCGCACCGATCGCGTCGGCACCGGTCGCCCGCAGCGTGGCCCAGAGCTTCAGGGCGTCGAACCGGCGGGTGGTCTGCAGCGACTTGTCGACCTGGTTCGGCTCGGCGGCGTCCTCCGGGTTCAGGTAGTCGGCGTACCAGGCGGTGCGGCGCAGGTCCTCCGGGCGCTGCACGAGCAGGGCGCTCGACGACACCGGCTGGAAGAACGACTTGTGCAGGTCGGCGGTCACGCTCCGGGCCCGTTCGACGCCGTCGAGCAGGTGCCGGCGGGTCGGGGACACGAGCAGCCCGCAGCCGTACGCGGCGTCGACGTGCAGCCACACTCCCTCCAGATCACAGACGTCCGCGATCGGCTCGAGCGGGTCGATGACCCCGCGGTCGGTGGTGCCGGCGGTGGCAACGACGGCCATCGGCGTCTGCCCGGCTGCGCGGGCGGCGGCGATCGCCTCGGCGAGGGCAGCGGGCACCATCCGGCCGGCGTGGTCGGTGGCAACGGCGACCACGGCCTCGAGCCCGAGCAGCCGCGCCGACTTCGCGATGCTGAAGTGGGTCTCCGCGGTCGTGAACACGGTGCCGCTGCTGCCGAGGGCCTCGCGCGCCAGCAGCAGGGCCTGCAGGTTCGACTGCGAGCCGCCCGAGGTGAAGATGCCGTCCCCCGCGGCGAACCCGATCCGACCGGCGAGCCAGGCGACGACGTGCCGCTCGATCTCGGTGCCGATGCGGGACTGGTCCCAGGTGTCGACCGACGGGTTCACGGCGGCCAGGACCGACTCGGCGGCGACCGCGGGCAGCGCGACCGGGCAGTTCAGGTGCGCGAGGTACGCCGGGTCGTGGAACCAGACGGCCTCGCGGACGAACAGCTCGTCGAGTTCGGCGAGTGCGCGGTCCGTCCCGAGGGGTTCGGCGTCGAGGTCGACGTCCTGCACCCGGGTCCGGAGGACCTCGGGAGCGGTGTCGGTCGTCGGACGGTCGGCGGCGGCGAAGCGGTCGGCCAGACGGTCCACCGTGGACGTCACGGCGGAGCGGTAGCGCTCGGCGGTGGCGGTGGTCAGGAGTTCGATGGGAGGTGTCACGTTAGGTAAGGCTAACCTCACTAACCGTCATCGTGCCACCCGAACGAGGGGCGCGCCGAACGGCCGGGCGTGTCAGACGCACGTCTGCCGGGCAGCCCGAGCCCCCACCCACCGCGCGGGTCAGGCGTCCGCCGCCGGACGTCAGGCGTTCATGAACTCGCTCGGCTGCAGGGCCCGGCCGACGATGCGCACGTCGCCGATCGACCCGACGAACACGTTGTCGAGCTTGTCGCCGTAGCGGTACCCACCGAGCAGCCACGGCTTCCCGATCGTGCTGAGACCGCGGTTCGGGGTGGACGGGTTGCGCACGACCGGGCACCCGTCGACGTACAGCACGGTGTGCGTCCCGTCGTTCACCACGGCCACGTGCCACCAGGCGCCGAGCGGCAACTCGTGCCCCCAGTTCGTCAGCGATCCGTCCTGGCTCGTCGGGTACACGCACCACTGCAGTTCGCGGTCCCCCGACAGGCTCAGCGTCATCGCGGGTTCGTCCGGGTCACCGTCGGCTCCGGTCGCCTTCCCCACCTGGCCGGCGCTCGAGTACTGCGACAGCAGGGCGCTGAACCCGTTTGCACTCGGGTCGAACGTGGTCGGCAGCACGAAGAACGCCTCGACCGTGTAGCCCCGGGGGAAGTGGGTCCGGTTGAGCGGTGCCGTGTCGACGGTCTGCAGGTGGTCGCCGCCGGTCTTGCCGCCCTGCAGCGCGAGGCTGCCAGCGCCCGGCTGGTCGGGGTGGTGCGCCGCCGTCCAGCGCAGCGCCCCTGCGACGGCACCGGTCCGCCGGGCGACCACCAGGTCGTTGCCCTTGCCGCTCTGGTCGCGCACCCGCGTCGTCGGCGCGAGCGCCGCCCCGTCCGGGTTGCCGTCGAACCGCCAGTACGCGAGCGTCCCCGGCACCAGCATGCGTGCCGCCGGCCGGGAGGCCCGTGGTGCGACCGGCGCGAACCCCGCGAAACGCGCGTCGAAGTCCACGGCCATGGTGAAGCGGTCGACGTCGCCGCTGAGCGCGGTCTCCTGGGCTGCGAGTTCGTTCGCGTCGCCGAGACCGCCGGCGAGCAGGAAGGGCGACAGCGTCTCGACGTCGATGACGTTCCGCTCGAGGTCGACGTGGTACAGCCGGATCATGGCCGCCCCGCCGTAGTAGCGGTTCTGGTAGTTGGTCAGGTGCAGGGCGACGTCGTGTCCCACGGCGTTCTTCGCCGTGGTGCGTCCCGGCCCCCAGTAGTGCCCGTTGAGCGTCAGGAACACCTGGTCGTGCTTCGAGATGAAGGAGTCCCAGAGCTGCTGGCCGTAGGGGTCGAACGCCGCCCCGCCGCTGGCGTCCGAGTCGACGAGGGCGTGCGTCGTGAGGATGACCGGAGCGTGCGGCCGGGCCGCGAGCACGGAGCTGGCCCAGGCGAGCCCGCTCGCGCTCGTCCGCCAGTCGAGCGCCAGGACGACCCACTCGCGGCCGGCCGCGGTGAACCCGTGGGCGGTGTTGTAGCCGTCGGGGCTCGAACCGATCCAGCCAGGGGCCTTCCGGAACCGCTGCGGACCGAACACGTCGAGGTACGGGGTGCGGCCGCGCTGGTCGTCGGTCGAGGAGTCGACGTCGTGGTTGCCGGCGAGCACGCTGTAGGGCGCCCCGGCTCGGTCGAGCACGTCGAAGACCGCACCGGACGCGCGCATCTCGGACGCCGCACCGTTCTGCGTCAGGTCGCCGAGGTGCACGAGGAACACCGTGTTGTGCCGGGCCTGCTCGCGGACGACGTACTCGAGCGAGGCGCGCATCGGTGCCGGGTCGACCGCGGCGCCGTCGAACATGTACTGCGTGTCCGGCATCACCGCGACGGTGAAGCGCGGCGAGGTCGTGTCCGGGTGCCACCGTCCGGTGTGCCCGCGCGCCACCGCCGCCTGAGCGGCCTCGGCCGATCCACCGAGTGCCGCCGGGGCGACAGCGGGTGCCGCGGACAGCCCATCGGCGACGGCCGGGGCACTGCCGAACCCGTTCGACGCCACGAGACCGGCGGCACCGGCGAGTCCGGACCCGACCAGGAAGCCCCGGCGGGAGACCGGGATGCGCTTGCTGCGGTCTCCGGTGTGGTCGTCGGCGTCGTCGCGATCGTCAGGGCTGTTCTGCACAGCACCGCACCGTACGGACCGCGGGGGAACGCCCCGGGTCCGTTCCGTGAACTCCAGACCGGCTGCGGCTGCCGGTTCGGTGTGGACCGGTGAGGGCTCCTACAGCTTCTCGATCGGGGCGATCTTGATGAGGAGCTTCTTGCGGCCCGCGGAGTCGAACGCGATCTCAGCGATGCGCTTGGCTCCCTGACCCGTCACCGCGGACACCGTGCCCTCGCCGAAGTCGACGTGCTTGATGCGGTCGCCGGCGACGAGTTCCATGTCGCCGTTGTCGCGCACCTGCCCGGACACCCGGTTCGCCCACTCGGTCTTCGGGCGGGTCTTCGACGCTGCCGCTGCGCGGTCGTACGAGCCGCCGCCCCAGCCACCACCACCGCGGTAGCCACCGCCGCCGCCACCGCCGCCGAAGCCGCCGTCGCGCTTGGCGTTCAGGGCACGGGGCTGCGTGCCACCGCGGCTGTTCGCCATGCCCGGGGACTGCTTCCACTCGATGAGCCCCTCGGGGATCTCCTGCAGGAAGCGCGAGGGCATCGCCACGTTGACGTCACCGAACTGGGCACGGGTCATCGCGAGGGACAGGAACAGGACCTTCTTGGCGCGGGTGATGCCCACGTAGAACAGCCGGCGCTCTTCCGACGGACCGCCGGGCTCGTTGGCGGACATCCGGTGCGGGAGCAGGTCCTCCTCGACGCCGGTCAGGAACACCGCGTCGTACTCCAGGCCCTTCGCGGTGTGCAGCGTCATCAGCGACACCGTGCCCGACGAGTCGTCGAGCTCGTCCGCCGCGGCGACCAGCGAGACCTCGGTCAGGAAGTCCGACAGCGTGCCCTCGGGGTTGTTCTTCTGGAACTCACGCGTCACGGCCACGAGCTCGTCGATGTTGTCGGCACGGGCGGCGTCCTGCGCGTCGGGCGACTTCCGCAGGTTGTCGAGCAGCCCGGACCCGTCGAGCAGCTGCGTCAGCGTGTCGACCACCGGCTGCGTCGGGGCCTTCTCGGACACGGCGTCGAGCAGCGCGGCGAACTCGGTGATGGCGTTCCGCACCTTCGGCCCGAACCCGAGCTCCCCCGCGTGCCGCAGGGCGTCACGCATGGTGGTCTCGTGCTCGTCGGCGTAGCGCTGGAGCGTGGTCTCGGTGACCGAGCCGATGCCGCGCTTGGGCACGTTGAGGATGCGGCGCAGCGCCATCGGGTCGGCCGGGTTGGCGACGGTGATCAGGTACGCCATGGCGTCCTTGATCTCGGCGCGCTCGTAGAACTTCGTGCCGCCGAGCACCCGGTACGGGATCGCCGCACGGATGAAGATCTCCTCCAGCGCACGGGTCTGCGAGTTGGTCCGGTAGAACACCGCCATGTCGCGGTAGTCCATCCCGTCTTCACGCAGGCGCTGGATCTCGTCGGCGACGAACTGCGCCTCGTCGTGGCCGGTGTACCCGGTGAAGCCGACGATCTTCTCGCCGGCGCCGACGTCGGTGAACAGGCTCTTCGCCTGGCGGTCGAAGTTGTTCGCGATGACCGCGTTCGCCGCGTCGAGGATGTTCTGCGTCGAGCGGTAGTTCTGCTCGAGCAGGATCGTCTTGGAGTTCGGGAAGTCCCGCTCGAACTCGACGATGTTGCGGATGTCCGCCCCGCGGAACGCGTAGATGGACTGGTCGGAGTCACCGACCACCGTCAGGGACGCGGGGGCGATCGAGCCGTCGGTCTCGCGCATCCGGGCGACGTGCTGGCCGGAGTCCTCGAGCTTGTCGACCTGTTCGACCGGAACCGGGCGGGTGAGCTCACGGATCAGGGCGTACTGGGCGTGGTTCGTGTCCTGGTACTCGTCGACCAGGATGTACCGGAAGCGGCGCTGGTACAGGGCGGCGACGTCCGGGAAGGCCCGGAACAGGAACACCGTCTGCCCGATGAGGTCGTCGAAGTCGAACGCGTTCGCCCGGCGGAGTTCGTTCGTGTAGCGCCGGAACACCTCGGTGAACATGACCTCTTGCGGGTCGTTCACGTTGATGTTGCGCGCGTAGGTGTCGATGTCCTGCAGCTCGTTCTTGAGCTTCGAGATCTTCGACGCCGCGGCGCCGACGGTCAGCCCGAGGGAGTCGGCCTCGAGCTCCTTGATGATCCGCTTCAGCAGCGCCTTGGAGTCGGCGGAGTCGTAGATCGTGAACGACTGCGGGAACCCGAACCGCTCGGCTTCGCGCCGCAGGATGCGCACGCACGCCGAGTGGAACGTGGAGATCCACATCCCCTCGGCCTCGCCACCGACCAGGGCCCGGACGCGCTCGCGCATCTCGGCGGCGGCCTTGTTCGTGAACGTGATCGCCAGGATCTGCGACGGCCACGCTTCGCGGTTGGCGAGCAGCAGCGCGATGCGGCGGGTGAGCACGCTCGTCTTGCCGGAACCGGCCCCGGCAACGATCAGCAGGGACTCGCCGCGGTACTCGACGGCTTCCTTCTGCTGGGGGTTCAGACCCGCGGTGAACGGGTCTTCGTACGCGCGGGCACCGGCGCCCGGCTCGGGCGTCGATTCGAAGGGGTCGAGCACGATCGTCATGTTCGGGACATTCTAGGCGAGACCCCCGACAGCGACCTCGTGCGGCAGGATGGCGCCGTGGCGATCACACCGGACCGACCTGACGTCTTCGTGCTCCCTGCGATGTCGGCCGCGGTCCCCACCACCCAGGACGTCCTCTGCATCCTGCCTCCGGACGGGCGTGACGACCCCGCCGCGATCGTCGAGAGCCACCGTCGGGCCCGTGCTCAGCGATCTCGACAGGACACGGCGGGGTGCCTGGTCCCGCTGTCGGTCGGCCTGGTCACCGCTGGGCTGTGCCTGGCCGTACTCGGGGCCCTCGCTGCGTCGACGTTCCCGAGGAGTGCCCGGCTCCTCGTCGCCGTCGTGGTGTTCCTCGTCGTCTCGTCCGCCGTCGCGGTCCTCGTCGATCGACGGCGGCGCCGACAGCCACCGGTGCAGGCCCTCCCGGTGACACCGATCGACCCTCGGGTCGCCCGTCTCTCGCCCGGGGACCTGCCCGCGGCCGAGGTCATCCGCGCCTCGGCAGTCCTGCAGGCGCTCGACCGTGCGCGTGCCGACCTCCGGAAGGGCGAACACGACGCCGACCTGACGGACGCGCAACGGACGGTCTCGCCCGGCGACCGGAGCTCGTGGTTCTACCGGCCCGAGGACCTGGCCGGGCTCCGCGCCGCTGCCACGTCCGCACGCGATGACGCCGCCGAGGCCCTCCGGTCAGCCGGCATCCCGCTCGAGGCGCTCGAGGACTGACCGGGCACGCACCGCCAGGTCGGGGTGGTCGGCGAACACCCCGTCGAGTCCGGTGCGGATCACGGACGTGAACCACCGCTCCCAGTCGCCGAACGCCGCGACGTCGCCACCACGACGCAGCGGCGACGGCAGGAACCGGTTCTCCGGCCGGAGGGTCCACGTGTACACCGCGAGCCCCACGGCGTGGGCACGGTCGACGATCGCGCTGCGCACCGGCGTCGGGTCGTCGAGTGCGACGCTGTCGACGCCGGCCATCAGGGTGCCGAGGTCGACGCTGATGCCGTGGAACTCGGTCGCGAACGACGCGAGCGCGTCCTCGGAGCGCTCGGCGGCGTAGGTGGGGGCGAGCGACCCGTGGGACGCGACCTCGTCCGCGGCGCTGCCACGGGCCTCCTGGAGGTACACGAGCCGACCACCGGTCCCCCGCTCGCGCAGGTCCCGCAGCACGCCCTTCTCGAAGCTCTCCACCGTGAGCCGCTCGTCCTGCCGCCACCCGGCCTCGCCGAGCGCGGCGTCGACGAGTGCACCCATCGGGAACCCGGCGCGGTCGAAGGACGCGGCGTGCTTCACCTCGGCGACGAGCCCGACCGGGCGGGGCGCCGCGTCGAGGATCGCGAGCAGGTCGACGAGCCGCAGGATCGGTTGCGCACCGTCGTGCTCGGCGGATCCCGGACGCAGCACCGGCAGGCGCTCGCGGGTGCGGAGCGTCTGCAGCTCGGCCCACGTGAAGTCCTCGGTGAACCAGCCGGTGAGAGTCTGGCCGTCGACGGTCTTCGTCGTGCGCAGGTGCCGGAACTCGGGGTGGTCGGCGACGTCCGTGGTGCCCGAGACCTCGTTCTCGTGCCGGAGCACCAGCACGCCGTCCTTCGTGGGCACCAGGTCCGGTTCGATCGCGTCGGCGCCGAGTTCGATCGCGAGCTCGTACGCGCTCCGCGAGTGCTCGGGGCGGTAGCCGGACGCACCGCGGTGGGCGATCACGAGGGTCATGGCGCGACCCTACTTGCCGTGGGTGACCAGCGGGGCACCTGTGTCGCGGGACACACCCGACGCTCCGAGGCCCGTCGTTCCCAGCGATGACGCCGACCATCGCCGCATGACCGTCCGTTCGCTCTCCACCGCCGTCGAGGCCCGGATCGACCGGGCCGCACGCCGTCTGCTCGACGCCGGGCACCAACCGCACCGGCCCGTCCGGGTGTTCGTCACCGAGTTCCTGGTGTTCGGCGCGAAGCAGGCCTGGGCGTGCGCGTTCGGGGCGCTGCTACTCGCGACCATGGCCGTGGTGCACCTGACCGTGCCGGCGGCGATGCGGAACGACGTCCTGACGATCGCGGCCGTGCTGCTGCAGGTCGGGATGCTCGTGTTCGGGCTCGAGACCGTGCGGGAGCTCCGGGTCGTCCTGCTGTTCCACGTCGTCGGCACGGTGATGGAGGTGTTCAAGACCCACATGGGCTCGTGGACCTACGAGCCGGGTGGGCTGTTCGTCGTCGCCGGGGTGCCGCTGTTCTCGGGGTTCATGTACGGCGCCGTCGGGTCGTACATGGTGCGGGTCTACCGGCTGTTCGACCTGCGGTTCGACCGGTACCCGCGGCAGTGGCTGCTGGCGGTCGTGGCGGGCGGGATCTACCTGAACTTCTTCGGCCACCACTTCGTCGCCGACGCCCGGTACGTGCTGCTCGCGCTCGTGCTGCTGCTCTTCGCCCGCACGACCATGCACGTGCGGATCCACCGGGCGACGCTGCGGATGCCCGTCCTCGTGGCGATGGCCCTCGTCGCGGTGTTCATCTGGGCGGCGGAGAACGTCGCGACCTGGGCCGGGGCGTGGAGCTACCCGGCGCAGCTCGCGGTGTGGCAGCCGGTGGCACCGACGAAGATCGTGGCGTGGTTCCTGCTCATGACGATCTCGGTCGCGCTCGTCACCTGGCTCTACCCGGCGCTGCCGTCGGGACGGGCGCGCTCGACGGGCTTGACGGGCTCGGCTGGCTCGACGGCGGACTCTCGACGTCCTCGGGGCGCGCGTGCAGCGGGCGACCCTAGGCTTCCCTCGACGGAGCCCGCTGGGCCCGCGTCCGCTCGCCGCGAATCCTCAGCCTTCCGCGACCGAGCGCCCCTAGGCTGAGAGGACTCGAATCTCCTAGGAAGAGGACACCATGGCCTTCAAGCCCGGTTTCGACCAGTCCCCCGCCTTCAACGCCCAGGGGGCAAACACCTGGGGCGGGCGCGGTGCTGGTCAGCAGCAGGCCGGCTGGGGACAGACCCCGCAGCAGGCCCAGGGCGGCATGACCCCCGAGCAGCTGCAGTACATGTACGACCGTCCGACTGCGTCCCCGGTGGACACCGACCGCATGTCGTACGAAGACACCATCGTCAAGACGCTGCTCGCGTTCGGCGTGCTCGTCGTCGGCGCGGTGGCCGGTTGGAACCTGCCGCCGGTCGTCTGGGTCGTCGGCGCGCTCGTCGGGTTCGTCCTGGCGCTCGTCAACACCTTCAAGAAGAAGCCGTCGCCGGGTCTGATCCTGACGTACGCGTTCTTCGAGGGGCTGTTCGTCGGTGGTATCTCGAACTACTTCCAGACCGCGTTCCCCGAAGCCGACGGCATCGTCGCGCAGGCCGTGTTCGGCACCCTGGGTGTGTTCTTCGTCACCCTGCTCCTGTTCCGCTCGGGCAAGGTCCGCGCGACTCCGAAGGCCACGCGCTTCTTCCTGATCGCGATGGTCGGGTACATGGCGTTCTCCCTGGTGAACCTGGTCCTGATGTGGACCGGCGTGACGCAGAGCGCGTTCGGCCTGATGGGCGTGACGCTCTTCGGGATCCCGCTCGGCGTCCTGATCGGCGTGTTCGTCGTGCTGATGGCCGCGTACTCGCTGATCCTCGACTTCGACCAGATCAAGACGGGTGTCGAGCGCGGGGCACCCCGCATCTACGCCTGGACCGCGGCGTTCGGTCTGATCGTGACGCTCGTCTGGCTGTACCTCGAGATCCTGCGCATCCTCGCCATCATCGCGAGCAGCTCGCGCAACTAGTACCACCACACACACGAAGGGCCCCGGCGCTGCCGGGGCCCTTCGTCGTTCCCGGGCCGGTGGAAGCGAGAGCCGCGGTCCCAGCGGTCACAACACCCCGCCGGTCGCCCGCCGAGTGGTCACGAAGTGTCGCCCGGGCCGGGGCCAGCCGACAGTTCGTGACCCCTCGGCACCGGGCCCGCGGGGTGTCGTGACCACTCGACGGCCCCGGCAGCGCCCACGCCCCCGACTCCAGCCGCCCGAGGTCGCACAACACGCCGCACGCGCAGCGCCCGGGTCGCGCGAACTGCCGTCACACGTCCCGGCCGACGGCAGTTCGTGCGACTCCGGCACCGACCCCGGCACCGACTCGCGCGCCGCCACCGGACGCACGAAGGCCCGGCACGCGTGACGCGTACCGGGCCTTCGTGGCTCAGGGGAGCCCTACTCCCACTCGATCGTCCCCGGCGGCTTCGACGTGACGTCGAGCACGACCCGGTTGACGTCGGGCACCTCGTTCGTGATGCGGTTCGAGATCTTCGCGAGGGTGTCGTACGGCAGACGCGTCCAGTCGGCGGTCATGGCGTCCTCGGACGAGACCGGACGGAGCACGATCGGGTGCCCGTAGGTCCGGCCGTCGCCCTGCACGCCCACGGAGCGGACGTCGGCGAGCAGCACGACCGGGCACTGCCAGATCTCCTGGTCGAGACCGGCCGCGGTGAGCTCTTCGCGGGCGATCTTGTCGGCCGCGCGGAGCAGTTCGAGCCGCTCCTTCGTGACCTCGCCGACGATGCGGATGCCCAGGCCAGGGCCGGGGAACGGCTGGCGACCGACGATGACCTCGGGCAGCCCGAGCTCGCGACCGACCGCACGGACCTCGTCCTTGAACAGGGTGCGCAGCGGCTCGACGAGCTCGAACGTCATGTCCTCGGGCAGGCCGCCGACGTTGTGGTGCGACTTGATGTTGGCGGTGCCTGCTCCTCCGCCGGACTCGACGACGTCGGGGTAGAGCGTGCCCTGCACGAGGAACTTGACCTCGGCATCGGAGTCGGAAGCCTTGGCCTCGAGCACGAGTGCCTCGGCCGCGCCCTCGAACGTGCGGATGAACTCGCGCCCGATGATCTTGCGCTTCTGCTCGGGGTCGCTCACGCCGGCGAGGGCGTCGAGGAACTGCTGCTCGGCGTCGATCGTGATGAGCCGGACACCGGTGGAGGCGACGTAGTCCTCTTCCACCTGCTTGCGCTCGTCGGCACGCAGGAGCCCGTGGTCGACGAAGACGCAGGTGAGCTGGTCGCCGACGGCCTTGTGCACCAGGGCTGCGGCGACGGCGGAGTCGACACCACCGGAGAGCCCGGCGATGACCCGTGCGGAGCCGACCTGCTCGCGGATGCGGGCGACCTGCTCCTCGATGACGTTGCTGGAGTTCCAGTCGCCGGGCAGGCCCGCGGCACGGTGCAGGAAGTTCTCGAGCACGGCCTGGCCGTACACGGAGTGCTTGACCTCGGGGTGCCACTGCACGCCGTAGAGCTTGCGCTCGTCGGACGCGAACGCCGCGACGGGCGTCGATGCGCTCGAGGCGAGCACCTCGAACCCGGCCGGTGCCTTGGCCACGGAGTCGCCGTGCGACATCCACGTCACCTGGTCCGCTGGCTGGTCGCCGAGCAGGGTGCTGGTGCCGGGGGCGAGCGTCACGTCGGTGGCGCCGTACTCGCGCAGACCGGTGTTCGCGACCTCGCCACCGAGGGCGGTCGCCATGGCCTGGAAGCCGTAGCAGATGCCGAGCACGGGGACGCCGAGGTCGAGGATGTCACCGTCGAGGGACGGCGCGCCTTCTTCGTACACGGACGACGGACCACCGGACAGCACGATGGCCGCCGGGTCCTTGGCGCGGACCTCGTCCGCGGTGATGGAGTGCGGCACGATCTCGCTGTAGACGTTCGCTTCACGGACCCGACGCGCGATGAGCTGCGCGTACTGGGCCCCGAAGTCGACGACGAGGACGGGACGCTGTTCGGTCTCGCTCACCGAGCGGCCTCCTTCTCACGCTGCTGGGCAGCGATCAGCTCGTGGTAGGTGTCCATGGCCCGCTGCTGCATGCGGTGTTCGACCACGAAGGACATGAACGGGATGATGCCCCCGAGGGCGATGAGCAGGAAGCGCGACGGCCTCCAGCGCATGATGCTCCACAGACGGAAGTCCGTGAAGAGGTAGAGCACGTACAGCCAGCCGTGGGCGATGAGGATCGCGATCGACAGGTTGAACGTGCCCGGGGTCTCGCCCGCCGTGCCGTTGGGCACGAAGAACGGACCGTTGCCGAGCTGCATCTCGAGCTGCAGCGGCGTGTACTTGATGATGACCTCGACCACCAGGGCGAGCAGCAGCACACCGGTGATGTACGCCGAGACGCGGTACCACTTCACCGCCCCCGGGATCTTGGGGATGTCACGGGTTCGGACGGTCAGGGCCATGCCGGCAATCCTACCGTCGGAGCGCGTCGGCTTCGGTGGCGAGGGCTGCCTCGCGCTCCTCTTCCTGCTCGCGCTCCCAGGCGTCCTTCACGAACCGGTACCAGAGGAACACGGCGAAGCCGGCGAAGACGACCCACTCGATCGCGTAGAACAGGTTGAGCCAGTCGAACTGGACCTCGCGCGACGGTGCACGGTCGGCGATGGTGCCGAGGTCGGCGGCCTTCGCGGTGGTGCCGTCGGCGACCACGTACCCGAGGTACATGCGGTCGTCGAAGGCCTGCCAGGTGTTCACGAACCGGGCGGGGGCGACTGCGGAGTACTCGCCCTTCTTGTAGGCGTCCTGGTCGGGCGACTCCGCCGGGTAGTAGCGACCCTGGATCGTGAGCGTCTGGCCGTCCGCCAGGCGCTCGCCCCCGGCGACGGCGGCCGAGCGCTGGTCGGACCACCCGATGACGACCGGGAGGCTCGCCCCACCGTCCGAGTCCACCAGGTGTCCGACGGTCTGGTACTTCCCACCCCCGGTGCGGCCGGTCAGGACGGTGGTGTCGTCGGCGACGAAGGTGCCGGTGACGGTGACCTTCTGCCCGGCGAGACTCTCGCTGACGGGGCGCTCGGGGGTGGTGACCGCCTCGAGCGTGCGGCGGGTCTCGGTGGTCGCCGGCAGGGGCTTGCCGTTGGCGATCGACCGCTCCAGCTGCCACTTGCCCAGCCCGGCGAACACCGCCGCCAGCACGAGCGCCAGCAACAGCAGCGCGATCCACCTCGGTCGTCGGGCAACGGCCCACATCTGTATCAGTACTCCGGATCGCGCTGTCGGACCGGGCGCTCGGGGCGCTCGGCGGGGATCTCGACCGGCGACGTCACGGGGGCGGACGTCGGGTCGGACCCCTCATTGTCTCGCTCGTCCCTGCCAGCCGCCTCGACGAGCGCGAACTCCTCGGCGAACTGGCGGTCCCGCTCGGCCTTCCGCGCCGCGGCGGTGGCGTCCGCCTCGGCCTCGGCCGCTTCGGCGCTCTCGGCAGCGGCTGCCGCGGCGACGGCGCGTCGGCCGCCCAGGCGTCCGCGCAGGCGGATGAGCCGGCCCGGGCGCACCACGAGGCGGCCGATCCGGTCCGAGTTCACCGCGAGCAGCGGCCCGAGGACGGCCATGCAGAGGACGTAGAGGCCCGCGAAGGCGGTGATCCGCGCCTCCAGCCCGGCGGCAGCCGACAGCGTCGCGAGGATCAGCGCGAACTCGCCACGGTTCACCAGGATGACGGCGGTGTTGATGCCCTGCTGGACGTTGAAGCCGTTCATCCGCGCGACGATCTGGCCGGCGACCGCGTTGAGCACGACCGTCATGCCGATGGCGCCGAGGACGGGCCAGAGCACCTCGCCGAAGGTCGACAGGTCGAGGCCGAGCCCGAAGTTGACGAAGAAGAACGCGGCGAAGACGTCGCGCATCGGCAGGGCGAGCTGTTCGATGCGGTCGCGGTACCGGGTCGCTCCGCAGAGCAGGCCGATGACGAAGGCACCGATGGCGTCGGTCACGCCGAGCAGGTCGCCGATGCCACCGAACATGACCGCGAGTCCGAAGAACAGCACCGTGAACAGCTCGTCGTCACGGGTGGCGAAGATCTTCGAGACCCACTTGCCCGCGAAGCGCGCGAGCGTGAACATCACGATGAGGAACCCGAACGCGAGTGCGAGCTTGCCGACGACGGCCCAGACGTTGGTGTCGCCGGACAGCACGACCGAGACGATCGCCAGGTAGACGGCGATGAAGACGTCCTCGATCACGGTGACACCGAGGATCATCGGGGTCTCGTCGTTCGCCAGGCGCCGGAGCTCGATGAGGAGCTTCGTCACGATGGCGCTCGAGGACGTCGCCGTCATGCCCGCGATGATCAGGGCTTCTCGGGTGCCCCAGCCGAGCGAGAACCCGAAGGCGAACCCGACGCCCATGTTGATGACGACGTAGGTGCCGCCCGACACCAGGAGCTTGCCGGCGTTGCCGTAGAACTCCTCTTGGTCGAACTCGAGCCCGAGGTTGAACAGCAGCAGGATGAGCCCGAACGTCGCGATCAGCTCGATCGTGTGGGACTCGACGCTCAGCCCGAACCACGGGGTGTTCGGACTCGCGACGAGTCCGACCACCATGTAGATCGGGATGGCCGGCAGACCGATGGTCTTGCCGAGCCGGCCCAGGACGTAGGCGATGACGAAGAGCACACCGATGGTGAGCAGCTCACCACCCAGGTGCATGCGCTAGCTCTTCCGCGGGGCCTCGGCCGAGGCGGCCGCAAGCTCTCCGCTGCGGTAGAAGGAGAACGCCTTGGCGACCTTCTCGGGGGATCCGGCGACGACGATCGTGTCTCCGGGGAAGACGACGAAGTCCGACGAGGGCGCCGGGTTGGCGCTGTCGCCACGGACCACGGCGACGACGGTCAGGCCGATGAAGCCCGAGTCGTGCAGGTCGCCGAGTGGCTTGCCCGCGATGGCGTCGTCGTAGTCGACGGAGAACCAGTCGATGGACAATCCAGGGATCTCGTCGAGCTTGTCGAGGCCCTCGGTGATCCGGGTGCCGCCGAGCAGTTCGGCGAGCGTGTGCGCTTCGTCCTCGCTGAGACGAAGCGAGACCTTCTCGGACTTGTCCGCGCCGTCGGAGACGTCGGCGAACGAGATGAGGTCGGAGTGCCCCGACCGGTGCGTGATGACACCGCACTTGCCACCGTCGTCGGTGTAGAAGCTGTGCAGCACGCCGACTCCGGGGAGTTTGACGCGATGGACGTCGACCATGATGGCTCCCTCTTCGAGTACCCCCATGCTAACCACCCGGTGGTCCCGCGCATTCCTCCCGCTACTGTTCTGTGGATGGGGAGAACACGGATCGTCGTGGCCGTCGTCGGGGTGCTGGTCGTGACGCTGTACGCATCACTGCTGGCGGTGAACGCACTGGTGTTGGACCCGCTCGCCGCGGTCCCCGGTGCGACCCTGGCGGAGATCCACGCCGAGCTCTCGGAGCAGGGCTTCGCGGTCGGAGCGGACATCGCGACCGTCATCGGGATCGCCGTCGTCGGTGTCCTGTTCGCCGCGGGGCTGTCGGTCCTGCTGCTCATCACCCGGGCGAGGGCGCACGTCATCGCGGCAGTGCTGCTCGCCGTCGTCGTGATGGGGACGCCGATGTCGTTCGTGGCGGCGATCGCCCTCGGCATGGACGTCGCGGACGCCTACGGGGTCGGCGGCGGTGCCCACACGATCTGGTCGGGCGTGCTGTACGTGACGAGCCTCGTCGCGCTGATCGGGATCCCGGTGGTGCTCGTGGTCGGCCAGGCGGCGCACGTGCGCCGCGCCGCCCTGCGGGCGCACGCCGCCTGACGGACGCACCACGGGCCTCCAGTCCGGTCCTCCGTCCTTCCGGTCTGGAGGCACGGGTGGACTCCGCAAGACGCCGTCGTCTTGTCGAGACGCCTCGTCGACACCGAGACGCCGCCGGATCGGGCGGCGTCTCGACGACCAGACGGCGTCAACACGACACGACGGCGCCTTGTTCAACCCGCAGACGCCGGCGTCTCGGCGACACGACGGCGTCTGCTGGCCTCGCTACTCCGGCTCGCTCGTCTTCTCCCCCACCACCTGCTCGTCGGACGCCTTCGCGCCCTCGGCACCGTCCGAGCGACCGCCGCCCACGACCACGTCGTCCTCGTCGAAGCCGAACGCGATGTCCGGGGCCTCGAGCCGTGCGCGGTCCGCGCTCTCGTCGTCGGGCTGCAGCTGCGACTCCCGCTCGGCGGCGACGCGCTTCAGGTAGTTCGCGACCTCGTGCTCGGTCGTCTCCTGGTCCCAGCCGAGCACGTCCGCCATGAGCTTCGCGGCGACGGGCGCTGCTGACTCGCCGCGGTCCCAGGCCTCGATGGAGATGCGGGTTCGGCGGGCGAGGACGTCCTCCAGGTGCAGGGCGCCCTCGTGCGAGGCGGCGTAGACGACCTCGGCGCCGATGTAGTCATCGGCCCCCGGCAGCGGCTCGGCGAGTGCCGGGTCCTGCTCGACGAGCTGCAGCACCTCGGTCGCGAGGGTGCCGTAGCGGTTGAGCAGGTGCTCGATGCGGACCTTGTGCACGTTGAAGCTCCGTGCGGTGCGGGCGCGTCGGTTCCACGCGGCGGGGTAGCCCTCGGCACCGAGGAGCGGAATGTCCTCGGTCGTCGACTCGGGGATCCTGCCGTCCATGGCTGCGACGGCCTCGTCGATGGCGTCCTTGCCCATCACGCGGTACGTCGTCCACTTGCCGCCGGCGACCACGACGAGCCCGGGCACGGTGTGCGCGACGACGTGCTCGCGGCTGAGCTGCGAGGTCTGGTCGGACTCCCCCGCCAGCAGCGGGCGGAGGCCGGCGTAGACGCCCTCGACGTCCTCGCGGGTGAGCGGGACGGCGAGCACCTTGTTGACGTGCTCGAGGATGTAGTCGATGTCCGCCGCGGTCGCTGCCGGGTGCGCCTTGTCGAGGTACCAGTCGGTGTCGGTCGTGCCGACGAGCCAGTGCCGGCCCCACGGGATGACGAAGAGCACGCTCTTCTCGGTGCGCAGGATCAAGCCCGTGTTCGACTGGAACCGGTCACGGGGGATGACGAGGTGGACGCCCTTCGACGCCCGCACCTTGAACTGACCGCGGGTGCCGATCATCGCCTGGGTGTCGTCGGTCCAGACACCGGTGGCGTTGACGACCTGCTTCGCGCGGATCTCGAACCGCTCGCCGGTCTGGATATCGTGGGCCTGCGCGCCGACCACGCGCTCCCCGACCTTGATGAACCCCTCGATGCGGACGCGACTCGCTGCCTCGGCGCCGTACGAGGCCGCGGTGCGCACGAGCGACGCGACGTAGCGCGCGTCGTCGACCTGGGCGTCGTAGTAGGTCATGCCGCCGACGAAGGCGTCCTTCTTGAGCCCGGGCATGTTCCTGAGCACCTGCTTCCGGCTGAGGTGCCGGTGGTGCGGGACGCCGGGCGGACGGCCGCCGGACCAGCTGAACACGTCGTACATCGCCATGCCGATCCCGATGTAGAAGCGCTCCCAGACCCGGTGGTTGAGCGGGTAGAGGAAGCGCACGGGCTTCACCAGGTGCGGGGCGATGCGCTGGAGCAGCAGGCCGCGCTCGATGAGGGCCTCGCGGACGAGTGCGAAGTTGAGCTGCTCGAGGTAGCGGATGCCGCCGTGCACGAGCTTCGACGAACGGCTCGACGTCCCCGAGCCCCAGTCGCGGGCCTCGACGATGCCGACGCTCAGACCGCGGGTCACGGCGTCGAGCGCGCTGCCCGCACCGACGATGCCGCCGCCGACGACCAGGACGTCGAGCTCCTTGGTCTTCAGCGTCTCGATCGCGGCCGCACGTTCGTCCGGCCCGAGCTTCGCCGCGGGGTCGAACCCCACGCCGGGCGCGACGTCACGCGGACGTCCGGCCGTGCTGGTCTGCTTCGTCGTGCTGGACTTGGCCATCGTCGCCTCCGGGTCACGGTCGGCGCCGTGGCGTCACCCGGGTTCGTGCCCGGGTGCCACCGTCACTGGTGGTACGGCGCCACGACCACTTCTACTCGCTGGAACTCCTTGGCGTCGGAGTATCCCGTCGTCGCCATCGAGCGGCGGAGGGCACCGACCAGGTTCGCGCGGCCGTCGTGGGTCGGCGTCGGACCGTTCAGGACGTTCTCGAGCGGGGCGATCGTGCCCACCTCGACCCGGCGGCCGCGGGGCAGCTCGGGGTGGTGCGCCTCGGCACCCCAGTGGTAGCCGCCACCCGGGGCCTCGGTCGCGCGGGCGAGCGCGGTGCCGAGCATGACGGCGTCGGCGCCAACGGCGATGGCCTTGACGATGTCGCCCGCGGTGTCGAGCCCGCCGTCGGCGATGACGTGCACGTACCGGCCGCCCGACTCGTCGAGGTAGTCACGACGGGCACCGGCGACGTCCGCGACGGCGGTCGCCATCGGGGCGTGGATGCCGAGCGCGGCACGGGTGGTCGACGCTGCGCCGCCACCGAAGCCGACGAGCACACCGGCGGCACCGGTGCGCATGAGGTGCAGCGCCGACGTGTACGTCGAGGCACCGCCCACGATCACCGGGACGTCGAGCTCGTAGATGAACTTCTTGAGGTTGAGGGGTTCCTCGGTCTGGGAGACGTGCTCGGCGGAGACCGTGGTGCCGCGGATGACGAACAGGTCGACACCGGCGTCGACGACCGTCTTCGAGAACTCCTGGGTGCGCTGCGGGCTGAGCGAACCGGCGACCGGCACCCCGGCTGCGCGGATCTCGGCCAGGCGTGCGGTGATCAGCTCGGCCTTGATCGGCTCGGAGTAGATCTCCTGCATGCGCTTCGTGACGTTGCCGTCGGTGAGCGACTTGATCTCGTCGTAGTACGGGGTCGGGTCCTCGTAGCGGGTCCACAGACCTTCGAGGTCGAGCACACCGAGGATGCCGAGCTTGCCCATCTGGATGACCGTCGCCGGCGAGGACACGGAGTCCATCGGCGCCGACAGGATCGGCGACGCGAACGTGAACGCGTCGATCGACCACTGCACGCTGACGTCGCGCGGGTCACGCGTCCGCCTGGAGGGGACCACCGCGATGTCGTCGAACGCGTACGCCCGACGTCCGCGCTTGCCTGCACCGATCTCGACTTCGCTCACCCGGACAGCCTACCGGGCGGGCTCTGCGGCGTGCACGGGCCGGACGGTGCGGGCGGAGACGTCACGGCGGAGCCGTCAGCGCGGACGCCGCGGGGCCCGTCGGCGCTTCCGGAGCGCCCGCAGCACGAAGCCGAGCAGGAGCGCGAGCACCACGAGGACGACGAGCAGCACGGCCGCGACCTTGACGAGCAGCGCCGCCCCGACGAAGAGCGCGATGAACACGAGCCAGACGAGGGCGTCGAGCACGAGGGGTCCGGAGGTGCGCACCCGCGGAACGATACCGACCCGCGCGGGGCGAGCCGCGCCTCCTGGCCGGGTGCGACGGGCGACGCCGTCGTCAACGGAAGACGCCGTCGTCAGCGCAGGACACCGCCACGCCGTCGAGACGCCGCCGAATTCCGAGGCGTCTCGACGGGACCGCGGCGTCGACGGAACACGACGGCGTCATGCGACCACAGCCATGCAACCAGGGGCGAGCCGCGCCTCCTGGCCGGGTACAGGAGCGGGGCCGTGCGGCGCGAAGCGACCACGCACGGCCCCACCCGTCACGGATACCACCCCCACAGCGGTACCCGTAGCCGACGACAGCGCTAGCGCTGTGCGTCGACGTCCTTGGCGAGCGTCCCCAGGTAGAGCTCGATGACCTTAGGGTCGTCAGCGAGTTCCTTCCCGGTGCCCGAGTACGCGTTCTTCCCCTGGTCGAGCACGTACCCACGATCGCAGATCTGCAGACAGCGTCGCGCGTTCTGCTCCACCATGATGATCGACACACCGGCCTTGTTGATCCGGCGGGTCCGCAGGAACGTCTCGTCCTGACGCACGGGGGACAGTCCGGCGCTCGGCTCGTCGAGCAGCAGCACCTTCGGGTCCATCATCAGCGCACGGGCCATCGCGACGGACTGCCGCTCACCACCCGAGAGCGATCCGGCCCGCTGGTTGCGCCGCTGCGCGAGGACCGGGAACAGGTCGTAGATGACCTCGAGCCGCTCGGCGAACTTCCGGGGCCGCAGGTACAGCCCCATCTGCAGGTTCTCCTCGATGGACAGCGAGGGGAACACGTTGTTCGTCTGCGGCACGAAGCCGACACCGGCCTGCACGAGCTTGTTCGCCTTGAGGTTCGTGATGTCGTCACCCTGCAGGGTCACCGAACCCTCGCGGATGGACACGAGCCCGAACAGCGCCTTCAGGAGCGTCGACTTGCCCGCACCGTTCGGCCCGATGATGCCGATGAGCTCGCCCGGGTAGCAGTCCAGGTCGCAGCCGTTCAGGATGTTCACGCCCGGCAGGTAGCCCGCGACGAGGTTCTTCGCGCTGAGCACCGGCTCGCGTTCCAGCGTGGCCGCCGGGGACGGACTGGAGGCACTGCTCGCGTTCGTGGGGTCCGTTGCGTCCGTCATCGGGTCGTCTCCTCTGCTGCGTCCTCTTCGGCGACTTCCTCCGCCAGTTCCTCGAAGGTCTCCTCGGTGAGGAGCGAGTCGTCACCCAGGTCGGTGTCGTGGTGCGCACCGAGGTAGGCGTCGATCACGGCCTGGTCGTCCATCACCGTGTCCGCCGGGCCCTCGGCCACGACCTTGCCCTCGGCCATCACGACCACCCAGTCCGAGATGTGCCGGACCATGTGCATGTCGTGCTCGACGAAGAGCACGGTCATGCCGTCGTCGCGCAGGGACTGGATGTGCCCGAGGAGCGACTGGGTGAGCGCGGGGTTCACACCGGCCATCGGCTCGTCGAGCATGATCATCGTCGGGTCGGACATCAGCGCCCGGGCCATCTCGAGCAGCTTCCGCTGCCCGCCGGACAACGAACCGGCGTAGTCGTCGGCCTTGGTGTCGAGCTTGAACCGGGCGAGCAGGTCCTCGGCCTTGGCCGTGATCTCGCGCTCGCGCTTCGCCCACACCGGCTTGACCAGGGCGGCGAAGAAGTTCTCGCCGGGCTGGTCGCGGGCGCCGAGGAGCATGTTCTGCATCACGGTGAGCCGGGACAGCGCCTTGGTCAGCTGGAAGGTGCGGACCATGCCCTTGTTCGCGATGTGCGTCGCGCTCGTCTTCTGCAGCGTGGCGCCGTTGAACTGCGTCTTCGCTCCGGGGCTCGGCTTGTCGAACCCGGTGAGCAGGTTGAAGAACGTGGTCTTGCCCGCGCCATTCGGGCCGATGAGGGCCGTGATGGAGCCGCGCTGGACCTCGAGGTGGTCGACGTCCACGGCGGTCATGCCCCCGAAGCGGCGGGTGACGTCGTCGACGGTGAGGATCGGGTCGGCCTTGGGGTGGCCGTAGGTCTCAGACACTGAACGTCAGCTCCTTCTTGTTGCCGAGCAACCCCTGTGGACGGAACACGATGAGCAGCATGAGTGCGACGCCGACGAGCACGTACGAGAACTGCTCGGCCTGCTGCGCGTTCATGATCGAGTCGGGGATGAAGTCGCCGGCCAGCGTGCGGATGAAGAGCCGGACGACGAAGAAGAGCACGGCTCCGAGCACCGGTCCGAACACCGTCGCCGCACCACCGAGGATGAGCGCCGTCCAGATGAAGAACGTCATCGAGCGGCCCATGGCGTCCGGTTGCACCGAACTCGGCAGCACGTAGATGATGCCCGCGATCGCACCGAGCGCCCCACCGAACACGAGCGCCTGCATCTTGTACGAGTAGACGTTCTTGCCGAGCGAGCGGACGGCGTCCTCGTCCTCGCGGATCGCCTTCACCACGCGGCCCCACGGGCTGCGCATGAGCAGGAAGAGCACCAGGGTGAACAGGGCGACCATGGCCCACGCCGCGATGCGGATCCACCAGCCGTTGACGCCGTTGTTCGCGTACGTGAACCACAGGATCGTGGTGGTGCCGTCGGGCAGCGGGCTGAGGGCGGTGAACGGGTCGCGGTAGCTCGACCCGGTGATGCCGTTCGAGCCACCCGTGGTCGAGGTGAGCAGGCTCGAGCGGCCCACCATGCGGATGATCTCGGCGCCGGAGATCGTGACGATCGCCAGGTAGTCGCCGCGCAACCGCAGGGTCGGGATGCCGAGGATGATCGCGAACACGATCGCGACGAGCAGGGCGATGAGGACCGCCATCACGAACGGCAGTCCGTTCGTGATCGAGATCGCGAAGCCGTAGGCGCCGAGCAGCAGGAACGCCGCCTGGCCCATGTTCACGAGGCCGGTGAGCCCGAAGTGCACGTTCAGGCCGATCGCGGCCAGCGCGAACGCCGCCGTGGTCGGGGCGAGTGCCTCCTGGGTGAGCGAGGACAGCAGGTTGAGGATGTAGTCCATGCGCGTGCTCCCTTAGCCGATCCGCTCGGCGCGGCCGAAGATGCCCTGCGGCCGGAACAGCAGGATGAGGATGAGGATGACGAGGGCGGTGGCGTACTTGAAGTCACCGGGGAGCACCAGGTTCGTGAGCTCCACGACGACGCCGATGATCATCGAGCCGACCAGGGCGCCGTACGCGGTGCCGAGGCCGCCGAGCGTGACCGACGCGAACATGAGCAGGAGCAGCTGGAGCCCGGTCTGCCAGTTCACGCCGTTCAGGACGAGTCCGAGCATCACGCCGGAGAGCCCCGCGAGGCCGGCGGCGAGCGTCCACACGAAGCGGATCACCCGGTCGACGTCGATGCCGGAGGCCGCGGCGAGCGCCGGGTTGTCCGACACGGCGCGGGTCGCCCGGCCGAAGCGCGTCTTCGCCAGGAAGAGCCCGGTCGCGACGAGGACCACGAGCGCGATCCCCATGGCGACGTAGGACTGCACCGTCAGGGTGACGCCGGCGAACCGCACGGTCTCCGGGTTGCCCTGCTGGATGCGGACCGTCGAGGCACCGAAGAAGTACTGGAACGCGTACTGGGCGGCGATCGACAAACCGATCGTCACGATCATGAGCTGCGTGAGGCTGATGCGCCGTCGCCGGAGTGGGCGCCAGATCGCGGCGTCCTGCAGGTACCCGGTCGCGGCGCACAACAGCGTGACGACGATCCCGGTGACCCAGATGTTCCAGCCGAGTTGGTTGGCGAACACGTACGCCAGCAGACCGCCGAGGGTGACCTGCTCACCGTGCGAGAAGCTCGACAGCCCCGTCGTGCCGTAGATGAGCGAGAGCCCGATCGACGCCAGGGCGATGAGCAGCCCGAGCCTGAGGCCGGAGGCGAACTGCTGCCAGGCCCGCTGGATGCTCACACCCGACGAGTCCGTCGAGGTCGTGGCGCCCTTCTGGTCGGACAGCTGGAAGATCTGCCCGACGTTGGCGTTCAGGGTGGCCTGCACCTTGCGATCGGCGTCGGCGGCGTTCGTCAGGTACTGACCCTTCGGCAGGGTGCCCTGGTCGACGCTCACCGTGTACTCGCCGGCCGTGTCGACGCTGACGGACCAGCGGCCGTCGCCGTTGGTCGTGGCCGTCTGGTCGAAGCCGCTCGGGCCGGTCACGTCGACGTCGACGCCCTCGGCCGGCTCACGCTCGGAGTCGGTGATCGTGCCCTGGATGCACCCGTTGTCGGGGCTGACGGTGCACGCCTGGCTGGTGGCCGGTGCCGAGGTGGCACTGAAGGCCGGCAGGGTGACCGCCCAGTCGATCAGGAAGGTCGCCAGGAACGCGGCGACGAGCACGGCCGCCAGGACCGGTCGTCGTCGTGCGTGGCGGAGGCGGAACAGGCGCGGCTGCGCCCGTCCCGGAGGAGTGATGGATCCCACGGAAGAGCCTCTCGTTCGGATGACGAGGAACCTATGGGGATTTTGTGACACCCGTGTTTCCAACACGTTCCCTGTGTGATTCGTACCCGAACTGTGACGTTGTGGAGGAATGCTCCGAGGCGGGCGCGATCCGTGCCTCCAGGCGGAATGCGGCGACAGCCGCTCGCGTTACCATGTCCTATCCGGAACCCGTCGTCGTGTTCCCGGTGTCTCGACACTTCACTCGCCCACGAAGGGGACCCATGGACCAGCCGGATCCGTTCGGATTCATCGGACTCACGTACGACGACGTCATGCTGCTGCCCGGGCACACCGACGTCATCCCGAGCGAGGCGTCCACGGCGTCCCGGCTCACCAAGCGGATCTCCGTCAACGTCCCGCTGCTCTCCGCCGCGATGGACACCGTCACCGAAGCCCGCATGGCCATCGCCATGGCGCGCCAGGGCGGCATCGGGATCCTGCACCGCAACCTGTCCATCGAGGACCAGGCTGCCTACGTCGACAAGGTCAAGCGCTCCGAGTCGGGCATGATCACCAACCCGGTGACCACCACCCCGGACGCCACCGTGGCCGAGGTGGACGCGCTCTGCGGCCAGTTCCGCGTCTCCGGCCTGCCGGTCGTCGAGCAGGACGGCACCCTCGTCGGCATCATCACGAACCGCGACATGCGCTTCGTGGCCACGTTCGAGCAGGCCACCACGTACGTGCGCGACGTGATGACGAAGGCCCCGCTGATCACCGCGATGGAGGGCATCGACCCCGAAGAGGCGATCGCCATCTTCGCGCAGCACAAGATCGAGAAGCTGCCGCTGGTCGACGCCGACGGCAAGCTCCGCGGCCTCATCACCGTCAAGGACTTCGACAAGAGCGAGCAGTACCCGGACGCCACGAAGGACGACGAGGGCCGACTCCGCGTCGGTGCCGCGATCGGCTTCTTCGGCGACGCCTGGCAGCGTGCCGAGGCCCTGCGTGACGCCGGCGTCGACGTGCTCGTCGTCGACACCGCCAACGGTGAGAGCGAAGGCGTGCTCGACATGGTCCGCCGCCTCAAGGCCGACCCGACGTTCGACGCGATCGACGTCATCGGCGGCAACGTCGCCACCCGCGCGGGCGCCCAGGCGCTCATCGACGCCGGTGTGGACGCCGTCAAGGTCGGTGTCGGCCCGGGCTCCATCTGCACCACGCGCGTCGTCGCCGGTGTCGGTGTGCCGCAGGTGACCGCCGTGTACGAGGCCTCCCTCGCCGCACGTGAAGCCGGTGTGCCGATCATCGCCGACGGTGGCCTGCAGTACTCGGGTGACATCGCGAAGGCCCTGGTTGCCGGTGCCGACACCGTCATGCTCGGCTCGCTGCTCGCCGGCACCGACGAGTCCCCCGGTGACCTGGTCTTCGTGGGCGGCAAGCAGTTCAAGGCCTACCGCGGCATGGGGTCCCTCGGGGCCCTGCAGACCCGTGGCAAGAAGACCTCGTACTCGAAGGACCGCTACTTCCAGGCGGACGTGCCGAACGACGACAAGCTCATCCCCGAGGGCATCGAGGGCCAGGTGCCCTACCGCGGTTCGGTCGGCAACGTCGTCTACCAGCTCACCGGTGGGCTGCGGCAGTCGATGTTCTACGTCGGCGGTCGCACGATCCCCGAGCTGAAGGCCCGTGGCAAGTTCGTCCGCATCACGGCGGCGGGGCTCAAGGAGTCCCACCCGCACGACGTCCAGATGGTCGTCGAGGCGCCGAACTACCGCAGCTAGACAGCGTTCGACAGCACGCCTCCGTTCCCCTGTGGAGCGGGGGCGTGCTGCATTCCCCGGCGGTAGTGTCGCCGCATGGTCAGCGCCGTCTCACACACCACGATCGACTCCCGCGACGCCTACGCCCAGTCCGAGTGGTGGAAGCAGGTGCTCGGGTACGTCGATCTGCCCGACGACCCGAACGCGCCCGGGCACGAGGAGTGCGAGATCACGGCACCCGACCGGTCCCACACCGTGCTCTTCATCCAGGTGCCCGAGGTGAAGACCGTGAAGAACCGGATCCACTTCGACCTGCGCCCCACCGACCGCACCCGCGACGAAGAGGTCGAGCGGCTCCGCGGCATCGGTGCCGTGGAGCTCGCCGACCTGCGCCACCCGGACGGCGGATGGGTGGTCTTCGCCGACCCGGAGGGCAACGAGTTCTGCGTCCTGCGGTCCCAGGCCGAACTCGACGAAGAAGCCGTCACGCAGAGCTGACCGACCCGGCGACCGGCCCGCTGGCCGGGCCGCCGGGCCTCCGGCCGAGCCACTACGCCGAACGCCAGTCGTTCGACGTGATGTGCGAGCCACCGTGCGGGCCCATCTGCAGCATCCCGCCGTCCACCGGCAGGGACACCCCGGTGATGTAGGACGACGCACGCGAGGCCAGGAACGCCACGGCTGCCGCGATCTCCCACGCGTTGCCCGGACGGCCGAGTGGCACACCGGGGCGGTCGATGGTGTGCGGGTCCTCGTCCTCGGCGCCGGTCATCCGGGTGGCGATCTCGCCGGGGGCGACGGCGTTCACGGTGATGCCGTGTTCGGCGAGCTCGATCGCCATGGTCTTCAGCAGGCCGCCGAGACCGTGCTTCGCGGCGTCGTAGGCGCTCGAGCCGTAGCGGGGCTGGTGCTCGTGCACGCTCGTGATGCCGATGATCCGGCCGCCGGCGCCGGCCTGCACCATGTGCTTCGCGGCGGCCTGCATCGTGACGAAGGCGCCGTCGAGGTCGGTCGACACCGTGTGGCGCCACTGGTCGAGGGTCATCTCGAGGAACGGGGCGTTGTCGCCGGTGCCGGCGTCGGCCACGAAGACGTCGACGCCGCCCAGCTGCGAGACGAGGCGGTCGACGACGGCGGCCGCCCCGGCGAGGTCGGAGACGTCGATCTGCTCGACGAAGGCACGACGGCCGATCTTCCGGACCTCCTCCGCGGTCTCCTCGGCACGGTCGGGTTCGGACAGGAAGGTGATGCCGACGTCCATGCCGGCTTCGGCGAGTGCGACGGCGGTCGCACGGCCGATCCCGGATTCGGAGCCGGTGACGATGGCTGTGGTGGGCTGGAAGTCGCTCATGCGGCGGAACGTACGCCGGGCCTCCCGGGCGCCCTGCCGGACCATCCGCCTGGCGCAGGTCGGGTCGCCACGACGGCACCGTCGCTCCTGCGCCGATCCCTGTCCCTGCGCACAGGAACGTCACGGCTCGGTAACGAAACACCTTTGCGTACCGCCCCGTCACACGGGCGAAACACATGGACCCTACGTTTCTCGACATCCAGTGGAGGCGTCGCATTCACCCGAAGCGGCACAGCCTCCGCGCAGAGAAAGGGCTCCACGGATGATCAGAACCACCCGTGCCACCGCGGCACTGGCGTTGGCGGGCGCAGCAGCCGTCCTCCTCGCCGCGTGTTCCACCACCGGCAGTGCTTCCCCCTCGAGCTCGGCGTCGAGCGATGCGAAGAAGGATCCCGCCGCCAGCTGCAAGGCCCCGGACACCCCCGGTACGGACGCGCTGAAGATCGGCACGATCCTGCCCCTGACCGGTTCGCTGGCCTACCTCAACCCGCCGGCCGAGTCCGGTGTCGGCCTGGCCGTCAAGGACATCAACGCCGCGGGCGGCGTCCTCGACAAGGACGTCACGATCGACCCGGCGACCGACTCCGGCGACAGCAACGACATGACCGTGTCGAGCTCGGCCGCGACGAAGCTCGTCAACGCGAAGGTGCCGGTCGCGATCGGTGCCGAGTCCTCGTCGGTCACGCTGAACGTCATCGACCAGCTGACGAGCAACTGCATCGTCGAGATCTCGCCCGCGAACACCGCGACCGACCTCTCCGGCTACTCGTCGTACTACTACCGGACCGCACCGCCGGACTCGGTGCAGGGTTCCGCGCTCGGCCAGCTCGTGACCGGTGACGGCAACGCGAAGGTCGCCTTCCTGGTCTTCAACGACACGTACGGCACCGGCCTCCGCAACTCGGTGCAGGCTGCGGTCGAGGCGTCGGGCGGCCAGGTCGTCTACGGCGGCAAGGGTGAGGGCCAGGAGTTCCCGCCCGGCCAGACCACGTTCTCGTCCGAGGTGACCGCGGCCCTGGCCGCGAAGCCCGACGCGATCGTCGTCTTGGCCTTCGACGAGACGAAGTCGATCATCCCGGAGCTCGTCTCGCAGGGCAACGAGGCGAAGATCTACATGTCCGACGGCAACACGGCGGACTACTCGAAGGACTTCGACAAGGGCACCCTGACCGGTGCCCAGGGCACCATCCCCGGTGCCTCGCCGAAGGACGACTTCAAGAAGCAGCTCGCTGCGTTCTACAAGGACTCGTCGGGCAAGACGCTCGCCGACTACTCGTACGCGGCGGAGTCCTACGACGCCACCGTCCTCGCCGCCCTCGCCGCGGTGAAGGGCAAGGGCACCGACTCCGGCACCATCCAGGCCAACATGGCTGCGGTGTCGGGTGCTGACGGCGGCACCGAGTGCGCCACGTTCAAGGAGTGCAAGACGCTCCTGGACGACGGCAAGGACATCCACTACACCGGCCCGTCCGGCATCGGTCCGTTCGACGAGAACAACGACCCGTCGGCCGCTTACATCGGCATCTACAAGTTCGACGGCGACAACAAGCCCGTCTACCAGAGCGCCATCCAGGGTGCGGTGAAGAAGTAGGGCTCAGCCCAGCACCGCTCGCGAAAGCGACAGGCCCCCACGGAACTTCCGTGGGGGCCTGTCGCTTTGGCGTCGGCCTGGAGGCCCGTGGTGCGTCCGTCAGACCGGCTCGGCCTGGGTGGGTGCGAGCGCCCGGCGACGGGACGCCCGCGCGGCGGCGAACGAGTCCGCCGTCAGCACCACGAGCGCGAGCCACACGATGCCGAAGCCGAACCAGCGTCCGGCCGACATCTCCTCGTGCTGCACGAGCACCCCGACGAGCAGCTGCATCACGGGCGCCAGGTACTGGGTCAGCCCGAGCGTCGACAGGCTCACCCGGCGTGCCGACGACGCGAAGAGCAGCAGCGGCACCGCGGTCGCCGGCCCGGTCAGCACCGTGATGACCGCGTGCCCCCAGCCCTCGCTCGTGAACGTCACGCCGCCACCGAGCCCGGTCACACCGAGCACTACCAGCGCCACGACCGCGATCGGCAGCAGCCACACGGTCTCGATCGTCAGGCCGCTCAGGGCGTCCACGGTGCCGCCGACCCGCTTCTTCACCAGGCCGTACAGTCCGAACGAGAACGCCAGGGCCAGCGAGATCCACGGCATCTGCCCGTAGCCGATCGCGATGACGACGACCGCCACGACGCTCAGCCCGACGGCCGCCCACTGCGCCGGACGCAGGCGTTCGCGCAGGACCACGACGCCGAGCGCGATGGTGACGAGCGGGTTGATGAAGTAGCCGAGCGCGGCCTCGACGGTGTGGCCGGTGGTCGTCGCGAGGACGTAGACGGTCCAGTTGACCAGGATCAGGACGGCGGCGAGCCCCATCACGAGCATCACACGGCGCTGGGCCATCAGGGTGCGGGTGCGGAGCCACGACCGGGTCACCGCGATCGCCACCGCGCAGAACACCAGGCCGAAGACGATCCGCCACGACACGATCTCGAACGCCGCCGCGGGGGCCATGGCCGCGAAGAGCAGCGGCATCAGCCCCCAGAGCCCGTAGGCCACGATGGCCTGCACCACGCCGACGGATGCCTCGCTGCGGACGGGTCGCGCCGGACTCGGTTCACTCACGGAACCATCCTAGGAACGACCGCCGACGCGTGGGACGCGCACCGGGCCTCCAGGCGAGGTGATAGCGGACCGATCAGGACCGGCGCACCCGGGTGACCGGCCCCGGACGCACGAACGCCCCGTCGGCCCGAAGGCCGGACGGGGCGTCCGTGGTGAGTACTCGACTCAGTGAACGATGACCGCGAGGACATCGCGGGCCGACAGGACCAGCAGGTCCTCGCCCGAGTACTTGACCTCGGTTCCGCCGTACTTGGAGTAGATGACCTTGTCACCCACGGCGACGTCGAGCGGGACGCGGTTGCCGTTGTCGTCGATGCGACCCGGACCCACGGCGACGACCTCGCCCTCCTGGGGCTTCTCCTTCGCGGTGTCGGGGATGACCAGACCGGAAGCGGTGGTCTGCTCCGCCTCGACCTGGCGGATGACGATGCGATCCTCGAGCGGCTTGATGCTGACGGCCACGGTGACCTCTTCTTTCTCGGTACGGACTCGGTACAGATGAAAACCGGGTTGGCACTTCGCACAGGAGAGTGCCAACGCCAACTCTAGGGGGCCTCTGGCACTCGGTCAATCCGAGTGCCAGCACATCCGGAGAACACGCAGCACCTGCGAGGATCGACGCATGGACGCCGCCGAACTCACCGCACTGCTGACCTCCGACGGGATGGCCCTGCTCGACCGTACCCCGGGTGTCTCCGACGGTGGCGAGATCGTCCGCGTGGTGTCCCGGCTGCGCGCCGAGGGACACGATCCCCGGCTGGTCGCCGCGGTGCTGACCCAGGCGAAACTGCGGCTGAAGGCCCGTAGCAAGTTCGGCGACTTCGCCTCCCGCATGCTCTTCACCGAGGCCGGGCTCGAGCAGGCCACCCGGCTGCAGGTCGCGGCCCAGCACGCCGGACGCTTCGCCGCGGCCGGCCTGACCCGGGTCGCCGACCTCGGCTGCGGCATCGGCGGGGACGCCATGGCGATGGCGGCGCTCGACCTCGACGTCACCGCCGTCGACCGTGACGAGGTGACGGCGGCCGTCGCGACCCACAACCTCGCGGTCTGGCCGAACGCGCGGGTGGAGCTCGGTGATGCCGCGTCCTTCGACCTGTCCTCGGTGGACGGCGTGTGGATGGACCCCGCACGACGCACCTCCGGCCACTCGGACACCCGCCGGCTCGCCGACCCCGACGACTGGTCGCCCTCGCTCGACACCGTGTTCGCCGCGGCGACGACGACGCCGACCGGCGTGAAGCTCGGACCGGGCATCGACCGCGACCTGATCCCGGACACCGCCGAGGCGCAGTGGACCTCCGTCGACCGCGAGGTCGTGGAGCTCGCCCTGTGGTTCGGCCCCCTCGCCCGCCCCGGGATCCGCCGCGCTGCGACCGTCATCGGTGCACACGGCATCGCCGAGATGACCGGAGCGGCCGACGCCGACGACGCCGAGGTCGGACCGCTCGGTGCCTACCTGTACGAGCCCGACGGCGCCGTGATCCGCGCACGGCTGATCGGCGACCTGGCACGAGGCCTCGACGGGCACATGCTGTCCGAGGGCATCGCCTACGTCACGTCCGACCGCGCCGTCACGACCCCCTTCGCGCAGGGTTTCCGGGTGCTCGACACGATGCCGCTCGACGTCAAGCGACTGGCCGCACGGCTCGCCGCCGACGGCATCGGCACCGTCGAGATCAAGAAGCGCGGCGTCGACGTCGACCCGGCGCAGTTCCGCAAACGGCTGCGGTTGCGCGGATCGGGTCGCGTCACGCTCGTGCTCACCCGCCTGGAGGGACGCCACACGGCGATCCTGTGCGAGCGGCTCACCGACACGGTCGGCTGACGGCCGGGGGCCGCGTGCGGTGCTGCGAGCGCGCCAGCGGCAGCGTCAGCGTCAGCGGCTGCGTCAGCTGACGAAGGCGCCGGAGTTCGAGCTGTAGTCGGAGTAGTCGGAGTAGTCCGACGCGTTCGCGATCGAGATCCACACCAGGGCGACGATCAGGATGAACAGGCCCGTCAGGATCCAGCCACCGATGATGCCGGCGAGCGCCAGGCCGCGGCCACCCTCGCCGGTCTGCTTGATCTTGCCGAGGGCGATGTGGCCCATGATCGCGCCGGCCGGGCTCGTCAGGATGATGAGCGGCCAGATGATGATGCCGCCGAACGCGAAGACGATCGACAGGATCGACAGGACGTTCGTCTTCGGGCGCTGCGCGTAGGGCTGGTACGTGTACGGGTTCGACGCGTAGGGCTGCTGCTGCTGCGCATACGGGTTCTGCTGCTGCGCGTACGGGTTCTGCTGCTGGCCGTACGGGTTCTGCGGGGCGCCGTACGCGTTCTGCTGCTGCTGCTGCCCGTACGGGTTCGACGAAGCCTGCGGTGCCGCGTAGGGGTTCTGCTGCTGCCCGTACGCGTTCTGCTGCTGCTGACCGTACGGGTTCTGCGGCTGCTGCGGAGCGCCGTACGGGTTCTGCTGCTGTGGGGCCGCGTACGGGTCCTGCTGCTGGCCGTACGGGTTCTGGGGCGCTTCCGGGGCCGACGGCGCCTGCGGTGCGTCAGGAGCCTGCGGGGCGTCCGGGGCGGGCGTGCCGTCGGGCTGTCCGTTCGCCGGGCCGTTCGGCGTCTCGCCCGGCTTCGGCCACTCGTTCTGATCGGACACCGTCCACCCCTCTCGGGCGTCCGGTCTCTCCGACGCCCGTGTGAATCCTCCCACAGGCTCCCGAAGAAGGACCGGGGCCGAACTGGTCAGACCTGGACGGTCGTCACCGGCAGGGTCGAGTCGGCGGCGATGCCGAGGTCGCTCGGCGCGTGCCCCTCGGCCACGAGTCGGGCGCCGACGGCGGCGATCATCGCGCCGTTGTCCGTGCACAGGTCGAACGGCGGGATCCGGAGCCGCACGCCCGCGGCCGCGCAGCGCTCCTCGGCGACCTGTCGCAGTCGGGCGTTCGCGACGACCCCGCCACCGAGCAGCAGCCGGTCGACGCCGGTGTCGCGGCACGCGTTCAGGGCCTTGGTCAGCAGGACGTCGACGACGGCTTCGCGGAAGCTCGCGGCGACGTCGGCCACCGGCACCTCGCGGCCCTCGTCGCGGCAGCGCTCGACCCACCGTGCGACGGCGGTCTTGAGCCCCGAGAACGAGAAGTCGTACCGGTGCGCGGCCATGTCCTTCGGCAGCGTCAGTCCCCGGGGGAACCGGATCGCCGTCGGGTCGCCCTCAGCCGCCGCACGGTCGATCTGCGGGCCGCCGGGGTAGGGCAGGCCGAGCAGCCGCGCGACCTTGTCGAACGCCTCGCCCGCCGCGTCGTCGATCGTCTCGCCGAGCAGTTCGACGTCGCCGACCAGGTCCCGCACCAGCAGCAGCGACGTGTGGCCACCGGAGACCAGCAGCGCGATCGTCGGCAGCTCGATCCCACTGCCGTCCTCGCGCAGCACGTCGGCGCCGACGTGCCCGACCAGGTGGTTCACGCCGTACAGGGGCTTGCCCGTGGCCACGGCGAGCGCCTTCGCCGCGCCCACCCCGACCATGAGCGCCCCCGCCAGGCCCGGCCCGGCGGTCACTGCGACGGCGTCGAGTTCGTCGAGGGTGACGCCGGCACGCTCGAGCGCCTCGTGCAGCGTCGGGGTCATCGCCTCGAGGTGGGCCCGTGCGGCGACCTCGGGCACGACCCCGCCGTAGCGCGCGTGCTCGTCCATGCTCGAGGCGATCACGTTCGCCAGCAGGGTGCTCCCCCGCACGATGCCGACGCCCGTCTCGTCGCAGCTGGTCTCGATGCCGAGCACCAGTGGTTCAGTCGCGCTCACCGAGGGCCTCCTGTCCGATGGGTCCGACGCCGGACGACCGCTCGGCGTCCGGGCCGGGCAGTTCCGCCCGCATCACCCACGCGTCGACGCCGTCCGGTTGGTAGTAGCGCGGCCGGGTCGCGATGTGCTCGAACCCGAACGCCGTGTACATCGCCTGTGCCACGGGGTTGTCCGCGCGCACCTCGAGGAACACCTCGCGCACACCGCGGCGCTGCGCTTCGTCAAGCAGTTCCGTGAACAGGACCCTCCCGAGCCCCTTGCCGCGCTGGTCCGCGGCGACGGCGATGGTCTGCACGTCGGCGACCGGGTTGCCCGCGAGCGACGAGAGCCCGGCGTACCCGACGACCAGCGGCGCGGACGTGTCGTCGACCGTCTCGATCACGACGTAGTACCCGTGCGGTGAGTACAGCTCGCCGGACATCTGCGAAGCCGACCAGGCGTCCGTCGGGAACGAGACGTGCTCGAGCCACATGATGTCGTCGAGGTCCTGCGGGTGTGCCCGCCGCAGGCGGAGCCCGTCCGGCAGGGTCACTGCTTCACCCGCTTCGGCGCACCCGGCACCGTGACGTCGGGGTCGCGCAGGTACAGGGGCGTGTCCTGGTCGAACGCCGCACCGGACGCGAGCCGGTCCGCGGCGAGCGAGCCGAGCCTCCAGGCCGGGATGGACGCAACCGTCACGCGGTCCCAGCGCACCGCTGCGGGCCGGGAGGCGCGGATCGCGTCGTCGAGATCGGCGGGCTTGGCGAGTCCGGGGCCGGCCACGCGGACGCCGTCGGCGTCGTAGGCGCTCCAGTAGACCTCGCGGCGGCGGGCGTCCGTGAGGACGACGAACGGACCGGCGATCCCCGAGTCCCGCTGGTCGAGGGCGACGGCGTCGTGGCTGACGAGGGGCAGGACGGGGACGCCGCGAGCGGCGGCGAAGGTGCGGGCGGCGGCGATTCCGACGCGCAGGCCGGTGAAGGGGCCCGGGCCCATGCCGGCGACGACGCCGGTGACGTCGGCTCCGGTGATGCCGGCCTCGGCGAGGGTCTCGGCGAGGAAGGGGCCGATCACCTCGGCGTGCCGGCGGCTGTCCTCGGTGTCGCGGGTCGCGAGGGCCTGGCCGGTGGCCGGGTCGACGACGGCGACGGAGGTCCCGGCGGAGGTATCGATCGCGAGCAGCACCCGTCCATCGTAGGCGGGGCGGGGCAAGGGGTCAGTCCTCGTCGAGGCTGCCAGCGACCGCGTTCCAGATCTCGTCGGCACGCCAGCGCTCGCGACCGCCTCTGCCCGCTCGCCCGAGTGACCGGAGCCAGCCGTACTCCTCGGCTCGACGGAGCAACGCGGATGCCGTCGGCTGTGACACCCCGAGCGCCCTCCGGACCGACGCCACCGTGAGGACGGGGTTCTTGAAGATCACGTCGACGAGCCCGGGGAGCGCCGAACGCTCCGTCCGCGCAGCGAGGCGGTACCGCTCGCGGATCTCCACGAGCTTCCGGATCCGCTCGGCGCTGTCATTCGCTCGGACGGCCACCGCCTCGGCGAAGAACTGGATCCACTCGTTGACCTCTCCGCGCTCCCGAACGGCCTGCAACCGCTCGTAGTACTCGGTGCGGTGTTGTTCGAAGTACCCCGAGATGTGCAAGATCGGCGCGGGCAGGATGCCGTCTGCGATCAGCGAGAACCCGATCAGGAGGCGCCCGATCCGACCATTGCCGTCGAGGAACGGGTGGATCGTCTCGAACTGGTAGTGCATCAGGGCGCACTTCACCGTGACCGACATCGAGTCCAGTGGTGCGTTGACGAAACGCTCCCAGTCGTCAAGGGTCTCGGGAAGGTGGTCCTGATGCGGCGGGATGAACCGGGCAGTCTCCGGTCGAGCGTTCGGAGATCCGATCCACGCTGGTGAGCGACGAAGCTCACCGGGCGACTTCTCGTCTCCACGGACCTCCCGCATCAGGGTCTCGTGGAGCGAACAGATGAACCGTTGGGTGATGGGGAGATCTGCGAGGAGCGCCACTCCCTCGCGGGCGGCCCGGAGGTAGTTGTCCACCTCGCGGAGATCCTCGTCGAGGATCTCGTCGTCGTTCTCGACGCTGAGCACATCGCTCAGTGACGCCTGGGTCCCCTCGATGCGCGAACTCGCCAGCGCCTCCTGCGCCATGGACGGGCCGAGCAGGAGTTCCGGTTCCTGGATGAGCTGCCCGAGCCCGGCGAGCCGACCGATCGCGATGTCCGCGCGGGACACTGCGGCGTTCGTCATCGGCTCGAGGACGAGCTCACGTGGTAACGGCGCGGGGAGGAAGTAGGCGTGCGGCCACTCCGACAACGGACGCGTGGCGAGTGTGCCGAAGCGTTCTGATCGGAAGTCTTCTCGACGCATCCTGTCATCATAAGCAAAATGGGCTTTGAGTTATAAGTTCCGGTGGAACTTCCAAACATTGACGCGTTGTCCGTCGTGATCGCACGGCGAACGATGTCGACGTCGCTGGCGACCGCCTGGATCGTCGGTACCACGCCTGGTCATCGGTGCTGGGTCAGAGGACCACGCCGTCCCAACGCGGACCGGTGACGGTGACGACGACGCGGCGGGGTTCGTCGGGCACGTCGTCCGGATCCGTGTCGTCGGCAGCTGCGTCATCGGCACCGGTGGCACGGGTGATCTCGACGTCGAGCACGCTGTCGCTGATGCCCTCGACCATGCCGCGACCCCACTCGACGACCACGATGGCGGCGTCCCAGTCGAGGTCGAGGTCGTCGAGCTCGACCGGATCGGACAGACGGTAGGCATCGACGTGCACCAGGTCGGGGCCGGCGGCCGTCGGGTGCGTCCGGGCGAGGACAAAGGTCGGGCTGGACACCTGGCCGCGTGCGCCGAGTGCGGCGCCGAGCCCGCGCGTCAGGGTCGTCTTGCCGGCACCGAGCGGCCCGGTCAGCACGACGAGGTCCCCCGCGCGCAGCACCGCGGCCAACCGGGCCCCGAGCTCCCCCATCGCCTCGGTGCCGTCGACGGTGGTGTCGAGCAGGACGTGCGGCAACTCGGTCACGGCCGCTCGCCCCGCAGGTACTCCCCGACCCGTCCCTCGATGTCGTGGCCCTCGTAGAACCGGGGCACACGGCTGCCGATGCGGCAGACGATCTCCTCGCCGATGGTCTCGAGCGCCGCGCCCCACTCGAGCACGGTCATCTCGTCGTGCTCGCCGGTGCCGAACAGCACGACGGAGTCGCCGGTCTGCACGTCGTCCTCGCCGACGTCCACCAGGAACTGGTCCATCGCGACGCGGCCGGCGATCGGGTAGCGCTTGCCGCCGATCGCGACCTCGATGCGGCCCTGCGCCAGACGCGGGACCCCGTCGGCGTACCCGACGGGCACGAGCGCCAGGGTCGTCTCGGTCGCCGTGCGGTACGTGTAGTCGTAGGAGACGCCGGTGTCGACGGGGACGCGCTTCGTCTTCGCGACCGACGCGGTCAGGGTCATCACCGGCTCGAGTCCGAGGTCGGCCGCCGAGACGCCGTCGGCTCCGGGGATGCCGAACAGGTTCGCGCCCATCCGGACCATGTCCTTGCGGAACTCCTTGCGCTCCAGCCCCGCGAGCGACGCGGCGACGTGCTCCATCGGGACGTCGAGCCCCAGGTCCTCGGCGATCTCGATCGCGGCGTCGAACACGGCGACCGCGGCGCTGTCCTCGTGGTCGGACGCCTCGGCCAGGTGCGTGTACGCGGCGACGACCTCGATGCGGCCGTTCCGCTGGGCGTCCCGGGCGAGCTCGACGAGCGCCGGCCAGTCCGCCGGGGTCGCGCCGTCGCGGTGCAGGCCGGAGTCGACGCCGAGGTGCACCCGGGCCGGTCGCTGGTCGACGGCGTCGACGATGCGCTGCAGCTCGGCGACGTTCGAGACGCCGAGGTCGACGGCCGAGTCGATGGCGTCACGGAAGTCCAGGTCGGGGTCGTGCTGCCAGGTGAACAGGTGGACGTCCTCGCCGACGCCGATCGAGCGCAGCCGCAGGGCCGCGGGCACCGTCAGCACGCCGATCCAGCGGATGCCGGCGTCGACGGCGGCGAGCGCGATCGGCTCGAGGCCGTGCCCGTACGCGTCGGCCTTCATGATCGCCATCACGGCGACCGGGTCCATCCACTCGCGGACACGGTCGAGGTTGGCCCGGTAGGCGTCGAGGTCGATGCGCGCCTGACGCAGCGGTGCGGAGCTCACGTCGTCCTCCGTTCCACGCTGCGGCCGATCCGGGCGACCACCTCGTAGTTGATCGTGCCGATGGCGTCGGCCCAGTCCTCGACGGCGGGGTCGCCGTTCGCGGGGTCGCCCCACAGCACGGCCTCGTCACCGACCTGCACGTCGGCATCGCCGATGTCGACGTGCATGGCGTTCATCGCGACACGTCCGACCACCGGGAACGTCCGGTCGCCGATCCGCACCGAGACCCGGTTGCCGAAGTCGCGGTCGAAGCCGTCCGCGTAGCCGAGGCCGATCACGGCGAGACGGGTGTCCGTCTCGGCGCGCCAGGTGTAGCCGTAGGAGACACCGTCGCCCGCGGCGACCGGCACGGTGCGGAGCACGGCGGCGGTGACCCGCATCGCCGGGCGCAGCCCCAGGTCGGCCGAGGTGCGACCGTCGAAGGGGCTCAGCCCGTACAGGGCGAGTCCGACGCGGGACAGGTCGTGGCGGGTCTCCGGCACGGCGATGCTCGCGGCACTCGCGGCGAGGTGCACCACGTCCGGCACGATGCCGTTCGCGGCGAGGCCGTCCAGCGCCCGCTGCAGTGCGGCGTCCTGGTCGAGGTCGTCGGTGCGCGACGCGTTCGACAGGTGGGACATGAGCCCCTCGACCCGGGTGCGGTTGCCGCCGCGGGCCAGGGCGCCGGCGGTCGCGAAGAGCTCGGCCCACTCGGACTCGACCGCACCGTTCCGGCTCAGGCCGGTGTCGACGCACAGGTGCACGGCGCGGACGTCGGAGTCGGCTGCTGCGGAGAGCTGCTCGACGCTCGACACCGCGGGCGTGACGTCGAACTGCGCGGCGCGACGGAAGTCCTCGTCGGGGGCGTGCAGCCACGCGAGGATCCGGACGCCCTCGTCGATGCCACCCTGACGGAGCGCGACGGCCTCGTCGATGTCGGCGACCCCGAGCCACTCGGCACCGGCGTCCACGAAGGCCTGCGCGGCGTCGAGGGCCCCGTGGCCGTAGGCGTTCGCCTTGACCACGGCGATGACGCCGGCCGGGGCGACCCGGTCGGCGATCGTCGCGTAGTTCTCGATCAGGGCCCCACGGTCGACCGTGATCCCGGTGAACGCACTCACTGAACCGTCCCCTCCAGGACCACGTCTGTTCCTTCCAGGACCACGAACGCGGTCGCGATCCCTCCATCATGCGAGAGCGACAGGTGCACGGACGTCACGCCACGCGCGTCCGCCACCTGCCGGGCCCCCTGGTGCAGGGTGAGCGACGGGTTCCGCTGGTCGTCGGACACGACCTCGAGGTCCTGCCAGCTCAGTCCGGCACTCGACCCGAAGGCCTTGATCAGGGCTTCCTTCGCCGCGAACCGTGCAGCGAGGGACGCGATCGGCCGGGGTTCGCCGTCACGGACCTGCTCGGACGGCGTGAACAGCCGCGCCCGCATCGCCGGTGTGCGCTCCAGCACCCGTTCGAACCGCTCCAGGTCGACCACGTCGACCCCGATCCCGATGATCACCGTCGCGACTACTCGACGGTGACCGACTTCGCGAGGTTGCGTGGCTGGTCGACGTCGAGGCCCTTGGCCGCGGCGAGCTCCATGCCGAACATGTGCAGCGGTGCCACGGCGAGCAGCGGCTCGAACAGCGGGGTCGCCAGCGGGATCCGCAGGACCTCGTCGGCGAACGGCAGCACCGCGGCGTCACCCTCTTCGGCGATCGCGATCACCCGGGCACCGCGGGCGCGGATCTCCTGGATGTTCGAAACGACCTTCGGGTGCAGCGATCGGGGGTCGCGCGGCGAGGGCACGATGACGAAGACGATCTGGCCCGGCTCGATCAGGGCGATCGGGCCGTGCTTGAGCTCACCGGCGGCGAAGCCCTCGGCGTGGATGTACGCGAGCTCCTTGAGCTTGAGGGCGCCCTCGAGTGCGATCGGGTAGCCGACGTGGCGGCCGAGGAACAGCACGCTCCGGGTGTCCGCCATCCAGCGCGCCAGGTCCTTGATGCCGGCGGCGTCCTCGATGGTCTGCTGCAGCTTCGGGGCGAGCCCCTCGAGCTCGGCCACCTGCTCGGCGATCTGCTCGGTGGTGAGCGTGCCGCGCAGCGTCGCCAGGTGCAGCCCGAGCAGGTAGAGCGCGACGCCCTGGGCGATGAAGGCCTTGGTCGACGCGACGGCGACCTCGGGCCCGGCGTGCGTGTAGATCACGGCGTCGGACTCACGCGGGATCGTGGCGCCCTGGGTGTTGCAGATCGACAGGACCTGCGCGCCCTGCTCACGGGCGTACTTGACGGCCATGAGCGTGTCCATGGTCTCGCCGGACTGGCTGATCGAGACGACCAGGGTGCGCTCGTTCAGCACCGGGTCGCGGTAGCGGAACTCGTGCGCGAGCTCGACCTCGACCGGGATGCGGGCCCACTGCTCGATGGCGTACTTGCCGAGGATGCCGGCGTAGGCGGCGGTACCGCAGGCGATCACGATGACGCGGTCGACGGTCGCCAGGCGCTCGGCGATCGGGTCGAGGTCGGTCAGCGTGACGGCGCCGTCGTGGACGCGACCGAGGATCGTCTTCGCGACGGCCTCGGGCTCCTCGCTGATCTCCTTCGCCATGAACGAGCTCCAGCCGCCCTTGTCGGCGGCGGAGGCGTCCCAGTTGACCTCGAACTCGCTCGGCGTGGCCGGAGTGCCGTCGAAGTGGATGACGTCGACGCCGTCGGGGCGGATCGTGGCGATCTCGTCCTGCCCGATCGACAGCGCGCGCTGCGTGTAGGCGACGAACGCGGCGACGTCCGAGCCCATGAAGTTCTCACCGTCGCCGAGCCCGACCACCAGGGGCGAGTTGCGACGGGCACCGACGACGACGCCGGGCTGGTCGGCGTGCACGACGAGGAGCGTGAATGCCCCTTCGAGCCGCTGCACGGCCTGCTGCATGGCGGCGGTCAGGTCACCGGTGTCGCGGAAGGCGCGTCCGACCAGGTGCGCGGCGACCTCGGAGTCGGTCTCGCTGCGGAACTCGATGCCCTCGGCCTGCAGTTCGGCGCGGAGCTCGGAGAAGTTCTCGATGATGCCGTTGTGGATGAGGGCGAGCTTGTCGCCGTCGGCCAGGTGCGGGTGGGCGTTGCCGTCGGTCGGGCCACCGTGGGTCGCCCAGCGCGTGTGCCCGATGCCCGTCGTGCCGTCCGGGATCGGCGACGACTCGAGCTCGTCGACCAGGGCCTGGAGCTTGCCCGCCTTCTTGGCCGACACGAGGTCTCCGGCTGGGTCGACGACGGCGATGCCCGCCGAGTCGTAGCCGCGGTACTCGAGGCGACGGAGGCCACCGAGGAGGACGTCCTGGCTGCTGTTGCTGCCGACGTAGCCGACGATTCCACACATGGGACCGATCCTACGGTCTGCCTGGACGCCCACCCTGCGAAGCGACCGAGGGGAGCGAATCGAGCACAATCGGGAGCATTCTGCGGAATCCGTTAGACAAGCGTAGAGTCTCCTCGATGCACGCCGCACTGAACCCGTACTCGCCAGGCGCCGGCCTGCGCCCCCCGGAGCTGGTCGGGCGCGACGCCGAGATCGAGGCGTTCGACCTCGTCGTGGCACGGTCGCGGCGCGCGCTCGGAACGCGCAGCATGATCCTCCACGGGCTGCGTGGGGTCGGGAAGACCGTCCTCCTGAACCAGTTCCGCATGCAGGCTGACGCCGCGGAGTGGTTGGTCGTCGACGTCGAAGGACAGACGAGCGTGTCCGGCCGCGAGGGTGCTCGACGGAGGCTCGCGCGGGAGATCGCGCTCGCAGCACGTCGTCTTGCCCGCGGCCGCTCGGTCAGCGCAGCCGTGCAGCGCGCGCTCGGCACGGTCACGTCGTTCGGTGTGCACTTCGGGAACATCGGCTTCGACCTGGGGTTCTCCGCCGTCGAGGGTCGCGCGGACTCCGGCGTCATCGAGATCGACCTCGAGGAACTCGTCGAGGACCTCGCCCCCGCGCTGCGGGAGCAGAACCGCGCGCTCGCACTCTTCATCGACGAGGTCCAGGACCTCGACCTCGAGTTGCTGTCCGCGCTGCTGTCCGTCCAGCACCGGGCCGGACAACGTGGCTGGCCGTTCGTGATGGTCGGGGCCGGTCTGCCGAACGTACCGGCCAAGCTGACGGCGGCCCGGTCCTACGCCGAGCGCCTCTTCGACTACCGGGAGATCGGCTCGCTGCCGTCGGGAGCAGCCGCTGACGCGCTCACGGTTCCGGCCGCCCGTTCCGGGGTGACTTTCGATGCCGCGGCGCTCGATCTCCTCATCGATGCCTCGGGCGGGTACCCGTACTACCTCCAGACCTACGGGGCGGCGGCGTGGGACCTCGCGGCCGACCGACGGATCACCCACGATGACGCAGCAGCTGCCGTCGACCGCGGCAACGCGGAACTCGACAGCGGTTTCTTCCCGGCCCGCTGGGACCGTGCCACACCTGCGGAGCGGCAGTACCTCGTGGCGATGTCGGAGGATCCGGCCGGCGTCTCCGGGACGGCCGTCGTGGCATCGCGCCTCGGTGCGGAACCGAAGGGGACCAGCCCGGCACGACAGGGACTGATCGAGAAAGGCATCATCTACGCGCCCGAGCGCGGCAAGGTGGCGTTCACGGTGCCGAACATGGGCGAGTTCGTCCGCCGTCAGGCCGATCTCGACATCGTGGACTAGCGTCCGGGCCATGGGACGCTTCGACGACATCGCCATCACCACGCTGCACGGCGAGGACACCACGTTCGGCGCCTACGCCGACAAGGCCGTACTGGTCGTGAACGTCGCCTCCCGGTGCGGCCTCGCCCCGCAGTACGAGCAGCTCGAGGCCCTGCAGAAGCAGTACGGCCCCCGCGGGTTCACGGTGCTGGGCTTCCCGAGCAACCAGTTCCTGCAGGAGCTCGGCTCGTCCGAGGCGATCGACGAGTACTGCTCCACCACCTGGGGCGTCACGTTCCCGATGTCCGAGAAGGTCAAGGTCAACGGCAAGAGCGCCCACCCGCTCTACCAGGCCCTCAAGGAGACCCCGGACGCCGACGGCAAGGCCGGCCGGGTCGCCTGGAACTTCGAGAAGTTCCTCGTCGCCCCCGACGGCTCCGTCACGCGCTTCCGCCCCACCACGAAGCCGGACGCCCCCGAGGTCGTCGCCGCCATCGAGGCGGCCCTCCCCGCCTGACGCGTCGCGTCCTGCGGACGCGCACCGAGCACTGGACGGGAGGCCCGGGGCACGTGAGCCGACCGGCTCACGTGCCCCGGGCCTCCCGTCTGTACGCTCGATCCCATGCCGTTCTCGGAGACCGCCGTCGCGCACCCGACCCCGTTCGTGGAGATCCCGCGTGACGAGTGGTCCCAGCTCGCCCCGAAGGAGCACCTGTCGCTCACCGAGACCGAGATCGTGCAGCTGCGCGGTCTCGGCGACCGGTTGGACATGCAGGAGGTGCAGGAGGTCTACCTGCCCCTGTCCCGCCTGCTCACGCTCTACGCCGCCGGCGCGCGGAACCTGCACGCCGAGACGAGCCGGTTCCTCGGGGAGCGCGCCGGACGCACGCCGTTCGTCATCGGCGTCGCGGGCTCCGTCGCGGTCGGCAAGTCCACCGTCGCCCGTCTGCTGCGCGAGCTGACGAAGCGCTGGCCGGACACCCCTCGGGTCGAGCTCGTGACGACCGACGGCTTCCTGTACCCGAACGCCGAGCTCGAGCGCCGCGGGATCATGGACCGCAAGGGCTTCCCGGAGTCGTACGACCGCCGCTCCCTGCTGCGCTTCGTGAGCCAGGTGAAGAGCGGGGCCACCGAGGTCCGCGCGCCGTACTACTCGCACCTGGTCTACGACATCGTGCCCGATGCCGAGATCGTCGTCCGGCAGCCCGACGTGCTCATCGTCGAGGGCCTCAACGTGCTTGCGCCCCCGGTGCACGGGCGGCTCGCGCTGTCCGACCTGTTCGACTTCACGATCTACGTGGACGCGAAGACGAAGGACATCGAGTCCTGGTACGTCGACCGGTTCCTCGCCCTGCAGGAAGAGGCGTTCTCGAGCCCCGACTCGTTCTTCCACCGGTTCGCCTCGCTCTCGCGTGAGGACGCGGTCCGGACGGCGACCGAGGTCTGGCGGGCGATCAACGAGCCGAACCTGATCGAGAACGTGCTGCCCACGCGCTCCCGCGCCACGCTGGTGCTGAAGAAGGGCGCGAACCACAAGGTGAACTCGGTCCTGCTCCGCAAGATCTGAGCGGGGGGGCAGCGCAGCGCAAAACACCGGTGTTCGCGAGCTGAACCGCGTTCTGCGCGTGTTCAACCGGCGAACACCGGTGTCTTGCGGAGGGGACCTTACGCGGCGTCGAGCGCCAGGCGGTCCTGCACGACGGCGGCGAGCTCCTCGGCGATGCGCTGGGCGTCGTCCTGCGAAGCGGCCTCGACCATGACGCGAACGACCGGCTCGGTGCCCGACGGACGGAGCAGCACACGACCGCTGTCCCCGAGCGCCTCACTGGCGGCGGCGATGGCGTCCTGCACGCCCTGGTCGGCGAGCCCGTGACGATCGACGCCCCGGACGTTGAGCAGCACCTGCGGGAACACCGTCATGCACGAGGCGAGCTCCTGCAGGGTCTTGCCCGTGCGCGCCATCTCGGCGACCAGGTGCAGCCCGGTCAGGATGCCGTCACCCGTGGTGGCGAACTCGTTGAAGATGATGTGGCCGGACTGCTCGCCACCGATGGAGTAATCGCCCTCGGTCATCTTCTCGAGCACGTAGCGGTCGCCCACGCCGGCCTCGATCACGGTGATGCCCGCGTCGGCCATGGCGCGCTTCAGCCCGAGGTTCGACATGACCGTCGCGACGAGGGTGTCGTCCTTCAGCCGTCCGCGCTCCTGCAGGGACAGCGCGAGGATCGCCATGATCTGGTCGCCGTCGATCGCGTTGCCCGCGGCGTCGACCGCCAGGCAGCGGTCCGCGTCCCCGTCGTGCGCGATGCCGACGTCGGCACCGTGCTCGAGCACCGCGCGGGCGAGGTTGTCGATGTGGGTCGAACCGACGCCGTCGTTGATGTTCCAGCCGTCGGGGTCGGCGCCGATGAGCGTCACGCGGGCTCCCGCGTTGACGAAGACCTCGGGCGAGACGCCGGCGGCGGCACCGTTCGCGCAGTCGAGCACGACGTGGATGCCGTCGAGCCGGTGCGGCAGCGTGCCGAGCAGGTGCACCACGTAGCGGTCCTCGGCGTCGGCGAACCGCGAGATGCGCCCGACGTCGATGCCGGTGGGGGTGGGTGCGGAGTGGTCGTGCATGGCCGCTTCGATGCGGTCCTCGACCTCGTCCGGCAGCTTGCGGCCACCCGTGGCGAAGAACTTGATCCCGTTGTCGGGAGCGGGGTTGTGCGATGCGGAGATCATCACGCCGAAGTCGGCGTCGATGTCCGCGACGAGGAACGCCGCGGCGGGGGTGGGGATGACCCCGGCGTCGAGCACGTCGACGCCGGCCGAGGCGAGCCCGGCCGCGACGGCGGCACCGAGGAACTCGCCGGAGACGCGCGGGTCACGCGCGAGGACCGCGCGCGGGCGCGGTCGACCCGACGCCCGGCGGGCGTCGGCATGGTGTCCGTGTGTGAGGACGGCCGCGCTCGCCTGGGCAAGACCCAGTGCGAGCGCGGCCGTCAGCTCGCCGTTGGCGAGACCACGAACCCCGTCGGTACCGAACAGACGCGGCATTGCGATCTTCAGCCGGTGACGACTAGCGCTTCGAGAACTGCGAAGCCTTGCGGGCCTTCTTGAGACCGGCCTTCTTGCGCTCGATGACGCGGGCGTCACGGGTGAGGAAGCCGGCCTTCTTGAGGGTCGCGCGGTTGTTCTCGCGGTCGATCTCGTTCAGGGTGCGGGCGATGGCGAGGCGGAGCGCGCCGGCCTGACCCGAGGGGCCGCCACCGGTGATGCGGGCGACGACGTCGTACGAGCCGAGGAGCTCAAGCACCTTGAAGGGGTCGTTGATGAGCTGCTGGTGCAGCTTGTTCGGGAAGTAGTCCTCGAGCGTACGGCCGTTCACGACGAACGTGCCGGAGCCCGGGACGAGCCGGACGCGCGCGATGGCCTCCTTGCGGCGCCCGACGGCACCGCCGGAGACGTTGAGGATCTGACGGGGAGCGGCCTCGGCAGCGGCGGGTGCGCTCTCCGTGGTGAAGCTCTCCGGGGTCTGGTCGAGGGAATCAGCGATCTGAGCCATGAGTTTTCTGTGTCCTTGAAGTCGTCGTGGCCGGAACTACTGTGCGACCTGGTCGAAGATGTACGGCTTGGGCTGCTGCGCGGCGTGCGGGTGCTCCGCGCCGGCGTAGACCTTCAGCTTCTTGAGCTGCTCGCGGCCGAGGGTGTTCTTCGGCAGCATGCCGCGGATCGCCTTCTCGACGGCGCGGGTGGGGTGCTTCTCGAGCATCTCCGGGTAGGAGGTCGCCGTCAGGCCGCCCGGGTAACCCGAGTGACGGTAGTAGACCTTCTTCGCGAGCTTCGAACCGGTCAGGGCGACCTTGTCGGCGTTCACGATGATGACGAAGTCACCCATGTCCATGTGCTGGGCGAAGGTGGCCTTGTGCTTGCCGCGCAGGAGCGCCGCGGCGTGGGTGGCGAGACGGCCGAGGACGACGTCGGTGGCTTCGATGACGATCCAGTCGTGCTGGACGTCTGCCGGCTTCGGTGAGAACGTGCGAGTCACAGGAGTGCTGCTTTCGTGTCGAGGTGAGGAGTCCGTGAATCCCACTCCGGTCGGGAGTTCCACGGGCAGAAGCACGGGGAACACCTCGGTTGGAGGGCTCATCTGACTGTCCGCGCGCGGGGCGCACAGACCAAGGTGAGAGCCTAGCCGACGCGGGGTACGTCGGTCAAACGCGGCCGGCTGCCGGCCTGGAGGCGCGGGGCGGCCCCGCACCGCGCCTCCCGTCCGTCGCGCGGTCGCGCCCACCGCGCATGGTGAGCAGGAATGGTCGGGTCCGCTGAGCGAACCCGACCGTTCCTGCTCACCAAGTGCGCCCGGGGGGCGTGGGGACTACTCCGCGGCGGCCGCAGTCCGACGTCGGCGACGCACGATCAGCACACCCGCGCCCGCCGCGAGCAGCAGGAACGCCACCAACGCACCGGCACCGAGGCCCGCAGCACCCGTGAACGCGAGCTGCCCATCCGTGGTGATCGTGATCGGGGTCCACCCGATCAGAGTCCCGTCAGCAGCCGTCACCGCCAGACGGTGCGCACCAGCCACCGTGTCCGCCGGGATCGTCACACGAACCGTCCCGTCAGCAGCAACCACAGCCGTCCCGATCAGCGTCGGCTCCGAGAACAACCACACGTTCACGACGTCACCGGCCGACGCCGAGCCGACCGTCACCGTGATCGTCTCCCCCGCACGAGCCGACGCCGGAGCCGACACCCCACCACGGTTCGCCTCCGTCAACAACGACTCCGACGGTGCCACCGGAGCAACCGGCGGGGTGATCCCGTCGACCGGCGGCACCGGAGTCGGGGTCGGCGTCGGGTTCGGCACCGGGGTCGGCGTCGGCGTCGGCACCGGCGTCGGGTCCGTCCCCGGGTCGGTGCCCGCGGCGTCCAGGTCGAACCCGACCAGGATCGGGTCGTGGTCGCTCGCCCGGTACACGTCGTCGGTGTACAGGTTCGTCGCGTTGTAGTTGTAGCGGCTGTACTCCAGGCCCACCGACTCGACCGAGTTGATGTTCCAGATGTCCACGCCCGTGACCGTCTCGAGCGCGGCCTCCGACGCGAACACGTGGTCGAGCGAGCCGCTCAGGCCGGAGAACACGTACGAGTACTCGGTGCTGTCGAGCGCCGGGCCGAGGTCGGTGTAGCCGGCCTCGTCGAGGACCACCACCGGGTCCTCCTTGCTGTAGGCGTTGAAGTCGCCGAGCATGAACACCTTGTCGGTGCCGTACTGCTCCTGCATGTCGGTGGAGAAGGTCACGAGGGCCTTCGCCTGCTCGACGCGGTCGGCGTTCGAGGCCCCCTGCCCGTCGCCCTGGTCGGCGTTCTCGCCGGTGCCGGAGCCCTTGGACTTGAAGTGGTTCGCGATCACCAGGAAGTCGTCGTCCGCGGTGCCGCCGACCGGGCGGAACGCGTCCGCGACGGGCTGGCGGGCGTTCGTGAACGCGTCGTCGAGCAGGATCGTCGACTCGCCGACGGGCTCGACGCGGTCCTTCTTGTAGATGAGGGCGAGGCGGATGACGTCCTCGCTCGCGGGCACGACGGCCGGGGACTTCGCGTAGGCCCAGGTGTCCTGGCCGGTGGCGGCGTTGAGCGCGTCGACCAGGGTGGCCACGGCGGCATCGCGGTCCTGACCGAAGCGGACGGAGTTCTCGATCTCCTCGAGCGAGACGACGTCGGCGTCCAGGCCGTTGATGGCCTTCACGATCTTGACCTGCTGGCGCAGGAAGTCCTCCTGCTCGGCGGCACCGCGGGCGTCGCAGCCCGAGTTCACCGTGACGGGGTCACCGGCACGGTCCGTGTAGTACTTGCAGCCGGTGAGCTCGTCGCCCGTGGTCGGGAAGTAGTTGAGCACGTTGAAGCCGGCGAGCTTCAGGTCGCCACCGACGTCCTGCGGTGCCGGCTGGCGCACCTTCGAGAACGACGCCGGCAGGTCGGCGGCCGGGGTCGCACCCGTGATCGGCGCGGTCGGCTGGAACTTCCACCCGTTGTTGCGGTAGTCGAGGACGACCGGCTCGGTGAAGGTGGCGGCGGCCCCGACGGTGACCGGGCCCTGGGTGAGCCACGACACCGGGATGCCCTGGTTCGCCTGGGTCAGGAAGTTGGTGCTCGCACCGTCGTCGAGCGTGACCTTGCGCGCGGCGTTGTCGGCCTCGACGGCCTTCGCCTCGGCGCTGCCCGGTCGGCCGACCTCCGTCGGCTGGATCAGGCGCGTCGTGCCGCTGGCGAGCACGACCTCGCCGTACTGGTTCGTCGTGTAGTTGTCGGCGACGGTGTACGCGCCCTGGGGAGCGACGAGCATGCTCTCGAGCGACTCCCGCTGGGCGTCGGACGACGGGAACGCGACCGCTGCGGGCTGTGGCGCCGCGACGGTGTCGTCCAGCTGCTGCAGCGACGAGGCCCCGGACACAGTGAGCTCGGTCAGGCCGAAGTACTCGGACACGGCACCGGTGACCCGCACGTGGTCGCCCTCGTGCACCAGGCCGGCGGTGGCGGACGAGAAGACGAACACCGCGTCGGACGCGGTGTGGGCGCCGAGGTCGATCGCACCGCCGGTGCCGGGGGTCTGGATCGTGTAGCCGTTGAAGCCACCGGTGCCGTAGACCGCGGTGACGACGCCGTCGGTCGTGACGTTCTTGCCGGCGTACGGCGAGGTGTCCGTGGTGCCCTGCAGCTGGGCGATGGTCACCGTCTCGGCGGGGGTGCCGGGCGCGGGGGTCCCGCCGTCACCCGGGTCGGTCGGGTCCGTGGGCTCGGTCGGTGCCGTCGTCTCGCCCGCGGCGTTCCGCGGGGTGAGCGTCGTCGTCACGGAGAAGTCCGCACCGTTGACGTCGGTGTCCGTGGTGCCCTGGCGGACCAGGCCGTTCGGCACGGAGTTGTCCCCGGTCACGGTGCGCACGGTCGACTCGAACGTGTTCGAGGCGCCGTAGCCGAGCAGGTCGACCACGCCGTCGGTTCCGGTGGTGACGGGTCCGGCGGCGAGCGCCAGGGGTGCCGTGGCGTCGGACAGCACGAGCGTGCCCGTGGTGCCCGACGGGTTGAGCGTCGCGGTGTCGTCGGCGGCGGGCAGGTCCTCGCCAGCCGGGCTGGCCCCGCCGTTGCCCGCCATCGACACCAGGAAGGTGCCCTTGGCCGGCACGGTGCCCTGGAGCGCACTGGCCGAGAACGTGCCGGTGCCCGCGGCGGACCGGTACTGCAACGACCAGCCGTCGAGCGACACGGCGGCGTCGGTCGGGTTGCCGATCTCGACGAACTTCTCGTTGTAGAACGCGCCCTTGCTCCCCGCCTTCAGGTAGGCCTCCTCGATGACGAGGTCGGTCCCCTCGGGGTTCGCGGTCGCTGCGGTGACGGTGACGAGTGGAGCCGCGAGGAGCGTCGCGGCCGCCGTGGCGCACAGCAGAGTGCGCCCGAGGGTGTTGGCCATGCCCGCACGCTACCGACCTGCGGGGTCGTTCAGGTTGCGTCGAGGTAAATGATTGCGTTCGGCAACATCAGCCGATCGCGCGGCATCAGCCGATCGGTAGCCAGGTCCCGCCCACGCGTCGGACGGCCGGTCCGTGTCCCGGCAGCACGAGCGCCGGGAACGGCAGCGCCCGTGCCGACTCGAGCGCGCGGTCCTGGTCGGCGGTGAAGAAGGGTGTGATCATCCGCGGCCGCGGGGCCCACGACCCCGGCTGGGTGTCGTGCCGACTGACGACCGCGTCGCCCGTGACGATCGCGTCCGCCGCGGGCAGCAGGTACGCGGTCGAGCCGTCGGTGTGGCCGACGGCCGGGAACGGTGCGATCGCCCGACCCGCGAAGTCCGCACCGGTGAACGCGCGAGCGGACGGCACCGTCGTCGGTCGCAGGGCGTCGGATCGGATCGCCCGTGCCAGCCAGGCGAGCACGCGCGGGCTGGCGAGCCGGCCGCCGATCTCCGCCGGGGTGACCTGCTGCCGTTCCGGTCCGCGCACGTTGGCGAGCTCGTCGGCGTGGGCGAGCACCTCGACGCCGGGGTGGCGCTCGAGGATCCCGGGGATGCCGCCGACGTGGTCGACGTGTCCGTGCGTGACGTAGACGCGACGCAGGTCAGCGGGGTCGTGTCCGGCGGCGCGCACGGTGTCGAGCACGAGGTCGGTGTCGGCCGGGTAGCCGGCGTCGATCAGCGCGACGCCGTCCTCCTCGGCCAGCACCACCCAGTTGGACACGGGGCCCTCGACGAAGACGACTCCGGGGGCGACGGACACGACGGAACGGGGTTCGCGCGGGCTCATCCCTCGACGGTACCGTCCGCCGACCGTCGGGCCCGGGTCTGCACCGCCCGCTCCGCGAGCTCCGCGTCTGCCGGGTAGCCCACCTCGGTCAGCGTCAGTCCCTTCGCCGGCGCCGTCTTGAAGGCGCTCGTGCGCTCCTCGGCGACGCGCAGTTCCTCGAGGCGGTCCGGGCCGAAGCGGCCCTCGCCGACGGCGATGGTCGCGCCGACCATGGCCCGCACCATCGAGTGGCAGAAGGCGTCGGCCTGGAGGCGCGCCACCAGCACGCCGTCCGGCTCGCGGTCCCAGCGGAACTGCTGCAACGTCCGGATGGTCGTCGCCCCCTCGCGCGGCTTGCAGAACGTCGCGAAGTCGTGCAGCCCGAGCAACGTCAGCGCACCGCGCTCCATCGCTGCCGGATCGAGCCGCGCCGCGTGCCAGACCGTGTGCCCACGCCGACGTGGATCGCGCGGGGCGTCGGCGTCCGCGATCCGGTACTCGTACCGGCGCCAGAGCGGGGAGAACCGGGCGTCGAACCCCGCGGGTGCCACCGAGGCACCGGCGACGACGACGTCCCCCTCGGGTGCCGCGATGCCGTTGACCCGCTTGAGCAACCCGTCGAGCGGTGACCGGCCCGTCCCGCGCTTGGCGGTCAGCGCTGCCCACTGTTCTGCCGACAGGTCCAGGTGCGCGACCTGCCCGGTGGCGTGTACCCCGGCGTCGGTGCGTCCGGCGACGGTGAGCAACGGCGGTTCGCCCCAGCGGGTGAAGACGGTGGCGAGTGCGGTCTCGAGGGCGCCCTGGACGGTCCGGAGTCCGGGCTGCCGGGCCCACCCGGAGAACGCCGCTCCGTCGTACGCGATGTCCAGCCGCAGCCGCACGTCGCCCGTGCTGTCGGGGTCCTGGAAGCCGACCGTCTCGTCCACGTGACCACCGTAGCGGGGGTGATCCGTGCCGCCCGGCCCGCGCTCGGTCTGCCGGACGGCGGCCGCCCGTACCCGCTCAGCCGCGCGGACGGCCGAAAGCCGACGGACCGGTCCGGGTGTCGAGGTCGTCGGTGGCGCGTCGCTCGGACTCGACGATCCCGCGCAGGGCGACGAGCGCGGCCGAGGTGACCGCGACGTGCGAGGGGTTCTCGCGCGATGCGTCGAGCGCGCTCTCGAGTCGTGCGATGGCCTCTTCGGCCTGGTCCTCCGGGGAGTCGCCGCGGATCGTGCTGGCGATCTTCCGCAGTGCCTCGGCGATGGGGGTGGCGAACGCGGGGTCCGGACGCCCGACGCCCTCGGACACCGGGCCGGAGCGTGCCACGAGCTCGGTGAGGTCGGTCGTGTACCAGGCGACCCGCTCCAGTGCGCGGAAGCGTCCGCCGTCCTTCTGGAGCCGTGCCCGCGACCCGCGCAGGGCACCGCGGGGGTTGAGTCGACGGCTCTCGTGCGCGATCGCCACCCGTGACCGGACGTCCGCGATCGCACGGTCCAGGCGGTCCTGCTGGTGGTCCCACGCCTTCTCGTCGCGCTTGCCCTCCTCGAGCACGGCTGCCAGCCCGTCGAGGTGGTCCGCCAGCACGCCGTTCACCGCGTCGATGCGGTGTTCGGCGTCCCAGAAGTGCAGCGGCGGGAACACCAGGAAGTTGACCAGCAGCCCGATCACGACGCCCACCGCCATCTGCACGAGGTACCCGAGCGAGTACCCCTCGGCGTTGGCACCGCCGACGAGCAGGACGAAGAGCGCCGCGGTGGACACCCACGAGCTGCCCTCGCCCAGCACGCGGAACCCGCCGACCAGCACCCCGACGCCGACCGCGAGCGCGATCGCGAGGAAGCCAGGATCGCCGACCCACATCGTGAACGCGGCGATGAGGATGCCGAGGGCGATCCCGACCAGGGTCTGCACACCGCTCCGGATGCCCGCGAACACCGTCGTCTGCATCGCGACGACGGCGCCGAGTGGTGCGTAGTACGGGTACTCGGCCGCGACGCCCGGGATGTGCCGCGCCACGAACCAGGCGATCACCGCGGCGGCGGCGGCCTTGCCGGCGTGCAGCAGGCGCGGCTGTGTGCCCGAGGTCCGGCTCCACCGCCAGACCCGGGTCCCCAGACCCGCAACGTGCTGGAACGCCATGACTTCCTTCCGTCGCACCCGGCCCGTGACGGTACGCCGAGCAGTCGGTGTGCACGACCAGCCTCGGACGCGAGGAAGCCCCCGCGACCTGGGTCGCGGGGGCTTCCTCGTGGTGGTGCAGCGCCCCGGAGGGCACCGGACTACTTGGTGTCGGCGTCGTCCGACTTCTCGGCGGCGTCGGCCTCGACCTCGGCAGCAGCCTCGGTCTCGGACTCGGTCTCGACCGGGGCGGACTCCTCGGTGGTCTCGGTCTCTTCGACCGGGGCCTCCTCGGTGGTCTCGTCGGCGGCGGGCTCGTCGACCGGGGCGGCAGCAGCGGCCGGAGCCGAGTTGCGCTTGACCGGAGCGGGCGTGCTCGAGACGGGCTCGAGGACGAGCTCGATCGACGCCAGCGGGGCGTTGTCGCCCTTGCGGAAGCCGAGCTTCGTGATGCGGGTGTAACCGCCCTGGCGGTCCTCGACCTGGGGAGCGATCTCGGTGAACAGCGTGTGCACGACGGACTTGTCGCGCAGGATGCTGATCACACGACGACGCGCGTGCAGGTCGCCGCGCTTCGCGAACGTGATGAGACGCTCGGCGACCGGGCGGAGGCGCTTGGCCTTCGTCTCGGTGGTCGTGATGCGACCGTGCGTGAAGAGGGCGTTGGCGAGGTTGCTCAGGAGCAGGCGCTCGTGGGCGGGACCGCCACCGAGGCGGGGGCCCTTGGTGGGCTTCGGCATGTCAGTTCTCCAGTGGTGAAAGTGGTGCGCGCGGTGTCAGCGCGCTTGCGCGTGAGCGCGAGGTCAGTTGTTGGACTCGTCCTCGTCGTACCCGCTGTAGAAGTGGGCGCCGTCGAATCCGGGGACGGTGTCCTTGAGGGACAGGCCGAGCTCGGTGAGCTTGTCCTTGACCTCGTCCACCGACTTCTGACCGAAGTTGCGGATGTTCATGAGCTGCGTCTCCGACAGGGCGACGAGCTCGGACACCGTGTTGATGCCCTCCCGCTTCAGGCAGTTGTAGCTGCGGACCGACAGGTCGAGGTCCTCGATCGGGGTCTGCAGTTCGTTCGAGAGCACGGCGTCGACCGGCGCGGGGCCGATCTCGATGCCCTCTGCCGCCGTGTTGAGCTCGCGAGCGAGCCCGAACAGCTCGACCAGCGTGCGACCGGCCGACGCGATGGCGTCGCGCGGCGTGATGGCCGGCTTCGCTTCGACGTCGACGACCAGGCGGTCGAAGTCCGTGCGCTCACCGGCACGCGTCGCCTCGACGCGGTAGGTGACCTTGAGGACGGGCGAGTAGATCGAGTCGATCGGGATCTGACCGGCTTCGCTGAACTCGGAACGGTTCTGCGTCGCCGAGACGTAGCCACGGCCACGCTCGATCGTGAGCTCGAGCTCGAAGCGCGCGGTGTCGTTCAGGGTCGCGATGACGAGTTCCGGGTTGTGGATCTCGACGCCGGCCGGAGCGGAGATGTCCGCCGCGGTGACCTGTCCGGCACCCTGCTTGCGCAGGTACGCCGTGATGGGCTCGTCGTGCTCGCTGGAGACGACCAGGCTCTTGATGTTGAGGATGATCTCGGTGACGTCTTCCTTGACACCGGGAACGGTGCTGAACTCGTGGAGGACGCCGTCGATGCGGATGCTGGTGACAGCCGCGCCGGGGATCGAGGAGAGGAGCGTGCGGCGCAGCGAGTTGCCGAGGGTGTAACCGAAGCCCGGCTCGAGCGGCTCGATGACGAAGCGCGAGCGGTGCTCGGAGATCGGCTCCTCGGTCAGGGTGGGGCGCTGTGCAATGAGCACTGTGGGATTCCTTTCGGCGAAGTGTCCGCTATATGACACTTGGCGGTACGACGGGGCCGCATGGGCCCCGACGGGTCTGTTGAGTTGTGATCACGCGCACACACGTGCGCGATCGAACGACCAGGAATGGCCGCGGGCCCTGCCCGCCCTCGCCGGAACGGATCCGGTCAGGGGACGAGCAGGGCGCGGCCGGTTGCTCCTCGCGTCAGACGCGACGGCGCTTGGGCGGGCGGCACCCGTTGTGCGCCTGCGGCGTGACGTCGTTGATCGAGCCGACCTCGAGGCCAGCGGCCTGGAGGGAGCGGATCGCGGTCTCGCGACCCGAACCCGGGCCCTTCACGAAGACGTCGACCTTCTTGACGCCGTGCTCCTGCGCCTGACGCGCAGCGGACTCGGCAGCGAGCTGCGCCGCGAACGGCGTCGACTTGCGCGAACCCTTGAAGCCCACGGCACCCGAGGACGCCCAGCTGAGGACGGCACCCGACGGGTCGGTGATGCTGACGATCGTGTTGTTGAACGTGCTCTTGATGTGGGCCTGGCCCACAGCGACGTTCTTCTTCTCCTTGCGGCGCGGCTTGCGCGCGGCAGTCTTGGGGGTAGCCATCGGGGTCTCCTATCGAGCCTTCTTCTTGCCTGCCACGGTGCGCTTCGGTCCCTTGCGGGTACGAGCGTTGGTCTTGGTGCGCTGACCGCGCACCGGGAGACCACGACGGTGGCGAAGACCCTCGTAGCTGCCGATCTCGACCTTGCGGCGGATGTCGGCGGCGACCTCACGGCGGAGGTCACCCTCGACCTTGAAGTTGCCCTCGATGAAGTCACGGAGGGCGACGAGCTGGTCGTCGGTCAGGTCCTTGACGCGGATGTCACCGGAGATACCGGTCTCCGTCAGTGCCTGGACGGCGCGGGTACGGCCGACGCCGTAGATGTACGTGAGTGCGATCTCCACGCGCTTCTCGCGCGGGATGTCGACGCCTGCTAGACGTGCCATGTGATGGCTGCTCCTGTTGTCGATGGAGGTGTGGCGCAGTACCGGTGCTCGGGCCTCCGCCCCGAGGTGTCCCCCGGTCGTCGTGCGACCGGGTTCTGGTACTGCGTTGTCGATCTTCAGTTGTGGGTCGTGCTCGAGCAGCCTGGTGTCCGATGGACACCGTCGGCGCCGGTCACGCGCCCGGGACTAGCCCTGGCGCTGCTTGTGACGCGGGTTGCTCTTGCAGATCACCATGACGCGGCCCTTGCGGCGAATCACACGGCAGTGTTCGCAGATGGGCTTGACGCTGGGGTTGACCTTCATGGTTCTTTCCTCGTGCTCGCTGGCTTCGTGCTCGGCAGGATTGCCGTGCCGTTCCTTTCCAGCTCGCGGATCACTTGTAGCGGTAGACGATCCGGCCGCGGGTCAGGTCGTACGGGCTCAGCTCCACGATCACGCGGTCCTCGGGGAGGATGCGGATGTAGTGCTGGCGCATCTTCCCGGAGATGTGCGCGAGGACCTTGTGTCCGTTCGTCAGCTCAACGCGGAACATCGCGTTGGGCAGAGCTTCGAGCACCGAGCCTTCGATCTCGATGACGCCGTCTTTCTTGGCCATAGCCTCACTGTCGCTTGGTTGTGGAACAGGTGTGATCCCCGAACCGGTCTGCGGGTCGGTCGCCACACCCGAGAGGGCATGACACACCAAAGATCGATCTTATGTGGTAAACCCGCAATTGCCAAGTGGGGACGCGGAACACCCCACGTCTGGGGCTTCCGGGGCCGTGCCTGAGCGTTGCACAGTGGTTTGACGGCGCGCTCCGGGCGCACACATGCGCGCGAACCGTAGTTTTGCTCCGCAGCCACGTCCGTCGCACCCGCAGCTCGCGCCGGACCACCGAACGGAGAACACGTGCCCGACGCCACCCGACGCCCCTTCGCCAGCCACGGCAAGCAGGCCCGTCGCCGGGGTTGGGGCACGCTCGTCACCGTCGTCGCGTCCGCCGTCGCCGTCCTGCTCGTCAGCGGCACGAGCGTCGCCGCGATCGCCGGGGCACAGCTCGCCACCGCGCCGCAGACCGTCGCGCTCAGCACCGACGACCAGAGCACCGCGAAGACCGCGGACATCTCGGCGATTAAGGGCGGGGCGAACATCCTGCTCATCGGGAGCGACACCCGGGTCGGCCAGTTCGACTCCGACGAGGACGTCGAGGGCGCTCGCAACGACGTCACGATGCTCATCCACATCTCGGCGGACCACCAGCAGCTCACCGCGGTCAGCTTCCCCCGTGACCTGATGGTCCCCATCCCGGCCTGCACGAACCCCGCGACCGGTACGACGTACCCGGCGTCCACCTCGGCGATGTTCAACACCGCGCTCGGCAACGGCGGTGTCTCCTGCGTCGTCGACACGGTGGAGAACCTGACCGGCCTGAGCATCCCCTACGCCGGGCTCATCACGTTCGACGGCGTGATCGAGATGTCGAACGCCCTCGGCGGTGTGGACGTCTGCGTCGCCGAGCCGATCGACGACACGTTCACCGGCCTGCACCTCACGACGGGCTCGCACTCCCTCGAGGGTTCGGACGCCCTGGCCTTCCTGCGCACCCGCCACGGGGTCGGCGACGGCAGCGACCTCGCCCGCATCAGCTCGCAGCAGGTGTTCCTGTCGGCGCTCCTCCGCAAGGTCACCTCGGACGGCACGCTCTCGAACCCGATCACGCTCTACAAGCTGGCCGGCGCGGCCCTGTCCAACATGACGCTGTCCGACGGCCTGGCCCAGACCGGCACCCTCGTCAAGCTCGCGGCAGCCCTGCGCGGGATGAGCACGGCCAACATGCTCTTCGTGCAGTACCCGGTGGCCGACGACCCCGCCGACAACGCCCGCGTGATCGTCGACCAGGAGACGGCCCACACCCTGAACGTGGCGCTGCAGAACGACGTCCGGTCGTCGCTGAGCGACTCGAGCACCGGTCGCGCCTCCGAGGAGTCGCCGTCGAGCGGCGGGACGTCGAGCAGCACTGGGTCGTCCGGCTCCTCGGGGTCGTCCGGCACCTCGGGTTCGTCCGGGACCTCGTCCGCCGGCACACCGTCGGCGACGCCGAGCGCGACCGCAACGCGGACACCGACCGCGTCGGCGACGCCGCTGCCCTCGTCGATCACCGGGCAGAGCGCCTCCGAGGAGACCTGCTCCGTCGGCAACTGACGCCACGGCGCGTGCGCCCGGCGGTGGTCGGGTGGGTCCACGCGACGTCGTCGAGGCGGCGGACGCCAGCCGGGCCTCGTGGCCGTCGCATCGTGCGGAGACACCCAGCGTGGGCACCGCGTGCGGACTGGAGGCCCGTCCTACGGGATCGGGACGGGCGTCACACCCAGCGGGGCCAGGCCCCGAGCGCCGCCGTCGGCGGCCGTCAGCACCCAGATGCCGGCCGCGTGCACCGCGACGCTGTGCTCCCAGTGCGCGGCGTCGGAGCCGTCGAGCGTCCGGACCGTCCACTCGTCGTCGTCCGTCGAGCTGTCGATCGCGCCGGCCGTGACCATCGGCTCGATGGCGACCACCAGCCCCGGCTTGACGGCAGGTCCGGCACCGCGCACGCGGTAGTTGAAGACCGGCGGTTCCTCGTGCATCGACCGACCGATGCCGTGGCCGGTGTAGTCCTCGACGATGCCCCACGCGCCGGTCTCGTCGATCGCGTCCTCCACGGCGGAGCCGACCTCGTGCAGGTTCTTCGCGTGGGCGAGCGCGGCGATGCCGTGCCAGAGCGACCGCTCGGTCGTGTCGCAGAGCGTCTGACGGGCTGCGGTGACCGCAGCGTCGCCGCCGGGCACGACGGTCGTGAAAGCGCTGTCGCCGTTCCAGCCGTCGACCTCGGCACCGGCGTCCACCGACACGATGTCGCCGGGCGCGAGCACGCGCTCACCGGGGATCCCGTGCACGATCTCGTCGTTCACCGACACGCACAGCGTGTGGCGGTAGCCGGGCACGAGCTGGAAGTTCGGGACTCCCCCGCCGTCACGGATGGTGCGCTCGGCGATCGCATCGAGTTCACCGGTGGTGATCCCCGGACGGATCGCTGCACGGACGGCGTCGAGCGCCTCGGCGGTCAGCAGGCCCGGCCGGACCATCGCCCGGAGCTCGTCCGGGGTCTTGTAGATCGAGGGCTTCTTGAACCGCACCACGCTGGTCAGACGGTCGCGGAGAGCCCGCGGCCCGCCAGTGCCGTCTGGATGCGGTCGCCGACCTCGTCGATGGCACCGAGGCCGTCGACGTCGACGACGAGGCCACGCTCGCCGTACGCCGCCACGATGGGCGCCGTCTGCTCGGCGTAGACCTGCTGGCGACGACGGATCGTCTCCTCGTTGTCGTCGCTGCGGCCCTGGTCCTCGGCGCGCTTGAGCAGGCGACCGACGAGCTCGTCCTGGTCGGCGACGAGCTGCACGACGGCGTCGATCCCGGTGCCCTGCTCAGCGAGCAGCGCGTCGAGGTACTCGACCTGACCGACCGTGCGCGGGTAGCCGTCCAGCAGGAAGCCGTGCTCGGCGTCGGGCTCCTGCAGGCGGGACTTCACGAGCTCGTTCGTCAGGGAGTCCGGCACGTAGTCACCGGCATCCATGATCGCCTTCGCCTGCACACCGAGGGGCGTGCCCTCTGCCACGTTCTTGCGGAAGATGTCCCCGGTCGAGATCGCGGGGATCCCGAAGGACTCGGCGATGCGGCCGGCCTGGGTGCCCTTCCCGGCTCCGGGAGGTCCGACGATGATGAGACGTGCGCTCAACGGAGAAGCCCTTCGTAGTGACGCTGCTGCAGCTGCGAGTCGATCTGCTTCACGGTCTCGAGACCGACACCCACGATGATGAGGATGCTCGCGCCACCGAACGGGAAGTTCTGGTTCGCGCCGAACAGCGCCAGTGCTGCCAGCGGGATGAGCGCGATGAGACCGAGGTAGAGCGAACCGGGCAGCGTCACCCGGGTGAGGACGTAGTCGAGGTACTCGGCGGTCGGACGACCGGCACGGATGCCGGGGATGAACCCGCCGTACTTCTTCATGTTGTCGGCGACCTCTTCGGGGTTGAAGGTGATCGCCACGTAGAAGTACGTGAACCCGACGATGAGCAGGAAGTACAGGACCATGTAGAACCAGTTGTCACCCGAGGTCAGGTTGTTCTGGATCCAGGTCACCCACGCGGCCGGCTCGGAGCCGTCCGAGGGCTGGTTGAACTGCGCGATCAGGGCCGGCAGGTACAGCAGCGACGAGGCGAAGATGACGGGCACGACGCCGGCCATGTTCACCTTGATCGGGATGTAGGTGTTGTTGCCGCCGTACGTCCGCCGCCCGACCATGCGCTTGGCGTACTGCACAGGGATCCGCCGCTGTGACTGCTCGACGAACACGACCGCCATCATGATCACGAGTCCGACCAGGATCACGAACAGGAAGAGCTCGAACGACTGCGACTGCTCGATCGCCCAGAGCGCCGACGGGAACTGCGCCGCGATCGACGTGAAGATCAGGAGCGACATGCCGTTGCCGATGCCGCGCTCGGTGACGAGCTCGCCCATCCACATGATGAGGCCGGTGCCCGCGGTCAGCGTGACGACCATCAGCATGATGGCGTACCAGCTGTCGTTCGAGATGATCGACGTGCAGGACGCGGAGGCGTTGGTGCCGAACAGGGCGCCGGAGCGGGCGACCGTGATCAGGGTCGTGGACTGCAGCACACCGAGCGCGATGGTGAGGTAGCGCGTGTACTGCGTCAGCTTCGCCTGACCCGACTGGCCCTCCTTGTAGAGGGTGTCGAAGTGCGGGATGACCACACGCAGGAGCTGCACGATGATCGACGACGTGATGTACGGCATGATGCCGAGCGCGAAGACCGAGAGCTTCAGCAGCGCGCCGCCGGAGAAGAGGTTGATGAGGTCGTAGAGACCGCCGGAGGACGACGCGCTGGCGAGACAGCTCTGCACGGCGGCGTAGTCGACGAACGGTGCCGGGATGTACGACCCGAGACGGAACAGCGCGATGATCGCGAGGGTGAAGCCGATCTTCTTGCGAAGATCAGGGGTGCGCATGATGCGCGCGACCGCTCTGAACACGATGACTCCGAACTTGTGGGACCGGGGCCGTCGATCGCGGCCGGACCGGTTTCGGTCGGCAGGGCCGACCCGGCTGGCGGATGCCGGCCACTGTCAAGGAAACCGTAACGGCGGCCCGTGCGCAAACGCACGGGCCGCCGACGGGGGTTACTGGGAGACGGTGCCGCCAGCAGCCACGATCTTCTCGGCGGCGGACGCCGAGACCTTGTCGACCGTGACCGTGATCTTCACGGTGATGTCACCCTGACCGAGAACCTTGACCTTCTCGTTCTTGCGGACGGCGCCCTTGGCGACCAGGCCCGCAACGGTGACGTCGCCACCATCGGGGTAGAGCTCCGAGATCTTGTCCAGGTTCACGACCTGGTACTCGACCCGGAACGGGTTCTTGAACCCGCGGAGCTTCGGGGTGCGCATGTGCAGCGGCATCTGCCCACCCTCGAAGCCGACCCGGACCTGGTAACGGGCCTTCGTGCCCTTGGTACCACGCCCAGCGGTCTTGCCCTTCGAGCCCTCACCGCGACCAACACGGGTGCGGTCCTTCTTGGCGCCCTCTGCAGGACGGAGGTGGTGCAGCTTCAGCACCTGCACGCGCTCGTTCTTCTCGTCGCTCATGCGTCGACCTCCTCGACCTTCACGAGGTGCGCCACCGTCGCGATGTACCCGCGGTTCTGGGAGTTGTCCTCACGCTCGACCGAACGGCCGATGCGCTTGAGGCCCAGGCTGCGCAGGGTGTCGCGCTGGTACTGCTTCTCGCTGATAACGGACTTGATCTGCGTGATCTTCAGCATCGCCATCACGCACCTGCCTTCTCGGTCGCGGCACGCAGGGCTGCGGCCTCGGCCTGGAGCAGACGGGCCGGGACGACCCGCTCGACGTCGAGGCCACGACGGCTCGCGACGGCGCGGGGCTCCTCGAGCTGCTTCAGGGCCTCGACGGTCGCGTGCACGATGTTGATGGTGTTCGACGAGCCGAGCGACTTGCTCAGGACGTCGTGGATGCCGGCGCACTCGAGCACGGCGCGGACCGGACCACCGGCGATGACACCGGTACCGGGGCCGGCCGGACGCAGGAGGACGACGCCAGCGGCGGCTTCACCCTGCACCGGGTGCGGGATCGTGTTGCCGACGCGGGGGACGCGGAAGAAGTTCTTCTTCGCCTCTTCGACACCCTTGGAGATCGCCGTGGGGACCTCCTTGGCCTTGCCGTAGCCGACGCCCACGAGGCCGTTGCCGTCACCGACGACGACGAGCGCCGTGAAGCTGAAGCGACGACCACCCTTGACGACCTTCGAGACGCGGTTGATGGTCACCACGCGCTCGAGGAACTGGCTGTCGCCACCGCGGTTGTTGCGGTCGCGGCCCTGCTGGCGGTCACGACCGCCACCACGACGGCCACGGTTGTCAGCGGAGTCGCGGTTGTTGGACGCGGAGCCCGCGGCGGTCTCGACCGGACGCTCGGCGACGGCAGGTGCCTCCGCCTCCTTGCCGGTCTTGGCGCCCTCGGTGGTCGCCTCGGCGCTTGCGTCGGTGGCCGTGGCCTCCGTGCTCGCCTCGGTGGTCTCCGTGGTCTCGACAGCCTCGGTCTCCGTGGCCTCGACGGCCTCGGTCTTGGCGTCTTCGTTGGTGTTCGCGTTGTCGCTCACAGGTTCAGCCCTCCTTCACGGGCACCATCGGCGATCGCGGCGACGCGACCGGCGTACTTGCTGCCACCGCGGTCGAAGACCACGGCCTCGACGCCAGCCGACTTCGCGCGCTCGGCGAGGAGCTCACCGACGCGACGGGCCTTGGCGGTCTTGTCGCCGTCGAACGAGCGGAGGTCTGCCTCCATCGTCGAGGCGCTTGCGAGGGTGTGACCCTTCGAGTCGTCGATGACCTGCACGAACACGTGACGCGACGAGCGGGTAACGGCGAGACGGGGACGAGCCTCGGTGCCGGTGATCTTCTTGCGGAGACGGTTGTGACGACGCGCCTTGGCGGCCGCCTTGCTCTTGCCTCGTGTCTTGAGGAGTCCCATGATCACTTACCTGACTTTCCGGCCTTGCGGCGCACGTTCTCGCCGGCGTAACGGACACCCTTGCCCTTGTAGGGCTCGGGCTTCCGGAGCTTCCGGATGTTCGCGGCGACCTCGCCGACAGCCTGCTTGTCGATACCGGCGACGGTGACCTTGTTGTTGCCCTCCACCGCGAAGCTGATGCCCGCCGGCGGCTCGACCGTGATCGAGTGGGAGTACCCGAGGGCGAACTCGAGGTTCGAGCCCTTGGCCGCGACACGGTAACCCGTACCGACGACCTCGAGGCCCTTGGTGTAGCCCTGGGTCACGCCGATGATGTTGTTGGCGATGAGCGTCCGGGTCAGTCCGTGGAGCGAACGCGACTCGCGCTCGTCGTCCGGACGGGTGACGAGGACCTGGTTCTCCTCGACCTTGGCCTGGATGGGCTCCGCGATGACGAGCGCGAGCTCGCCCTTCGGGCCCTTGACCGCCACGTTCTGACCGTCAACGGAGACGGTGACGCCGGCGGGGATGTCGATGGGGAGACGTCCGATTCGTGACATTGTCGATCACCACACGTAGGCGAGGACTTCCCCACCCACGCCCTTCTGCTCGGCTTCGCGGTCGGTCAGGAGGCCGGAGGAGGTCGAGAGGATCGCCACGCCGAGGCCACCGAGGACCTGGGGGATCTCCGTCGACTTCGCGTAGACCCGGAGGCCCGGCTTCGAGACGCGCTTGATGCCGGCGATCGAACGCTCGCGCTCGGGGCCGTACTTCAGGTCGATGGTGAGGGTCTGCCCGACTCGGGCGTCCTCCACCTTCCACTCGCTGATGTAGCCCTCACGCTTGAGGATGTCGGCGATGTTCTTCTTGAGCTTGGAGCTCGGGAGCGCGACTGCGTCGTGGTGCGCGGAGTTCGCGTTCCGCAATCTGGTCAGCATGTCTGCGACCGGATCGGTCATCGTCATGATGTTCGTCCATTTCTCGCCTGGTTTCGACACCCGTTCCACGAATGCCGACCTGAGCGATCGAGTGATCCCGGGGCGGTTCCCCGAGATCGGTGTGTTCGTGCGTGCGGGCCGGAGGACGTGAATCCTCCGGCCCGCACCGCCCGAAGTAGTTTAGACCGTCTGCTCGTTGGAGCGGAACGGGAAGCCGAGCTGGCGGAGCAGCGCGCGTCCCTCGTCGTCCGTCTTCGCGGTGGTCACGACAGTGATGTCGAAGCCGCGGACACGGTCGATGCGGTCCTGGTCGATCTCGTGGAACACGGACTGCTCCGTGAGACCGAACGTGTAGTTGCCGTTGCCGTCGAACTGCTTGTCGCTGAGACCGCGGAAGTCGCGGATGCGGGGCAGTGCGAGCGTCACCAGGCGGTCCAGGAACTCCCACGCGCGGTCACCACGGAGGGTGACGTGCGCGCCGATGGCCTGACCCTCGCGCAGCTTGAACTGTGCGATGGACTTGCGGGCGATGTTGACCTGGGGCTTCTGACCCGTGATCGCCGTGAGGTCCTTGATGGCCCCCTCGATGATCTTGGAGTCACGAGCGGCCTCGCCGACACCGGTGTTCACGACGACCTTGACCAGGCCGGGGACCTGGTTGACGTTCGCGTAACCGAACTGCTCGGTGAGGGCCGTCTTGATCTCGGCCAGGTACTTCTGCTTGAGGCGCGGCTGGATCTTGCCAGCGGGCGCAGCAGTCGTGTCAGTCATCAGAGCTTCTCACCAGACTTCTTCGCGTAGCGGATACGGACGGTCTTCTTGACGCCGTCCTTCTCCACCTCTTCGGTGCGGAAGCCGACACGCGTCGGCTTCTTCGTCTTCGGGTCGACGAGTGCGACGTTCGAGACGTGGATCGAGGCTTCGTGCTGCTCGATGCCACCGGTCTTCGAACCACGCTGCGTCTGACCGACGCGGACGTGCTTCGTGACGAAGTTCACGCCCTCGACGACGACGCGGTTCTTGTCCTTGAGGACCTCGATGACCTTGCCCTGCTTGCCACGGTCGCCGCCACGCTCCTGCGTCGCGCCCGTGATGACCTGGACGAGGTCACCCTTCTTGATGTTCGCCATGGCTTACAGCACCTCCGGCGCGAGCGAGATGATCTTCATGAACTTCTTGTCACGGAGCTCGCGACCGACCGGACCGAAGATGCGCGTACCGCGCGGGTCGCCGTCGGCCTTGAGGATCACTGCCGCGTTCTCGTCGAACTTGATGTAGGAGCCGTCCTGACGACGGGTCTCCTTCTTGGTGCGAACGATGACTGCCTTGACGACGTCACCCTTCTTCACGTTGCCGCCGGGGATGGCGTCCTTCACCGTGGCGACGATGACGTCACCGAGGCCGGCGTAGCGACGACCCGAGCCACCGAGCACGCGGATGGTCAAGATCTCCTTGGCACCCGTGTTGTCGGCGACCTTCAGGCGGGATTCCTGCTGAATCACTGCTGTCTCCTATTCCGAAGCAGGCCGAGGCCTACTTGGCCTTCTCGAGGATCTCGACCAGGCGCCAGCGCTTGGAGGCGCTGAGGGGACGGGTCTCGCTGATCACGACGAGGTCGCCGACACCAGCGGTGCCGAGCTCGTCGTGGGCCTTCACCTTGGACGTACGACGGATGATCTTGCCGTAGAGCGCGTGCTTCACGCGGTCCTCGACCTCGACCACGATGGTCTTGTCCATCTTGTCGCTCGTCACGTAGCCGCGACGCGTCTTGCGGTAGCCGCGAGTGAGGGCGGCGGAGTTCTTCTCTTCGTTCGCCATTACTTCTCCTCGGCGGTCTCGGCCTCGGTCGACTCGGCCGGCTTGTCAGCCTTCTTCGTCGTCTTCTTGGCCTTGGGGGCGGTCTCGACGGGCGCGGGAGTGGCACGGATGCCGAGCTCGCGCTCGCGGAGGACGGTGTAGATGCGGGCGATGTCGCGCTTGACGGCACGGAGACGACCGTGGCTCTCCAGCTGGCCGGTGGCCGACTGGAAGCGGAGGTTGAAGAGTTCCTCCTTGGCCTTCTTCAGCTCGTCAGCGAGACGCTCGTTCTCGAACGTGTCGAGCTCCGTCGGACGGAGCTCCTTGGAACCGATCGCCATTATGCGTCGCCCTCCTCGCGCTTGATGATGCGTGCCTTGAGGGGCAGCTTGTGGATTGCACGAGTCAACGCCTCACGGGCGATCTCCTCGCTGACGCCGGAGAGCTCGAAGAGCACCCGGCCCGGCTTCACGTTCGCGACCCACCACTCGGGCGAACCCTTACCGGAACCCATGCGGGTCTCGGCGGGCTTCTTGGTCAGCGGACGGTCCGGGTAGATGTTGATCCAGACCTTGCCACCACGCTTGATGTGACGCGTCATGGCGATACGAGCGGACTCGATCTGACGGTTGGTCACGTACGCCGGGGTGAGGGCCTGGATGCCGTAGTCGCCGAAGCTGACCTTGGTACCACCGGTGGCCTGACCCGAACGCTTCGGGTGGTGCTGCTTGCGGTGCTTGACTCGACGGGGAATAAGCATGGTTACGCCTCAACTCCTGCGCCGGCCGGCGCGTCCTGCGGGGCCTGCTGCGGACGACGGTCACCGCGGTCGCCGCCACGACGGTCGCCGCCACGGTCGCCACGCTCACCGCGCGGGCCGCCACGACGCTCCGGGCGCGACGAACGCTGGTTCGCCTGCTCGCGAGCGAGCTCCTTGTTCGTGATGTCGCCCTTGTAGATCCAGACCTTCACGCCGATGCGGCCGAACGTGGTCCGGGCCTCGTAGAAGCCGTAGTCGATGTTCGCGCGGAGGGTGTGCAGCGGCACACGGCCTTCGCGGTAGAACTCCGAACGCGACATCTCGGCGCCGCCGAGACGACCCGACACCTGGATGCGGACACCCTTGGCGCCGGCGCGCTGTGCACCCTGCAGGCCCTTGCGCATGGCGCGACGGAACGCGACACGAGCGGAGAGCTGCTCGGCGATGCCCTGCGCGACGAGCTGAGCCTCGGTCTCGGGGTTCTTGACCTCGAGGATGTTCAGCTGGATCTGCTTCTTGGTGAGCTTCTCGAGCTCACCGCGAACGCGCTCCGCCTCGGCGCCGCGGCGGCCGATGACGATGCCCGGACGAGCCGTGTGGATGTCCACGCGGACACGGTCACGGGTGCGCTCGAGCTCGATGCGTGCGACGCCGGCGCGGTCGAGGGTCTTCTTCAGGTACTCGCGCACCTTGATGTCCTCGGCCACGTAGTCGGCGTAGCGCTGACCGGCCTTCTTGCTGTCGGTGAACCAGTGCGAGACGTGGTCCGTCGTGATCCCGAGACGGAAGCCGTACGGGTTGACCTTCTGGCCCATTACTTGCTCGCCTTCTTGCTCGTCGCGGCAACCTCGGCCTCGTCGGGCGTCGCGAGGACGACCGTGATGTGGCTGGTGCGCTTGTTGATGCGGAAGGCGCGGCCCTGGGCGCGCGGCTGGAACCGCTTCAGGGTCGTGCCCTCGTCGACGAAGACGCGGCTCACGTAGAGGTCGCGCTCGTCGAGGAAGCTGTTCGTCGAGTCCGCCTTGACCCGTGCGTTCGCGATCGCCGAGGCGACCAGCTTGTACACGGGCTCCGAAGCGCCCTGGGGGGCGAACTTCAGGATGGCGAGGGCCTCGTGGGCCTGCTTGCCGCGGATCAGCTCGATGACGCGACGGGCCTTCTGAGGCGTGACGCGGATGTGTCGCACGCGTGCGATCGACTCCACCATTTCGTTCCTCCTCTGCGTCGCCGCCTCAGCGGCGACGGCCCTTCTTGTCGTCCTTCACGTGACCACGGAAGGTGCGGGTCGGCGCGAACTCGCCGAGCTTGTGACCGACCATCGACTCGGTGACGAACACCGGGATGTGCTTGCGGCCGTCGTGGACGGCGATCGTGTGCCCGAGCATGTTCGGGACGATCATCGACCGACGCGACCACGTACGGATCACGTTCTTGGTGTTGGCCTCGTTCTGCGTGACGACCTTGCGGAGCAGGTGCTCGTCGACGAAGGGGCCCTTCTTCAGACTGCGTGGCATCTTCTGAACTCCTACTTGCGCTTCTTGCCGGCGTTACGGCGACGGACGATGAGCTTGTCGCTCGGCTTGTTCGGCTTGCGCGTACGGCCCTCGGACTGGCCCCAGGGGCTGACCGGGTGACGACCACCGGACGTCTTGCCCTCACCACCACCGTGCGGGTGGTCGACCGGGTTCATGGCGACACCACGGACGGTCGGGCGGACGCCCTTCCAGCGCATGCGGCCGGCCTTGCCCCAGTTGATGTTCGACTGCTCGGCGTTGCCGACCTCGCCGATCGTGGCGCGGCAGCGTGCGTCGACGTTGCGGACCTCGCCCGACGGCAGACGGAGCTGCGCGTAGGGGCCGTCCTTGGCGACGAGACGCACCGAGGCGCCGGCGGAGCGAGCCATCTTGGCGCCGCCACCGGGGCGGAGCTCGATGGCGTGCACGACGGTACCCACGGGGATGTTGCGCAGCGGCAGGTTGTTGCCGGGCTTGATGTCGGCGCCGGGGCCCTGCTCGATGACGTCGCCCTGCTTCAGCTTGTTCGGCGCGATGATGTACCGCTTCGTGCCGTCCACGTAGTGCAGGAGCGCGATGCGCGCAGTGCGGTTGGGGTCGTACTCGATGTGAGCGACCTTGGCGTCGACGCCGTCCTTGTCGGAGCGACGGAAGTCGATCACGCGGTACTGGCGCTTGTGGCCACCACCGATGTGACGCGTGGTGATACGGCCGGAGCTGTTGCGACCACCGGTCTTCGGCAGCGGACGAAGCAGTGACTTCTCCGGAGTCGAACGGGTGATCTCAGCGAAGTCGGCGACCGACGAGCCGCGACGACCGGGGGTCGTCGGCTTGTAGTTACGAATAGCCATGATTTATCCCTCTGGTCCTCAGCCGACAGCCGTGAAGATGTCGATCGAACCGGACTTGAGCGTCACGATGGCGCGCTTGGTGTCCTTGCGCTTGCCGAGACCGAACTTGGTGCGACGGGTCTTGCCCGGGCGGTTCAGCGTGTTGATGCTCGCGACCTTGACGTCGAAGATCTTCTCGATGGCGAGCTTGATCTCGGTCTTGTTCGAGCGGGGGTCCACGATGAACGTGTACTTGCCCTGGTCGATGAGCGCGTAGCTCTTCTCCGAGACGACCGGCGAGATGATGACGTCGCGCGGGTCCTTGTTGAAGCCGCTCATGCGGTGATCTCCTTCGCGGTCTTCGACGCGATGAAGGCGTCGAGGGCGCTCTTGCTGAAGACGACGGCGTCCGAACGCAGCACGTCGTAGGCGTTGAGCTGGCCGTACGAGAGCGCGTGGACGTTCGACAGGTTGCGGATCGACTTGAGCGTCAGCTCGTCGTCCGTCTCGAGCACGACGAGCACGTTCTTGACGGGCGCGACCTTCTCGAGGAGCGTGCGGGCGGTCTTGGTCGACGGCAGTTCAGCCGCGACGAAGCCCTCCACAGCGGAGATGCGGCCACCGCGGGCGCGGTCCGAGAGCGAGCCGAGCAGAGCAGCGGCGATCATCTTCTTCGGGGTGCGCTGCGAGTAATCGCGCGGGGTCGGTCCGTGGACGACGCCACCGCCGGTGTGCTCCGGAGCACGGACGGAACCCTGACGGGCGCGGCCGGTGCCCTTCTGCTTGAACGGCTTGCGACCGGCACCGCGGACTTCGCCACGGTTCTTGGTCTTGTGGGTGCCCTGACGCGCGGCTGCGAGCTGCGCGGTGACGACCTGGTGGATCAGCGGGACGTTGGTCTCGACGTCGAAGAGAGCTGCGGGGAGCTCGACGGTGCCGGACTTGGCACCCGATGCGTCGAGGACGTCGATCGTGGTTGCGGTCGTGGTGGCCATGATCACTTACCCTTCACGGCGGTGCGGACGAAGACGGAGCGGCCACGAGCACCGGGGACGGCGCCCTTGACGAGCAGCAGACCCTTCTCGGCGTCGACGGCGTGCACCGTGAGGTTGAGGACGGTCACGCGGTCGCCACCCATACGACCAGCCATGCGCATGCCCTTGAAGACGCGCGACGGGGTCGAGGAAGCACCGATCGAGCCGGGCTTGCGGTGGTTGCGGTGCGCACCGTGCGAGGCGCCGACGCCGTGGAAGCCGTGGCGCTTCATGACACCGGCGAAGCCCTTGCCCTTGGAGGTACCGACGACGTCGACCTTCTGGCCCGCCGTGAACGTGCCGTCCACGGTGAGCTCCTGGCCGAGCGTGTACTCAGCGGAGTCGTTGGTACGGATCTCGGTGAGGGTGCGACGCGGGGTCACGCCAGCGGCCTCGAAGTGGCCAGCGGCCGGCTTGTTGACCTTGCGCGGGTCGATGGCGCCGGCGGCGATCTGGATCGCCTCGTAGCCGTCGCGCTCAGCGTTGCGGATCTGGGTGACCACGTTCGGGCCGACCTCGATCACGGTGACGGGGATGAACTTGTTGTTCTCGTCCCACACCTGGGTCATCCCGAGCTTCTTGCCGAGGAGGCCCTTGACGGTCTTGGTTGAGTTCGCCATTGGTCAGCCCCCTTACAGCTTGATCTCGATGTTGACGTCGGCCGGCAGGTCGAGTCGCATGAGCGAGTCCACGGCCTTCGGCGTCGGGTCGACGATGTCGATGACCCGCTTGTGCGTGCGCTTCTCGAAGTGCTCGCGCGAGTCCTTGTACTTGTGAGGGGAACGGATCACTGCGATCACGTTCTTCTCGGTGGGGAGCGGCACCGGGCCGACCACGGTTGCACCGGCACGGGTCACCGTGTCGACGATCTTCCGGGCCGACGTGTCGATGACCTCGTGGTCATACGACTTGAGCCGGATGCGGATCTTCTGTCCCGCCATGTGTCTCTTGTCCTCTCTGCGCCGCGCACCCTCTGGCCGCCTGACGCCGCTCGGTTCCGCATTCCTGCGGACCGTGCTGTTTTCCTGAACCAACCGGCCGCATCCACTGGGGATGACCGCTGTTCACCTGTCAACCTCGCGGGCGACCGTGGCCGTCCAGCGTGGGCAATCGACTGCCTCGTGCTCCGGGCGCAGCAGTGGTACACCGCGTCCGTCACCCTTCGGGGAGTCGTGTTCTGCTGCCTGCGGCCCAACCCAGCCCTGCTGAACAAGGGGGTTGTGCACTGCCAGAGCAGTGATCCTGTGGGCATACACCCACGGGGAATTCGGAACCGGACAAGTCTCGCATAGCCCCGGCCCACGTGCAACCCGGGCGTGTCGCGAATTGCCGGGCGTGTCCCGCCGGCTCGCTTGCCCGGATCCACGCGGATCGGACGGCCTGGAGGCCCGGCTCGGCCCCGCAACGCGACGCACCCTCCGGACGGGGTCCGGAGGGTGCGTCGACACGGGTCAGGAGACCGTCACTCGGCGGTCACCGGGGGCACGAACCACGGCGGGAAGACGGCCACTCGCGGAGCGTGTCCACCGTGGTCGGCGAGCACGGCGCGGACGGTCTGCCGGGCCTTGTCGTTCGGGACGCCGATGACCGCGACGGACGTGAACGGCACGCTCGGTCCGGCGAGCAGCTCGAGGCCGTGCATCTCCGGGTCCGTGAAGTCGGTGCGACGGATCAGGTTCGTGCCGGCGTCGGGACCGACGGCGAACCGGACGTCGTCAGCGTCGGCGTCCTGGTCGGCGACGATCACCGAGGCACCGAACGCGGAGACCGGCACGACGAGCACGACGTAGTCGATCGCCCGGGTGCGGCGGGCGGCGTCCGACCAGCGCTCGCCCTCGGCGCCCGTACGGAGCTCGTCCCAGCGGGTGGCGTCGGGCGACAGCGTGAACGGCACGTGGCCGGCGATCGAGGAGCCGTCGGGCGCCTCGGCCTCGGCGCGGGCAGCGCGGGTGTCGGCGGAACTGACGTCCACGACCGGCTCGGCCTGGTCGGACGCCAGGATCGCGCCGGCGCCGACGATGCCGTCGAGGTTGTCGATGTGGGTGACGTGGTGGGCGCGGAGCGCTGCGAACTCACGTGCTTCGGGCAGGTCGGCGGACGACGAACGGAGCGACGTCGGCGACCGGAGCGACGTCCCGGGCCCGGAGGCCGGCGGGTCGACGCGCAGGTTGGTGGTGATGCGGGTCCGGCGGGGTGCCGGGGTGGCTGGGATCTCCGACGCCTCGCGCTGCCGGGGTGCGCAGATGTCGCAGAGCTCGGTGGGGAATCCGTGGATGCACTCGTCGGTCACGACTGTTGTGGGTCCTTCCGTGCCGTGTGGGGGTGGTCCGGCACGTCGACCAACGCTACGTCATCCGGACGGCCCCCGGGTCATTGTCGGTAGAGCAGTGCCCGGACCTCGGCCTCGGCGGACGCCAGGCGGTTCGGATCGATGGTCTCGCCGTGGTCGTACGCGTCGAGCAACCGGGGGTCGATGTAGCTCTGTCGGCACACCGTCGGGGTGTTGCCGAGCTCGTCGCTGGCGGCCTTCACCGCGTGCGAGACGGCCTTCTTCCGCTTGGCCTGGGACGACTGCGGTCCGGTCTTCGCCAGGTCGACCGCGGCCGCGACCGTGCCGTGCAGCGTCCGGAAGTCCTTCGCGGTGAACTCGTCGCCCGCGCGTTCCTTCACGTAGGCGTTGATGTCCTCGGCGGAGAGCGGCTCCCACTCCGCACCGCGACGCTCGCGGAACGAGAGCAACCGCGCGTTGGGCCCGCGACGCTTCATGCCGGCGATGACCCGCGCCAGGTCGTGGTCGTGGATCGACGACGACCACTCCTGCCCACTCTTGCCGGGGAAGTCGAGCTCGATGTCGTCGCCCGACACGTGAGCGTGCGCGCAGAGCAGCGTCGACAGCCCCCGACTGCCGTGCTCGGTGGCGTACCGCTCGGACCCGACCCGGAGGGACCCCTGGTCGAGCATGCGGAACGCTGCAGCCAGCGCACGGCGGCGGTCCGGCTCGGGGCGACGGAGGTCCTGCGTGACACCGCGGCGGGCGACCGGCAACGACTCGGCCAGTGCCAGCGCACGGTCGTACTTGATCCGGTCCATCCGTTCACGCCAGGACGGGTGGTACATGTACTGGCGGCGCCCCGCACCGTCCGTGCCGGTGGCCAGGATGTGGCCGTTCGCGTACGGGGAGATCCAGACGTCGTCCCACGCCGGCGGGATCACGAACTCTTCGAGTCGACGGCGCTCGTCCGGGTCGGTCACGGTGTTGCCGTCGGGGTCGCGGAACGAGAAACCGCGTCCGGAACGGACGCGGTGGTAGCCGCGACCGGAGGTCGCGGATCTGCGGAGGCGGGTCACGACGTCGAGCCAACTCCGTGACGCCTGTGACGGGTCACGGGGCGGACAGGAGGCCCGTGGCGGGCGCTGCCACGGGCCTCCTGTCCGGCGCCCTGTACGGCTCGCCAGTGGCCGCGTACGACGAAGCGGGGCCGGGCCCGAAGGCCCGACCCCGCTGTCGCAAGGAACCGGAGTTACTTGATGATCTTCTCGACCGTACCGGCACCGACCGTACGACCACCCTCACGGATGGCGAAACGGAGGCCCTCTTCCATGGCGATCGGCTGGATCAGCTCGACCGTCATGGCGACGGTGTCGCCGGGCATGACCATCTCGGTGCCCTCGGGCAGCGTGATGACGCCGGTGACGTCCGTGGTGCGGAAGTAGAACTGCGGGCGGTAGTTCGCGTAGAACGGGTTGTGACGCCCACCCTCGTCCTTGGTCAGGATGTACGCGTTCGCCTGGAACTCGGTGTGCGGCGTGACCGAACCCGGCTTCACGACGACCTGGCCGCGCTCCACGTCCTCGCGCTTGAGGCCACGGATGAGCAGACCGGTGTTGTCACCGGCGACCGCCTGGTCGAGCAGCTTGCGGAACATCTCGATGCCCGTGACCGTGGTCTTCTGCGTCGCGCGGATGCCGACGATCTCGACCTCGGCGTTCAGGTTGAGCGTGCCACGCTCGACGCGGCCGGTGACGACCGTGCCACGACCGGTGATCGTGAAGACGTCCTCGATCGGCATCAGGAACGGCTGGTCGGTGGCGCGCACCGGGTCCGGCACGTGCTCGTCGACCTGGGCCATGAGGTCCTGGACCGACTTGACCCACTTCTCGTCGCCCTCGAGCGCCTTGAGCGCCGAGACCTGCACGACGGGGGCGTCCTCGTCGAACTGCTGCGAGCCGAGGAGCTCGCGGACCTCGAGCTCGACGAGCTCCAGGATCTCCTCGTCGTCCACCATGTCGGACTTGTTCAGTGCGACGACGATGTAGGGGACGCCGACCTGGCGGGCGAGCAGGACGTGCTCACGCGTCTGGGGCATCGGGCCGTCGGTGGCGGCGACCACGAGGATCGCGCCGTCCATCTGTGCCGCACCCGTGATCATGTTCTTCACGTAGTCGGCGTGACCGGGGGCGTCGACGTGCGCGTAGTGACGCTTCTCGGTCTGGTACTCGACGTGCGAGATGTTGATCGTGATGCCGCGCTGGCGCTCCTCGGGAGCGTTGTCGATCTGCGCGAAGTCGCGGGCCTCGTTGAGGTCCGGGTACTGGTCGTGCAGAACCTTGGTGATCGCCGCCGTGAGCGTGGTCTTGCCGTGGTCGACGTGACCGATGGTTCCGATGTTGACGTGCGGCTTGGTGCGCTCGAACTTGGCCTTGGCCACTGTGGGTCCTCCTCAGGACTCGGAAGCGTCACCCCCGGCCGGCCCTGGATGGGCTCGGGACCGTTGGTGCGCGGTGTGTGTCTGTACTTTACTTGGTGGCGAGGGGCCCGTCGCCGGGCGCCCCCGCCTGTGGAGAAGCGCTGAGCGCTACTCCCCCGCGTTCTTCGCGATGATCTCCTCGGCGACCTTGGCCGGGACCTGGCTGTAGGTCTCGAAGGTCATCGAGTAGACCGCACGACCAGAGGTCTTCGACCGCAGGTCGCCGACGTAGCCGAACATCTCGGACAGCGGCACGCTCGCGCGGACCACCTTGACGCCCGAGGCGTCCTCCATCGAGGCGATCTGGCCACGACGGGAGTTCAGGTCACCGATGACGTCGCCCATGTACTCCTCAGGAGTACGGACCTCGACGGCCATGATCGGCTCGAGGATCGCCGGACCGGCCTTGCGAGCCGCTTCCTTGTAGGCGATCGAACCGGCGATCTTGAACGCCATCTCGGACGAGTCGACGTCGTGCGCCGCGCCGTCCTTGAGGATGGCCTTCACGCCGACCGTCGGGTAGCCCGCGAGGATGCCGACCTGCATGGCGTCCTGGATACCGGCGTCGACCGACGGGATGTACTCGCGCGGGACACGGCCACCGGAGGTCGCATTGACGAACTCGTAGACCTTCTCGCTCGTGACCTCCATCGGCTCGAGCGCGATCTGCACCTTCGCGAACTGGCCGGAACCACCGGTCTGCTTCTTGTGGGTGTAGTCGTAGCGCTCGACGATCTTGGTGAGCGTCTCGCGGTAGGCCACCTGGGGCTTGCCGACGCTCGCCTCGACGTGGAACTCACGCTTCATGCGGTCGACGAGGATGTCGAGGTGGAGCTCGCCCATGCCCTTGATCGTCGTCTGACCGGTCTCGGCGTTGAGCTCGACGCGGAACGTCGGGTCCTCTTCGGCGAGCTTCTGGATGGCCGTGGAGAGCTTCTCCTGGTCGGCCTTCGTGTTCGGCTCGATGGCGACCTCGATGACCGGCTCCGGGAACGTCATCGACTCGAGGACGACCTGGTTGGTCGGGTCGCACAGGGTGTCACCGGTGGTGGTGTCCTTGAGGCCGATGACCGCGTAGATGTGGCCAGCGGTCACGTTGGCGACCGGGTTCTCCTTGTTGGAGTGCATCTGGAAGATCTTGCCGATGCGCTCCTTCTTGCCCTTGGTCGAGTTGATGACCTGGGCACCGGACTCGATCGAGCCGGAGTAGACGCGCACGTAGGTCAGACGACCGAAGAACGGGTGCACCGCGACCTTGAACGCGAGGGCCGAGAACGGCTCCGACGCGTCGGGCTTGCGGATGATCTCCTTCTCCTCGTCCTTGACGTCGTGGCCGATCATCGGCGGCACGTCGAGCGGGGACGGGAGGTAGTCGATGACGGCGTCGAGCATCGGCTGGACACCACGGTTCTTGAACGCGGAACCGCAGAGGACCGGGTAGAGCGTGCTGCTCACCGTGAGGGCACGGATGGCTGCCTTGATCTCGGCGACCGAGAAGTCGGTGTCGCCCTCGAGGTAGCGCTCCATGAGGACGTCGTCCGCCTCGGCCACGCGCTCGATGAGCTTCTCGCGGTACTCGGCGGCGCGGTCCTGCAGGTCGGCCGGGATCTCTTCGATCTCGTACTTCGCGCCCATCGCGACGTCACCCTTGGCGTCGCCGCGCCAGGTGAGTGCACGCATCTGGACGAGGTCGACGACGCCTTCGAACGAGCTCTCGGAACCGATCGGCAGCTGGAGCACGAGGGGCTCCGCGCCGAGGCGGTTCACGATGGTGTCGACGGTGTAGTAGAAGTCGGCGCCCAGCTTGTCCATCTTGTTGACGAAGCAGATGCGCGGGACGTCGTACTTGTCGGCCTGACGCCAGACGGTCTCGGACTGGGGCTCGACGCCCTCCTTGCCGTCGAAGACGGCGACCGCACCGTCGAGGACGCGGAGCGAACGCTCCACCTCGACCGTGAAGTCCACGTGACCGGGGGTGTCGATGATGTTGATCTGGTTGTTGTCCCAGAAGCAGGTCGTCGCGGCCGACGTGATCGTGATGCCGCGCTCCTGCTCCTGCGCCATCCAGTCCATCGTGGCAGCGCCGTCGTGGACCTCACCGATCTTGTGCGTGATGCCCGTGTAGAACAGGATGCGCTCGGTCGTCGTGGTCTTGCCGGCATCGATGTGCGCCATGATGCCGATGTTGCGGACCTTGTTCAGGTCGGTGAGCACGTCCTGTGCCACAGGGTTCCTCCGGAAGAGTTGTAGGAGAGGTTGGCGGCCGTCCGGGCGCCGGGGTTCTTGACCACCGGCGCCCGGACGGTGCCGGGACTACCAGCGGTAGTGGGCGAAGGCCTTGTTCGACTCGGCCATCTTGTGCGTGTCCTCGCGGCGCTTGACCGCGGCACCGAGACCGTTCGACGCGTCGAGGATCTCGTTCATGAGACGCTCGGTCATCGTCTTCTCGCGACGGGCCTTGGCGTACGAGGTGAGCCAACGGAGCGCGAGGGTGTTCGCGCGGTGCGGCTTGACCTCGACCGGGACCTGGTAGGTCGAGCCACCGACGCGGCGGCTACGGACCTCGAGGGTCGGACGGACGTTGTCGAGCGCCTTCTTCAGCGTCACGACGGCATCCTGCTGGTTCTTGGCGGAAACGCCCTCGAGTGCACCGTAGACGATGCGCTCGGCGAGGCCCTTCTTGCCGTCGAGCAGGATCTTGTTGACGAGCTGGCTGACGATCGGCGCACCGTAGACCGGGTCGGCGACGACGGGACGCTTGGGGGCGGGACCCTTACGAGGCATCTAACTCAACCCTTCTTCGCGCCGTAGCGGCTACGAGCCTGCTTACGGTTCTTGACTGCCTGGGTGTCCAGGGCGCCACGGATGATCTTGTACCGCACACCCGGGAGGTCCTTCACACGACCGCCGCGGACGAGCACCATCGAGTGCTCCTGGAGGTTGTGGCCCTCACCGGGGATGTAGGCCGTGACCTCGGTGCCGTTCGAGAGCTTGACACGAGCGACCTTGCGCAGTGCCGAGTTCGGCTTCTTGGGGGTGGTGGTGTAGACGCGGGTGCACACACCACGCTGCTGGGGGTTCGCCTTCAGGGCGGGCGCCTTGGTCTTGGTGACCTTCGGCGTACGACCCTTGCGAACCAGCTGCTGAATAGTAGGCAACTGTTCTCCTGGTTCTTCGCTCGTGCTCTCTGGCCGGCGCGTTCCGCCGGCTTCCTCGTCCCACGCTGAGCACCGCCGGACGGCGGGTGTTCGAGTGGGGGACGGAGTGGTCCGGCTGGGCGATCCCGCTCGCCGGACTTTTCGGGCGCGCCCGAGGGCGCACACCCGGTAGAGACTACCCGCGTAACGGGACGAAATCAATCCGGGTCACCCCGGGAACCGACACCGTCATGAGCCGGTGTCGGACGACCCGTTGCCCACTGCCGAGCGGAACGTGGCGCCGTCGCTCGAGAAGCCCGTGACGTACCCGCTCGCGTTCACGTTGAGCGGCCCCGCGGAGGCCGTCCCGGTGCCGGCAGCCCCCGAGATGTCGGCCGTGTACTTCGCCCGGCCGGGTGCCGTCGTCGTGATCAACCAGCCGTTCGTCGTCCAGCTGCCGACCCGGACCGTCGGCCGCGTCTCGAGCGTCCACTTCTGGTTCGAGTACGTGTACGCGGGGTTCTGCCCGTACGCGTAGAAACTGCACCCGGCGGGGGCGGCGTCGGTGGAGGCGATGCAGCCGTCCACCCAGTCGTCCACCGCCCGCTTGGCGGCCTGCTGCCCGGCGGTGGTCAGGGTCGTGGTCATCTGGACCGGGGTCGAGGTCGACCGACCGAACCCGCTGACGCTCGCCGATCCCCCACGCGCCGTGGTCCACTTGCCACCGTCGAAGGCGACGTCGTACGTGCCGGGCAGTGCACGGAGGCTCACCGTGCCGTCCTTCGCGGTCTCCACGTTCCGGCCGGCGACGGTGACCGCCGCACCGGACGGCCCCCGCACGGCGACGTCGACCGACCCGAGCTCGGGGGCCTGCAACTCCCAGATGGGGAACACACCCCAGTCCGTCCCGGTCTTGTCCAGCGTGAAGGTCGCAGCGACGTCCTGCCCGCCCTGGCGCAGGTACGCGCGGACCGTCGCGGTGTCGCCGTCCGTCCGCGTCGCGGCGACGCGGTAGCCGGTGACCTTGTCCGATGCCTTCGCGTAGGCGGCTTCGCCGAGCAGCACGTCGGTCTTCTCACGTTCGATGCCCGCGTCGTCGAGGGCGTCGGCCACGCGTCCGGCCGTCAGGTCGTCGAGGAACGCCCGCACCGGGCGGTCCGCCGAGTGCGAGGAGGAACCGACCGAGTACCCGACGACACCGGCGACGAGCAGCAGGACGACCGCCGTGCCGCCCGAGATGATGCCGATGAGCTGGCCGCGACGGAGCTTCCGGCGAGGACGCTGCGGGACCGGTCCGGGCATCCCGGGGAATCCGGGGGCTCCTGCGCCGGGACCCGGACCGAACCCCTGGGCCGTTGCCCCGGACGTTCCGTCGGTTCCACGGATCGAGGCCACCGGCGGGACGGCACCCCAACCGCCCTGCTGGTCCGGATCCTGCGCGTGCTGGTCGCTCATCGTTCCCCCGTTGCGTGTGCGTCGTGCCCTGCGAACACTACCGTCCGGCGGGTTCCTCGCCCGCGTTCGTCCGGTTCGGCCCGGAGCGCTCGTCAGGCCCGTCCGGACGCGCCGCCCCGGCCGTACCCGCGCCGCCATCGGTCCGTACCTGGTGGCGAGCCATCGTGATCCCGCCGAGCACCGACAGGAGCGCCACCACGACGGACCCGACCACGAACGGCCCGAGGGCGTACCCCGCGGGGAAGACGAGGAGCTCCGTCGCGTCCGAGCGGACGAGCGCGTAGCCCACGGCTCCGACGCCGAGCATGACCAGGTAGACCGTCGCTGCGGCCACCAGCGCGGTGACCCCGGGGTTGCCGTCGCGCACGCCGGCCGCGGTCGCGAGGAAGACCACCACCGCGCCACCCACCACCATCGCGGGCCCGAGGTACGGGGTGGCGTCGGGCTGCGAGATGACCTCGACGTCGGCGAGCAGGGCTTCGAAGCCCGTGACGGCGATCACGAGCGCGATGAAGAGGACGGACGTCATCGTCGCGATCAACCACCGGGACATGCGCCGATCGTATCGTCGACCGGCTGGTCAGCGAGCGGGTTCGGCGTGGTCCGTGTCGTCCGCGTGCTCGCGACGGTCCGCCCGGTCGGACTGCTCCTGCGCTGCGGCGACCAGGGCGAGCGCGATCGTCGCCGTGATGATCGGGACGGTCTCCGTCATGGGGGCGGGCGCGGGCGCGGAATCCGGCATCGTCGCGGCCGTCTCGTCCGTCGCGTCCGTCGGGACGTCGGACTGGAGGCCCGTGGCGGCGTCCGCCTCGGCGCTGCCCTCCGGCTCGTGGTCACGCAGCGCCGGGCCGATGACCGGCAGGACCCCGGTGGTCGCGGCCGGTTCAGCGTGCAGGACCGGCGGCTCGGTGGACACGGATCCGTCGCGCTTCGCCGCGCGGCGCGCTCGGCCCATCTTCACCAGGACGACGACGGCGACGATCGCCCAGATCCCGTTGACGATGGTCGAGGGGACAGCGTGGTGCGCGGCAACGTTGATGGCCACTGCGAGGCCGCCGACGAGGTTGAACAGCTGGTAGAGCGGGCCGTTCGGGATCTTGCCGGTGGAGAACAAGATGTAACCAGCTAGAACGGTTACCGCACCGAACCAACCCAGGAATTCAACGATTCCGACCAACACGCGCGACTCCGGGCACGACGAGGAACGGCCGGTTCGAGCCGACCGTTCGAGAGGGGATGAGCAGCCGCGATCACGGCGTCTGGTGCATCGTAATCACAACGACGGGTGTCGCGGAAGTGGGGTCGGCGTGGCGCGGACGACCCCAGTCCGTGGGGGTCGGGTCAGCCCTTCGCGGCCGTGTCCGAGTCGGCGGCCAGGACGTACACGTAGCCACCGAACGTCCACGTCGTCGCAGCCGCCGCGGCCGGGTCGGTCGACTCCTGCGAGATGGAGGACGACACCGTGGTGACGAGGAAGAGTCGAGCGCCGTCCTGCATGCCGCCGACGAAGGACAGGGCCTGGTCGAACGACCCGTCGACCGACACGGAGACGGGGATGGCCGAGAAGTTCGCGGCCGAGATCGCCGGGTCGGTCACCGGCGCCGTCGCGGCGCCGGTGGATGCCGCGGTCGGCTCGGGCGTCGCCTCGTCCGTCGCGGAGGCCGACGAGTCCTCGGTGCCCGCGGCAGTCGAGGCTGCGACGGGGGCGGTGTACGCCACAGCGTCCGACGTCGTGATCGCGGACACCTTCACACCCGCCCGGGCCGCGACGCTGTCGACAGCACCGTAGAAGGCGGACATGTTCGCACTCGACGGCACCGAGGTGGTGAGCTCCGCGAGTTCCGCCTTCATCGCCGGCAGGGACTTCGCGCGGTCCTTGAGCCGGGCGAGTTCCGCCGCCGTCGTCCGGTTCGTCGCGTCCACCGACACCTGGTCGGTACGGTCGCTCGCGGCCTGTGCGAGATGTGGCTGCACGCCGAGGAAGAACCCCGCGAGTGCCACCACGACCATCGCCACGACGGCGAGGAGCATGTTGAGTCGGTTGCGGGTCATCTCACTCGCCCTTGTCCTGGTACTTGCCGTCGAAGGCGGCCTGGTCGACGTGGATCGTCATGTTCACCGTGTACGTCCCGGTCGTCGGGTCGAGCGTGACCGAGTTCGCGGTCGCGTCGACGAAGCCCTTGAGCCCCTTGACGGCATCGAGCCACGACGGAACGGACGGCAGCGTCGGGCTCTGCGCGTCGATGGTCAGGGTCGCGACACGCTGCCCCTGGAGCGGGGTGTCGGCCTGCGCGTAGGTCTCCAGCGGCGTGGCCGAGTCGATCGCGACGCCGGTGATCTCGACTCCCGCCGGGAGCGATGCCTTCAGCGAAGCGAGGTACGGCTGCCAGGCGATCTCCGTGGCCCCGCCGACCGACTGCGCGGCTTCACGCAGCGCGGTACCGGCCTCCGTGTCCCGGACCTCGCGGTAGTTCGCCTGCTGCTGCAGGAGCGACAGAGTCTCGTCCTGCGCGTGGGTCAGGTCGTCGTGCGCCTGGCTGGACAGGAGGCTGGCTCCGGCGGTCACGATCCCGACCACGATCGCCACGAGGACGACGCCCGCCCACATCCGACGGACGACACGGCTGCTGCGTCGATCGGCGAGGACCTCGGTGGGCAGCAGGTCGACACTGGGGCGGCCCCCGACGACGATCTCGCTGGGCGTGGTCCGACGCTGACGCTTGACGCGCTCCGCGGTCTCGGCGGCGACACGCAGGGCCGGGTCGGGCGCCGCTCCTCGGCGGCGACTCCGTCCAGAGCGCGAGGGCTTCGACTTGGTCGACTGGCTCATGCTGCCTTCCCTCCCGCGGCGAGTCCCCATGCCACGGCGATCGATGCGCCGTGCGCGTGCAGGTCCTCGACGCGGATGGACTTCGCGAGCGCGACGTTCGCGAACGGTGCCCCGAACCGGACGGGCGTCCGGGTGAACTCCGAGAGCGCTGCGGCGAAACCGGTGAGCGCAGCTGCAGCGCCGCAGAGCAGGATCTCGCCCACGGGCTCGGCAGGGTGGGTGTTGACGAAGTAGTTGACGGTGTTGCGGAGACTCGAGAGCAGTTCGCCCATCGTCTCGCGGACTGCCGCGACCGCGAGCGCATCGTCGCCGGTCCGCGCCCGCTCCGGATCCATGCCCAGGTGGCGCTTGACGGCTTCGGCCGCTCCCTCGTCGATCGTCAGCCGGCCGGCGAGGAGCCGCGTGATGTCATCGCCGCCGGTCGGCACGATGCGGACGAACTTCGGGACGCCGTCGGTGACGATGACGACGGTCGTCGTGTTGCCGCCGCACTCGACGATGGCCACGGTGCCCGGCCTGTTCGCCGGCGCGAGGACACGTGCCAGGGCGAACGGGATGAGGTCGACACCGACCGGCTTGAGCCCGGCGTTCTGGACCGCGCGGACGTTGGCGAGCACGGCGTCCTTCACGGCGGCGACGAGGAGACCGCTCACGGTGGGGCCGTTCTCCCCCGTCTCCTCGCTGGTCGGGTAGAAGTCGAGGATGGCGTCGCCCACGGGCACCGGGAGCATGTCCTGCACCTGGAAGGGCAACGATTCACGGATCTGCGCGATGGGGGCCTTCGGGACCGTCAGGTCGCGCGACAGCACTCGCTGGTTGCCCATGCCGAGCACGACGTCCTTCGAGCGGAAGCGCCCGAGCGACCAGAGCTGTCGGAGCGCACCCGCGACGGTGTTCGGCTCGAGCACCTCCCCCTGCTTCGTCGCGCCCGGGGGCACGGGCACCTCGGCGAACCGCAGGATCGTCGGTCTCGGCTTGTCGGCGTCCTGGACCTCGACAGCACGGATCGCGGCGGCGCCGATGTCGACGCCCACGATGCTCTTCGACATGGGTGGTCCTTCCGTGACCGTCTTCGGGTCGGTCTGGTGGGTCAGCGCGCGACGAGGCGTCAGGCGAGTCCGAGGAGGCGCAGGTAGCCGTCCCATGCGGGGGCACCGACGGCGATGCCGAGCCAGGCACCCGCGAGCATCCAGGGGCCGAACGGGATCCCGCTGCGACGGCCCGCCCGGCGCACGACCAGGAGGACGACTGCGAACGTACCTCCGAGCAGGAACGCCGCGAAAGAACCCACTGCGAGGGGTCCCCATCCGAGGTACGCCAGCACGAGGCCGAGCACGCCGGCGAGCTTCACGTCACCGAGCCCCATCCCGCCGGGCACCGCCAGCGCGAGCACGAGGTAGACGCCGCCGAGGACGACCAGGCCGATGAGGCCCCGGAGCGCGGCGCCCCAGTCCCCGGACGCCGCCGACGCCGCCAGCAGGAGCACGGGCAGCACGACGTAGGCCGGCAGCACGATCCGGTTCGGCAACGTGTGGGTGTCGAGGTCGATGAGCGTCAACGAGATGCTGATCGCCATCAGGTACAGGAGTGCGACGAGCAGGATCGCAGCGTGGATCGTTCCGGGGACGCCGTCCGGCGCCGCCAGCGGCGACCACGGTGCGAGTACCGAGAGCAGCGTCACCGCGACGAACAGGAGGCCCGTGGCGGCTTCGACGAGCGGGTACCGGGCCGAGATGGGCGCGCCGCAGTCGCGGCACCGGGCGCGCAGGACGAGCCATGAGATCACGGGCACGTTGTCGCGACCTCGGATCGCGTGACTGCATCCGGGGCAGGAGCTGGCCGGCGCGACGACGGACATGCCCGCGGGCACCCGGTACACGACGACGTTCAGGAACGACCCGATCGCGAGACCGAGCACACCGACCAGCGCGGCGACGAGGGGCGCCACCGAGGCGAAGGAAGCCACGGTCACTTCCCCGTCGGGGTGCCGTCGGCGCGGAAGGCCGTCGCGGACTCGGTCTCGGTCGTCACACCGTAGGTGGTCGAGACCGGCTGCAGGAACTTGGGCGGGGCCGAGGACTTGAGTCTGCTGTCGTACGAGTACGCCTTCGCGTACCCCGTCAGCAGGCCGTTGCCGTACGAGGTGCGGACCGAGCCGCGGAACTGCTGGGCGATCGATCCGTAGATCGTGAGGATGCCGAGGTTCGACCCGTACTGGCTGTTCTGGACGTTGAACGTGCCGAGGTTGCTGGCGATGGCCGCGTCGATCTCGATGTTCTTGGTCGGCGCCGTGTTCGTCGAGTAGGAGCTGCTGCCCGTGTTGCACACCGTGTTCGACCAGCCGGAGTAGCTCGAGCACGACACGGGGTTGTAGACGGAGACCGCCTTCTGCCCGACGAGCCCGAGCATGTCGTCCGAAGTCCGGCCGTTCTGGTAGACGATGTTCCCGGTGACGTACAGGAAGTTCTCCGCGGCGAGGGTCATCTGTCCGCCGAAGGACCCGGACACGAAGGCATCACCGCTGCGGCACCCGTAGTACCCGGCATCCCCGCGCGTTCCGGTGAACTCGCCGTTGAGCGGGTACCCCAGGCCGTTGCCGTAGTCCGAACTCGTCGAGTTCCCCGACTTGACCGTCTGCTGGCAGTAGACCGGCGAACCCGCGTTCACGGTCCCGTTGACCGTGCCGGACGGTGTCGCGCTGGACGCCCAGTAGTTCGGGTCACCGACCGTCGACGGCACGCTCTGCACGTAGACCAAGTTCGCGGGCAGCGTGGGGATGACGGCACCGGTTCCCCGGAGGGCAGCGACCGAGCCGCACAGGGCGTCGTTCCCCGGACCCGGCGCGATGGCGCTGCCCGTGGCGTTGCCCTTGACCTGTGTGGAGATGGTCCACGGTGAGACCACGCGCATCTTGCCCCCGGCGAGGAACGTGATGGACGTCGGACCGGTGTACAGGCACCCGGGCTTCGCCACCTTCTCGGGGATGTCGGTCCGTGCCTCCTGCTTCATGTTCGCGTTGGTGCTCGGCATGGGGAGCGTCCCGACGTTCTTGATCTTCCCGCCGATGAACTTCGTGGACGAGCGGCAGGCGGAGTCGATGGTCGTCGCCTTGCTCGTGTAGAAGAAGTCGGCGGGCCCCGTGTCCTGCACGCTCGAGTTGAACGTGGCTCCGCAGGCGGTGATGACGTCGTTCGACCGGACCGGCCCGTCGAGGACGTCACCGCTGGCGAACGTGACCGCTTCACAGCTGCTGCTGGAGCTCCAGTCGTCGTCGTTGCGGTGGTTCGAGACGCAGCCGGCGTTCGTCAGGCTCGGGTCCTGGGACTCGTAGTTCGTGAAGTACAGGTAGTTGACGAAGCCGTCACCGCGGAGGTCCACGACGATGGTCCTCGTCGTGGCACCGGCCTTCCCCGTCACGCGCAGGCGGACCTTGCCGGTCGTCGAGTAGTCGGAGTTGTCGACCTCGTACCGGTAGGACTGGTCGGTGCTCCCGACCACGTTCGCCCACGAGCCGTCCTTCGCGGTGCCGAAGGCCTTGTTCGCCGGATCTGCCGTGTACGTGCTCGTCGACGAGAACGCGGTGCGCACGCCGTACTTGACGTAGGCGTTGTCGGCTGCGAGGCGGCCCTGGTAGTCGGAGAGACCCGCGTACGCGGCCGCGATCGCCTTGTTGTAGTTCGTGTCGGTCGTCGCCTTCGTCGCACCGCTCGTCGCGGTGGCGACGACGAGGGACAGCACGATCATGAGCACCGCACCGATCCCGATGACGGCCGCGAGGGCGACCCCGCGTTCGTCGTCTCGGGCACGCAGGCCTCGGAGGATCCGGATGAGCATCATGACTCCGTGGCTGCGCCGTAGTCGAGGTTGCGCAGGTTGATGGTGGCCTGGAACGTGCTGTCGTTGGTGGTCACGCCGTCCGTCGACCCCACCGTCAGCGCCACGCGGACGGAACGGATCGTGTCGTAGGTGGCGTTCGCCGGCGCAGACACGGGGCCGTTGTCCGCGTCGACGTACGAGAAGAGCGTGCCGGCACGGACCACGTCGGCGAGCCACAGCGTCCGGGTGGCGCCGGTGAACGTGCAGTACCCGCCGGCCGGGCAGTCGCCCCGCTGCAGCTGCATGCGCAGCCGGTTCGACACGACGTCGACCGTCACCTTGGTGAGCCCGGCCCGTGCGCTCGACAGGTCGACACCCGAGTAGAACTGCACGCTCCTGCCAGTGGCGCTCACGAACGCGGGCGCACTGACCGTCTTGCTCACCTGCCACCGCGAGGCCTCACGCAGGTACCGGCTGAGCTGCGTCATCGACGTGGTGCCCTGTCGGGTGCTGTCGTTGACCGAGGACACCGTGCGCTGCGCCTTCGAGATCGACACGAAGAAGCTCCCGACCAGGGTGAGCAGCAGCGACGTCACGAGCATGGCGACGAGGAGCTCCACGAGCGTGATCCCGCGTTGATCGCTACGCAGACGACGGAGGAGGGCGCGCATCAGCTGGCCGGCCTCGGGTCGACGAGCACGACGCCATCGGTGACGGCTCCGTTGCTGACCATCGCGGTGTTGGTGGCGGTGACCGTGAGCGGCGTCGTCGCCGCGCCCGCGGTGCCGCCCGTGAACAGCTTCCAGGTTCCCCACGGCAGGGCGATCGTCATGCTGTCGGACGTCGGCTTCGGGAAGCTCAGGGTCATCCCCTTCGCGCAGCCGGGATCGCCGTTCACGGCTGTCGTGGTCTTCGCGGTGATGAAGAGCGCCTTGTCCGGCTTGGCGAGCGTGATCGCGCCCATGCTGATCGAGATCGGCCCGGTCGCGTCCTTGAACTCCGTCGCCGTCCCCTTCTTGCCGGCCTTGTTGGCGGTCGTCCAGGCACCTGGTTCCGGGCCCAGGCAGGTCGCTGCGGCGTCGGACGACACGTCTGCGGAGTACAGCCCCGCGACCGCCTGGTACCCCGAGGGGAACGGGAACAAGGCCGCGCTCGTCGGGGCGGGGTTCAACACGGTCGTGCCCGACGTCCCGTTGGTGATCGACAACGGCAGGTTCGTCGGCAGGATAGCGGACGATGCCGGCGAGGTCAGGTACTTGAACGAGTAGGTCGTCACCTTGTCGAAGGTGAAGGCGGCGGCACCGGAGCTCCCGACCGACACCGTCACCGACTGCGACGACGGACTCGGCTGTTGGGTCGAGTCGATGTACCCGGTGCGGGCGACCGACACCTTGTAGGTCCCCGGCGCGACGCCGGCCACGTAGGTGCAGCCCTCCGCGTCCGTCGCCGGGAACGTGACCCCGGCGGGGCCACCGCTCACGGTCGGCACGATCCCGGACACACCGATCCCGTTCGCGTTCGTCACGCCGACGAGGATCGAGCCCGTGGTGTCCGAGTTGATGTTCGTGAGTGGAGCGATGGCACTCGACATCTCGACCTGCTGGGTCCCGGACGCTGCGGCGCTGGTCTTCCAGCGCACCGTGACCGTCACGGCCTTGTACGACAGGCTGCCGTCACCCGTGCCGCAGGCGGTGGCCGCGCCGGACGACCGGGTCCATGACACCTTCCGGGTCAGGTCGAAGACCTGGTTGCCGACCTGCTTGGTGGCGGTGCCGCTCTTCACGTTGAAGATGCTCGGGGTGTCCCGGAGGTCGTCGATGTCCTCCATCGCGATCGTCGATGCGACCTCGCGCGCACGGGTGTCCTTCGACAGCACCAGTGAGGCAGCGATGCCGGCGGCGATCCCGGCGGCGATCAGGGCGAAGATCGTCATCGCGACCATCACCTCGATGATCGTGAAGCCGTCCTCGTTGTCCCGTGCGGAACGCAGTCGCTCGGCGATGCGCGAGATCATGGCGTCCCTTCTGGATGGAGTGCCTGGACGTCGGGGCGGACGACGACCGATCAGTCGCCGCCCGCCCCGAGTGCTGTGTTAGGAGGCCTTCTTCGTGAACACGCCCGAGGCGCAGGTGCCCTCGGCGACACCCGAGGAGTCGGTTGCGCCGAAGGTCTTGGTGGTCGCCGTGCTCCTGCCCTGGATGCAGAAGGCGGTCTTGTCGGCGTTGACCGTGTAGGTCAGCGTCGTGTCCGACCCGGCAGTCGAACCAGCCTTCTTGTAGTCGGCCGAAGTCAGGTCAGCGCTGTCCGGGAACGCCCCGGTGCCATTGGTCGCGATGCTCACCACGGCGGTCTTCGCGTTGGTGACGTCCGACTTGACTGCCGAGTCCTTCGCGTTGTTCTGCACGCCGATGTACACCGGGATGGCGATCGCGGCGAGGATGCCGATGATGATGACGACGACGAGGAGCTCGATGAGCGTGAAGCCCTTCTCGCCGTCCTTCAGGAGACCCTTGCGGCGAGCGTCGAGCTTGCCCATGAGAGCGAAGTACATGGTTGTTTCCATTCTGCGGGGAATGTCGGGGAAATGGGTTCGGGGCTTGCTCGGCCGCCGCAGATCAGCGTATTGGGGGTGCATCGAGCGGCCAATCCCGAGAACGGGGGCCACGCTGGGCACAAAACACCCCCAGTGCGGGGGAGGGTCGATATCGACAATGCCCCCGCATGGGGGTGGAATGACTAGGAAGCGTTCTGCACGACGTTGGTGATCTGGAAGATCGGCATGTACAGCGCGATGATCATCCCGCCCACCACAACGCCAAGGAACGCGATGAGCAGCGGCTCGATCAGCGAGGTGAGGGCATCGGTGGTCGCCTCGACTTCGGCGTCGTAGAACACCGCGATCTTCTCGAGCATGATCTCGAGGGAACCGGCGTCTTCACCGACCGCGACCATCTGCGTCACCATTGCCGGGAAAACCGATTGTGCGGCGAGCGGCACCGCGATTGATTCACCTTTCCGCACGGCCTCTGCAACATTGTCGAGCGCGCGCTTCACGACGAAGTTGTTCGACACTTCCCCGACGATCCGTAATGCCTGCAGAATGGGCACACCGGCGCCGATCATGTTCGAGAAGTTGCGAGCGAACCGAGCAATGACGATCTTCTTCTGCAGCGGACCGAAGACCGGCAGTTTCAGGGTGATCGGATCGATGAACGCTCGGACGCGTTCGGTGTTCTTGTTCGCTCGCCACCACAGCCACGCCAGCACGACGACGATCGCGAGCGGGATCGCGACGTACCGCATGGCGTGTGACAGCGTCACGAGGATCTGCGTCGGCAGCGGGAGCGTGCCGCCGAGCGACGAGAACATGTCCTGGAAGATCGGGACGATGAAGATGAGCATGATGGCGACCGCCACCAGCGACATCACGAGCACGACCACCGGGTAGGTCATCGCCGACTTGATCGTCGAGCGGAGCTTGTGCTCCTTCTCGAAGTTCGTCGCGATGGAGTCCATGGCCTGGTCGAGGAACCCGCCGGTCTCCCCTGCACGGATCATGTTGATCATGATCGGCGGGAAGTCGACCGGGTACTTCGCGACGGCGTCGGAGAACGAGACGCCGCGCTCGACGTCGTCGCGGACCTTGCCGAGGATGTCCTTGAGCTTCTTGTTCTCGGTCTGGTCGGACAGGATCGTCAGGGTCCGCAGGAGCGAGAGCCCCGAGGTGAGCATCGTCGAGGCCTGTCGCGACATGATCGCGAGGTCCTTGAGGCCGACGCCCTTCTCGAACCCGGGGATCTTGATCTCGGTCTGGAGTCCGGTGCCGGCCTTGGCCTCGGTGATGGCGATCGGTGAGACGCCCATCCCCCGGAGGCGCTGGACGACGGCCCCCTCGGACGCGGCGTCGAGTCGACCCTTGACGAGCTTCCCGGCGCCGTCACGCCCGCGGTAGTCGAACGCGAGTGACATCAGTAGCCTCCGGAGAACTTGTCGCCGAAGTCGATGCCGCTGGCGGCGATCGCGGCGGCCGAGGAGTCGGACGGGGACTCGACGCGCTGGACGAGCCGGTCGAAGCCCTCTTCGTCGTGCACCTTCTCCATCGCGGCCTTGCGCGAGATGGTGCCGACGTTGACCAGTTCGGCGAGGTCCTGGTCCATGGTGTGCATGCCGAGGTCACGGCCGGCCTGCATGGCGGAGGTGATCTGGTAGGTCTTGCCCTCGCGGATGAGGTTGCCGATGGCCGGGGTGATCGTCATGATCTCGGTGGCGACGACCCGGCCGACGCCGTTGGCCTTCGGGACGAGGGTCTGGCAGACGACGCCCTGCAGGGTGGCGGCGAGCTGGGTGCGGATCTGCCCCTGCTGGTGCGGCGGGAAGACGTCGATGACGCGGTCGATCGTGCCCGGTGCGCTCTGCGTGTGCAGGGTGGCGAACACCAGGTGGCCGGTCTCGGCGGCGGTGAGCGCGACGGAGATGGTCTCGAGGTCGCGGAGCTCACCGATCAGGATGACGTCGGGGTCCTGCCGCAGCACGTGCTTGAGCGCCGAGGCGAAGGAGTGGGTGTCGGCGCCGACCTCCCGCTGGTTGATGATCGACCGCTTGTGGTCGTGCATGAACTCGATCGGGTCCTCGACCGTGACGATGTGGTCGGCACGGCTCTCGTTGACCAGGTCGATGAGCGCCGCGAGGGTGGTCGACTTGCCCGACCCGGTCGGGCCGGTGACGAGGACCAAGCCACGGGGCAGGCCGGCGAAGTCACCGACGTGCGCGGGGATGCCGAGCTGCTTGAGCGTCTTGATCCTGGTGGGGATGATGCGGAACGCGGCGCCCCAGTTGCCGCGCTGCTGGTAGTAGTTCACGCGGAAGCGGTACTCCGGCGACAGCGAGTACGCGAAGTCGAGCTCCTGGTCGTGGTCGAACTGCCCGGCCTGTTCGACCGACAGCAGCGTCTTGAGTGCCGCGATGACCTTGCCACGCGACCACGCGCCTCCGGGCACGGCCGGCCGGAGTGAGCCGTCGACGCGGACGGTGGGCGGGGCGTCGGCCGTGACGTGCAGGTCGGAGGCCCCCTGGTAGACGACCTGTGCGAGTGCGGTGATGAGGTCGGGGTCGGCGACCTCGCGTGCGTGCCGGGCGAAGTCGATGTCACCCGCCGAGGCCGCGGCGGGGGCCGGAGCAGGTGCCGGCGGTGCGGCGTGGTGCGCGCCGCTGTAGGCGATGGCCGGCAGCTGCTGGGTCGCCGGCTCGGCGTACCCGTAGGTGGCGGTCGAGGACGGCACCGCGGCGGGCGGCGTCGCCGGAGCAGTGGCGGACTGTGCCACGGGCGCAGCCACCGGACCACCCACGGGCCCGGCACCCGGGCTCGTCACGGCCGTGCCGGTGGGCGCGGGCCACACCGCCGAGTCGTCCGTCAGGTCGTAGACCTGCTCGGGCGGGGTAGCGGCTGCCGCGGCCAGACGCGCGGCACGGCGGGAGCCGACCTCGGCGCCCGGGGTGCCGGGGTGCCATCCGGCGACGGGCTCGTCGCCGGGCATGGTGATGTCGTACACGGAGTCGGTCATCTGCTCGTCCTGTTCCCCGGTCACGCGACGACGCGCAGGATCTCGTCGACGCTCGTCATGCCGAGCTTGACCTTCTCGAAGCCGTCCTGGCGGAGCGTGAGCATGCCCTGCTGCTGGGCGACGCGACTGATCTCCGCGCTCGAGGCGCGACCCACGGCGAGCCGCTCGATCTCCTCGGTCACGGTCATGACCTCGTGCAGGGCGATGCGGCCGCGGTACCCGGTGTTCGAGCAGACGGCGCAGCCGACCGGGGCGAAGAACGCGGGCATCTCGTCGCCGGGGGCCAGGAACCCGAGCGCCCGGAGCTGCTCGATCTCGTACACGGCGGGCGCCTTGCACCGGTCGCACAGCCGTCGTGCGAGGCGCTGGGCGACGACGGAGTCGAGGGCGGACCCGACCAGGAACGGCTCGATGTCCATCTCGGTCAGGCGGGTCACGGCCGACGGGGCGTCGTTGGTGTGCAGGGTCGAGAGCACGAGGTGCCCGGTCAGCGACGCCTCGATCGCGATCTGGGCGGTCTCGTGGTCGCGGATCTCACCGAGCAGCACGACGTCGGGGTCGGACCGGAGGATCGAGCGGAGCGCGGAGGCGAACGTCAGGCCGGCCTTCGGGTTGACCTGCACCTGGTTGATGCCGGCCATCCGGTACTCGACCGGGTCCTCGACCGTGATGACGTTGATCTCGGGCTTCGCCACGGCGTTGAGGGTCGTGTACAGCGTCGTCGACTTGCCCGAACCGGTGGGACCGGTGACCAGGATCATGCCGTAGGGCTTCGAGTACGACCGCTGGTACGCCTGGAAGTTCTGCTCGAGGAGGTTGAGGTCCTTGAGGGTCAGCGAGGTGTTCGTGTTGTCGAGGATCCGCATGACGACCTTCTCGCCCCACACGGTGGGCAGCGTCGCGACGCGGAGGTCGATCTGCCGGCCGCCGTGCCGCACGGACATGCGGCCGTCCTGCGGCTTGCGACGCTCGGCGATGTCGATGTCGCTCATGATCTTCAGGCGGCTGATCACGCCGTTCTGGATGTTCTTCGGCGCCGGCGCCATCTCGTGCAGCACGCCGTCGATGCGGTACCGGATCCGGACCTCGTGCTCGCCGGGCTCGATGTGGATGTCCGACGCGTGGTCCTGGATGGCCTGCGACACGAGCAGGTTCACGAAGCGGACGATCGGGACGTCGTCGAGGGCGCCGTCGGCGATGTCGACCTGCGCCTTCGAGGTCGTCGACGCTTCTTCCTCGAGCGACGACGTCAGGTCGTTCAGCTCGTCGTCGGCGCGCAGGTACCGGTCGAGGGCAGCGACGAGGTCACGCTCCTCGACCTGCAGCGGCTTGATCGCGCGACCGGATGCCGTCCGGGCGTCGTCGATGGCGAGCACGTTCGTGGGGTTCACCATCGCGAGGATGAGCAGGTCGCCCTCGAACCCGACGCCGAGCACACCGTGGCGCCGGCACAGGGCCGCCGGCAGGATCGACACCGCGGTGCCGTCGACGGGGTAGTCGCTCAGCGGGACGGTGCGTGAGTTGTTCGACGCGGCCCGGGCGGTGATGAACTGGGCCTCGCTCACGACGCCCTGGTCGACCAGGCCGCGGATGGCGCGCTCGTCGAGGTCCTCGTCACCCGTCATCGCATCGAGGTGCTCGATGGGCAGGGCGCCGTTCAGGATGAGGATCTCGGACAGGGTCGCCATGAGTCCCGTGCCTCCTTGGACTCGCGCACGGCGAGACGTCGTCGGGTGATGCGCCACCAGGGATGTGGCGCCCGACCACGCTACTTCTGGGGCCCTCGCCGACCGCAGTCCCAGAAAGAGGGGGCGGAGGGGGTCCGGCTGCACCCAGAACTGGGGTCCACGACCGGTTCGGCCCCGGTCCGGGGGACGCTTCGGCCGGTTCGCGGTGGTCGTCGGAGGGTGCATGTCCGCCAGCCTCCCGGACCCCGCACAGCGCCCGGAGCCCTGGCGAGCAGTCCGTGGAGAACGTCGGCGTCACACGGGGGTGTGGAGGAACGAGGCCGCCGTCCGACGCGGGCCGGACAGCGCGGCGCCGCGGAATCCCTCTCGACGCGCGCCCCCACCCGGGCACATGATGAGACATGGACATCACGAGCGTGACCGTGGGGTTGCCCGTCAGCGACATCGAGGCGTCCTGCCTCTGGTACGGCGCGGTCTTCGAGCGCACCGAGCCGGACCTCGAGCCCGAGGACGGCGTCGCCGAGTACGAGGTCGGCGGCATCTGGATCCAGCTCTACGTCGACGAGCAGGCCGAGGAGAACCCGGTCAGCGTCCGCTTCGGCGTCGACGACGTCGCCGCGCAGCACGCACGCATCGGCGCGCTCGGCATCGACATCGGCCCCGTCGAGTGCGTCGACGGGGCGGTCGACTGGTTCGACGTCCGCGACCCCGACGGCAACGTGCTGAGCCTGTTCTCGCTGGTCGACGAGACCGGACGCGGTTCCGGACGCGACAACGGCGCGGGCCGCGCGCTCTAGCCGCGACCCCACGGCGGACGGGAGGCCCGTGGCGGCCCCGCACCGAGCCTCCAGGCCGTCACGTGGTGACGACACGACGAAGGCCCCGCCTCCTTGCGGAGACGGGGCCTTCGTGGGATCACATCAGGCTCAGTTGTACGTGCCCGGCGTGAAGTCGTCCGACGAGAAGCTGTCGAAGTCGACGAAGCTCAGGTCGGCGTCCGAGAACGACGAGTCGTCAGCGAAGATGCGGTTGGGGTACCGCTCCGCCTTCGCCTCTTCGGTCGCGTTCACGTCCACGTCACGGTACCGGCTGAGGCCCGTCCCGGCGGGGATGAGCTTACCGATGATGACGTTCTCCTTGAGGCCGACGAGGTGGTCCTGCTTGCCCTCCATGGCCGCCTGCGTGAGCACGCGGGTGGTCTCCTGGAAGGAAGCGGCGGACAGCCACGACTCGGTCGCGAGGGACGCCTTCGTGATGCCCATGACCTCCTGGCGAGCCGAGGCGGTCTTGCGACCCTCCTGCAGCGCCGCACGGTTCAGCGCGTTGTAGCGCGACCGGTCGACGAGCTCACCCGGCAGCAGGTCGGTGTCGCCGTGGTCGACGACGGTGACCTTGCGGAGCATCTGGCGGACGATGACCTCGATGTGCTTGTCGTGGATCGGCACACCCTGCGAGCCGTAGACGTCCTGCACACCGTTGACCAGGTGCTTCTGGACCTCTCGGACACCCTTGACCCGGAGGACTTCCTTCGGGTCGACGGTGCCGGCGATGAACTGCTCGCCGAGCTCGACGTGCTGGTTGTCCTCGATGAGGAGCGTCGCACGCTTGAGCACCGGGTAGATGAACGGCTCGTCGCCGTTGTCCGGCGTGAGGATGATCCGACGACCCTTGTCCGTGTCCTCGACCACGACGCGGCCGGGGGCCTCGGCGATCGGGGACGCGCCCTTGGGGGTACGCGCCTCGAAGAGCTCCGTGACACGCGGCAGACCCTGGGTGATGTCGTCGGCCGAGGCCGAACCACCCGTGTGGAAGGTACGCATCGTCAGCTGGGTACCGGGCTCACCGATGGACTGCGCGGCGATGATGCCGACTGCCTCACCGATGTCGACCAGGTTGCCGGTGGCGAGCGAACGGCCGTAGCACTTCGCGCAGACACCGACGGCCGACTCGCAGGTCAGGACCGAGCGCACCTTGATGCTCTCGACACCGGCTGCCAGCAGCTTCTCGAGGAGCACGTCACCGACGTCCTCGCGAGCCTCTGCCACGACCGTGCCCTGTGCGTCCACGGCCTCGGTGGCCAGGGTGCGGGAGTACACGGTGTTCTCGACGCGCGGGTCGCGGACGAGCTTGCCGTCGGCGTCCACGGTCGCGATCGGCAGCTCGAGGCCACGCGTCGTGCCGCAGTCGTCCTCGCGGATGATGACGTCCTGCGAGACGTCCACGAGACGACGGGTGAGGTACCCGGAGTCCGCGGTACGGAGCGCGGTGTCGGCAAGACCCTTACGAGCACCGTGGGTGGCGATGAAGTACTCCGCCACGGTCAGGCCCTCGCGGTACGAGTTGATGATCGGGCGGGCGATGATCTCGCCCTTCGGGTTGTTCACCAGACCACGCATACCGGCGATGTTGCGGACCTGGAGCCAGTTACCACGAGCACCGGACGACACCATGCGGTTGATGGTGTTGTCGACCGGGAAGTTGTCGCGCATCTCCTGCGCGATCTCGTTCGTGGCCTCGGTCCAGATCTTGATCAGGTCGGCGCGACGCTCGGAGTCGGTGATCAGACCCTTGTCGAACTCGCCCTGCACCTTGGCGGCCTGGATCTCGTAGCCCGCGATGATCTCCTTCTTGCGAGGAGGCGTCACGACGTCCGACAGGGCGACGGTCACACCGGAGCGGGTGCCCCAGTAGAAGCCGGCGTCCTTGATCCGGTCCAGCGCAGCGGCCGTCTCGGTCTTGGAGTAGCGCTCTGCGAGGTCGTTGACGATCGCGGAGAGCACGCCCTTGTCGGTGACCTTCTGGACGAACGGGTAGTTCGCCGGCAGGGTCTCGTTGAAGAGCGCACGGCCCAGGGTCGTCTCGAGCAGCACGGTGTCGCCCTGCTCGTAGCCCTCGGGAGCTTCACCCTCGGCGAAGTGGACACCCGTCATGCGGATCTTCGCCATCGCGTTGAGGTGCAGCGTGTGCTGGTCGTTGGCCAGGATCGCCTCGGCGACCGAGGAGAACGCACGGCCTTCACCGACGGCGCCCTCGCGGACGGTCGTCAGGTGGTGCAGACCGATGATCATGTCCTGTGCGGGCAGGGTCACCGGACGGCCGTCGGACGGCTTCAGGATGTTGTTCGAGGCGAGCATCAGGATGCGGGCCTCGGCCTGGGCCTCGACCGACAGCGGCAGGTGCACAGCCATCTGGTCACCGTCGAAGTCCGCGTTGAACGCAGCACACACGAGCGGGTGGAGCTGGATGGCCTTGCCCTCGACGAGCTGCGGCTCGAACGCCTGGATGCCCAGACGGTGCAGCGTCGGCGCACGGTTCAGCAGGACGGGGCGCTCGCGGATGATCTCCTCGAGCACGTCCCACACCTGCGGACGCGAACGCTCGACCATGCGCTTGGCCGACTTGATGTTCTGCGCGTGCGACAGGTCGATGAGGCGCTTGATCACGAACGGCTTGAAGAGCTCGAGCGCCATCTGCTTGGGCAGACCGCACTGGTGCAGCTTCAGCTGCGGGCCGACGATGATGACCGAACGGCCCGAGTAGTCGACGCGCTTGCCGAGCAGGTTCTGGCGGAAACGACCCTGCTTGCCCTTGAGCATGTCGCTCAGGGACTTCAGGGCGCGGTTGCCGGTACCCGTGACCGGACGACCACGACGACCGTTGTCGAACAGCGCGTCAACGGCTTCCTGCAGCATGCGCTTCTCGTTGTTCACGATGATCTCGGGGGCACCGAGGTCGAGCAGGCGGCGGAGACGGTTGTTGCGGTTGATCACACGACGGTAGAGGTCGTTGAGGTCCGACGTGGCGAAACGGCCACCGTCGAGCTGCACCATCGGGCGCAGCTCCGGCGGGATGACCGGCACGACGCCGAGCACCATCGCGGCCGGCGAGTTGCCGGTGGCGAGGAAGGAGCTGACGACGCGCAGACGCTTGATCGCGCGGATCTTCTTCTGGCCCTTGCCCTCGGCGATCTGCAGACGCAGTGCCTCGGCCTCGGCGGCCAGGTCGAACGCCTCGAGCCGGAGCTTGATCGCCTCGGCGCCCATGTAGGCGTCGAAGTAGATCCCGAACCGGTCCTGGAGCTCGTGGAAGACGGCGTCCTCGGGCTTGAGGTCGCCCACCTTGAGGTTGCGGAAGTCCTCCCACACACGCTCGAGACGGGTGATGTCCTCGTCGAACGACTTGCGGACCTGGGACATCTCCTTCTCGGCGGTGTCCTTGGTGCGGCGCTTGACGTCGGCCTTCGCACCCTCTTCCTCAAGGGCTGCGAGGTCGTCCTCGAGCTTCTTGAGGCGGTCGGCGATGATCGAGTCGCGCTGGCCCTCGAGGGTCTTGATCTCGAGACGCATCTCGTTCTCGAGACCCGGCATGTCCGCGTGACGGCCCTCTTCATCGATGTCGATGATCATGTACGCCGCGAAGTAGATGACCTTCTCGAGGTCCTTCGGCGCCATGTCGAGGAGGTACCCGAGGCGCGACGGGACGCCCTTGAAGTACCAGATGTGCGTGACGGGGGCAGCGAGCTCGATGTGGCCCATGCGCTCACGACGGACCGAGGACTTGGTGACCTCGACGCCGCAGCGCTCGCAGACGATGCCCTTGAACCGGACACGCTTGTACTTGCCGCAGGCGCACTCCCAGTCGCGGGAAGGACCGAAGATCTGCTCGCCGAACAGACCGTCCTTCTCGGGCTTCAGGGTGCGGTAGTTGATGGTCTCCGGCTTCTTGACCTCGCCGTACGACCACTGACGGATGTCCTCGGCGGTCGCGAGGCCGATCCGAATGGCGTCAAAGGAAGTTGCTTCGAGCAATGTTCTTCTCTCTTGCTGATTCAGGCTTCGATGTACGGGCGGGATCAGATGTCGTCGACGGAGGACGACTCGAACCGCGAGGAGATGTTGATGCCCAGCTCCTCCGCAGCGCGGAAGACCTCGTCATCGTTGTCGCGCAGGCTGACCGCCTGGCCGTCGGCCGAGAGGACCTCGACGTTCAGGCAGAGCGACTGCATCTCCTTCATGAGGACCTTGAAGGACTCGGGGATGCCGGGTTCCTGGATGTTCTCGCCCTTGACGATCGCCTCGTAGACCTTCACGCGGCCGAGGATGTCGTCGGACTTGATCGTCAGGAGCTCCTGGAGGGCGTAGGCGGCGCCGTACGCTTCGAGCGCCCACACCTCCATCTCACCGAATCGCTGTCCACCGAACTGCGCCTTACCACCCAGCGGCTGCTGCGTGATCATCGAGTACGGACCGGTCGAACGCGCGTGGATCTTGTCGTCGACCAGGTGGTGCAGCTTGAGGATGTACATGTAGCCGACCGAGACGGGCTCCGGGAACGGCTCGCCGGAGCGGCCGTCGAAGAGCTGCGCCTTGCCGGACGAGCCGATCAGGCGCTCGCCGTCGCGGTTCGGGAGGGTCGAGTCGAGGAGGCCCTCGATCTCACGCTCGTACGCACCGTCGAACACCGGGGTGGCGACCTTGGTGCCGGGCTCGGCGCTGTGCGCTGCCTCCGGCAGGTTCTCGGCCCATTCCTGGATGCCCTCGACGTTCCAGCCCTGCTTGGCGAGCCACCCGAGGTGGATCTCGAGCACCTGGCCGAAGTTCATGCGGCCGGGGACGCCGAGCGGGTTGAGGACGATGTCGACGGGGGTGCCGTCGGCGAGGAACGGCATGTCCTCGACCGGGAGGATGGTCGAGATGACGCCCTTGTTGCCGTGACGACCGGCGAGCTTGTCACCCGCGGTGATCTTGCGCTTCTGGGCGATGTAGACGACCACGCGCTGGTTGACGCCAGAGCCGAGTTCGTCGTCACCGTCCTGCGAGTCGAACACCTTGACGCCGATGATCGTGCCCTCTTCACCGTGGGGCACCTTGAGCGAGGTGTCGCGGACTTCGCGCGACTTCTCGTTGAAGATGGCACGGAGCAGACGCTCCTCGGCGCTCAGCTCGGTCTCGCCCTTCGGCGTGACCTTGCCGACGAGGATGTCGCCGGGGCGGACCTCGGCACCGATGCGGATGATGCCGCGCTCGTCGAGGTCGGCCAGCAGGTCCGGGCTGACGTTGGGGAGGTCACGGGTGATCTCCTCCTTGCCGAGCTTGGTGTCGCGGGCGTCGACCTCGTACTCCTCGATGTGGATCGAGGAGAGCGTGTCGTCCTTGATGAGGTTCTGCGACAGGATCATCGCGTCCTCGTAGTTGTAGCCCTCCCACGGCATGAACGCGACGAGGAGGTTCTTGCCGAGCGCGAGCTCGCCGTTCTCCGTCGCGGGACCGTCGGCGATGACCTCGCCCTGCTCCACGCGCTCGCCTGCGGAGACGATGACGCGGTGGTTGTAGCTCGTGCCCTGGTTGGAGCGGTCGAACTTGCGCAGGTAGTAGGTCTGCGTGCCGCCCTCGTCGAGCTGCAGGGTGACGGCGTCGGCCGAGACCTCGGAGACGACACCGGCCTTGTCGGCGGTGACGACGTCGCCGGCGTCGATGGCCGTGTAGCCCTCCATACCGGTACCGACGAGCGGCGACTCGGAACGGAGCAGCGGGACGGCCTGACGCTGCATGTTCGCACCCATCAGGGCGCGGTTCGCGTCGTCGTGCTCGAGGAACGGGATGAGCGACGTCGCGACCGACACCATCTGGCGCGGGGAGACGTCCATGTAGTCGACCTCGTCCTTGGCGACGAGTTCGACCTCGCCACCCTTCTTGCGGACGAGCACCTTGTCGTCGGCGAAGTGGAAGTCGTTCGTCAGCGGGGCGTTGGCCTGCGCGACGACGAAGTCGTCCTCTTCCGAAGCGGTGAGGTAGTCGATGGTCTTCGTGACCTCGCCGTTGACGACGCGACGGTACGGGGTCTCGATGAAGCCGAAGGAGTTGATCCGACCGAAGGACGCGAGCGAACCGATCAGGCCGATGTTCGGGCCTTCCGGGGTCTCGATCGGGCACATGCGGCCGTAGTGCGACGGGTGGACGTCACGGACCTCGACGCCGGCACGCTCACGGGACAGACCACCCGGGCCGAGGGCCGAGAGACGACGCTTGTGCGTCAGGCCCGCGAGCGGGTTGTTCTGGTCCATGAACTGCGACAGCTGGGACGTTCCGAAGAACTCCTTGATCGCGGCGACGACCGGACGCACGTTGATGAGCGTCTGGGGGGTGATCGCCTCGATGTCCTGCGTGGTCATGCGCTCGCGGACGACGCGCTCCATGCGGGACAGACCCGTGCGGACCTGGTTCTGGATGAGCTCGCCGACGGCGCGGATGCGACGGTTGCCGAAGTGGTCGATGTCGTCCACGTCGAGGCGCAGCTGCACCGGCTCGCCGTCACGGACGCCGTCGATCGTGGTGCGCTCAGCGTGCAGCGACACCAGGTACTTGATCGTCGCGACGATGTCCTTGACGGTGAGCACCGAGTCGGACAGCGGGGCGTCCATGCCGAGCTTGCGGTTGACCTTGTAGCGGCCGACCTTCGCGAGGTCGTAGCGCTTCGGGTTGAAGTAGAAGTTGTCGAGGAGCGCACGCGCGGCCTCGGCAGCGACCTGCTCGCCGGGACGGAGCTTGCGGTAGATGTCCTTGAGCGCCTCTTCCTTCGTGAGGACGGCGTCCTTCTCGAGGGTCGACTCGATCGACGCGAAGCCCTGGAACTCGTCCATGATCTCTTCGCTCGTCAGGCCGAGGGCCTTGAGGAAGACGGTCACGGACTGCTTGCGCTTGCGGTCGATGCGCACGCCCACCTGGTCGCGCTTGTCGATCTCGAACTCGAGCCAGGCGCCACGCGACGGGATGATCCGCGCCGAGTAGATGTCCTTGTCGGAGGTCTTCTCCTGCTGGCGCTCGAAGTACACGCCGGGCGAACGGACGAGCTGCGACACGACGACGCGCTCGGTGCCGTTGATGATGAACGTGCCGCGTTCGGTCATGAGCGGGAAGTCGCCCATGAAGACCGTCTGCGTCTTGATCTCACCCGTCATGTGGTTCATGAACTCGGCGTTGACGTACAGCGGAGCGGCGTAGGTCTTGCCGCGCTCCTTGCAGTCGTCGATCGAGTACTTCGGGTCTTCGAGCTCCGGCGCGGTGAACGAGAGCTGCATGGTCTCGCCGAGGTCCTCGATCGGGGAGATCTCCTCGAAGATCTCCTCGAGCCCCGAGTGCAGCGCGAGGTCGGTACGACCCTGCTCCTGCCCTTCGGCGAGGCGGGCCTTCCAGACGTCGTTGCCGACGAGCCAGTCGAAGCTCTCCGTCTGGAGTGCGAGCAGATCAGGAACCGTGAGGGTGTCCGTGATCTTGGCGAACGAGAGTCGCGAGTGGTTGCGACCGTTCTTGGGGTTGGTGGATGCGTTGGGCGCAGCAGCCAAGGGTGTGACCTCCGGTAGGCCCCGTCGGGCCGACACTGACGAGCAGTGTGTAGGTGAGTGGATTGATCGCTCGGCGAACCCTGAGATGCAAGCCCTGCGACCACGCCGACGCGTGCCTTGACGCGGAACGTCGGTGCACGTGTGGGATGATCTCCGTGAGCGGTACCCGCCGCCATATACGGGTCCGGCTGCACCAGGGCGAGATGAGTTTCTGTCTCAGAACTCTGCGTCGACCGCAATATGACGACACGGATGCCAGGGAGCGCGAACTGTCATCATAGTTCGCTCCGTGGCGCGCTGTCCAGTCCCGGCTTGACCGGATTCGGCAGTGGCGTGTATAAGCCGCCACACGCCGCTTCCATTCCCCTGCTCAGCCGGGCTCTGATCAACCCAGACGCTCGCGCTCGACGCGATCCGCGCCTCCCGGCAGTCCGGCCAGCGCACGGAACGCGTCCTCCGGTCGACGCGTGCGGACGAACGTGACCCGGCCCCGGTCGTCCGTGAGTTCGATCCCGAGCCCCGGCGTGAGGATGAGCGCACGCTCGCCGCGGCGGATCCGCAGGCCGACACCGCCGTATGTGGCCGCGTCCGCCTCGACGAGGCGGACGTCGGTGATCCGCCGGCGCGGGATGCGCCGCGGCGGGAGCGGACGGAAGTGCAGGGTCACGTGCCGCTCGGTGACGGTGAACCCGGCCCGGGCGAGCAGGAGCAGCGACCCGAGGGCGACGGCGAGCAGGGCCGGCACCAGCAGGGCGACCTCCGGCGCGTCCCCGGGCCAGCCGAGCACGGCGGCGGACAGCCCGGCGCCGCCGAGGAGCAGCGCCGTGCCGACGACCCGCATCCAGGTGGGTGCGGTCTCGCGGTCGGCGTGGAACGGCAGGGCGGCGCGGAACGGCAGGGCGGCGCTGGACGGATGGGCGGCACGGGACGGCCGGGAGGCCCGGATCACCCGGGTGGGTCGGGTCCCGGACCGGCGCGTGTCCGGGGTGGCGAGGCGTGCGGTGGGCACGCTCATGGTGTCGGCGGTCATGACGGAGGTCTCCTGCGGCGGATCAGCAGTGGTGCACTCGTCATCGGGTGCGGTGCGTTCGACGGCCAGCGCGCGCGGGTGGCCGGAGGGGTGGCGCGCAGCAGCACGCCGACGGCGCGCACGCTCGAGCGGTGGGGGCGCTCACGGGCACGTCGTGGTCACGGTGTCCGGGCGGACGCGTGGAGTGTGGGGCACACACGCATCGACGCTCTGGCGTCGTGACGACAGGCGTCAACGGTACGCAACGAGTCTTGGCGTCCGCTGGTCGTCCATGTGTACGCATTCACGTGTCCGCAGTGCGTCGCCCGGGGACGACGGGGTGCTGCGGACGGTCAGCGCAGGACGCGGGCGACGGCCTCGGCCCGGGTCCGGACCCCGAGCTTCGCGAACACCTGGTTCACGTACGACTTCACGGTGGGCACCGTCAGGAACAGCTCGGCGGCGATCTGCGGGTTCGTCCGGCCGTCCGCGATCCGCTCGAGGACGTCCACTTCGCGCGGGGTGAGGTCCGGGAACCGAGCACCGAGCGACGGACCGGGATCGGGATCGGGTGACACAGGCGCCGCGGAACCAGCAGCGACACCGGCACCGGCACCGGCACCACCGGCGAGGCGCGCCACCAGCCGCGCCCCCACGGTCGCGTCGAAGGTCGACTGCCCGGCGGCCACCGCACGCACCGCGGTCGCGATCTCCGCCCGTCCGGCGTCCTTCGTCAGGTAGCCGCGGGCTCCCGCCCGCAGCGCGGTGGTGATGGAGTCGTCGTCGGCGTAGGTCGTCAGCACCAGGACCGCGACCCCGGGGTGCTCGGCGACGATCCGCGCGGTGGCGGTCGGCCCGTCGACCCCCGGCATCCGCAGGTCCATCAGGACGACGTCGGGCACGTGCCGGTCGACGGCGGCGATCGCCTCGGCACCGTCGGCCGCCTGCCCGACGACCTGCAGGTCGGGCACGAGCGACAGCACCGTCACCAGGCCGTCGCGGACGATGGCCTGGTCGTCGACCACGAGCACCCGGATGGTCACGAGCGGTCGTCCTCGGCGGCGACCGTAGCGTCCGCGTCGCGCGTGCCGTCGACGGGCAGGTGCATGGCGACGACGAACTCGTCGTCGGAACGCTCGGCCTCCACCGTGGCCTCGCTGCCGAGTTCCGCGAACCGTTCGCGCATCCCGAGCACCCCCTGCCCGCCGCTCGGCAGCGGGTTGGCCACGACGACGTCCACGGCGTCGCCGTCACGGATCACGGACAGGGACACGGGGCGGCCGGGAGCGTGCCTGCGGGCGTTGCTGAGGGCCTCCCGGACGACCTGGACCACGGCGGCACGGTGGGCGTCGTCGAAGACCGCGAGGGTCGCGTCACCCTGCACGACGACCTCGCCGCCGAACGAACGGTGCGCGTCGAGCAGGGCCGTCAGGCCCGACGCGTGGTCGGCGGACGGACTGGAGGCACGGGTCGGCTCCGGCTGGCCGGGCTGCGGTTCGTCGCGGAGCGCGTGCACCGCACGCCGTGCCTCGGCCAGGCCGTCCGCGGCCAGCGCGCGGGCCTCGCCGGCTCGGCGGGTGGCCTCGTCGACGCGGCCGGCCTCGAGCAGGGCCTCGACCGCGTCGAGCTGCAGCACCAGGCCGCCGAGCGAGTGGGCGAGGACGTCGTGGATGTCCCGGGACGCCCGGGACCGGTCGGCGAGGAGCCGTGCGCGCTGCTGCTGCCGCTCGGTCTCGCGAGCCTGCGCCGTCGTGATCCGGACCTGCCGACGGCTGAAGCCGACGAGCACGCCGAGCAGCAGCCCGCCGCTCACGCCGAGGACGAACTGCACCGACGTCTGCTCGAGCGTCGCGGTGACGGCCACCACCACGACGGCGGCGAGCGCGGCGACCGCGGCCGTCCAGACCGGCAGACGCAGGTCCGCGCCGAGGATGACGAGCCCGACGATCACCGGGACCACCAGCAGCGAGTCGGTCGGCACCACTGCGAGCGATCCGGCTGCGATCATCACGCCGGCTGCGGCGACGAGGACGAGGGGCGTGCGTGCCGCTTCGCGGACGGCCCAGGCGGCGAGCGCCACGGCCCCGACGGCCCAGACCCACGCGGGGTGGTGGAGCAGGAGGCCGTTCCGGACGAACCAGAAGGCGACCACGGCGATCCCGACGGCGTTGAGCCCCCAGGAGAGCACCGAGGCGGACCGGACCCCGGCGGGGTCGGTCCGGTCCGGGTCGGTCGGCAGGCTCACCGCACCATCATGCCGCGGCGGGCGGCCTCCGACCGGTCGCCGCCGCGGGGGATGCGCTGGTCGACGACCAGGGCACGGGCGGCGCGGTTCAGGGCGAGCACGAGCAGGATCGTGCCGGTCGACGTGAGCAGGTGTGCGCCGAGGTGGCCGCCGAGGACGTCGAGTCCGATGCGGGCGGCGATCAGGACGATCCAGAGCGCGGCGCCGAGCCACCCGGTGCGGGACTGCAGCGTGCGGCCCTTGGCGTCCGGCGTCGTGACCGTGCGGAACCGGGTCATGGCCCCCATCGCGAGGCCGACGGCGACGGTGAGCAGGGCCTCGAGGCCGAGGAACACGACGTCGGTGGTGGTGACGGTCGCCGTGGTCTGTGCGAGGACGACCACGCCGACGATCGCCATCACGAGCGGTCCCCGCCAGATGCGCGCCGGGTCGAGGTACCGCCAGGTCGCCTGCCGGTACGCCAGGAGGCCGACGAGGGCGAGGCCGATGAGCACGTTCGCGAGGAGCTGGACCGACATGGTGAGCCTTTCGAGGTGGTCCGGCGGAGTGTTCCGACCGGTGACATCAGCCTCGTTCCAGGTGCTCCGCGGGCACACCAACCAGGGGTGGGGACGCGGGTGGTGATCGCGGTGGTGTTCCATTGACGGCATGGCTGATGCGTTCGACGGGTTCCGGATCGGTGCGGGGTACTCGGTGGTGGAGCCGGACCGGCACCGACCGGGGTCCTTCACCCTGGTGGTGGACGGCACCCCGCAGTCGCACGTGGACCTCGAGGACCCGACCCACCTGGCGTTCGAGTACATCCGGCGGATCGGGCACGCGATCGACCTGCTGCCGGACGGCCCGATCACGGCACTGCACCTGGGCGCCGGCGCTCTCACCCTGCCCCGCTACGTCGCGGTGACCCGTCCGGGTTCGCGGCAGCAGGTGATCGAGCTCGAGCGCGACCTGGTCGAGCACGTGCGCGAGGCCCTGCCGTTCCCCCGCGGCGCCTCGATCCGGGTGCGGTACGGCGACGCCCGGGAGGTCCTCGGCAAGCTGCCCGCCGGACTCCGCGGCACCGTGGACCTGGCGGTGGTGGACGTCTTCGGTGGTTCGCAGATCCCCGCCCACGTGACGAGCGTCGAGTTCTACCGCGAGGTCGCCGCGTTCCTGTCGCCGACGGGCATCGTCGCGGTGAACGTGGCCGACGGTGCCGGGTTGGCCTTCGCCCGCGGGCAGGCGTCGACGCTGCAGTCGGTGCTGCCGTCGGTCGCCGCGGTCGCGGACACCGGCATGCTCAAGGGCCGGCGGTTCGGGAACATCGTGCTGCTCGGGTCGCCGACCGACCTGCCGGTGGCGGACATGCCGAGGCGGTACTCGTCCGACCCGATGCCGGCGAAGGTCGTGCACGGTGCGGAGCTCAAGGCGTTCATCGCCGGGGCGCCGATCGTCACCGACCAGACGGCGGTCGCGTCGCCGGAGCCGAACCGGAGCGTGTTCGGGGGCTGATGCCCGCGCGGCACCGCCGGGGACGGACTTCGGGCACTCGGCGGGTCCGGCTGTCAGGATGGTCTGAACGACCGCGCAGGTGCGCGACCGAGCGATGGGAACCCTGATGACGAACGACGACCGGAACGACCAGGACCGGACGGGCGACGGCCAGGCGCCGCGCTGGGGCGACGCCCCGCAGCAGCAGCCCGACGCCGAGGCCCCGCGGTACGGCGAGCGGGTGGACCCGGCGCCGACCTCGACCCCGCAGTACGGCGAGCAGTACGGGCAGGGCCAGCAGCAGTACGGGCAGCAGTACGGGCAGGGCCAGCAGCAGTACGGCCAGCCGAACGGCGAGCAGCAGTACGGCCAGCCGTCGAGCACGCCGAGCTGGAACGACCAGCAGCGCCACGACCAGCACCACGACCAGCAGCCGTACGCCGCCGCGCCCGCGCACGCCGGTGCCCCGGCCTGGCAGAGCCACGACGAGCCGAAGCCCAAGAAGAAGACCCTCGGTGTCGTGGCGTTCTTCCTCGGACTCGCCGCGCTCGTCATCGGCGTCATCGGCGGGTACGTGATGGGGTCGGCGCTCGCCAACAGCGACGCGATCAACAACCTCGTACCGAGCAGCGGTGCGACCCCGGACCAGCAGGAGCTGCAGCGTCAGCTCATGAACGACCCGGCCGTCATCTCGCAGATCGGGGTCGGTGCGGTGATCGCCGGCGTGGCCGCGATCCTCGGGCTCTGGGCGCTCGTGCAGGGCATCATCGCCGCCGTGACCAAGCGTGGTCGCGGCTGGGGCATCTTCGCGATCATCCTGGCCGTCGTGGCCACGATCGCGACGCTGGTCACCTACGTCGGCGTGGCCGCTGCCGCCGCGGTGGCCGCCAACTCCTGATCGACCACTCGGAACGGCCCGTCGTGCTCCGGCACGGCGGGCCGTTCGTCGTCCCGGGCGGCACGCGTGCACGGCCGCACCCGCGCAACCTGAGCGCGTCGCACCGACCGCTCCCGGGAGACCGCGGCTACCCTCGAACCGATGTCCCTCCCGCCCGACGACCGCCAGCAGCCCGACCTGTCCGACCGTTCCCGTGAACCGCGCCACGCGGCTCCCGTGACGGCCGGAGTCAGCCCGGGCAGCACCTTCGCGCCCATCAGCCTGCGACCCGCGGTCGACGTCGACGCCGTGCACCAGCGGCTCCGTGACCTCGGCCAGAGCCGCAGCACCGACGCCCTCGCCGAACGGGCCGAACTCCTCCGCCTGCTCGGTCGACTGGACGAGTCGCTCGTCATCGCCGAAGAGGTGTTCCGCCTGGCGATGTTCACCGGGGAGCGCCAGGACAAGGTCGCCGCACGGATCCGTCGTGCGCACGTCCTGCACGACCTCGGGCGGCACGACCGCGCCGCCACCGAGGCCGCCATGGCCCGCGACACCGCCGCCACCGAGGAGTGGCCCGAACTCGAGGGCGCCGCAGCCGAGATCGAGGGCTGGTCGCTGTTCGAGAACGACCGATTCGACGAGGCCCGCGCCGCACTGTCGCGGGCGTACCAGGCCTTCCGACAGGCCGGCGCGCCGTCCGAGCGCACCGACGCGCTGCGCACCGCGGTCGAGGCCGCCATGCGGGCCTCGATCACCAACCCGGCGGAACCGTCCGACAAGCCACGGACCGCCCGCGAGGTCGCCGCCCGCCGCGCCGAGGACGAGGAACCCACCACCCGCGTCGCCGAGCCGGTGAAGCAGGTCCCGCCGATCCGCCGCCGCGTGCTCGGTGCACCCGACGCCGCACGCACCGAGGCCGACGACATCTGGGGCCGGATCGCGGCCCGGGCAGCGAAGAAGGGCCAGGCCGACCCGCGCGCCGAGCAGTGACCGCGCTCGAGACCGTCCGGCTCCGCGCCGAAGCGCTCATCGCCGAACACCTCGGTGCCGGCACGTGGGCGTTCGGCTTCGACCACGCCAAGACCCGCGCGGGTCAGTGCGACTTCGCGCGGAAGCGGATCACGGTGAGCCGCCATCTGGCCACCCGGTTCTCCGACGACGACGTCGAGCAGGTCCTGCTGCACGAGGTCGCGCACGCACTCGCCGGCGCCCGGGCGGCACACGGACCGAAGTGGAAGCGCACGGCCGCGGCGATCGGGTACACCGGCTCCCGGCTGCACGACGGGCCGATCGCCAGCGAGCTCGCCCCCTGGATCGGCACCTGCCCCGCGGGGCACGAGCACTTCCGGTACCGCACGCCCACCCGTCCCCTGGCCTGTGCCCGTTGTTCCCGGCGGTTCGATGCCCGGAACGTCATCACCTGGCGGCGCCGGACCGCGGACGACGACGCGGCCACGATGGCGTCGACTACCGCATGAGGGTCCCGACGCACGGAGGCGCGCCGGTAACCCGTTAGCCTGGGCGGATGCACACGGGGCAGCACATCCGCACGGACGCCGGTTCCTCCTGGTTCTTCGACGCCGGACGGATCGCGCTCGACTTCGCGCACACGGGTGGCTTCGCCGACGACCCCACCGGACGCCGACCGCGGTCGCAGCTCGGGGAGCTGCTCGCGAGCCCGGCCGACCTGGACGAGTGGCTCAGCGAGCACACCGAGCCGATCGACGTCGGCGCCAGCGCCCGCGAGCTGCAGGACGCCCGGGCCCTGCGTGCCGCGATCGCCCGACTCGCCGTGGCCGCCGCCCCCGCGCCGGCGAGCACCGCCGCGGAACGCACCGCCGTGGCAGCGGGCCTGCGTGCCGGCGCCGGCCGCACGCGCCCCGCGCCCGACGACATCGACACCGTCAACCTGTTCGCCGCCCTGCCGGACGTGCCCCCGAGCCTCCCGGGTGGCCGACGCCGCGCCGGAGCCAACCGGGTCCGCCTGGCGCAGGCCCTGTCGAGCGTGGCGCGCGATGCCGTCGCGCTCTTCACCGAGGTCGGCTTCGACGACGTCGAGGCCGACGGCCGGCCGACCCGGCTGAGCCGGTGCTCGGCCGAGGACTGCGGCCTGGTGTTCTACGACTCGTCGCGCGGTGGGACGCGGCGCTGGTGCTCGATGCAGCGGTGCGGCAACCGGGCGAAGGTCCGTGCGCACCGCGCTCGCCGCGCCGCGGAGTGACGACGAGCTGAGCACGAGCGGTCACGACACCCCGCGCACCTCCGCCGAGCGGTCACCAACCGTCGCCCGACGGCGCCTCAGCCGACAGTTCGTGACCACCGGACGCAACGCAAGCGACGAGTCGCGACCAACCGAGCGGCCAGGAGGCGCGTGGCCGCGCCGCCACGGGCCTCCCGTCCGCCTTCCGCGAGCGGCCACGACACCCCGCGCACCCCCGCCGAGCGGTCACCAACCGTCGCCCGACGGCGGCTCAGCCGACTGATCGCGACCACCCGAAACACGCACGCACGAGCGGCGTCCGGCGAGCACCACGACACGTCGAAGAAAAAGATTCGGCACGCCGAATTCTCTGGCAGGATCGGTGCATGACCGACACTGCCAGCCCCCGGCTCGACGAGCACCCATCCGGTGCCCCGCGTCGCCGCGCAGCCGGGCTCACCCTGCTCGGACCGGCCTTCGTCGCGGCCATCGCGTACGTCGACCCGGGCAACGTCGCCGCCAACCTGACCGCCGGCGCCGAGTACGGGTACCTGCTGCTCTGGGTGCTGGTGGCCGCGAACGCCAGCGCCGTGGTGGTGCAGTACCTGTCCGCCAAGCTCGGGGTGGTGACGGGGAAGTCGCTGCCCGAGCACCTCGGCCTGCGGATGCGGCGCGCCCCGCGCCTGCTGTTCTGGGGCCAGGCCGAGATCGTCGCCGCCGCGACCGACATCGCCGAGGTCATCGGCGGCGCGCTGGCGCTCTACCTGCTCTTCGGTCTGCCGCTCGTGGTCGGCGGGATCATCACCGGGCTCGTCTCGATGCTCCTGCTGACCCTGCACAGCCGCCGGGGCACGCGCCTGTTCGAGACCGTGGTGACGGCGATGCTCGCGATCCTGACGGTGGGCTTCTGTGCCGGGCTGCTGTTCGCCCGGGTGTCTCCGGCAGACCTGGTCGCCGGGCTCGTGCCGCGGTTCGAGGGCTCCGGGTCGGTGCTGCTGGCGGCCTCGATGCTCGGCGCGACCGTGATGCCGCACGCGGTGTACCTGCACTCGGCGCTCGCCCGGGACCGCCACGGGGACGTCCCCGCCGGGCCGGAGCGTCGCCGGGTGCTCGTCGCGACCCGGTGGGACGTCGGCCTCGCGCTGATCGTCGCGGGCGGGGTGAACATCGCGATGCTCGTCCTCGCGGCAGCCACCCTGCCGGGCGTCGAGGGCACCGACTCCATCCCCGGTGCGCAGCGCGCCATCGCCGAGAACGTCGGCCCGGTCGTCGGGGTGCTCTTCGCCGTGGGCCTGCTCGCGTCCGGCCTGGCCTCGACCTCAGTGGGCTGCATGGCCGGCGCGGAGATCATGCAGGGCCTGCTGCACGTGCGGATCCCGCTCGTGGCCCGGCGCGCGATCACCCTGGTGCCGGCGATCGTGCTGCTCGCGCTGAACATCGACGCGACGATGCTGCTCGTCGTCAGCCAGGTGGTGCTGAGCTTCGGGATCGCCTTCGCGATCGTGCCCCTGGTGGTCTACACGTCGCGACGGAGCGTGATGGGGACCGACGTGAACGCCGCGACCACCCGCGTGGTGGCGTGGGTGATCGCGGCGGTCATCGTGGCGCTCAACGTCGCGCTGGTCGTGCTCACCCTGACCGGCTGAGTCGCAGCCGGTCAGGGGGCGACCGGTCGTCAGTCGACGACCTGGACGTCCTTCCAGAACGCGACGTAGCCCGAGTAGTCCTTGCCGACGCGGTCGAACGACGACGGGATCGGCGTCGGGTACGACCACGCGCGGTCCTGCAGCGCCTGTCCGTCGACGTTCACCGTGAAGTACTGGGTGTCGCCCTTCCACGGGCAGTGGTACTGGGTGGGGCTCTCGGTGAAGAGCTCGGTCTTCACGCTCGACGGCGGGAAGTACCAGTTGCCCTCGATCTTGATGAGGTCCTCTTCGGGGGCCTCCGCGATCACCGTGTCGCCGACGACTGCCTTCATGGCGTTGCTCCTTCGCTCGCTGGTTCCGTGACGGGGCGAACGCTACGCGCGCTCCCCCGATTCCCGCAGGACGGGCAGGTCGGGGCCCGCGGCGAGCGCCGCGTGCACGTCGTCACGGCTCAGGACGGCGGCTCCCTCGGACGCGCTGACCAGGTGCTTCACGGCACGGCGCAGCCCCGTGTACGCCGCGCAGGCCGCAGCGGCCTCGGGTGAGGTGTGGTCGATGCCGACCTCGGTGAGCGCGTCGACGACGGCTCCGGCGGCGAGCAGGTCCTCGACGGCGAAGTCGGGTGCGTCGGCCACGTCGACGGACTCCCCCGCCGCCTCGGCCGCGTCGTCGAGGGCTGCGGTGTGGTGCAGCCCGGCGGCCACGATCGCGACGACGCAGCGGTCACCGCGTGCGGCCTGGAGGCCCGTCACGCGTTCCGCGACCGCCGCCGCGTTGCCGAGGTGGCCGAGCACGACCTCCGGCCCCTGCGGCAGCTGGGCGGTCACGTTCCGCAGCGCGCGCCGCTGTGCTGCGGCGTCGGGGGTCGGCGGCAGGGCGTCGACCCAGACGAGCAGGTGGGTGCCGTGGGCGATCCGTGCCGCACCTCCGGGACCCCACGCGAACCGGACCTGGTACTTCTCCTGGGTGCGTTCTGCCACGTCCGTCACGATAGCCGTCCGAGCGATGCTGTCCCTCTCCACAGGGTCGCTGTCCGACCGGGTTCCACCAGGGTCGGCGACCCTAGGATGCATGGTCATGGAGATCGCCCCCGTACCCACCCTGACCGGCGACCGTGTGACGCTCGAGCCCCTCGGGCAGGAGCACGCGGAAGACCTGCGGGCGGCGGTCGCGGACGGCGATCTGTGGCGCACCTGGTACACCTCGGTGCCCGCCCCGGCACAGGTCGAGGCCGAGATCGACCGGCGGCTCGCCGAGCACGAGGCCGGACGCATGGTGCCCTTCGCCGTGCGGGACCGCCCGACCGGACGGGTGGTGGGTGCGACGACCTTCATGAACATCGACCCGGGCAACCGCCACGTCGAGATCGGCAGCACGTTCCTGGCCCGGTCCGCGCAGCGCTCGGGGATCAACACCGAGTCGAAGCTGCTCATGCTGTCGCACGCGTTCGAGGCCTGGCAGTGCATCGCGGTCGAGTTCCGCACCCACTGGCACAACCTGCAGTCCCGGGCGGCCATCGCGGGCCTCGGCGCGAAGCAGGACGGCGTGCTCCGGAACCACGCGATCGGCCGTGACGGCACGCTGCGCGACACCGTGGTGTTCTCGGTGATCGCGTCGGAGTGGCCGGCCGTGCGGCTCTCGCTGGCCGAGCGGCTCCGGCGGCACGACCGCGCCGAGGGGTCCCGCCGCCGGTCGGCCCGGCACGCCTGAGGCGTCCCCGCTGCGTCGTCTCGCACCGCCACGGCGCACCGTCCAGCCCGCGGGCGTAGCGTCACCGCCATGCACGTCGGCCTCCGGATCGTCCTCGACGCGCCGGTCGAGGCCGTGCGCGATGCCCTGCTGTCCCCGTCCGTGATGGTGGCGGTGACGAAGCCGTTCCTGGCGTACCGCTCGCGCGACCCCCGGGGGTTCCCGGAGCGCTGGGAGCCGGGGCACCCGCACCCGATCACCGCGGACGCGTTCGGGCTGGTGCCGAGCGGCGACACGCACGTCGACCTCGACCTGTACGAGGTCCAGGGAGTCCCCGTGCAGCGCGACAACGGCGGCGGCACGTCCGGGTTGTTCGGGCGGATGACGATGTCGCACCGGATGGCCGTCGTCCCCGCGCCGGGTGGCCGGACCCTGCTGCTCGACCGCCTGACCTACCGGATGCGACCGGCCGTCCTCGGGCTCGCCCTGTGGCCCGGCATGTGGGTCATCTGGCAGTGGCGGGCGTTCCGGATGCGCGCCCTCGCGCCCACCTGGCGGACCGACGGCGAGTGACGCGACGCGGGTCGGGCCTCCCGTCCACCGCGGAGCGGGCGTAGCCTCGACCACGTGAGCCAGACGCGCCCCCAGGAGCCGACGACCGACGACCGCGTGCGCAGCACGCTGGCGACGACGGATTGGCGGCGGATGACGTTCGACCTGTACCGCCGCGTCCGCGCCACCCCGGACCCCCAGACGGCGCACGCGCTCTGGCGCGAGACGCGGGACGCGATGTTCGCGGAGCACCCGGCGTCGCCCCTGCTCGACGAGGACGCCCGCGACTTCGAGTCGCTGCCGGTGCCGGACTACGACCCGGCGTGGCGGTTCCAGGTCCGCATCGAGGCCACGGAGCCCGCCGAGTTCGACTTCGAGACCGGCACCGACGGTGTCGTCCACTTCGACCGGCTCGGCCTCGTGCGGGTCCCCGGAGTCGGCACCCTCGACGTCTGGAAGCACGGCGGCTACGCGGGCGGGGTGTTCGTCCCCGTCAAGGACGCCAGCGCCGGCAAGGCCCGCGGCACGTACGGTGGCGGGCGCTACCTGCTCGACACCATCAAGGGCTCGGACCTGGGCGGCGACGACCTCGGGTCGCTCGTGCTCGACTTCAACTTCGCCTACAACCCGTCGTGCGCGTACGACCCGGCGTGGGCGTGCCCGCTCGCGCCTCCGGGCAACACCGTGCCGGTCCCGATCCCCGTCGGCGAGCAGTACGACTTCTAGGGTGGAACGCATGACAGGACTCGTCGCCCTCGACGTCGGTGGCCGCGTGCCGCCGTTCGAGCAGGTCCGATCGCAGATCGCCGCACAGATCACCGCCGGGTACCTGGTGGACGGCGAACGGCTGCCGAGCGTCCGTGGGCTGGCGGACGAGCTCGGGCTCGCCGCCGGCACCGTCGCGAAGGCCTACCAGCTGCTCGAGGAGGCCGGGCTCGTGCACACCGCACGGGGCGCCGGTACCCGGGTGGTGCGGCCGGCGGCGGTGCCGGACGCCGTGGCCGAGGCCGCTCGTGCCCTGGCCGCTGCGGCGCGCTCGGCGGGGCTGTCGGCGGACCAGGCCGCGACCGCGTTGCGCGAGGCCTGGCCGGCGTAGCGCTGGCGGGGCTGGCGCTTCCGGGCGTACCTGGTCGTTCCGGGCGTACCCGGTCGGAAGTTCTGACACGGTACGCCCGATTCGACCAGGCATCGCAGGTGTTCTGGGAAGGAACGTCTCGAGCGCTCAGCAGTGCTCGTACACGTACGCGTCGTCCTTCGGGGTCACCAGGTCGCGGTCGCGCAGGATCGTCATGGCCGGACGGCTCTTCAGCCCGCACACCGACCCCCACGAGCGCTCGAGGGTGTCCGCGTACTCCACGTCGATGACCCGCTTGCCGTAGGCCTTCGTGTACGCGGCGCACTCCCGGTACTGCACGCACTCCTCGGCGACGACGAAGTCGAACCCGGTCTGCTTCCGGCCGGACGCCCCGAGCTGCGGCGTGTTCTTCTGCCCGACGGCCAGGCCGTGCCGGTGCCCCTTGGCGACGAGCGACTTCGCGAGCGCCAGGTTGCCGGCACGGGTGAGCCGCTTGCCGCTCCGGGTCCACGAGTCGAGGTTGTCGAACTCCACCGCGTCGAACCCGCGGTCACCGCAGCGGGCGACGGTCTTCGCGAGCACCTTCGTGATCAGGGCACGCTTGGCCGCGGTCCGGGTGTCGAGGAGCATCTCGTCCGGCCATCCCGGGTCCGAGACCGGCTTGCCCGCGCGGTCGCGGAGGATCGCCGACGGGTACGACTTCTTCCACGTGCGGGCGGCCTCGGGCTGCGTCTGGAACCCGTTGACGTAGCAGATGTTGTACTTGCCCTTCGCCGGGCGGTCGGTGCTGTCGCGCTCGACGATCGTCACGCCGGAGGGCGGGGTGTACCCGCCGCCGAGCTGGTAGTCCACGCGGCCCGAGGTCGGCAGGTTGCGGTAGCTCCCGGCCGCGCTGGTCGTGGCGGCCTCGGCGCAGCCGGCGGTGCCGAGGACGGCCACCAGGGCCATCGCGGTGGTCAACAGGACGGATCGCATGCGCACCCCGGAATCCTCGCACGCGCAGGGCGAACGACCCCGCCCTCGTCGTTCCGGGGATGTGCACGCTATGCTGGTCGTACTCGAGGCGCCGATCGCCTCGTGCGTCGTACGGACGCCCCGAACTCCCGACCACCTGTCTCCGGACTCTGGTCGATGATCGAGCACCTCACGAAGGTGCCCAGGCTTCTCTGCTGCGGCGACTGCGCCAGCCACATCCGTTGGCGCGCATCCCGCCCGCGCGCTGCCTCAGAGCGCGCCCACAGCCGGACTGCTCCGGCTCGAAAGGTCACCATGACCACCGAAGACATCCGTTTCTCCGACCTCGGCGTCCCCGCGCCGATGGTCTCCGTCCTCGCCGACCAGGGCAAGGACATGGCGTTCCCCATCCAGGCGGACACCCTCCCGGACTCCCTGCAGGGCAAGGACGTCCTCGGCCGCGGCCGCACCGGCTCCGGCAAGACCATCGCCTTCGCGATCCCGCTCGTCGCCCGCCTCGCCGCCAGCGGCCGCAAGCGCCGCGCCGGCCGCCCCCGCGCCCTGGTGCTCGCACCGACGCGTGAGCTCGCGACGCAGATCGACGTCGCCCTCGCCCCGCTCGCCAAGGCCATGGGCCTCAACACCACGACCATCTTCGGTGGCGTCGGTCAGGGTCGTCAGGTCGACGCCCTGCGCGGCGGCGTCGACGTCGTGGTCGCCTGCCCGGGTCGCCTCGCCGACCTGATGCAGCAGGGTCACGTGAACCTGGGCGACATCGAGGTCACCGTCCTCGACGAGGCCGACCACATGGCCGACATGGGCTTCCTGCCCGGCGTCACCAAGATCATGCAGGCGACGCCCGAGAACGGGCAGCGACTGCTGTTCTCCGCCACGCTCGACAACGGCGTGGACAAGCTCGTCAAGAAGTTCCTGCACAACCCGGTGATGCACTCCGTCGACGAGGCGAACAGCCCCGTCGAGGCGATGACCCACCACCTGTTCGAGGTCGCCGACGCCGACGCGAAGAAGCACCTCGTGAGCGCCCTCGCCTCGGGCAACGGTCGCCGCATCCTCTTCATGCGCACGAAGCACCACGCCAAGCGCCTCGCCAAGCAGCTCAGCAGCCAGGGGATCCCGGCCGTCGACCTGCAGGGCAACCTGTCGCAGGGCGCCCGTGAGCGCAACCTCGCGAAGTTCTCCTCCGGTGAGGCCCTCGTGCTCGTCGCCACCGACGTCGCCGCCCGCGGTGTGCACGTCGACAACGTCGAGCTCGTCGTGCACGTCGACCCGCCCACCGAGCACAAGGCGTACCTGCACCGCTCGGGCCGCACGGCGCGTGCCGGTTCGTCCGGTGACGTCGTCACGGTGACGATGCCCGCCGAGCGTCGCGACGTCGCGCAGATGATGCGTGCAGCCGCGATCAAGGTCACGCCGCAGCACGTCTCGGCGACCTCCCCGGCCGTCACCGCGCTCGTCGGCGAGGTCGCTCCGATCCGCCACGTGGCCGAGGAGCAGCCCACCCAGCAGCGTCAGCCCAAGCAGCGTTCGGCCGAGTCCGCCGGTGACGGCGGCGGTCGTCGCCGTGGTCGCGGCGGTCGGTCGGGAGGTGCGGCGCAGACCGCGCGCTCCGGTTCGGCTGGCGAGTCCGCCGGTTCGGCCGGGGGCCGTCAGGGCCGTCCGGCCCGTGGCGCACGGACCGAGGGTGCCGGGCGCTCCGGTGCCGCGGCCGCCGGTTCGACCGGTGGTCGCCGCAGCGGCGGCAACCGTCGCTCAGGCAGCAGCGACGTCGTGCGCGGCGGCTCGTCGGCCGTCTGGTCGTCCGAGGGCGGCTACGCCGCGGGTCGGTCCGGCAACGAGTCGGGCGGCAACCGTCGTGGTGGCTCGCGCCGCGCCTCCCGTCCGGCCGGCGCTGCCGACCGCCACTGACCTGCGCGCTTGACCCCCGCGGTCTGACCCGCTCGGCTTGAGCGCGTCGATGCCCGCAAGACACCGGTGTTCACGTTTCGAACCCCCGCATCCCGGGGTGTGATCCGTGAACACCGGTGTTTTGCGTGAGCGTGCTGGCGAACCTTGGCGGGGGCTGGGGGTGGGGTACTCCACCGGGCGTACGGTCTGCTTCACCGGATGCCGCGCAAGCGGCTGACGGGGAACACGTCCGCTTCTGGAAGGAGTGCCTATGGCTGGCATCGATGACATCAAGAACGCCGCTGAGAAGGCGGCAGGCAAGGTCAAGGAAGCCGTCGGGAACGCGACCGACAACGACCGCCTGAAGGCCGAAGGCCAGACCGACCAGGGCAAGGCCTCGGCGAAGCAGGGCGTAAACGACGTCAAGGACGCCGCGCACGGCGTCGCCGACAGCTTCAAGGACGACAAGCACTGAAGCCGGTTCGCAACCGCGCTGCGGAGCCCCCGGATCCGATCGGATCCGGGGGCTCCGTCGTGCGCGGGCTTCGTCGTGCGCGGGGCTAGTGCAGGGCGCCGACCGATGCCAGACCGGCCCGCAGCAGCGCGCCGCGTCCGCCTTCCATCTCGTCGGCGACGGCGTCGGACGCGGCTTCCATCGGGGTCATCCACGTGAGCTCGAGGGCGTCCTGCCGGGGCTCGCACGTCCCCGTGACGGGGACGACGTACGCCAGCGAGATCGCGTGCTGCCGCTCGTCGGTGTACACCGAGGCGCCGGGCAGCGGGAAGTACTCGGCCACGGTGAACGGCGTCGGACTCGAGGGCAGCTGCGGGAACGCCATCGGCCCGAGGTCCTTCTCGAGGTGGCGGAACAGCGCGGTGCGGATCGACTCGCCGAACATCACACGGCCGGACACCAGGGTGCGGGCGATCGAACCGCTCGGGGAGACACGCAGCAGCACGCCGACCTCGGTCACGACGCCGAGGCCGTCGGTGCGGACGGGGACCGCCTCGACGTAGCAGAGCGGCAGACGACGGCGGACGTTCGCGAGCTCCTCGTCGGACAGCCAGCCGGAGTCGGGATCGGGGGTGCGCAGCGAGGACATGCACCGTGTCTACCAGGGACGGCGGCGAGTTCGGCGGAAGGCGCGGGAGTTGGGGATGGTTAGCGTTGTCCACATGATCGATGCGGACCTGGTGCAGTGGACACGGAGTACCTCGGACCGGCGGAGCACACCCCTGCTCGTGGCGATGCACGGGGTCGGGTCGAATGAGCACGATCTCCTCGGCCTCGCCCCCGCGCTGCCGCCCGCCTGGACCGTCGCGTCGCTCCGGGCGCCGATGCCGTGGGGGCCCGGCTTCAGCTGGTACCCGCTCGGCACGCCCGGCTCCCCAGCGCCCGAGGCGGTGGACGCCGCGACCGCCGAGGTGCTCGACTGGATCGACTCCGTCGCCGCCGATCACCCGCGGATCGGGCTGCTCGGGTTCTCGCAGGGCGGCTCGATGGCGCTCCAGCTCCTGCGCGCCCGGCCCGCGGCGTTCGCGTTCGCGGTGTCGCTGTCGGGGTTCGTCGTGCCCGGCGTCACGGACTCCCGCGACGAGGCCGTGTCGGCCGTGCGGCCGCGGGTGTTCCTCGGGCACGGCGACCTCGACCCGGTGATCCCGCCCGAGGCCACCGCCCGGACGCAGGCGTGGGCCGCAGCGCACACCGACGTGACCGACCGCACCTACGCGGGCCTGCCGCACGCCGTGTCGACGGCGGAACTGGCGGACGTGGCGGCCTTCGTCGACGCGGTGTAGGCGCACGACGACGGACAGGAGGCCCGGTGCCAGCTGGCACCGGGCCTCCTGTCCGTCATGGGTGACGTCCGTCAGTCGGCGAGGATCTGGAGCAGGTCCTTGCGGAGCTGGTCCACCTTGGCCGTGGCGGCCTTGGCCTGTTCCTCGGTCGCGGTGCTGCGGTACATCTGCAGGACGCCCATGGTCTTCCGGAGCGCCTCGAAGAACTCGCGCTGGGCCTCCGGGATGCCCGGGGCCCCGTCGAGTGCCGCGGCGATCTCGTCGGCCTTGGCCTCGGTCTCGGCCTTGCCGGCGTCGGTGAGCTCGAAGAGCGTCTTGCGGCCGTCGCCCGACGAGACCACGAGGTCTTCGTCGACGAGCTGCTGGAGCGTCGGGTAGACCGAGCCGGGGCTCGGCTTCCAGGCACCGCCGGTGCGCTCGGCGATGGTCTTGATGACGGCGTACCCGTTCTGCGGGCCCTCGGCCAGCAGACCGAGGATCGCGAGGCGGACGTCACCGCGGCGACGGCGTTCGCGGCCGAAGCCGGGCCCGCCGAAACCGGGGCCGAAACCCATGCCCGGGCCGAAGCCGGGGCCGAACCCGCGGCCACCGAAGCCGCGGCCGCCGTGGTCGTGGTCACCGCGGTCACGGCCGGGGAAGCCGGCGCCGTGGTGCTGCCGCGCGCCGCCGAAGCGGGGGCCGCGCGGGCCGAACCCGCGCTGGTCGCGGGGGGACGTGTTGCTGTTGTCGTCATACGAGGGGCGCATGAGGAGTCCTTTCGTCGTGCTGAGTCGGCTCGCGATCGGTCTGACCTGATCGTCTTCGTCGTATCGCGATGTGTTCACGATAGATCGGTAACTATCGCTCTGTCAAGGGGTACGTGCGCTCGGCCTGCTGTCGGTGGTGGCGGGCAGGATGGGACGGACCATGACGGACGTCTTCGAGCGCTTCTCCCCCGCGACCACCGAGTGGTTCCGCGGCGCCTTCGATGCACCGACACCGGCGCAGGCCGGGGCGTGGGACGCCATCTCAACCGGGCAGCACGCACTCGTGATCGCCCCGACCGGCTCCGGCAAGACCCTGGCGTCGTTCCTGTGGTCGATCGACCGGCTCATCAGCGCGACGGACCGTCCACCGGCGAAGCAGCGCACGCGCGTGCTCTACGTCTCGCCGCTCAAGGCCCTCGGCGTCGACGTCGAGCGCAACCTCCGGAGCCCGCTCGTCGGCATCACCCAGACAGCTCGGCGCCTCGGCACCGAACCGCCGGACGTCACGGTCGGGGTGCGCAGCGGTGACACCGCGTCGTCCGACCGCCAGAAGCTCCTGCGCCAGCCGCCGGACATCCTCATCACCACGCCCGAGTCGCTCTACCTGATGCTCACCTCGCAGGCGCGCGAGACCCTGGTGAACGTCGACACGGTCATCGTGGACGAGGTCCACGCGGTCGCCTCGACCAAGCGCGGCGCACACCTGGCCGTGTCGCTCGAGCGCCTCGACGACCTGCTCGACAAGCCGGTGCAGCGCATCGGGCTGTCCGCGACCGTCCGCCCGCCGGAAGAGGTCGCGCGGTTCCTCGGCGGCCGTGCACCGGTGACGATCATCGCGCCGCCCGCGCAGAAGACCTTCGACCTGCGGGTCGTCGTGCCCGTCGACGACATGACCGAGCTCGGGGCGCCGCCGGTGGGTGCGGACGCGTCCGAGTCGCCGACGAACGGGTCGATCTGGCCGCACGTCGAAGAACGTGTCGTCGACCTGATCGAGGAACACCGCTCGACCATCGTGTTCGCGAACTCGCGGCGGCTGGCCGAACGACTCACGGCTCGGCTCAACGAGATCCACGAGGAACGCGTGCTCGCCGCCGCCGGTGACGGCGTGCTGGTGCCGGCGGGTGCGTCCCCGGACGACGACGGCCTGCCCGTGGCGCAGGGCCGACCGCAGTCACCGGCCCGCACCTCGGCGCACGCCGTCGCACCCCAGGGGGCCAAGCGCCCGCCGGCGCAGCTGATCGGCGGGTCCGGGCAGACCGGCGGCGGGGGCTCGGACGCCTCCGTCCCGGTGCTCGCCCGCGCACACCACGGCTCCGTGTCGAAGGACCAGCGCGCGATCATCGAGGACGACCTGAAGTCCGGTCGGCTGCGGTGCGTCGTCGCGACGAGTTCACTCGAGCTCGGCATCGACATGGGCGAGGTCGACCTGGTCGTCCAGGTCGAGGCGCCGCCCTCGGTCGCGAGCGGCCTGCAGCGCGTCGGTCGTGCCGGCCACCAGGTGGGCGAGATCTCCCGAGGCGTGCTGTTCCCGAAGCACCGGGCTGACCTGGTCAACAGCGCGGTCACGGTCGAGCGGATGGTCACGGGCCAGATCGAGTCGATCTCGGTGCCGGCGAACCCGCTCGACGTCCTGGCGCAGCACACCGTGGCGGCCGGGGCGATCGACACCCTCGACGTCGAGCACTGGTTCGAGCTCGTGCGGCGGAGCGCCCCGTTCAGCGGCCTGCCCCGATCGGCGTTCGAGGCGACGCTCGACCTGGTCACGGGCCGGTACCCGAGCGACGAGTTCGCCGAACTCCGGCCACGGCTGGTCTGGGACCGCGTGCACGGCACCCTGACCGGGCGCCCCGGTGCGCAGCGACTCGCGGTGACGAGCGGCGGGACGATCCCCGACCGCGGCATGTTCGGCGTCTTCATGGTCGGCGAGAAGGCGTCCCGCGTCGGCGAGCTCGACGAGGAGATGGTCTACGAGTCGCGTGTGGGCGACGTCTTCGCCCTCGGTGCGACGAGCTGGCGGATCGAGGAGATCACCCACGACCGCGTCGTCGTGAGCCCGGCGTTCGGGCAGCCCGGACGCGTGCCGTTCTGGAAGGGCGACGGCATCGGCCGGCCCGCCGAGCTCGGGCGGGCGACCGGTGCGTTCGTGCGCGAGGTCGAGGGCGCCTCGGACGACGACGCCCGCGCCCGCGTCGCCGCCGGTGGACTGGACGAGCGCGCGATCACCAACCTGCTGACCTTCCTGCGCGACCAGCGCGCGGCCACCGGTCACGTGCCGAACGACACCACGCTCGTCATCGAGCGGTTCCGAGACGAGCTCGGGGACTGGCGGCTCATCCTGCACTCGCCCTACGGCATGCAGGTGCACGCGCCGTGGGCCCTGGCCGTCGCCGCACGGCTGCGCGAACGGCACGGCATCGACGGCGACGCGATGGCGGCCGACGACGGCATCGTCGTCCGCATCCCGGAGACCGACGCCGAACCGCCGGGTGCCGACCTGTTCGTGTTCGAGCGCGACGACCTCGAGGCCCTGGTCACCGATGAGGTCGGCGGCTCGGCGCTGTTCGCCGCGCGGTTCCGTGAATGTGCGGCGCGCGCCCTGCTGCTGCCCCGACGGAACCCCGGGCAGCGGTCGCCGCTCTGGCAGCAGCGGCAGCGGGCCTCGCAGCTGCTCGAGGTCGCGCAGAAGTACCCGACGTTCCCGATCGTGCTCGAGACCGTGCGCGAGGTGCTGCAGGACGTCTACGACGTGCCCGCGCTGCTCGGGATCGCCGACGACATCGCCGGACGCCGGATCCGCCTGGTCGAGACGGAGACCGAGCAGCCGTCGCCGTTCGCCCGGTCGATCCTGTTCGGGTACGTCGCGGCCTTCATGTACGAGGGGGACACCCCGCTCGCCGAACGCCGGGCAGCGGCCCTGTCGCTCGACTCGACCCTGCTCGGCGAGCTGCTCGGACGTGCGGAGCTGCGCGAGCTGCTCGACCCGGCGGTCATCACCTCGGTGGAGCGCGACCTGCAGCGGCTGTCGCCGGACCGCCGTGCCCGTGACGCCGAGGGACTCGTGGACGTGCTGCGGCTCGTCGGCGCGCTCGACCTCGACGAAGCGGTCGACCGGAGCTGGCTCGCCGACGCCGCCGACCGTCCAGCGGCCACCGCCGAACTGCGCAGCACACTCCAGGTGTTGGAGCGCGACCGCCGGGTGCTCTCGTTCTCGCACGCCGGGGCGACGCGCTGGGCCGTGATCGAGGACGCCGCCCGCCTGCGCGACGCCCTCGGGGTCCCGCTGCCGATCGGTGTGCCGACGGCGTTCGTCGAGCCCGTGGCCAACCCCCTCGGCGACCTGATCGGCCGCTACGCCCGGTCGCACGGGCCGTTCTCCGCGCAGGAGGCCGCCGGTCGCCTCGGGCTGGGCATCGCCGTCGTGCAGGACACCCTGCGCCGACTCGTCGCCGACCGCCGGGTGGTGGAGGGCGAGTTCCGACCCGACCGCCAGGGTGCCGAGTGGTGCGACGCCGAGGTCCTGCGACGGATCCGCACGAAGTCACTCGCAGCGCTGCGGCACGAGGTCGAACCGGTCTCGCCGGACACCCTCGCCCGCTTCCTGCCCGCGTGGCAGCACGTGCAGACACCGGGGACCCGCGGCGGGCTCCGTGGCGTCGACGGCGTCCTGCAGGTGATCGACCAGCTCGCCGGGGTCGCCCTGCCCGCCAGCGCCTGGGAGACCCTGGTACTGCCGTCGCGCGTCACCGACTACTCGACGAGCATGCTCGACGAACTCACCGCCACCGGCGAGGTCCTGTGGTCCGGCGGGGGCACCCTGCCGGGCAACGACGGCTGGGTGCGCCTGCACCTGGCCGACACCGCGGCGACGACGCTCGCCGAGCCCTCCGGGGACGAGACGACCGAACTGCAGCGGGACGTGCTCGGCGCCCTGGCCGGCGGTGGCGCGTACTTCTTCCGGCAGCTGGGCCAGGCCGTGGGCAGCAGCGACGACCAGGCGCTCACCACCGCGCTGTGGGACCTGGTCTGGGCCGGGCAGATCACGAACGACACGTTCGCCCCGCTGCGCTCGATGCTCGGCGGCAAGGCGAAGAGCTCGAGCGCCCCGCGGGCTCGGGCCTACCGCGGCCGTCGGCGTCCGACCATGCCGACGCAGTCCGGGCCGCCGTCCGTCGGGGGTCGCTGGTCGCTCCTGCCGCTGGCCGAGTCCGACTCGACCGTTCGGGCCGCCGCGACCGCCGAACAGCTGCTCGAACGCTACGGCGTCGTCACCCGCGGTGCCGTGCAGGTCGAAGGTGTCCGCGGTGGCTTCGCCGGGGTGTACCGGGTGCTCTCGCGGTTCGAGGAGTCCGGCCGGGCTCGTCGCGGGTACTTCGTCGAGGGGCTCGGTGCCGCCCAGTTCGCCACCGGCCCGACCGTCGACCGGCTGCGCACCTACGCCCGCGAACTCGGCGACGACGAGCGCGACGACCCGGACCGGAAGCGCGAGGCGCTCACGCTCGCCGCGACCGACCCGGCGAACCCGTTCGGGGCCTCGCTGCCGTGGCCGACGGGCGACGCCGACCCCGGTCTCGTGGCCGACGACAGCGGAGCCGCCCCGCCTGAGACCGCGGTCGGCAGCGGCGCGAAGACCGCTCGGGGCCACCGGCCCGGGCGCAAGGCGGGTGCCCTCGTCACGACCGTCGACGGCAAGCTCACCGTGTACGTGGAGCGCGGCGGCAAGTCGGTGCTGACCTTCACCGACGACGCCGCCGACCTCGCTGCCGCCGCCGCCTCGATCGCCGGCATCGTCCGGACCGGGCTGCGGAAGCTCTCGGTCGAGCGGGTCGACGGGGACTTCGTGCTCGAGACGCCGCTCGGCGGCGCGCTCCGGGCCGCGGGGTTCACGGCGACCCCGCAGGGGCTGCGGCTCCGTGTGTGAGGCGAGCCGCGCCTCCCGGCAGTGCAGCGACCACGTGCCGGAGGTGACCCGTGCCTGAAGGCGACACCGTCTACCGGGCTGCCCGCCGCCTGCACACCGCGCTGGCGGGCAAGGTCCTGACGAAGAGCGACTTCCGGGTCCCCGCGTTCGCGACGCTCGACCTGGTCGGCCGCACCGTCGACGAGGTCGTCCCCCGCGGCAAGCACCTGCTGCACCGCATCGGCGACCTGACCGTGCACTCGCACCTGAAGATGGAGGGCCGGTGGGACGTCTACGCGCCCGGTGACCGCTGGCGACGTCCGGCGCACCAGGCCCGGGCGATCCTGGACGCCGAGGGGGTCTCCACCGTCGGCTTCGCCCTCGGGGTGCTCGAGGTCGTGCCGCGCGACCAGGAGTCCGAGGTCGTCGGACACCTCGGGCCGGACCTGCTCGGCCCCGACTGGGACGCCGACCTCGCGCTCGCCAACCTGACCGAGGACCCCGAGCGCCCGGTCGGGCTGGCACTGCTCGACCAGCGGGTGCTGGCCGGGCTCGGCAACGTGTACCGGAACGAACTCTGCTTCCTGCGCGGGGTGCTGCCGACGCGTCCGGTCGGGCAGGTGCCGGACCCGGCGCGGACGATCACGCTCGCGAGCCGACTGATCCTGGCGAACCGCGACCGCAGCGCCCGCGTCACGACCGGCGTCGACCGCCCCGGGCGACGGTTCTGGGTCTACGGCCGTGCCGGCAAGCCGTGTCTGCGGTGCGGGACACCGATCCGGCACGGCGAACTCGGCGACTCGGAACTCACCCTGCGCGACACGTACTGGTGTCCGCGCTGTCAGTCTTGACGCTGTCGCGCGGGGTGCAGTCGCGACGACGCGGTCGCACGGACGGCGTCGGTGACCCGTTCGAGCAGGGGTGACGCCAGGTTCCAGCGCTGCCACCACAGCGCCACGTCGGCGTGCCGACCCGGGGCCAGCTCGACCAGGACGCCGCTGGCGATCGCCTCGAGGCACTGTGCCTCGGGCAGCAGCCCCCACCCGAACCCGAGCGTGACCGCACGGGCGAAGTCGGCGGAGGTCGGGACGAAGTGACGCGGGCCGCCGGGAGCGTGGCCCAGGACCTGCCGCAGGTACCCCTGCTGCAGGTCGTCGTCGCGGTCGTAGTCGACGAGCGGGACCTCGTCGAGCCGCCGGAGCATCCGCCGCTCGGTGCCGGTGTCGCCGAGGTAGCGGGCGACGAACGCCGGGGACGCCACCGCCCGGTACCGGTCGATGCCGAGTGGCACCGACGAGCAGCCCTGCACCGGGTCTGCCTCGGCCGTCACGGCGCCCATCACCGTGCCGGCGCGGAGCAGCTCGGCGGTGCGGTCCTGGTCCTCGCGGTGCAGGTCGAAGACCACCTCGGTGTCGGCCCGGACGAGGGCGAGGGCGTCGAGGAACCAGGTGCCGAGCGAGTCGGCGTTCACGGCCAGCGGGATCGACGGCACCACCGACGATCCACCGCCGAGCGCTCGGGAGGTCTCCTCGTCGAGCAGCCGGACCTGCCGTGCGTGCCGGAGCACCACTGCGCCGTCCGCGGTCGGGCGCACCGGGGTGGTGCGCTGGAGCAGGACCCGACCGACCTGCTGCTCCATCGACTTGATCCGCTGCGAGACCGCCGACGGGGTGATCGCCAGCGCACGGGCCGCCGCGTCGAGCGTGCCGTGGTCGACGGCGGCGAGCAGCGTCTCGAGGTGCTCGCGCTGGAACCGGGTCATGCAGCTGAGCTTACGGCGCTGCAGGAACATGAGCTGTACTACACCGGCACCCGGCCCTAGCGTCAGATCGTGACCTCGCTCCTGCCCCTGCTCTCCGGCCTCGGCACCGGCCTCGCACTGATCGTCGCGATCGGTGTGCAGAACACGTACCTGCTCCGGCTCGCGGTCAGCGCAGGACTCCGGGTGGTGGCCGCGGCGGTCGTGGTGTGCGCGGTCTCGGATGCGCTGCTCATCGTCGCCGGGGTGCTCGGGGTCGGCGCCGTGGTCGAGCGGTTCCCCGTGGCGCTCCTGGTGATCCGGTTCATCGGTGCCGCGTTCCTGCTCACGTACGGGGTGCTCGCGGCGCGGCGTGCGCTGCGGCCCTCGGGGGACGCGATGCGGGTCGCTGACGAGGCGGCCGACGACGGTGTGGTGGGCGCCAGCGCGGACGCGGGCGCGGGGGTGGACGCGGCGGTGGACGCGACCACCGGCACGACGGTGGCGGCGGGGCGGACGCGTGCCGCGCCTCCCGGCCAGGTGGTGACCATGCGGACGGCCGTGCTGACCATGCTCGTCTTCACGTGGGCGAACCCGCACGTCTACCTGGACACGCTGGTGTTCCTCGGGTCGGTGGCGAACCAGCAGGGTGCGGACGACCGGTGGCTCTGGACGATCGGTGCCGTCGCGGCGAGCTGCCTGTGGTTCGGGGCCCTCGGGTTCGGCGGACGCCTGCTGCGGCCGCTGTTCGAGAAGCCGCTGACCTGGCGGGTGTTCGACGGGCTGGTCGCCGTCGTGATGCTCGCGTTCGGTGTGCTCCTGCTCGTCGGCGCGTAGCGGCGGCGCCCGGGCGGCGCGGCGGGCGGGCGGGCGGTGGATGCAAAACACCGGTGTCCACACGTCGCGCCGCGGTCTGCGGGTGTGCAACGTGCGAACACCGGTGTTGTGCGGGCCAGGCCGACCCGCGGAGCCGCCCTACTGCATGCGCTGGCCGACGCGGCTGTGGCGACGGCTGTAGCCGAAGTAGATGACGAAGCCGATGGCCAGCCAGACGACGAACCGGAGCCATGTCTCGACCTCGAGGTTCAGCATCAGCCAGAAGCACAGCACCGCCGAGATGATCGGCAGCACGGGCGACCACGGCACCCGGAAGGCCCGCGGTGCGTCGGGCCGCGACCGACGCAGCACGACGATGCCGATCGACACCAGGACGAACGCGGACAGCGTGCCGATGTTGATCATGCCCTCGAGCTTGTCGACCGCCGTGAACCCGGCCAGCAGCGCCACGACGACACCGGCGACGACCTGCACGCGCACCGGGGTCTGCGTCTTCGGGTTGGTCTTCGAGAACCAGCGGGGCAGCAGGCCGTCGCGGCTCATCGAGAAGACGATGCGGGACAGCCCGAGCAGCAGCACCATGACGACGGTGGTCAGCCCGATCAGGGAGCCGATGGCGATGATGCCGGCGGCCCACGGCAGCCCGACGATGTTGAACGCCGACGCCAGGGACGGTGTGTCCTCCTCGGCCAGGCGCTGGTACGAGACCATGCCGGTGATGACGATGCTGACGCCGACGTAGAGCAGGGTCACGATGCCGAGGCCGATGAAGATGCCGCGCGGCAGGGTCTTCTGCGGATTCTCGGTCTCCTCCGCGCTCGTGGCGACGACGTCGAAGCCGATGAAGGCGAAGAACACCAGGGACGCCGCGGCGAGCAGGCCGAAGACGCCGTACTGGGCGGGCTCGGCACCGGTGAACCAGGACACGAGCGACTGCGTCCAGACGCTGCCCTCGGCCCCCTTGGCGGGCTCGGCCGGCGGGATGAACGGGGTGAAGTTCGCGGCCTTGACGAAGAACGCACCGGCGACGATGACGAACACGACGATCGCGACCTTGATGACGGTGATGACCGCCGACACCCGCGACGACAGGCGCGTGCCGAAGGCGAGGAGCACCGTGAAGATCCCGACGATGAGCACCGGACCCCAGGTGAAGGGGATCGGGCCGAGCTGGATCGTGCTCGGCAGGTCGACGCCGAACACCTTGAACGCTTCGCTGAGGTAGATGCCCCAGTACTTCGCGATCACGGCGCTGGCCGTGAGGGTCTCGAGGATGAGGTCCCAGCCCACGATCCAGGCGAGCAGCTCACCCATCGTGGCGTAGGTGAACGTGTACGCGGAGCCGGCGACGGGGATCGTCGACGCGAACTCGGCGTAGCACATGATCGCCAGGCCGCAGGTGACGGCGGCGAGCAGGAAGGAGATGATGACGCCGGGCCCGGCGAAGTTCGCGGCGGCGTTCGCGCCGACCGAGAAGATGCCGGCGCCGACGGCGACCGCGATCCCCATCGCGGCGATGTCGAACGTCTTCAGGGAGCGTTTCAGGGACCTGCCCTGCTCCTCGGAGTCGGCCAGGGAGGCCTCGATCGACTTGATGCGGAGCTTCGTTGCCATGGGGTGGATCCCGTCATCGGCTGGCGGCGGACCTCGGAAGGGTACTGGTGTACCACTGTGTCACGCAAAGCGTCCGCCCGGACGGTGGGCCGGTCCGGCGACGGCCGGGAGGCGCGGCGGGGGTCCGGCGCGTACCGCTCGGCCAGCCGATGGGTGCGTCCAGGGCCGCGGTCGCGTCAGCGGGGCGCGGTTGCGGCCGCGTCAGCGGGATGCGGTTGTGCTCGCGTCAGCGGCCCGCGCGCCAGTCCGCCAGGAACCGGGCTCCGGCCTCGTCGTGGATCACGCCGTCGGGCGCGGTGAGCACCGGGTACGGCGTGGCCGGCACCCCGTCGGCGGGACGGACGTCGACGTGCGCGACCTCGTGGCCGTGGGCGTGCAGCCAGTCCGCCATGGCGTAGTCGCTGCGGGAGTCCCCCACGGTGCGCCAGGTGACCGGGAGCTCGCCGTCCTGCCCGAGGAGCTCGAGCGAGCGTTCGGCGCCCAGGTCCTTGCCGCTGCGGTCGGACTCGACGTCGGTCGAGATGATCGTGGGGTCGATGCGCCACTGCACGGCGCCGTCGGCGTCGGGTCGGACGTCGTCGAGTCGGCGGACACCGAGCCCGCGACGCTCGAGCGCGGCCATGGCCTTCGCGTCGAACTCCGGCTGGCGGGCCAGGTAGGTGGCGTTCGGCACCTCGACGCGCTGCTCGATCGACACCATGGCGCGCTTCGTCTCGTCGAAGAACACCAGGTCGGCGTACTCGTCGCGGACCAGCTCGCGCATCTCGTCGGCGTAGTCCCGCGGCAGGGCGAGGTCCTCGGCGACCGTCAGTTCGCCCATGCCGCCGTCGTACTGCGGACCGATCGAGCACCACACGGCGCCCTTCTCGCAGACCGCGTGGACCCGGCCACCCTCGGCGAGGCCACCGGCGAGCAGCGGACCGACGACCTCGGAGCGGATGAACGCGTCGCTACGGCCGGTGTTGAAGACGATCGGGATGCCCTCGGCGGCGAGCGCGACGAGGTCCGCGACGATGCTCGGGATCGCGATGGTGCGGGAGACCGGGCTGGCGATGGGCCCGTCGACGTCGAGCAGGAGACCGAGGCGGGGTGCGTTCACCCGCCCATCCTCTCGCAGTCAGCTGCTGGGCGAGACGATCCGGCTCCGGACGCGGTCGATCAGGGTTCCGAGGGCCGCCGGGGCGGGGACGTGTCCCTGCCCGGGCACCTCGGCGTACTCCGAGCCCGGGACGGCGTCGACCACGGCGCGGGCCGCACGGCGCATCCACTCGAGTCCGTCGCCACCGGCGCCGACAAGCACCGGCACACCCACGGCGGCAGCGACCCGCTCGGGCACGGCGAGGCCGTTCAGCACGCGGACCTCGCGGCTGAGCACGTGGGCGTCGACGACCAGGGAGCGCCAGAGCGACCCCTTGAGCCGCAGTGCCGTGACCTGGCCCATCGGGACCCCGAGCACCTGGGTCAGGAACCCGCGGACGGCCTGGGCGCGGCGGCCGGCACCGACGTGTTCGTCGAGCAGGTCGGCGAACACGACGTCGTCGGCGTGCGGGTCGACCGAGGCGCGGTACGGCGGTTCCCACAGGACGGCGCCGTCGACCGGCAGTCCGGTGGCGAGCCCGTGCAGCACGACACCGGCGCCGACGCAGATGCCGACGGCGGTGGTCGGTGCGCCGATGCTCTCGACGACGGCCCGCAGGTCGTCGACCTCGCGCTCGATGGCCCACGTCGCGGAGTCACCGCTGGCACCGCGACCACGGCGGTCGTAGGTCACCACGCGGTGGGTCGAGCCGAGCTCGGCGACCACGCGGTCGAGGTACGGGGTCCCTCGGTGGTCGAAGGCACCGCCCACGACGACGACCGCCGGCCCGTCCCCTGCCTCGGAGACGGCGATGGTGGTGCCGTCGGAGGAGACGACCGTTCGGTCGACTGGAGGGAGCATGGGGTCCTTTGCGGGCTGTCGACGGCGATGCGTCGGGCCTCGGAGGGGACCGTGCGGATTACCGGTCCTCCGAGTGTCGCAGGCGTGGGAGTCCGTGTCTCCCCCCGCTTCCAGGGGCAGAACCCCGCCGCCCGGGCGCCGGACGGTCAGCGATCCCGGTAGACCTCGCGCCGGTGCCCGGCATCGACGACCACCACGATGAGCTTGCCGTCGTCGATCCGGTAGATCAGCCGGTAGTCCCCCGAGCGGACCCGCCACCCGGGCCGGTTCACGAGCTTGCGTGCGGCGGGTGGCCGGGGGTGCTCGGCGAGGATCGCGAGGAGCCCCTCGATCCGCCGTCGCCCGTCGAGCGGGAGCTTGCGGATGACGCGTTGCGCGGCCGGGATGACCTCGACCGAGTACGTCACCCGAGACCGAGTTCGCGCTTGAGGTCGTCCCACTTGACGTTCTCGCCACCGATGCGGGCACTCTCCGCAACGGCTTCGTCGTAGGCGACCAGGTCGTCCAGGTCCTCCGCCGCCTCGAGCAACCGGTCGAGGACGGCCGCGTCGACCACGGCGGCGACGCGCTTGTTGCGCCGGGTCAGGTAGACGGGTTCGTGCCGGGCGTCGTCGATGATCGACGCCAGACGGCCACGGGCTTCGGAGATCGACACTTCGCTCACCTGTACATTCTAGATCGTTTTGTACAAGTCAGACGAGTGCCGTGGTGCCCACTGACTCCCGTTCGAGCAGGGACCGTTTGACGTCGAGCCCCCACGCGAAGCCCCCGAGCGTGCCGTCCGAGCGCAGCACCCGGTGGCACGGGACGAAGAGCGCGGGAGCGTTCCGGGCGCACACGCTCGCCGCCGCGCGCACGGCGTCGGGCCGGCCCATCGCCGCCGCGAACCCGGTGTAGGTCAGGGTGCCGCCGGCGGGGATCCGGCGGAGCTGGCGCCACCCCTCGGTGAAGAGCTCGGTGCCGAACTGGCGCACGGGCACCTGCATGGCGTGCTCGACCTCGCCCGAGTAGAAGGCGTCGACCGCGTCGGCCGAGGCGACCACGCCGTCGAGCACCCGGTCGGGGCGGTGGCGGTCGGCCAGACGGGCGAGGATCCGCTCGACGGAGTCGGTCCACCCGGACGCGAGGACCCTGCCCTCGGCGTCTTCGAGCACGGTGAACGCCCCGTCAGGGGTGTCCAGGGTCTGGATGGTTGCGTCGGTCATCGGTCGTCCTTCCGGGGGTCCTCGGGGGCACGGGCTGCACGGGCGCCGGCGGTCGCGGTCATCGCGCGGTCGATGATCGGTCGCCAGCAGTGCATCGTGAGGTAGCTCCGCCAGGGGGCCACCTGCTCCGACCATAGGGAGAGCTCGCGCGCCGTTCCGGGCAGCCCGAGTTCCTGTGCACCGTTCCGCACGGCGAGGTCGCTGTGGAGGAAGATGTCGGGGTGGTGCCGGACCCGCAGCGCGACGTAGTCGGCGGTCCACGGCCCGATGCCCTTCACCGCGAGGAGTCCGTCGCGCAGGTCACCGAGGGACTGCCCACCGTCCACCACCAGGGACCCGTCGGCGAGCGCCGCAGCCACCCGCAGGATCGTGTCGACGCGGGCGGCGGGACCGCGCAGCACCTCGTGCCCGCGTTCGGCGATCGCGACCGCGGACGGGAACAGCAGTCCGCCGGGCCGGATGGCGTCCGGCACCGTCGCGCCGAGTGCGGCCACGAGCCGGGTCTGCGCCGTGCGCGCCGCGGCCACCGAGACCTGCTGTCCGATCAGGGTGCGGAACACGATCTCGTGCGCGTCCACCGCGCCGGGGAGCCGGAGGCCGGGCACCCGTGCGACGGGTCCGGCGAGCTCGGGCACGGCTCCGAGGACGGCGTCGACGGCGACCGGGTCGGCGTCGAGGTCGAACAGCGCACGCACCCGCGCCACGAGCGCGGGCAGGTCGGAGAGGTCGGTGACCCGCACGCGCAGGTCGATCCCGGTGCCCCGCCCGGCCACGTCGGGGACGGCTGCCGACGCGCTGAACCAGCCCGGGCCTCCAGGCAGGCCGACCAGCCGCCCGTACGACGTGACCCGGCCCGTGGGGTCGGTGTCCACCTGCTCCGTGCCCGGCAGGGCGTGCAGCGCGTGCCAGTCGAGCAGGCCCTGCGCGTCGAACGGCGCCCGGGCCGGCAGGTGGACGTGCAGTGCGCCGTCGCCGCCGTCCGTGGCACCGTCGCCTCGCCCGGACCGGCGTGCGCGGAGCTCCGTTGGAGTGACGGCGAAGACCTCGCGCACGGTGTCGTTGAACTGTCGGACGCTGGCGAACCCCGCGGCGAACGCGACGTCGGCGACGGGCAGGTCGGACGAGGTGAGCAGGGTCCGCGCGGTCTGCGCCCGGTGCGCCCGGCTGAGCGCCTTCGGCCCGGCGCCCAGCTCGGCCGTCATGATGCGGTTGAGCTGCCGCTCCGAGTAGCCCACGCGCGCGGCGAGCCCGGGGACGCCGTCGCGCTCGACGACACCGTCGAGGACGAGTCGCATCGCCCGGCCGGCGACGTCCTCGCGCAGGTCCCACTCGGGGCTGCCGGGGGTCGCCTCGGGCAGGCAGCGCTTGCAGGCGCGGAAGCCGGCCAGGTGCGCTGCGGCGCTCGTGCGGTAGAAGGTGACGCCGGAGACCCTCGGCGTGCGGGCCGGGCAGCTGGGCCGGCAGTAGATGCCGGTGGAGTGCACAGCGGTGACGAACTGGCCGTCGAAGCGCGCGTCGCGGGAGGCGACGGCGCGGTGCCGCTCGGCGTGCAGCGCGTCGGGCTGCGCGTCGGTGTCCGGGGTGGTCATGGACTCAGCCTGACATGCGCCGCCGACGTCGACTGGCGGGAATCGGACGGAGCAGCGCACGGCCGGGAGGCCCGGCTAGCGTTGACCGGGTGACTTCCGCAGACGACGTGGCCGGTCTCGACGACCTGCCGTTCCGGACCGAGGTCGAGGTCGCGCTGCTGCTCGTCTCGCCGCGGCACCGGTACGAGGGACGCCCGGCCGACGGCGCGCTGCCGGTGGGCGCGGACGATCCGGACGAGTCACGCGACCGGATCGAACTGCGGGCCGGGCTGGGCGTCGTCGGCGACCGGTACTTCGCGGCACGGGCGCACGTGCACGCCTCGGTCACGGTGATCGGCATGGAGGGTCTCGAGGCCGTCGGCGAGGCGATCGGGGCAACCGTCGACCCCGCTGCGACCCGGCGGAACGTGTTCCTCCGCGGTGCCGACGTCGAGGCGCTGCGGGGCGAGCCGTTCTCGCTGGAGAGTGTGCTTCCCGGTGGCGACAGCAGCGGCGCCCTCGGTCGTGCGGTCCGGTTCCGTGGCTACCGGGCGGCGAACCCCTGCGCCTGGATGGACCACGAGGTGGCCCCCGGGGCGTTCCGGGCGATGCGCGGCCGGGGCGGCGTGCGGTGCGATCCGGAGTCCGACGGTGTGCTCACCCTCGGACCTGCGGTGCTCCGCACGGCCCGCCCCGTGGCGCTCGGCTGACGCTGGCGCCGGGCGGCGAGACGCCCTGCGGCACAGTGCTCAGGCGGTGAGGGCGCTCTCGATCGCGTCGACGAACGCCGGCAGGTCGTCCGGGGTGCGGGAGGTGATGAAGCCGCCGTCGACCTGGACCTCCTGGTCGACCCACTCGGCACCGGCGTTGCGCAGGTCCGTCTGCAGCGACGGGAACGAGGTGACGGTCTTGCCGGACAGCACGCCCGCCTCGACGAGGGTCCACGGGCCGTGGCAGATCGCCGCGACCGGCTTGCTCGCCTCGGCGAAGGCCTGCACGAGCGTCGCCGCGCGGGACTCCTGGCGCAGCGTGTCCGCGTTGATCGTGCCGCCGGGGATCACGAGGGCGTCGAAGTCCTTCGCGTCGACACCGGCGATGGTGGTGTCCGGCTCGAGCGTCTGCCCCGGGTCCTTGTCGCCGACCAGCGTCTGGATCGTGCCGGTCTCCTTCGCCGCCACGGTCACCGAGGCACCGCGCTCACGCAGCTGCTCGGTGGGGACGACGATCTCGTCCTGCTCCACGCCGTAGTTCGTCGTGATGACGAGGACCTTCTTGCCGTCGAGGGTTGCCATGATCGCTCCTTCCGCGGCCCGGTCGTTCCGGCCGCACACCCGAGGGTCGTCGGGGTCGGCTGGGCAGGCCTCCAGGGGCGGCTCGGGGGTCCACTCGGACGGTCGCAACACCCCGCTCACGTCCGCCGGGTGGTCACGAAGTGTCGGCTGGCGGCGGCGCAGCCGACGGTTCCTGACCACTCGGCGCGGGCCGGGCGGGGTGTCCTGACCGGCGGCAGATCGGCGGGCGCGCAGGCCGGGCGCCGCGCTCAGCCGCGGATGCGGAAGGCGTCGCCGTCGCGCTCGACGGTCAGGCCGTCGTACCCGTGGACCCGGTGCAGGCCGGCCGTCACCGGGTGCTCGAGCGGACCGACGACGACCGTGGTCGCGCCCGAGGCGATGGCGGACTCCAGCCCGGCCGGGGCGTCCTCGAACGCCACACAGTCGGTCGGGTCGACGCCGAGCAGGGCAGCTCCGCGCAGGTAGCCGTCGGGGTGGGGCTTGCCGTGCTCGACGTCCTCCGAGGGCACGAAGGCCTCGGGCACGGCGAACCCGGCGGCCGCCATCCGGCCCGCGGCGAGGTCACGCGGCGCGCTCGTCACGAGGGCCACCGGGACACCGAGTTCGACGAGTCGCTGCACGAAGGCGACGGCGCCGGGGATCTCGAGGATGCCCTCGGTGCTCGCGGTCTCCTCGGCGACGAGCTCCGCCGCGATCCGCTGCTGCTCGGCCAGGGGCAGATCGGGGAGGAAGCGCCGCAGGGTGTCGATCGCCTGCCGCCCGTGCGAGAACGCGAGGATCTCGTCGGGGTCGATGCCGTTCGCGTGGCCGAACCGGGTCCAGGTCGCCTCGACCACCGCGGTCGAGTCGACGAGGGTCCCGTCCATGTCGAAGAGGACCCCGGACGCCACGATGTCGATCACGCGCCCGACCCTAGCCCACGGGGGTCAGCGCACCCCGGCACCAGCGCGAGCGGTGTCAGCGCGCCCGGACGTACCGGGTGAGCAGCACGCCGCCGGCGCCGAGCAGCACGTGCGCCGGTCGCATCCGCCGGAGCTCGGGTGACGAGCCGCGGGCGATGCGCGGCCCCTCCCCGCCCTCGAGCGACGGGTCGATCGTCAGGGTCAGCTCGTCGACGGCGTCCGCGGCGATGAGCGCCCCGAGGAACGACGGCCCGCCCTCGCAGTGGATCATCCCGAGGCCACGGCCCGCCAACACGCCTCGGATCCGCCCGGCGTCCACCGAGTCCGGCTCGTCGTCCGCACTGCAGGGCACGACGTCGGCGACCTCGGCGAGCGCCTGCGCCTTCGACGACGCAGCCGCCGTCTCCGACGTCAGGACGATCGGGCGCACCGGCGCCTCGGTGAACACCCGAGACCCCGGGTCGAGCGACAGCGAGCCGGTGACGATCGCGAACACGGGGTGGTCCGGCTTGCCGTGCGCCCGACGCCAGGCGACGTCGGCGTCGTGCAGGACCATCGGCCCGTAGCCCTCGTCGCGGACGGTGCCGGCGGCGACGAGCACAACGTCGGCCACCCGCCGGAGCAGGTCGAAGACCCGCAGGTCGTCGTCACCGCCGAGCGACCCGGACACCCCGGCAGCCGAGGCCGAACCGTCGAGCGTCGCGACGAAGTTCACGCGGAGCCAGAGGGCCCCGGCGTCGGCGGTGTAGAGGTCGAGCAGGTCGTCGTCGGACAGGTCCGCGATCGAAGGGGGCAGGACGTTCACGTGTTGTGCCTCGATTCCACGGGGGTGCGCCATCCGAGCGTGGCCTCGACCATGCGCATCGCGTCGACGCTCTCGGCGACGTCGTGCATCCGGACGATCCGGGCGCCGAGCATCGCGCTCACGGTCGCGACGGCGAGCGATCCGGAGAGCCGTTCCCCGCGGGGGCGGCCGAGCGACTCCCCCACGAAGTCCTTGTTCGACACCGCGGCGAGGACCGGGTAGCCGAGCGCGACGACCTCGGGCAGCCGACGGGTGAGCTCGAGAGTGTGCACGGTGTTCTTGTGGAGGTCGTGGCCCGGGTCGACGATGATCCGTGACTCGGGGATGCCCGCGGCGAGCGCCCGGTCGACCCGTTCGCGCAGGAACGCGACGACCTCGCCCGCGATGTCGCCGTACTGCGGCGGCGCGGGCAGGGGCCGTCGGGGTTCCGCGAGGGAGTGCGTGATGACGACGGTGGCCTCGGAGTCGGCGACCACGGCGGCCATCCGCGGGTCGGACAGGCCGGTGGTGTCGTTGACGACGGTCGCCCCGGCTGCGATCGCCGCTGCGGCGACCTCCGGGCGGAAGGTGTCGACGCTGATGACGACGTCGGACTGCTGGGCGAGCTGCTCGACGACGGGCACGACGCGGTCGATCTCGTCGGAGGCGGGCAGCTCCGGACCGGGGGCGAACTTCACGCCGCCGATGTCGACCCAGTCGGCGCCCTGTTCGGCTGCGCGGACCGAGGCGGCGACGGCCCGGTCGAGCTCGAAGGTGGCGCCGCGGTCGTGGAACGAGTCGGGGGTGCGGTTCACGATCGCCATCACGGCGATGCGGTGGTCGAAGTCGATGGTGCGGCGGCCGAACGTCCGGACCGGGTGGCGCAGGTCCGGCACGACCCAGCCGGGTCCGGCCGCGCCGGGTCCGGCCGCACCGTCCGGGAGGCCCGTCATGCGTCCGCCCCGGCACGCTCGTCGTGCCCGGCCTCGGTCCCACGCCCCGCACCGATGAGCGCGATCGCCTCGGCCCGTCCCGCGGTGTCGGCCAGCGAACCGGTCGCCGCCACCGTCACGGTCGTCGAACCGGTCTGGCGCTCCCCACGCGTCGTGACGCACTGGTGCTGCGCGTCGAGGACCACCAGGACGCCCTCGGCGCCGAGCCCCTCGGCGATGGTCGCGGCGACCTGTTCGCCGAGCCGCTCCTGCAGCTGCGGACGGGAGGCCACCGCGTCGAGCACCCGCGCCAGCGTGCCGAGCCCGATGAGACGGTCGCCCGGCGCGTACGCCAGGTGCGCGACCCCGAGGAACGGCAGCAGGTGGTGTTCGCAGACGGAGCGGAACTTCACGTCCCGCACGATGACGAGCCGACCGCGTTCGCCGTCCTCGGCGTGCACGGTGCCGTCCCGGGCGATGGCGACCGCGTCGGTGCCGATCCCGGAGAAGAACTCGGCGTACGAGTCGGCGACACGGGCGGGGGTGCGGGTGAGTTCCGGGCGGTCGGGATCCTCGCCGATGGCGAGCAGCAGCTCGCGGACGGCGGCCTGCACACGGGCGCGGTCCATGGGTGACGTCACCCGCTCATCCAACACCAGTCATGGCCGGAGAACGCGGGCAGACGCCCAGCGCGAGGTGCGCGAACCGCGTGGAACGGGCCTCCCGGCCGTCACAACCTGTGAGACCGGTGTGACACGCCCGAAACCCAGCGTCCTTTAAACTCTCGTGGTGAGCGCCCCGCAGACCGACACCACGCCCCGGAACCGCTTCGCGACCGGCCTCGATCGATTCTTCTCCATCACGCAACGCGGATCGTCGATCCCCCGCGAGGTCCGCGGTGGCCTCGTCTCGTTCGTGACGATGGCGTACATCGTCATCCTGAACCCCCTCATCCTCGGCGGGTTCAGCGCCGACCAGGCCGCCAAGGACGTCAGCGGCGGATGGCTCGAGAACGCTCAGGTGGCCGCGGCGACCGGTCTCGTCGCCGGCGTCATGACCATCGCGATGGGCATCATCGCGAACCTGCCGTTCGGCATCGCCGCGGGGCTCGGGATCAACTCGTTCCTCGCCGTCAGCGTCGTGCACCAGGTCACCTGGGCCGAGGCGATGGGCCTGGTCGTCATCAACGGTGTGATCATCGTGATCCTCGCGTTGACCGGCATCCGGACGATGATCTTCACCGCCGTCCCGGCCCAGCTCAAGGCCGCGATCACCGTCGGCATCGGCCTGTTCATCGCGTTCATCGGGCTCGTCGACTCCGGCTTCGTGCGGTCCTCCGGGCTCGCGTCGCCGCCGCTGCAGCTCGGCGAGGACGGCTCCGTCGGCGCCCTGCCGACCATCGTGTTCCTCATCGGCCTGATCATCATCGGCACGCTCATGGCCCGCCGGGTCAAGGGTGCGCTGCTCATCGGCATCGTCGCGACCACGATCATCGCGATCATCCTGCAGGCGATCTTCCAGGTGCCGACCTCGGTCGACTCGAAGACCGGTTGGAACCTCAACGCCCCCGGCCTGCCGAACGCACTCTTCGCCGTGCCGGACCTGTCGCTCGTCGGCCACGCCGACGTCTTCGGTGCCTTCACCCGCATCGGCCCGCTCGCCGCGTCGATGCTCGTCTTCACCCTCGTCTTCACGAACTTCTTCGACGCCATGGGCACCATGACCGGTCTGGCGAAGGCCGCCGGTGTCGCGAAGCCGGACGGCACGTTCCCCCGCCTGAAGTCGGCGCTCGTCGTCGAGGGCGTCGGCGCGATCGCCGGTGGTGGCGCGTCGGTGTCGTCGAACACCGTCTTCATCGACTCGGCCTCCGGCATCGGCGAGGGTGCACGCACCGGCATGGCCTCGGTCGTCACCGGACTGCTGTTCCTGGCGTCGATGTTCCTCACGCCGCTCACCCAGGTCGTCCCGCTCGAGGTCGCAGCCGCCGGGCTCGTCGTCGTCGGTGCGCTCATGGTCGCGCAGGTCGCGGACATCTCGTGGTCGGACTTCGGCTCGGCCCTGCCGGCGTTCCTGACGATCGTCGTCATGCCGCTGACCTACTCGATCGCGAACGGCATCGGCGCCGGCTTCATCAGCTGGGTGCTCATCAAGCTGCTGTCCGGCCGTGGCCGTGAGGTCTCGTGGCTGCTCTACGTCGTCGCCGCGGGCTTCTTGCTGTACTTCGCGCGGGGGCCGCTGGAGGCGCTGCTCGGCGTCGGCTGACGCGTTCCTGCTGGGCCCTGCTGATCCGGGTCTGGCTGGACCTGGCGCAAGACGCCGTCGTGTCATCGAGACGCCGCCGAATCCGGCGGCGTCTCGACGTTTCCGGGGCGTCTTCCGCAGGACGCCGGCGTCGGCCGCGTCGGCCTGGAGGCCCGTGGTCAGTCCGGCAGGTCGCTCGGCGTGGCCTCGTGGTGGCGCTGGTCCTGGGTGCGACGGTCTTCCTTCATGCCCGCCTCGAACAGGTGGCGGCGGCCCTGCACGAGCTCGTCGCGCGCAGTGCGCTCGAGCTCCTTGGCGAGCGCGTAGTAGCCGTCGTCGTAGTCCTCGACGATCTGGAACGTCCAGCGGCCCGCGATGACGTTGCGGCCCACGAGTTCGGTGTCGATGCGCTCGGCGAGTTCGGTGTGCCCGGCCTTCCGCAGCTGCTCGACCGCCTCACCGAGGTTCAGGTCAGCGGTGCCGGTCAGTCGGTGGAACCCGTAGAGCAGGCCGCGGGCGTGCTCGATGACCTCGACCGCGGCGGACAGGCTGCCGAGTGCCTCGACCGTGGCCTCGGACACCCCCTCGGGAACCTGGTGCTGCGCGTCGGGGCCCTGTGCGTCGTTCGTCATGGGTCCCGTCTACACGACGACTGCCGAGGCCGAGCGCAGTCACTTCGTCTGGTTGGGGTGGTGCGACTGCGTTCCGCTGCACCGCCACCACGTCGCGCCACCCCTGTTCCGCGCCACGTGTCCCGAAGACGATCGTGTACTCCGTCGAACGGATCGGCCGGGGGACCCCGCCGCGCCGGCCCGCCACCGCGTCAGGGCTTCTCGACGCGGATCGGCTCGGCGAGGATCTCCGGCTCTCCGGTGTCCCAGCCCGCGGCGATCGCCTCGGCACTGTTGCGCCACGCCTGCATCTCGAGCAGGAGTCTGCGCGGCTGCCGGAGCGAGAACGAGCCACGGGCGACGTCGACGATGTCCCGGGCGAAGCGCTGCTGGTCTGCGGCGCTGAGGAGCTTGATCCACGGGTACGGGATCGCCAGCCGATCGTGGAGTGGCAGTTGCTCGTTGAGCGTCACCGCGGCGATGAGCTGCGCCGCGATGTCGAGCACTGCGTCGTCGTCGTCGGATCGTTCCTTCGTGGTGAGGACGAGGGGCTTCCCGTCGCGACGGGTGACCTCGAGCGGGGCTTCCTCGGCGGCAGCGAACACCTGCTTGGCGTGGCGGGAGAGGTCAGAGGACTGCACCGACCGTCGGGATCGGGGCGGAGCGACGAGCGTCATGGATCGAGCCTATTCAGAACGTGTTCTGAATGCAACGGTCAGTTGCGACGTCGGAGGTCGACACCTACCATTCGAACACACGTTCGAACGAGGAGACCCGATGATGATCACCGACACGGCCGCCACGGTGTGGTGGGCCGAGGGCACACCGACGCGGCTCGTGTGGGCCGGACGGCGCTGGCGGGTGAGCGACACCCCCACCCGGCTGACCGTGACGCGCGCCGAGCTGCCCACCGCGATCACCCACGCGCCCGAGCGCACGGTGGGCTGGCGGTTCCAGGCGACCAGCGACGACGACGGTGAGGCCCTGGTGGTCGACATCGTGCCGCAGGGTGCCGGTTGGGGCGTGGCCCGGACGTGGACGTGAGCGGGCCGGACCGCTACCGTCCGGACATGGACAGGTGGGTGGCGCTGCTGCGCGGCGTCAACGTGAACGGCATCACGATCCGGAGCGCTGAGCTCGCGGAACTCTTCCGAGGGCTCGGGTTCGACGACGTCCGCACCGTGCTCGCCTCGGGCAACGTCGTGTTCTCCGCCGACGTGCCCGCCGAGCAGCTCACGACGTCGATCGAGCAGGGGCTGCGCGACCGGTTCGGCTACGACGCCTGGATCGTGCTCGTCCGGCACGACGCCCTCGCGGCCGTGGTCGACGGGTTCCCCTTCGCGCGTGCCGACGAACGGCACGACTACGTCGTGTTCGGGTCCGACGACGGTGCGCTCGACGCGTTGGTCGCGGACCTCGAACTCGACGAGTCGGTCGAGCAGGTCACCCGCGGGGACGGGGTCGTCTACTGGTCGTGTCCGAAGGGGTCGAGCACCGACACCGTGTTCGCCAAGCGGGCCGGCGCCGCACGCTTCAAGCGCACGACGACGACCCGCAACACGAACACCCTGCGGAAGCTCCTGTGACGATCGGCACGCTGCACCACGTCGAGCTCCGCACCGCCGACGTCGACACCGCCGCCGGGGCGTGGGGCTGGCTGCTCGGCGAACTCGGCTACGAGCCGTTCCAGCAGTGGGACCGCGGCAGGAGCTGGCGGCTCGGCCCGTTGTACGTCGTGCTCGAATCGGCACCGCTGGGCGGCGATCACGACCGCCGCCGACCGGGGCTCAGCCACCTGGCGTTCCACGCCGGTACTGCCGAGACAGTGGAGCGACTCTGGGCCGAAGCTCCCGGTCACGGCTGGGCACGCCTGTACGAGGACCGACACCCGTTCGCCGGTGGTCCGGAGCACCACGCGGCCTTCCTCGAGGACGCCGAGCGGTTCAAGGTCGAGCTCGTCGCCAGCTGACGGTGCCGCCGACGCCGCTGCGGCAGCTCAGGCCTGCGGCGGCTGCCCGTTGCTCGCCATGGTGCCGCCGTCCACCGGCAGGACCGCGCCCGTGATGAACGAGGCCGCGTCGCTGGCCAGGAACAGGATCGCCTCGGCGACCTCGGCAGAGCGACCCCCGCGGCCGAGGGCGATGCGCTCGGTGAACTTCGACTGCAGGGCCTCGTCCTCCGCCTGCTCCTGGGTGAGGTCGGTCCAGATGAGTCCCGGAGCGACGGCGTTCACGCGCACGCCGAACTGCCCGTTGTCGAGGGCAGCCGCCTTGGTGAAGTTCGTCACCCCGCCCTTCGCCGCGTTGTAGGGGCTCATCCGCCAGTCAGCGTCCTCACCGGAGACCGACGACGTGTTGACGATCGACCCCTTCGTCTCGCGCAGGAACGGCAGGGCCGCCCGGGTGCCGTAGAACACACCGGACAGGTCGGTCTCGATGACCCGGCGCCACTCGGCCGTGCTGATGTCGGTGATGTCGCCCGAGCTGAAGGTCCCGGCGTTGTTCACCAGGACGTCGAGCCGGTCGAAGCGGTCGATCGCCGCCGAGACGACGGTCTCCCAGTCCTCCGGACTCGCCACGTCGGCGTGCAGGGCGACGACCCGGTGCGTCGGCAGGGAGTCACCCACCGCGCGGACCTTCTCCTCGACGCTGTCGGTCAGCACGACCGACGCGCCCTCGTCGATGAACGCCCGCGCCGTCGCCTCACCGATGCCGGACCCTGCGCCCGTGACGATCGCGACCTTGCCCTCGAACCGGTTGCCCATGATGTCTCCTCTCGTTGCACGAACCGTGCCCGGGGAGACGCCATCGACCCGAGGGGCACGGCAGACCACGGTGCCCCGGGCCGGCTGGACGCGTTCGGAGGCGCGGGAACACCCCGAGACGCACGACGCCCCGGCACAGCGAGGCTGAGCCGGGGCGACGAGCGGACATGACGAGGCGTCAGCCGGTCGAGTCGTCGAGGTCGAAGTCGCGCTCCAGGGAGATCGTCGGGATCGACGCGGTGATGACCGAGCCGTCCGCACGCAGCGTGCCCTGGATGTCGCTCGTGGTCGGGGCGTGCCCGGACATGCGCGGCCCGTGGTGCGGCAGCGGCACCACGGTGGGCTCCCCCGCCTCGATGTCCCACTGCTGGTTGTGCACCCACACCGTGAAGCCCGAACCGGTCTCGACCGTGAGCGTCATGGCTTCCTGCTCGAGGTCGACCCGGACCCGCGATCCGCGCACCGTCAGACGGTAGGACAGACGGTCCCAGTGCTTCGGCAGCCGCGGGTTGAAGCTCATCCGGCCGCCGTGGTCGCGCATGCCGCCGAAGCCGTTGACGAGCGCACCCCAGATGCCACCGGTCGACGCGATGTGCACGCCGTCCGAGGTGTTGCCGTGCAGGTCCGCCAGGTCGACGTAGAGCGCGGTCTGGAAGTACTGGTCGGCGAGGTCGTGGTACCCGACCTCGGCCGCCATGATCGACTGCACGACCGCGGACAGCGTCGAGTCACCGGTGGTGAGTGCGTCGTAGTAGTCGAAGTCGCGACGCTTCTCGGCCGCCGTGAACTCGTGCCCCTGCAGGAACAGCGCGAGCACGACGTCGGCCTGCTTCAGCACCTGGAACCGGTAGATCACCAGCGGGTGGTAGTGGAGCAGCAGCGGGCGCTTGGACTCGGGGGTGTTCTCGAGGTCCCAGAGTTCCTTGTCGAGGAACTGGGCGTCCTGCGGGTGGATGCCACGGTGCGGGTCGAAGGGGATCTCCATCGACTCGGCGGCGTGCTCCCACTCGACGAGCTCGTCCGGCTGCAGACCGGTCCGGCGCACCATGCGGTCGTACTCTTCGGCGTCGTCGGCGGCGAGCTCGCGGCAGGCGTTGACGGCGAACCACAGGTTCGCCCGCGCCATGACGTTCGTGTAGAGGTTGTCGTCGACGACGGTCGTGTACTCGTCCGGCCCGGTGACGCCGTCGATGTGGAACTTCTTGTCGCCGTTGGACCGCCAGAACCCGAGGTCGGCCCAGAGCCGGGCGGTCTCCACGAGCACGTCGATGGCGCCGCGCTTCAGGAACTCGCGGTCGCCCGAGGCCCGCACGTACTGCATGAGCGCATGCGAGATGTCGGCGTCGATGTGGTACTGCGCGGTGCCGGCGGCGTAGTACGCGCTGGACTCTTCACCGTTGATCGTCCGCCACGGGAACAGGGCGCCGCGCTGGTTCAGCTCGCGGGCCCGAGCCCGCGCCGCGTCGAGCATGTTGTAGCGGAAGCGCAGGGCGTTCCGCGCGACGATCGGCGCCGTGTACGACAGGAACGGCAGGACGTAGATCTCCATGTCCCAGAAGTAGTGGCCGCCGTAGCCGGAGCCGGTGACGCCCTTCGCGGCGATGCCGTGGCCGTCGGTGCGGGCGGTGGCCTGCGCGAGCTGGAAGAGGTTCCAGCGGACGGCCTGCTGGATCGCGGGCTGACCGGCGATCTCGACGTCGCTGCGGGCCCAGTAGTCGTCGAGCCAGTCGCGCTGCTTCGCGAAGGTCTCGTCGACGTTCTCGGCGTGCGCGCGGTCGAGCGTGCGGTCGCACCGGTCGGCGAGCTCGCGCACGGGCACCCCGCGGGAGGTGTGGTAGACCACGTGCTTCACGAGCCGGATGGGCTGCCCGGCGCGGGCCTGCACCCGGTAGACGTGCTTCGCCAGGTCGTCCTCGATCGACGACGACTCGTCCCAGCTGTTCTCGGTCTCGATGTGGTGCTCGACGCCGACGCAGATCGTCATGCCGGAGCTGGACGCCTGGTACCCGAGGACCGAACGGCCGCCGGTGCTGCGCTTGAGCTTCGGCACGAGCACCCGCTCGGTGAACGACTCGGCCTTGCGGGGGTCGAAGGCGTTCGCCGCGGCCCGCATGCCGGCGTGGTACTCGTCCTGCACGTCCTGGCGGTTGAGGATCTGGCTGGACAGCAGGATCGAGGCGTCCGCGTCGAGCACCGTGACCTCGTAGTCGATGACGGCGAGGTGCCGGTCGGTGAACGACACGAGTCGACGTGCCCGGATGAGCACCCGCTTGCCGGACGGCGTCGACCACTCGGTCTCGCGGAACAGGTACCCGCCGCGGAACTCCAGCCGGCGGGTGTGCCGGAGGATGTCGGCCTCGGCCAGCACGAGCGGCTCGTCGTCGACGTACAGGCGGATGACCTTGGCGTCCGGCGCGTTGATGATCGTCTGCCCGGTCTTCGCGAACCCGAAGGCGTCTTCCGCGTGCCGGATCGGCCAGGTCTCGTGGAACCCGTTGATGTACGTGCCGTACTGCACGCCGCCACGGCCTTCGTCGAGGTTCCCGCGCAGGCCAAGGTACCCGTTGCCGACGGCGAAGTTCGTCTCGGCGACGCCCTGCTCGTCGGGGGTGTACTCGGTCTCGACGAGGGCCCACTCGTCGATCGGGTAGCGGACGCGGTCGAGGGGGTCCGAGGTGATGGGGTTCATGCTGCTCCGTGGGAAGGGAGGGAGATGGGTACGTCGGTGCGGCCGGCAGCCAGGGAGCGTCCGGCCGGGTGGCCTACGTCGTGCTGGTGGCCGGTGCGGGCAGCTGGTCGATGAGTTCGTCGAGGTCGGACACGACGACGTCGGCACCGTGCTCGCGCAGGGCGTCCGCCCCGGCGCCGCGGTCGACACCGACGACGAGACCGAACGACCCGTTGCGGCCGGCTTCGACCCCGCTGGTGGCGTCCTCGACCACGACGCACTCGGCGGCGGTGAGTCCGAACCGGGTCGCCGCGTCGAGGTAGGTGTCGGGAGCGGGCTTGCCGGTCAGGCCGTCCTGGCGCGCGACGAGCCCGTCGACGACGACGGGGAACCGGTCGAGGATGCCCGCCGTCCGGAGCACCGACGTGGCGTTCGCCGAGCTGGAGACGACCGCGACGGACATCCCTGCGGCGATCGCGGCGGTCAGGAACCGGAGCGACCCCGGGTAGGGCTCGACACCGTGCTCGTCGAGCTCGGCGGTGAACTCCGCGTTCTTCCGGTTGCCGAGCCCGCACACCGTGTCGGTGTCGGGTGCGTCGTCCGGGGTGCCCTGCGGCAGGTCGATGCCGCGCGACTCGAGCAGCGAGCGCACGCCGTCGTAGCGGGGCTTGCCGTCGATGGAGGTGAAGTAGTCCTGCTCGGTGTACGGCGCGACCCCGTGTGCTTCGAGGTACGGCGTGAAGAGTCGGCTCCACGCGCGCATGTGGACGTCGGCGGTCGGGGTGAGCACGCCGTCGAGGTCGAACAGGAGCGCGCGCTGGTCACTGAGTCGCGCGGGCGTGCGCTGGTCCTGCGTCGTCATCTGCGGTCCTCCGGGGACTGGTGGTGGACGAATGGCTCGCGACGAGTCTAGGACCGCTCCAGTCCGGACGTTCCGACGCGCCGCACCCTGTGGAGCGAGTTCACCGGCCGCTCCGCTGTGCAGGGAGGACCGCCCGCCACGGTGCACCTGTGAGGCTTCTGAGACACGCCCCGGCACGCTGACCCGGACGAAAGGCACCACCATGACCAGCGACACCACGGCCGCACCCCACGACGGCACGCAGTCGAAGCTCCGCCAGGCGATCACCGGCCCGCTGCTGTTCCTCTTCATCCTCGGCGACGTGCTCGGTGCCGGCATCTACGCCCTGATGGGGACGCTGGCGAAGGACGTCGGCGGTGCGCTCTGGGCACCGCTGGTGCTCGCGCTCCTACTGGCCCTGCTCACCGCGGGCTCCTACGCCGAACTCGTGACGAAGTACCCGAAGGCCGGCGGTGCCGCGGTCTTCGCCGAACGCGCCTACAAGGCACCGATCGTCTCGTTCCTGGTCGGGTTCAGCATGCTCGCCGCCGGCGTCACGAGCGCCGCCGGTCTGTCGCTCGCCTTCGCCGGCGACTACCTCGGCACGTTCGTCGACCTGCCGCCCGTGCCCACCGCGATCGTCTTCCTCGCCCTGATCGCCTGCCTGAACGCCCGCGGCATCTCCGACTCGCTCAAGAGCAACGTCGTGATGACGATCATCGAGGTCTCCGGCCTGGTCATCGTGATCGTGGTCGTGGCCGTGATGCTCGGCGGTGGCGGCGGTGACGTCTCCCGGATCGGCGCGTTCCCGTCCGAGGCGAACCCGGCCCTGGCGACCCTGAGCGCCGCGATCGTCGCCTACTACTCGTTCGTCGGCTTCGAGACGTCCGCCAACATCGCGGAGGAGGTCCGCGACCCCCGCCGCGTCTACCCGAAGGCCCTGTTCGGTGCCCTCGCCACGGCCGGTGTCGTCTACGTCCTCGTCGCCCTCGCCAGCGCGATCGCCCTGCCCGCGTCGGAGCTGTCCGAGTCCAGCGGCCCGCTGCTCGCGGTCGTCTCCGCCACCGGCGTCCCGATCCCGGACTGGGTCTTCAGCCTCATCGCCCTGGTCGCCGTCGCGAACGGCGCGCTGCTCACGATGATCATGTCGAGCCGCGTGACCTACGGCATGGCCGAGCAGCGGCTCCTGCCCGCCCTGCTCGCGAAGGTCCTGCCGAACCGGAAGACCCCGTGGACCGCCATCGTCGCCACCACGGTCGTCGCGATGCTCCTGACCCTGGTGGGCGACGTGGGCGTGCTGGCCGAGACCGTCGTGCTCCTGCTGCTCTTCGTGTTCATCAGCACGAACGTCGCCGTCCTGGTGCTCCGCCGCGACCACGTCGAGCACGACCACTTCCGGGTCTGGACGTTCGTCCCGGTGCTCGGGGTGCTGTCGTGCATCCTGCTGCTCACGCAGCAGAGCGGTCAGGTGTGGCTCTACGCCGCGATCCTGCTCGCCGTCGGCGTGGTCCTGTACTTCGTCGCCCGGTTCACCGGGCGCCGTTCCGGACGCGACCACGAGGCGGGCGTGATCCACTGACGTCACGCACCACGGGCCTCCAGGCAGACCGTCTGGAGGCCCGCGGTGCGTCCGCCGGTCCGCCCGCGTGATCAGCGCAGGTCGCGCACCCAGGCCTCGATCGCGTCCGCGATCTGCTGGCGGGCATCAGCACGGCTGATGGTCGCCGTGCGGTCGCCCGGCTGGTCGCCGTAGGCACCGAAGTCGGCGTGGTTCGACCCCTGGATCTCGGTCATGGTGGCGGTCGACGGCAGCTTGTCCCGCGCGGCGTCGACCTTGGCCGGCGTCGACAAGCCGTCACGCGAACCGGAGACGCTCAGCACGTCGATGTAAGAGCGGCTGATGTCGTTCGCGCAGTAGCTGCCGAGCAGCAGCAGGCCGTCGGCGTCCTGGGCGAGCTGGCACGCGCGGACCCCGCCGAGGGAGTGCCCGCCGACCCCCCAGCGTGTGACCGAGGGCGCGTGGGCCTCGAACGTGGCGAGCGGCCGGGTGTCGAAGAACGCGAGGTTCAGCGTCGGCTTCGTGATGACCACCGTCGTGCCGTTGGCGACCACCTGCCGGAACGTGGCCATGTAGGCGTACGGATCGACCTTCGCGCCGGGGATGAAGACGATCCCGACCCCGTCGGCCTGACCGGTCGGGGTCATCACCACCGAGTCACCGGCGTCCCGGACCGCGATCCGGTCGTCGCGCCAGACCTGCAGGGCGGCGCTGCGGGTGCCCTGCATGACGATGTGCGCCCAGACGAGGAACACCACCGCGATCAGCACGACGACGGCGACGATCCAGGTGGTCCAGCGCAGCGCTCGGTTCATGTGGCCACCGTACGGCGCATCCGGACCTCGGTCCGACCGTCGGGCAACGGATCGCCGGGTTCGTCGCGGGCGCTGAAGCCGACTCGCTCGTAGGCGCGGCGGGCGACGGCGTTGTCGGGCAGCACCGAGAGTTCGAGTTCGGTGGCTCCGGAGGTCGCCGCCCACACGGCGATCGCGTCGATGAGGGCGCGGGCAACACCGCGGCCGCGCGCTGCCGGGTCGACCCACATCGAGATGAGCTCGGCGGGGCCGTCGGGGCCGGTGGGAGGGATCCCGCTGGCCATCCCGACGACCGTGCCGGGAACCTCGGCAGCGGTGTCGACTGCGAGCAGGTCGAGCGCTCCCGGGATCGACAGGCGGGTGCGCCACCGGTGTTCGGGTGCGTTCGCCCAGTCCTGCAGCGTCGAGCCGAAGGCGTGCGGGGCATCGGCGAGCGCGCGGAGGCGCACTGGTCGCCAGGCTTCCCAGTCGTCGGCGGTCGCGCGGCGCAGTTCGATCCCCACGGCCCGACGCTACCGCGGGGCGGGGTGTGACCGCAGGGGCGGGAGCCAGTGAGCAGAAGACGTCGGGTGCGGTAGTCGCACTCGACGTCTTCTGCTCACTCGTTGACCGTCGCCCGGGGAGGGCGACTGGGACGCGCTACTTGATGGCGGCGCGGATCTCGGCGGCTGCTGCGCCGACGTCCGAGGCGCTGTAGATCGCGCTCCCGGCGACGGCGATGCGGGCACCGGCCTCCTGCACCGAGGCGACCGAGGACGCGTTCACGCCGCCCGCGATCGAGAACGGGACGCCCGAGTCCTTGCCGGCGTCGAGCAGGGTCGAGAACGTGAAGCCCTCTTCCGCCTGCTCGTCGAGCCCGGCGTGGACCTCGACGAACTCGGCGCCGAGCGCGACGACCTCGCGGGCACGGGCGGCCTTGTCGGAGACGCCGATCAGGTCGACGACGATGCCCTTGCCGTGCTTCTTGGCGGCCTTGACGGCGCCGACGATCGTCGAGTCGCCGGCGACACCGAGGACGGTGACCAGGTCGGCACCGGCCGAGAAGGCGATGTCGGCCTCGAGCTCACCGGCGTCCATGGTCTTGAGGTCGGCGAACACGATCTTGTCGGGGTGTGCTTCCTTGATCGCGGTGACGGCGGACAGGCCGGCGCTCTTGATCAGGGGCGTGCCGAGCTCGAGGACGTCGACGTGCGGCGCGGCCGCGGCGGCGAGCTCGAGGGCGGCTTCGGTGGTCAGGGTGTCCATGGCGAACTGGAGCTGCATGGGTGTGCCTTTCATTCGAGGTTGGCGTGACGGGGCCAGAGGTCGTCGGCGGACTGCCCGCCTCGGGTCCACAGGGCGTGGAACACGGCGTCGCCCACCAGGGCGACCGCCTGTTCGAAGAGGCCACCGGCGTACTGGGCCGAGGCGGTGCCGGAGCGGTCGGTCTTCGTCGCGGCGGGCAGCACGATCGTGACGTCCGCCAGCTCGGAGAGCGGGGAGTCGTCGGTGGTCGAGAGCGCCACGACGGATGCGCCGACCTCGTGCGCGGTGCGCGCGGCCTGCACGATGCCGGTGGTCGTACCGGAGCCGCTCGCGACGAGGAGCAGGTCACCCGGACGGATGGCCGGGGTGGTGACTTCGCCGACGACGTGGGCGTCGAGCCCGAGGTGCATGAGGCGCATCGCGGTCATGCGGAGGGCGAGGCCGGAGCGACCGGCGCCGTGGACGAACACCCGGTCGGCGCCCTCGATCAGCTCGAGTGCGCGCTGGGCCGGGGCGTCGTCGAGGCGGGCCGCCAGGTCGCCGACCTCGCGGACGACCAGGTCGAGCGCTGCGGAGACGGTGGTTGCTGCCATGCCCTCGATCCTTCCGTCGCGCGCCCCGGCACGCCGCTACCCGCCTCGGCAGGGACCCCATCCCATCGGGTGGGCCCGTCCGCTCGGGTGGGACGGGTACCGTCGCGTCCATGGACGCATCGGTCGACACCCTGGAGGCCCGGGGCGGCTCCGCCATCCGGCTCGCGGCCGCCGAGCACGCCCGCACGGTCGCCGAGCAGGCGGACCGGCACGCGCTCACGCTGGAGTCCGTCCTCGCCGTGCTCCGGTCGTCGCGGGTCACCGACGCGGCCGCCAGGGCCGAGGCCGTCGAGATCGCCTCGGCCGCCCTCGTCGACCTGCGCACCGTGACCGATCAGCAGCGGAGCACCCTGCTCGAACCGGTCACCGGCGCGTTCTCGCGGTTGCGCGCCGACCTGCGACCGCTCGTGCGCTTCGGGGACCTCGACGTGCAGTTCGTCGAACCGCCGGCCACCGGCCGTGCGCTCCCGGGCGACGTCGCCCACGCGGCCCGGGCGATCGTCCGGACCGCGGTGCTCGCCCTGGTCGACGACGGTGCGGCGAAGCGGGTCCGCATCCAGTGGGACTGCGACGGCCGGAACCTGCTCATGCAGCTCCGCGACGACGGCTCCGGCACGCTCGACGTGCACGACGACGCCATGCGGCCGATCGCGGAGCGGGTCGTCACGCTCGACGGCCGGGTGCAGGTCGCGAGCACGCCCGGCTGGGGATCGGTGCTCGACATCTCACTGCCGCTCGACCCGCGGCCGACCGAGGTGGACGCGGTCGACGACGGCGATCTGACCCCACGGGAGCGCGACGTCCTGCGGCTCGTGGCGACCGGTGTCGGCAACCGTGAGATCGCCGAGGGACTCGGCATCAGCGTCAACACCGTGAAGTACCACGTGGCGAACCTGCTCCGGAAGCACGGTGCCCGGACCCGGGCCGAGCTCGCGGCGTTCAGCTCCCGGGCGTGAACCGACGGGATCGCGACGAGGCGTCCCGACGAGACCGCGACAACGGGTACCGACGGTCGAGCGCGGGCTCGACGACGGTCGCCATCAGGAACTGCGAGAGCAGCCGCCCACCCGCCCAGTAGATGGGGATGACGAAGATCGCGGCCCCCGGCCAGATGCGCGAACCGATGAGCGCCAGGGTGCCGAGCGTCACGACGATGCCGATACCGGAGTACAGGTACTGCCAGCCGCGCGAAGCAGCGTCGCGCTGCGCCTGCTCCCGCTCGGCGCGCTCGTCGAGCCCGCGCACCCCGGGGTCGAGCGACGCCGGCTCCTCGGTGGCGAACAGGTCGCGCACGGGGACCTCGAGGGCCGTGGCCACCGCGGACAGCGACTCGAGGCTCGCGTCGTTGCCGCTCTCCATCCGTTGCACCGTCCGCACGGCGATGCCGCTCGTCTCGGCCAGTCGTTCCTGGGTCCAGCCCCGCAGTCGTCGGAGTTCACCGATCCGCATCTCGTTCATGTCCTGAACAGTAGGGAACCGCGGAACGGCGCACCACGACAGGGACCCGCCACCGACACGACAGCTTCCCGCCAGTCCCCCGACAGCGGCGGGTTCCTACGCTCCGGGGGCGAAGCGGTAGCCCATGCCGGACTCCGTCACCAGGTAGCGCGGGTGCGCGGGGTCGGGCTCGAGCTTCCGCCGCAGCTGGGCCATGTACAGCCGCAGGTACCCGGAGTCGTTGCCGTGCGTCGGCCCCCAGACCTCGGTCAACAGCATCTCGCGGGTCATCAGGCGGTCGGGGTTCGTGACCAGGACCTCGAGCAGGCGCCACTCGGTGGGCGTCAGGCGGATCGCGGGGCCCTCGGCCGGGGTGACCTGCTTCGCGACGAGGTCCACGAGCAGCGGTCCGATCGCGATCGTCGGGGTCTCCTCGGACGCCACCACCCGGCGTCGTCCGAGTGCCCGCAGCCGGGCGAGGAGCTCGTCCATCTGGAACGGCTTCGTCACGTAGTCGTCGGCACCGGCGTCGAGCGCGTCGACCTTGTCGGACGAGTCGGTCCGGCCGGAGAGCACGAGGACCGGCACCTGCGACCAGGCCCGGACGCCCTCGAGCACCCCGATGCCGTCGAGCCGGGGCATGCCGAGGTCGAGCAGCACCAGGTCGGGGCGCTCGGTGATGACGGCGTCGATCGCCTCGCGCCCGTCCCGAGCCGTGACGACGTCGTACCCGCGCGCCGAGAGCGTCACCGACAGCGCGCGGACGAGCTGCGCGTCGTCGTCAGCGATCAGGACCTTCATCGGATCTCCACTCCCACGTGCCCGGCGATCGGCAGCCGCACCACGACGGTGAGCCCACCTCCCGGGGTGTCGTCGACCTCGATCGTGCCGCCCATGCCCTCGGTGAACCCGCGCGCCAGGGCCAGCCCGAGCCCGAGGCCGGTCTCGTTGTCGGTGTCACCGAGCCGCTGGAACGGCTGGAACACCTCGTCGCGGCGGTCCTCGGGGATCCCGGGGCCGTGGTCGGCGACGCGGAGTTCGACCCCGCCGGCGAAGGCGCTGGCGGCGACCCGGACGTGGGTGCCGTCCGGTGCGTACCGGGCGGCGTTGGCGAGCAGGTTCACGACGACGCGCTGCAGCAGGACCGGGTCGGCGAGCACCGGCGGCAGGTCCGCGGGCAGGTCGAGGTCGACGTCGTCGGGGCCGAGCTCCAGCTCGTCGAGCGCCGGCGCGACCACCGTCTCGAGCGCGATCGCCGCCGGGGTGACCGCGAGGACTCCGGCCTGCACGCGGCTGACGTCCAACAGGTCTGCCAACAGCACCGCCAGCTGACCGAGGCTCTCGTCGGCGGTCGCGAGCAGCGCCTCCCGGTCGGCGCCGGACAGGTCGATGTCGGACGCACGCAGCGTCTGCACGGCGGCGGAGGCCGCGGCGATGGGTCGGCGCACGTCGTGGCCGACGGCCGCGAGCAGCGCGCTCCGGACCCGGTCGGCGGCGGCGATGCGCTCGGCGCCGACGGCGGTGCGGGTCAGCTCCCGGTGCTCGACGGCGGCGTCGAGCTGCTGCTCGACGACCCGCAGCAGCCGGCGCTGGGTCGGGTCGTCGGGCGCACCGGCGAACTCGAGCACGGCGCCGGACGCCAGCGTCGTCGACGCGTCCGGCGTCGCACCGAACTCGCCGGAGGTCGCCGGCACCTCGTCGCCCTGGCGGATCCGGACGCCGGCGAAGCCGAACGCCTCTCGTGTGCGGTCGAGCAGTGCCTGCAGGGCGTCGTCGCCGCGGAGCACGCTGCCGGCGATGCCCATCAGGAGCCCGGACTCGGCCGAGGCCCGACGGGCGGCACGTGAACGGCGAGCGGACCGGTCGACCACGAAGCTGACCAGCACCGCACTGATCACGTACATGACCAGGGCGAACAGGTGCCACGGCTGCTGGACGGTGACCATGTAGAGGGGTTGCACGAAGAAGTAGTCGAGGCTCAGTCCGGACAGCACGGCCGTGAACACCGCCGGCCACATCCCGCCCACGAGCGCCACGACCAGGACGAGCAGCTGGTACGCCAGTACGTCCACCGTGATGGCGTCCGGATCACTGCCGATCGACAGCACCCACGTGAGCAGCGGCCCGACCAGGACCGACAGGACGAACGCGGCGACCACCCGGCCGCGCGACAGGCTGCCGCCGAGCTTCGGCAGGGTGATCCCGCCGCCGGCTCGCTCGTGCGTGACGACGTGCACGTCGATGTCGCCGGACTCGCGGATCACGGTGTTGCCGATCCCCGGGCCGGTCATGGCGGCCGCGAGCCGACTGCGGCGGCTGACCCCGATCACGATCTGGGTGGCGTCGATCGACCGCGCGAACCGCACCAGCGTGCTCGGCACGTCGTCGCCGACGACCTGGTGGTACGTGCCACCGAGCTGCTCGAGCAGGGTCCGCTGCTTGCCGAGCGCGCCGGGGTGCCGGACGCGCAGGCCGTCGTTCGTCGTCACGTGGACGGCGGCGAGCTCGCCACCGGCACTGCGGGCGGCGATGCGGGCGCCGCGGCGCAGCAGGGTCTCGCCCTCGGGGCCGCCGGTCAGGGCGACGAGCACGCGCTCCCGGGTCTCCCACCGGTGCTCGATGCCGTGCTCGGCGCGGTAGGCCTTGAGCGCGTCGTCGACCTCGTCGGCGAGCCAGAGCAGGGCGATCTCGCGCAGTGCGGTGAGGTTGCCGAGGCGGAAGTAGTTCGACAGCGCGGCGTCGATCCGGGCCGCCGGGTAGACGAGCCCGTCGGAGAGCCGTTCGCGCAGCGCTGCCGGGGCCAGATCGACGACCTCGATCTGGTCGGCCGCGCGCACCACGGCGTCGGGGACGGTCTCGCGCTGCACGGTGCCGGTGATCTCGCGGACCACGTCGCCGAGGGACTGCATGTGCTGCACGTTGACGGTCGAGATGACGTCGATGCCGGCGTCCCGCAGTGCCTCCACGTCCTGCCAGCGCTTCTCGTTCGGGCTCCCCGGGGCGTTCGTGTGCGCGAGTTCGTCGACCAGCGCGACCTCGGGTGCCCGGGCGATGACGGCGTCGAGGTCGAGGTCGTCGAGGTCGACGCCCCGGTGCGAGACGGTGCGGCGGGGCACGACCTCGAGCCCGTTCACCAGTGCCGCGGTGGCGGCGCGCTCGTGCGTCTCGACGACGGCGACGACCACGTCGCGACCCTCGTCGAGCAGCCGACGCCCCTCTTCGAGCATCGTGTAGGTCTTGCCGACACCGGGCGCCGCACCGAGCAGGACCCGCAGCTTCCCGCGCTTCACGTGCTCATCCTCTCGCGTGCGGGGGTCGGTCTCCGCAAAACACCGGTGTTCACCTGTCGCACCGCGGATTGCGGGTGTTCGACGCGCGAGCACCGGTGTCTTGCGGAGGGGTCACCCACGCTCAGGACGCCTTCGCCAGCGCCAGGTTCAGCGCGAGCACGTTCACCACGGGCTCACCGAGGAACCCGAGCTGCCGCGACTCGGTGTGCGACGCCACGAGCTGCCGCACGGTGGCGACGGACAACCCCCGAGCCGACGCCACTCGAGCCGCCTGCTGGGACGCATAGGCCGGGCTGATGTCCGGGTCGAGCCCCGAACCGGACGCGGTCACGGCGTCGGCAGGCACCTGCGCAGCGGGGACTCCGTCGGCCTTCGCCAGCGCCGCACGACGCTCCTCGACGGCCTTGAGCAGGTCGGCGTTGTTCGGCCCGAGGTTCGAGCCGGAGGACGCCCCCGCGTCGTAGCCGTCCCCGGCGGCGGACGGCCGCGACTGGAACCAGCGGTCGGCCTGCTTTCCGGTGAACGACTGCCCGATCAACGAGGAACCGACGACCTTGCCGGACGAGTCCGTGACCATCGAACCGTTGGCCTGGTCGTGGAACGCCGCCTGGCCGACGCCCCAGACGGCGAGCGGGTAGCCGACGCCCAGGACGACGGTGGCGACGAGGGTGAGGCGGATGGCCACACCGGCGGAACGGAAGGTGGAACGTGCAGATGCCATGACTAGAACCCCGGGATGAGACCGACCACGAGGTCGATCAGTTTGATGCCGATGAAGGGGACGACCACGCCGCCCAGCCCGTAGACGAGCAGGTTGCGGCCGAGGATCGACGACGCTGCGGCCGCGCGGTACTTGACGCCACGCAGGGACAGCGGGATGAGCGCCACGATGACGAGCGCGTTGAAGATGACCGCCGACAGGATCGCGGACGACGGGCTGTGCAGCCCCATGATGTTGAGCGCCGCGAGCCCGGGGAACGCCGCCTGGAACATCGCCGGGATGATCGCGAAGTACTTCGCGACGTCGTTGGCGATGGAGAAGGTGGTCAGGGCACCGCGGGTGATGAGCAGCTGCTTGCCGATGCGGACGACGTCGATGAGCTTGGTCGGGTCGGAGTCGAGGTCGACCATGTTGCCCGCCTCCTTCGCCGCCGTCGTGCCGGTGTTCATCGCGACGCCGACGTCCGCCTGTGCCAGGGCCGGGGCGTCGTTGGTGCCGTCACCGGTCATGGCGACGAGGTTGCCGCCCTCCTGCTCGCGCTTGATGTAGGCGAGCTTGTCCTCCGGGGTGGCCTCGGCGAGGAAGTCGTCGACGCCGGCCTCGTGGGCGATGGCGGCCGCGGTGCGGGGGTTGTCCCCGGTGATCATCACCGTGCGGATGCCCATCGACCGGAGCTCGGCGAACCGCGACGCCATGCCGTCCTTGACGACGTCCTTCAGGTGCACGACACCGAGCAGCGTGACCGCGCCCGTTGACGAGCGGCGACCGACGACGAGCGGGGTGCCGCCCTGGTCGGAGATCTCCGCGACGGTCGCGTCGATGGCCGAAACCACACCGGCTTCGGTGGTGTCCGCCCAGGCGAGCACTGCCGCAGCGGCGCCCTTCCGGATCTGTGAGCCGTCGGGCAGGTCGAGACCGGACATGCGCGTCTGCGCCGTGAACGGCACCTCGACAGCGCCGTCCGGCAGGCCGACGGCGGCGCCGTCCTCGCGCGCCAGGTCGACGATCGAGCGCCCCTCAGGGGTCGAGTCCGCAGCGCTCGACAGGGCTGCCGCTTCCATCAGCGCAGCCTCGCTCACGCCCGGCACCGGCACCACGCGGGATGCCCGACGGTTGCCGTAGGTGATCGTGCCGGTCTTGTCGAGCAGCAGCGTCGTGATGTCACCGGCGGCCTCGACCGCGCGGCCCGACATCGCCAGCACGTTGTGCTGCACGAGCCGGTCCATGCCGGCGATGCCGATCGCGGAGAGCAGGGCGCCGATTGTGGTCGGGATGAGGCAGACGAGCAGGGCGATGAGCACCGGCACGCTGACCGTCGCACCGACGAGTCCCGCGATGGGCTGCATCGTCAGGCAGACGATCACGAAGACGATCGACAACGAGGCGAGCAGGATGTTCAGCGCGATCTCGTTCGGCGTCTTCTGCCGTGCCGCACCCTCGACCAGGCGGATCATTCGGTCGATGAAGGTCTCGCCCGGCGTCGAGGTGATGCGCACCACGATCCGGTCCGACAGCACCCGGGTGCCGCCGGTGACGGCACTGCGGTCACCGCCGGACTCGCGGATGACCGGTGCGGACTCACCCGTGACGGCCGATTCGTCGACCGACGCGATTCCGTCGATGACGTCGCCGTCACCGGGGATGACCTCGCCGGCGACGACCACGACCACGTCGCCCTTGGCCAGGTCGACGGACGCGACCTCCTCGGTCTCGTTGCCGGTCGCGGCCGCGTCGGTCGTCGCGTACCCGAGCACGCGGCGGGCGCTCGTGGTCGAGCGGGTCTTCCGCAGGGTGTCGGCCTGCGCCTTGCCACGGCCCTCCGCCACCGACTCCGCCAGGTTGGCGAAGACGACGGTGAGCCAGAGCCACACGGCGATGGCGATGGTGAACGCGGACGGCTCGACGACGGCAGCCGCCGTCGTCAGCGCTGCGCCGACCTCGACGATGAACATGACGGGGTTCCGCCACATGAGTCGCGGATCGAGTTTCCGCAGGGCGCCCGGGAGGCCCGCCACCAGTTGGCGGGGTCCGAATGCGGACGAGCGGGTGGCCGGTTCCACGGCGGTGCGCGGTTCCGACTCCGTGGTCACGGGGGTGGTCATGACAGTCCTTCTGCGAGCGGACCCAGTGCGAGCACCGGGAAGTAGGTGAGTGCGGTGACGATGACGGCGACGCCGCCGAGCAGCCCGATGAACAGCGGGCGGTGGGTGGGCAGCGTGCCGGCGGTCTCCGGCACCCGGTCCTGCGCGGCGAGGGACCCGGCGAGCGCCAGGACGAACACCATCGGCACGAAGCGGCCGAGCAGCATCACGACGCCGAGCGAGGAGTTCATCCACGTGGTGTTCGCGGTGAGCCCGCCGAAGGCCGAGCCGTTGTTGTTCGCACCCGAGGTGAAGGCGTAGAGCAGCTCGGTCAGCCCGTGGTTGCCGGGGTTGAAGATCGACGTCCCGAGCACCTGTTCGCGGACCCCGGGGATCACGAGCGAGAGCCCGGTGGCCAGGAGCACGAGCGTCGGCGTGACGAGGATGTACAGCGCCGCGAAGGTCATCTCCTTGGCGCGGATCTTCTTGCCGAGGTACTCCGGGGTGCGACCGACGAGCAGTCCGCCGATGAACACCGTGATGACGGCGAGCACGAGCATGCCGTACAGGCCGGATCCGACGCCGCCGGGGGTGACCTCGCCGAGCATCATGTTGACGAGCGCCATCATCCCGCCGATCGGGGTGTAGCTGTCGTGCATCGCGTTGACCGCACCGGTGGACGTCGAGGTGGTCGCGGTCGAGAAGAGCGTCGAACCGAGGATGCCGAAGCGGCTCTCCTTGCCCTCCATCGCGGCACCGGCAGCGTGTGTGGCGACACCGCCGCCGCCGAGTTCGGCGATCGACATGACCGACAGCGACACGAGGAAGATCGCGCCCATCACGGCGAGGATCGCGTACCCCTGGCGGTCGTCGCCGACCAGCCGCCCGAACGTGCGCGGGAGCGAGAACGGGATGACGAGCATCAGGAAGATCTCGACGAGGTTCGTCCATGCCTGCGGGTTCTCGAACGGGTGCGCCGAGTTCGCGTTGAAGTAGCCGCCACCGTTCGTGCCGAGCTCCTTGATCGCCTCCTGCGACGCGACGAACCCGTCCGGGATGTGCTGCGTGCCACCGATGAGCGTGGTGACGTCGGTGCCACTCCCCCACGACTGGACGACCCCGCCGGCGACGAGGATGATCGCGAAGACGAACGCCCCGGGCAGCAGCAGTCGGCCGAGCCCGCGGACGATGTCCACCCACACGTTGCCGAGCGTGCCCGACTTGCGACGGGCGAACCCGCGCACCAGCGCCACGGCGACCGCCAGGCCGACGGCTGCGGACAGGAAGTTCTGCACCGCCAGGCCGGCCATCTGCACCGTGTAGCCGAGGGTGACCTCGGGCGAGTACGACTGCCAGTTCGTGTTCGACACGAACGACGCCGCGGTGTTGAACGCGAGCGAGGGTCCGACGCCGGGCAGGCCGAGGTCGCCGGGCAGGACGACCTGGATGCGCTGCAGCAGGTAGACGAGCAGGAGCCCGGCGACACTGAAGAGCAGCACGCCGCGCAGGTACACGGGCCAGGACTGCTCGGCGTCCGGGTCGACCCCGATCAGCCGGTAGACCCCGCGCTCGACCCGGTTGTGGCGGACGGGCGTGAAGACCTTCGCCATCCAGTCACCGAGCGGGCGGTACGCGACGACGAGCAGCAGGACGAGCGTGGCGACCTGGGCGATGCCCGCCCAGACGTCCGCGGCGCCCACTAGAAGCGCTCCGGACGCACGAGCGCCCAGACGAGGTACACGACTGCGGCGATGCCGAGGACGGCGGCCGCGATGGTGATGCCGATCACAGCCGTTCCACCCCCTTGGCGATCAGTGCCACCACGCCGAACACGGCGAGGACACCGGCGACGACGAACACGTCGAACACGAGGGACTCCAGAAGATCTGCGGTGTCCGCGCCGGGTGACGCGGACCGGCACCACGAGTGGTGCCGAACCGATGCTGGATCCTGCGCCGCGCCTCCAGGCCGCTCCTAACGGATCCCTGACGCCGCCCTGGCGGACGCATGCACGCTCCTAACGCGCGTGACCGAGGCGGCTCAGTCGGCCGCGGTCGCGAGTCGGGTCGACAGGTCGCGGACTGCGCCACGCAGCGCGTCCGGCCCCTCGACCCGGATCGGCACGGCCAGCCCGGCGACGACTCCGGCGAGGCCGTCCCACGACCACGATCCGAGGGTGACGCGGGCCCGGTCGTCCTCGAGCTGCTCGACCACTGCGTCCTCCGGCAGGTACGGCGCGATCCGCCGCGCATCGTCCGCCGTCGTGGTCACCGAACCGGTGCACGGCCACACGTCGTCGACCGCCGAACCCTTGAACCGCGCGGACACGAACGCGGCCGCATCGCCACCGGGGATCGGACGTGGTGTGAAGGGGACGCGGGTGCGCATCCGCGGCGTGATCCGGTCGATGCGGTGCGTGCGCCAGTCGTCGCGATCGGCATCCCAGTCGAGCAGGTACCAGCGACCGTTCCGGGCGACGACGGCGTGCGGTTCCACCCGGTGCGGAGTCTCGTCGTCGCCGTACCCGAAGCGGAACACCTCCTGCAGGTGGACGGCCTCGCTCACCGCCACCAGGACCTCCGGGTCGGTGGTGGTCCGGCTCGTCGCGGTCACGGCCTGCACCGCGTCGACCCGGGACCGCAGCCGCGCGGGCATCACCTGCCGGACGGTCGCCAAGGCGCGGGCCGCCGACTCGGCGACGTCCGCCCCCGATGCCGGTGCCACGGCGAGCGCCAGGGCGATCGCCACAGCCTGGTCGTCGTCGAAGAGCAGCGGGGGCAGGTCGGAGCCGGCCTCCAGCCGGTAGCCGCCGGCCGGGCCACGGAGCGCCTCGACCCGGTACCCGAGCCCGCGGAGCCGATCAACGTCGCGGCGGACGGTGCGCGGACTGACGTCGAGCCGCCCGGCGAGCTCGTCCCCCGGCCAGTCGCGGTGCACCTGGAGCAGGGAGAGCAGCGCGAGCATCCGTGCGGAGGGTCCGGCCATGGCGTCCATCTTCGTCCGAGAAGCGGACACGATCTGACCGCATTGCCCGTCATCCTCGTCCCATGAGCATCGAAACGACAACCCACCTCAACTTCGACGGCGACGCCCGCGCGGCGCTCGACTTCTACGCATCGGTCTTCGGCGGCGAGGTCACCGCCGCCACCTACGGCCAGATGGGCGCCCTGGACGACCCGGCCTGGGCGGACCGGATCGTGTTCGGTCAGGTCTCCACGCCCGCCGGCTTCCGTCTCATGGCCTTCGACGTCTGGCCCGGGCAGCCCTACGACCAGGGATCGAACGCCTTCTACGTGTTCGTGCACGGCGACGACACGGCCGAGATCGAGCGGTACTGGGCCGTACTGTCCGACGGCGCCGAGGTCCGGCAGCCCCTGGAACCCTCGGCCTGGGCACCGCTGGCCGGGCAGCTGCGCGACCGCTTCGGCGTGGTGTGGCAGCTCGACGTCGCCCCCGCTGGCGACTGATCCGTCCTGAGGGCCGCGGTCAGCGCGTCGGCGTCCACGTCGACACGGTGACCGCGGCCGTCACCGTCGCCGGCTCGAACACGGTGTCCGCCGCGACGTGGTGGTGGCTCGGCCCCATGTGCACCACGTCGTGGACGTCCTCCGCCGACAACTCCATGGTCCACGTCAGGTCCTCGGAGGACCGCAGCGCGAACGACGGCGTCAGGGAGTCGTGCAGCCGGCGCTCCTTCTCCGGGTCCACGCTGATCGTCGCCTCGGCGAGCTCCACCAGGTGGCCGGTCCGCGGGGTCACCACCGCGAGCACGCCGTCCGCGTGCAGGACGCGGGCGTACTCGGTCTGGTTGCGGGGTGCGAAGACGTCGAGCAGGACGGCGGCAGCGCCGTCGACGACCGGGAGGCGCTCGGTCACGTCCCCGACGACGGCCCCCGCGCGCTCGTGGGCGCGTGCCGCACGCCGGATCGCGACGGCCGACAAGTCCAACGCGACCCCGAGCCTCCCGTCCGCCGCGCGCAGCGCATGCGCCAGGTAGGTCCCCGGGCCCGAACCGACGTCGAGCACGATGCCGGGCGCGGTGGCGTCCGCGACGATCGCGGCGAGCGCCCGCTCGACGGGCGCGTAGTGGCCGCGCCCCAGGAACCGCAGCCGCGCGTCCACCATCTCCGGGGTGTCCGCGGTGAGTGCGCGCCGCTTCGCGGGCAGGAGCGTCAGGTGGCCCTGCTTCGCCTCGTCGAACCGGTGACCGTTCGGGCAGCCGACCTGGCCGCCGTCGACGCGGCCGAGGGGCTCGGCGCACACGGGGCAGGCGAGCATCGGCAGCAGGTCGTCACGCACCGGCCCAGCGTACGGGGCTGGCTCCCCCTGACCGGATGTCGCTGCCTGCGCGGCAGTACGGTCAGGTCATGGCAGTCATCGAGCAGGCAACGCTCCGCCCCTCCAAGGCCGAGGCGCTCGCCGCCTGGCTCCCCGACCAGGCGTGGAGCGGCGTCATCGCGGGATCGCCGCTCCAGGTCGTCGGGCAGTTCCGGTTCGACGACCCCGCTGGCGAGGTCGGCATCGAGGTGCTCCTCGTCCGCACCGACGACGGCCGGGTCCTGCAGGCGCCACTGACCTACCGGGACGCACCACTGCCCGGTGCCGACGCGTTCCTGGTCACCGAGATGGACCACTCCGTGCTCGGGCGACGGTGGGTGTACGACGCCGTGGGCGATCCCGTCCACGCTGATGTCCTGCGCCGGGCGATCGTCACCGGCGGACACGAAGCGGAGCTCGAGTTGGCCAACGGTGCCGGACAGCGGCCCAAGGACGCCTGGGCCAGCGGGAGCGGCTCCGCACCCGACTCCCCCAGTGTCACCTCGGTGCGAGCGACCACTGCGGACGCCCTGACGTCGATCGCGACCGACCACGGCACGATCGTCATCGCTCGGGTCGTCGGTACGGCCCTGCCCGAGGGCGAGACGCTGACCGGGACGTGGACGGACGGCTCCGAGGTGCTCGCCGTCGTGCTGCCCGAACGCGCCTGAGGTACTGGCAGGGCCTGCCTGCACCGGGGACCGGCTGGCAGGATCGACGGCGTGAAGACACTGGAGTTGCCACAGACAGACCTCACCGCCTCCGACGTCGTCGTCGGACTGATGCGGATCAACGACATGAGCAACGAGGACATCCGTTCGCTCTACAGCGCCTCGCGCGACGCGGGCGTGAACATGTTCGACCACGCAGCGGTCTACGGCGAATGGCACGGCTGCGAGGAGCGGTTCGGCGCCGCCGTCACGCTGACGCCCGCGGAACGCGCCGAGATCGTGCTGCAGACCAAGGTCGGCATCCGACCGACGCCGAAGGGCGCCTACTTCGACTTCTCGTACGAGCACATCCTCGAGTCCGTGCACGAATCGCTCGAGGCGCTGCAGACCGAGTACGTCGACGTCCTGCTGCTGCACCGCCCCGACGCCCTGGTCGAGCCGGAAGAGGTCGCAAAGGCCTTCGACGAGCTGCACGCCGCCGGCAAGGTGCACCACTTCGGCGTCTCGAACCACACCCCCGGCCAGGTCGACCTGCTCAAGAAGCACGTCCGCCAGCCGCTCGCGTTCAACCAGGTGCAGCTGAGCATCACCCACGCCAACGTCATCTCGCAGGGCCTGACCGCGAACATGGGCGGCCTCGAGCAGTCGGTCGACCGCGACAACGACATCCTCAACTACTCGCGCATCAACGACGTCACGCTGCAGGCCTGGTCGCCGTTCCAGAAGGGCTTCTTCGACGGCGTCTTCCTGGGCGACCGTGAGCAGTACGCCGAGCTGAACGACGTGCTCGAGGAGGTCGCCGCCGCACACGGTGTCACCCCGACCGGCATCGCGGTCGCGTGGATCACCCGCCACCCCGCGCACTTCCAGGTCGTCCTCGGCACCACGAACCCGCAGCGCGTGCGGGACTCGGCAGCCGGCTCGGACGTCGAGCTGTCGCGCGAGGAGTGGTACCGGATCTTCACCGCGGCTGGACACACCGTTCCCTGAGCAGGAACGGCCCGGTTGGGTCGGGCAGGGTGGGGTCGTGCTCCGCGACCTCGCCCTGCCCGTTCGTCTGCCCGCCCGCAGTGGCGAGGTGACGCTCCGGAACGCCACGGAAGCCGATCTCGACGCGCTCATGACGCTGTTGTCCGACGACCCGATCAGCGCTGCACGGGGTGACGTCGCCGCGCCGGAGGACCGTCCGCAGTACGCCGAGGCACTCCGGTCGATCGTGGACGACCCGGCGAACGCGCTGCTCGTCGCCGAGGACGCCGACGGGCGGCTCGTCGGGACGCTGCAACTCACCCGGATCCCCGGGATGGCTCGTCGTGGTGCCACCCGGCTGCTCGTCGAGGCGGTGCGGGTCAGCAGTGCGCTGCGCTCCGGCGGCATCGGGAGTGCGCTGATGCGCTGGGTGACCGACGTCGCGGCGCCGGCCCTCGGGACCCCGCTCGTGCAGCTCACCTCGGACGCTGCACGGACCGATGCGCACCGGTTCTACGAGCGCCTCGGCTTCACCGGCTCGCACGTCGCGTTCAAGTACCGGGTCCCCGACCCTTCCGCCATCCCGCCTGATATGTCACACTGAGACCAGTCGCCCCATCGAGGTGGGTGCGGAAGTGATCCCCGGGAGCTCCTGCGGTATAGCGGGGCCCGGGGATTCGCGCGTTCACCGACGGTGTTCGTGGACGCTCAGCACATGGCCCAGCTGCTCGAGGTAGGCCGTTTCCCCTCGCCGAGCCAGCGCGACCACGCCGCACACCGCGTCCGCCGCCCAGAGAAGTGGCTCGCGGCCACCCGGCAGGTGCTCGAACGCCAACCCGTGCACCAACTTGCGTGATCGCAAGGCGTCGAGGTGCGCACGATCGTTCCGGTCCGAGGGCCCGCGAGATTCGAGGACGACTCGATCGACACCGCCCGCGCGGAGTTCCAAGATCAAGTGCTCAAGAGCGAGACGGTGACGACGCTCGCTCCGGACGGATGGGTCGGTCACGCTCACGACCCCGATGGCTGCAAACGGATGGTCGCACAGCATCCCGACGATCCCGGTGCGGTGCCGGGCGTCGCTCTCGGACCAGTGCAGCTTCCGCGCCGATCGTGGCTTGATGGCGCAGAGCGAGTCCCGGAACCGCTCAGCATCGCTGTCGGCAACTGTGACCGCCCCGAGGATGTACGCGCCGGGGTCACGTTCGTCTCCGGGCTCGGATTCGTCCACGTACGCCGTCGGTACCATTCCGGAATACTACCGGTCGGATGGGACCGCGCTGCCGCTGCAGCCGGGCGCGCGCTAGTCGTCGGAGTCGGCGCCAGCAGACCTCGGCGTCGGCACGTTCACGTCGACCGGGGACACCCCGGCGGGATCGGCCGAGGCGCCACCCACGACGTCGAACGAGATCCCCAGCATCGCCGGGTCCTCGTCGAGTTCGAGCCCGTCCTGACGGACCTGGTCCTCCGGGATTGCACGGCCACCGGACGGGTCCCACGAGTTCGCGATCGACATGCGCACGAGCATGCCCGAGCCGCTTGGCAATCGCCCAAGAAACCCCGGAGGACACCCGGAACGGTCAGAGGTCGTCCGGGTGGAGCCGCTCACCGGCGTGCGGACGCCGGAACACCGGGCCGCCGCCGGCCTCGTCCTCGTCGTGGTGACTGACGGGCGAGACGCTCGGGTCAGCGGAGTCGTCGCCGACGTCGGCGCCGCGGTCCTCCTCCATCTCGAGTTCGGACTCGTCACTGCCGTCCACGGGGATGGACCGGCCCTGCTGTTCGGGATCGAACGGTGCGCTCATCGACATGGGGCGAGCATGCTCCCGCTCGGTGAACGCGGGGTCAACGCTGTCCGTCGGCCGCGATGAGCTCGAGCTGCGTCAGCGTCAGGTCGGTGCCGGCGGTGAACGTGAACGACGAACCGCCGCCGAGGATGCGGAACACCCGGGTCTGGCCAGCCCACGAGAACTCGGCACCGTCGACCGCGGTGACGGCATCGTCGAGGCCGACCTGCCACGAGTAGGACCCCGGCGATGCCACCGTCACGGTGTACAACGAGGCGGCGGGGCACGACACGTCGAAGGACACGGACTCCCCCGCGGCGAGCGCCGTGACGGTGCGGCCGGTGTCGTCGGTGAGCGCCGAGACCCCGACGGGCAGGACGTCCATCGGGGCGTCCCGGTAGCCGTGCACGTCGGAGGCCGAGACGGGACGGGTGTCCGACGCCCATCCCTGCGGTTCGTCGGACAGGGTGAACTCGATCCGCGACGCGGCCACGACCACGCTGTGCGGGATGGTGACCGAGGTCCAGGGCGAGCCGTCGACCGTCACCGACGCGACGTACCGGCCTGCGGAGCCGGCGGCGATCTCGATGACCGTCTCCGTTCCTCCAGGCTGTCGCAGCACCGTCCTGCGGACCGACGGCGGCACGAGCACGTAGGTACCGGTCGACGGCGCGAGCGGGTACAGGCCGATGGTCGCGAAGACGTACCAGGCGCTCATCTCACCGTTGTCCTCGTCGCCGGGGTAGCCCTGGCCGAGGTCGGACCCGACGAACAGCCGCTCGAGCGACTCGTGGACGATGCGGTGCGCGTCGTCGTGGCGCCCGGTGAACATCGGGAAGAAGGGGATGTGGTGCGCGGGCTGGTTCGACAGCCCGAGCATGCCCATCCGGACGTCGCGAGCCTCGGTCATCTCGTGGATCGGGAACCCGTACGAGCCGGACCGCGCCAACGCGCCGGTCTCGGGGGTCGCGAAGAACGCGTCGAGAGCGGCGTCGAAGCGCTCCGGCCCGCCGTGCAGGTCGACGACGCCGGCGCCGTCGTGCGGCGCCGTGAACGCGGTGCCCCACGCGTTCGTCTCCGTGTAGTCGTCGCCCCAGTCGCGCGGGTCGAACTCGGTGCCGACCCGCCACGAGCCGTCCGGGTCGCGGCCGATGAAGAACCCGCGCTCGGAGTCGAAGACGTGCCGGTACTGCAGGGACCGGCGGGCGAACCACTCGGCCTCGGCCTCGTAACGGGACAGGTCGGCGGGCGTCCGCGCCCGTGACGCGAGCAGGCCCGCCATGACGGCCAGACCCCAGTCGTTGATGGCCGCGTCCAGAGTCCACGACATCCCCTCGTGGGTCGCCGTGTCGACGTGGCCGCGGAAGGCGCCCGGGAGGCTCCCCTTGCGTCCGACGCGCTCGTCACGCGGCGGGACGGTCGCGTTCCGCACCGCGCTCCGGTACGCCTCGGCCAGGTCGAAGCCGCGCACGCCCTTCACCGCGAGGTCGGCGAAGACGGTGTCGCTCGTGGTGCCGGTCATGCAGTCCTCGGCGCCGGGGGCACTCCAGCGGGGCGTCCACCCGCCGTCGTGGTGGTGCTCGACGAAGCCCTGCGCGAGCTCGCCAGCGGTCTCGGGGGTCAGGAGTCCGAGGAGCGGCCAGGCCGTGCGGTAGGTGTCCCAGAAGCCGTTCGTGGTGGTGAACGGACCCTCGACGATCTCCGGCCCGGGCTCGTCGCGGATCGGGTCCGCCAGCACGTCGCCGTACGGGGAGCGGTGCCGCGGGGTGCCGGTCAGGGCGGTCTCCCCGGCGCGGTTCGGGTAGAGGAACAGCCGGTACAGGCCGGAGTACAGGCTCGTCAGCTGGTCGGGGGTCGCGCCGTCGAAGGACAGCGTCGCGAGCTTCTCGGTCCACAGCGCCTCGGCACGGGAGCACATGGCGTCGAACGAGCCGGCGGCGTCGAGGTTCGCGCGGGCGTCCTCGATCGAGACGGTCGAGATGCCGAGCAGGACGTCGACCGGGCCGGCCGTGTGGCTGGCCTCCCCCACGGACAGCCAGCCGCGCAGCTCGTGCTCGCCGATCGTCGTGTGGTCGGCGGTGATCCCCGCGACCCGCAGGTGCACGTGGTGCGGCGGCGTGCCGGGGCGGTCGTCGAGGACGGCCTCGACCACGGCGGTGCCGTCGGTGATCGTCACGGAGACGTCGGACACCCGGCCGTGGTGGTCGAGCACGACGCTGCGGGTACCGGTGAACCGGAACCCGAGGGCGAACTCCCCCGCGGTCAGCTCGGCCGTCACACCGTGTTCGAGGGCGACCCGGTAGCGGTGCGGGCCGTCCTGCTCGTCCTCGTGGTCGAACCCGAGCGCGCGGGCGGACCGGTCGACATTGGGGGTGTCGAGTGGCGAGGGCATCACCTGGAACACCCCGCGGTCGCCCATCCACGGCGACGGGATGTGACTCGTCGCGAAGGCCTGGATCGCCGGACGGAGTCGCCCCTGGTCGTCGAGCCGGTCGTGCTCCTGGTACGCGTACGGCCAGCGGTTGCTCGAGGCGTCCGTCATCGGCAGGCCGAACACGCCTCCGTGCGGGACGCCGACGAGCGGGGCGTTGTTGCCGCGGGAGAACCGGGAGGACGCCTGGGTGCCACGGGTCGTCCGGACGTGGCCGAGCGGGGTCGTCGGGGTCGGGCGCGCGGGACCGATCCGGACGGCGTCGAGCCAGCCGCGCAGTGCGGGACGCTCGCCGTCGGCGGCCGCAGCCGACGTGTCGGAGCCGAGCCGGGCCTCCAGGCGGTCGACGACCAGCCCCGCGAACGGCGTGAGGTCGACCGCGCGGCGGTTCCACTGGTCCACCCACTGCTTGCGGGCCGCGTCCTGTGCATCCGGGGTGACCGCGTCGCCGTACTGGTCGCGGACCGCGGCGTCGTCACGCAGCCGCGAGCCGTCGGTGAAGACGACGTCGACGGCGAAGGCCGTGGCGTCCCAGAAGTGCGGCAGGTCTGCTTCCGTCGGTTCCGACGCCCCGTCGGGCAGGGTCCGCTCGGGGAACCAGACCCAGGAGAGCTCGTCGCCGGTGGTGATGGTGCGTCCGGTGCAACCGGGCACGATCGCCTCGGCCACGGACGCTCCCGCTGGTCGTTCGACGAGCCAGGCCTCTGCCGAACCGAAGCCGACGCCGTTCCGAGCGGCCACGGCCGTCGTCGGACCACCGCTCCGTTGCAGTTCTCGCACGGGGCGAGCCTATTGCTCCAGGGACTGGACGAAAACCCGGCGTGTCACTCCTTGTTCTGCCCGGGAGCGCTGCCGGACTTGCCGGGGGCGGTGTCCGACGTGGTGTCGACCGCGCCGGTGTCGGCCGCGCCCGTGCCGTCCTGCGGCTCCTGCACCGGGTTCGAGGCCGGGGTGCTCGGCTCCGGACCGACGGGCGGGTCCTGGGTGGGCTGCTCCGGCTCGGTCGGTTCGCTCGGCTGCTCGCTCGGTTCCTCGGCGGGCTGCGACGGCTGCTGCTGCTCCTGGGAGGGCTCCTGCTCGGCGGGTTCGCTCGGCTGCTGTTCCTCGCCCGGCTCCTCGGACGGCTGCTGCTCGGTCGGCGCGGTCGAGGTGGTGTCCGTCGGGGCCGGGGTGCCGTCGTCGTCGCCGTTCAGGGCGAACACCGCGACCCCGATGCCGATGAGCACCAGGACGATCACGATGATCGCGGCGATGAGCGGTCCGCGCTTCTTCTTCTCCGGCTGGTCCTCCGACCGGTCGCCCCGGACCGGGCGGGGCGGGACCGGCGGCGGGGTCGGCCCGCTCGGGGCCGATGTGCCGCGGCCGTTCGCCTGGGCGCCGAGGACGGTCGTCGAGACGTCGTCGGCAGCGTTCGGACGCTGGGTGTCGAGGACGCGGGTGGCGACGTCCCCCGGACCCGCGCCGCCGTTCGGCAGTTCGCTCGCCGGCATCGCCTGCGTCCGGTCGTCGGCGTTCGCCGCCGCGGCGGCGCCGGCGCCGACCGCGGCACCAGCCGCACCGGCGGCCGCGGTCGTCACCGCACCGGGCGTGCCGGGCAGCAGCTGCGTGGCGTTCGTCGGCTCGTCGCGGCCCAGCGCACGCAGGCGCTCGGCGGCCTCGGCAGCCGTCGGTCGCTCCGCCGGGTCCTGCGCGGTCATCACGTGCAGCAGGGTGCGCCAGGCCGTGGGCAGCTGCCGGTCGATCTCGGGCGAACGGGTGAGCCGGGCGGTGGCCGACTCGACCGCGCTGCCCGGGAACGGCTGGCGGCCGGTCATGCACTCGAGCAGCACGAGCCCGAGCGAGTAGACGTCGGCCTTGCCGGTGATCTCCTTGGCCAGGACCTGCTCCGGGGCCAGGTACGCGGCCGTCCCCATCACGGTCCCCGTCCCCGTCACGCGTGAGGCGTCACGGAGCAGGGCGATCCCGAAGTCGGCGAGCTTGACGTGCCGGCCGTCGCTCTCGAGCAGGACGTTCGCGGGCTTCACGTCACGGTGGACGATCCCCTGCGCGTGCACGGCGGCCAGGCCGTCGGCGACCTGCGCACCCAGGCGGGCAGCGGTCGCGGGGTCGAGCGGGCCCTCGCGCAGACGGGTCGCCAGGTCACTGCCCGGCACGAGTTCCATGACGAGGTACGAGTCGCCGTCGACGTCGTCGAGAGCGGCGTCGTAGAGCGTGACGAGCTCGGGGGCGCGCAGCGTCGCGAGGGTCTGGATCTCCGCCTCGGCGCGGGCGCGCTCACCGCGGTCCACGGGGCCGATGCGGAACACCTTGACCGCGACCTCGCGACCGAGTTGCTCGTCGACCGCCCGGTACACGGACGCCATGCCACCGTGTCCGAGCGTGCCCGTGACGCGGTACCTGCCGCCGAAGACCCGTTCTTCCATGCCCGGCAACCTACCGGTCGCGGCTGACGGCGCTCTGCCGTTCGACGGGGCGGGCCCGGGCGGCGCGGGGCCTGGCGACTTCGTGAGCAGAAGATGTCGGGTGCGGGCGAGCAACCCGACGTCTTCTGCTCACGAGGTGATGCGGTCGACGTCCGGCGCGGGCTCGGCACCGTGGTGGAGCGCCGTCAGGTACAACCGGTGCGCCGTGATCACGAGGGCGAGCCAGGCGAGTCCGAGCGCCCACGCCGCCAGGACGTCGGTCAGCCAGTGGTGCCCGAGGAACACCCGCGACGCCCCGACCGACAGCACGAACAGGGTGCCGACGACGATCGTCCACACCCGGGTGACGACGCGCGACTGCCGCAGGAGCAGGAGGTACACGATCGTGCCCACGATCACCGTGGAGTTGAGCGTGTGCCCCGACGGGAACGACGGCGACGTCTCGTACGGCGGCACCGCGTCGGACAGCGGCGGACGGGCGCGACCGATCAGGTCCTTGCCCGCGATCGTCATGAGCAGCGAACCACCGCTCGCGGCGACCAGGAGCACCAGTGGCGTCCACGCACGGCGCTGGATCGTGAAGCCGACCAGGAACCCGAGCGCGACGATCGGCATCCCGATCGTGCCCGCGATGTCGGTCCACCAGGTGACGAGCGTGTCCGCCGTGGGTGATCGGAGGGTGAGCGCCCAGTCGAGGACGGGTCGGTCGAGCACGGCGACGTCGTCGGCTTCCCGCACGGCGTCGTAGACCTCGGAGGCGATCCACGTGGCGAGGACGGCGACGCCGAGACCCACGGCGAGGGTCAGCAGCAGGACGGGCATGGCGCCGAAGCGCTTGCCGAGCGCGGTCCACGCACCGGCGACGCTGCGGCCGGCACGGGAGCGCCAACGGGTCAGGTCGACTTCGCCGACGGTGCGGTCGGCGGCGTCCCCGCGTTCGGTGTGCATCCGTCCACCCTGCCCGAAGCCGCCGGGAGCCGTCCCGGCCGAACGCTTCGCGGGTGGGCATCTGAAATGCTACGTTGCAGACATCACGAAAGGGAGGTTGAACATGCGAGCAACGAAATGGCGAGGGATCACCGTCGCGGGCGGGGTACTCCTCGCAACCGTCGCCAGTGTCGGCATCACGGCACCAGCGAACGCGTCGACTGCGAGTGCCGTCGAGACCTACGGGCTCGACGGCATCACCGTGCAAGGGCTCCCGAAGTTCACGAACCATGCGGCGCTCCTCGACTACGTCGCGACGAATTCGGTCAGTACTCGGCTCGACGCGGAGACCGGCAGGATCATCTCGGTCGCACCTGTTCCTCCCGCTGAGCGACAGGCGAGGGTGTCCGTACGGAACACCTGCAAGTCCGGAGATGCGTACTGGGCAGCCGCTGCGACGCCGTACACGAACACCTGCTTCTACGGCTCCGCCGGGACCTACACGTTCCCGAGCGGAGGCACGTTCTCGCGGAAGTTCTACATGGGGAGTCACACGGCGCGCGGGGGCTGGAAGTACGGCGGCAAGCAGCACCACACTCCGAAGCAGGGGCCCGGATCGGTCGCGACGCTCGACACCGCGACACAGATCAACCGCGGCCAGCTCTACTGACCGTGCCCGCTCGGGTGCCCCGTGCCGTCCTCGAGCACGCGGCACCCGACCAGGCGCTGCGGCGACAGCCCGACTAGTCCTTCGCCTCCGAGTACGCCCCCACCACCCCGACCGACAGCGGGAACGTCACCGGGAAGTCCTGGAACAACAGCCGTCCGGCATCGACGGCGGCCTCCCGGATCTGCTGCGCCACCCACTCGGCGTGCTCCGCCGGGGCGTGCACCACGATCTCGTCGTGCACGAAGAACACCAGGTGCGGCCCGTCCGTCACCGCTCCGGGGAACCGCGCGAGCAACCGCGACCGCAGGGAACCCATCCACGCGAGCGCCCACTCGGCCGCGGTCCCCTGCACCACGAAGTTCCGGGTGAACCGCCCCCAGCTCCGGGCACGGGACTCGACCGCACGCTGCATCGCCGGGGTCCCCTCGACCGTGTAGGCCTGGTTCCGGGCCTCGAACCACGAGTCCTCGGGCACCGGTGACGTCCGCCCGAGCAGCGTCGTCACGGGTTCGCCGCGCTCCCCCGCACGGGCCGCCCGTTCCACCATGTCGAGCGCCTGCGGGAACGCCCGGACCAGGCGCGGCACGAGCCGACCGCCCTCGCCCTGGGTCGCCCCGTACATCGCACCGAGCATCGCCACCTTCGCCTGCTGCCGGGTCTCGACCGCCCCCGACGCCACCACGCCGTCGTACAGGTCGCGCCCGTCGCCGGCCGCGGCCATCGCCCGGTCGCCGGACATCGCGGCGAGCACACGTGGCTCCAGCTGCGCGGCGTCCGCCACGACGAGCTTCCACCCGGGGTCGGCGATGACGGCCCCGCGGATGCCCTTCGGCAACTGCATCGCTCCCCCGCCGTCGGCCGCCCAACGGCCGGTGACGACACCGCCGACGACGTACTTCGGGTGGAACCGTCCGTCGTGGATCCAGTCGTCGAGCCAGGTCCAGCCGTTGGCGGTGAGCAGTCGCGCCAGGCGCTTGTACTCGAGCAGCGGCTCGATGACGGGGTGCTCGATCTCCTGCAGCTCCCACTTCCGCGTGCTCGTGACCATCAGGCCCGCCCGGCGCAGCGACTTGAGGACGTCGGCGGGCGAGTCCGGGTTGAGACCGGGGTCGTCGAGGCGCTCGCGCACGACGGCCGCGATCTCCTCGAGGCGTCGCGGCCGCACCCCGTAGGGCACGCGCGGCCCGAGGGCGTCCTCGAGCAGCCGCTCGTGCACGTCGGCACGCCACGGCAGCCCGGCGTGCAGCATCTCGGCCGCCACGAGCGCACCGGCCGACTCCGCGGTGAGCAGCAGGCGGAGCGCACCGGGAGCGCTCGACCCCGCCACCGCAGAGAGCTGCGCCCGGAACTCTGCCACCGGGTCGACCTCGTCGTCGGGTGCGGCGGCGGTGAACAGGGCGTCGTCGAAGAGCTGGGCCTGCGTCGGCCGGACCACGCGGGCTTCCGCGACCGGGGCGTCCAGGGCGTCGGCCGGCGCGGCGGCGAGCGCGGATCCCCGTGCCGCCAGCGCGGCCCGCAGGACACGACGGCCGAGGCGCAGGTCGACGCAGCGACCGACTCGCCCGCCAGCGGCGAGCACGGCCGGGTACCAGCGGGCGGTGTCGTCCCACACCCAGCGCACGCCCGGTGCGTCGTGGGCCGCGACGAAGGCCGGGAGGCCCGGCTCGTCCAGGCGGATCGGCTCACCTCCGGCGGTCCCCGCGTCGGTCAGGGGCGTCGCGAGGACGCCGCCGTCGACGCGGCGGAGGACGAGGTGCACGACACGATCATGCCGTGCCCCACCGACCCCGGCGGACCAGGGCCGGAAGGGGTGTCACTCGCCGGGTCGGACCGCCGCGGTGTCGGCGACGTCGATGCGGACGTCGCCGTCCTCAGCACGGGAGACCTCGACCCGCGGATCGGCGTCGTGCTCGTCGGATCCGGACATGCGGCGGAACGTGTCCTGTCGGCGTTCCTCGAACGTCATGTCGACGCCGTCGTCGAGGTGGTCGTGGTCGGGCTTCGTCATGCCGTGCACGGTACGCGGCCGCGGCTGCGGGTGGTCACGCGACCGGCGCCGCGCCGGTCCGCTCAGTCCAGTGCCCACCGCTCGCCCACCGGTCGAGCACGGCCGCGCGCAACCGACCGGATGGCGCCGCGGACCGCGCGGTCGCCAGCGGCACCCCGAAGACGAACTTCGCGACGCTGGCGTCCCCCTCGGTCGCGTCGTGCGCCCCCGGGGGGACGAGACGGAAGCGCCGGGCGAAGCGCACGAGGTTGGCATCGGGACCGAGCGCGGCGGGCAGCCCTGGGTCGAGCATCCAGGAGCGGCACTGCCACCGGTCGGCAACGAGCTGCGGCGCGAGGCCGCGCAGGACCTCGGGTGCGCGGGCGAACGAGCGGTCGCAGGCCACCGGGTCGAGCGGCCCGGTCTCCGGCACGTGCACGCCCCAGGCCGGCGTGCCGTCCGCCAGGTGGTCGCCGAGTTCGAACTGGAGGCGCCCCACGGCCACCACGCGCCCGGTCACCACGGCGACGAGCCACTCCACCCCGGTGCCGTGCAGTCCGTAGCGCGCGAGCTTGCGGTCGACGTCGGCGACGGAGGCCTCGGCGAGCGCGCGCGGGAGGCCCCGCTCCGCGAGCGCGTCGGCGCTGTCCGGCACCGCGGCGCGGAGCGCCGCCACCAGCAGCGCGTCCCGCTCCGCGGGCCCGGCGTCGGCAACGGTGGCGGCCAGTGCGGCCGCCACCGTCGCGGAGTCGTCCGGTGACCCCACGGCGGCGGCGAGGACCGCGACGGACGCGGGGCGGGCCTCCAGGCCGGGGGTCGCGGTGGTCACTTCAGACCGGACGACGCGAGCCCGTCCATCACCCGACGCTGCAGCACGACGAACATGATGAGCACCGGCGCCATCGCCATCAGGCTGGCGGCCATCAGCACCGGGTAGTCGATCGTGCGGTCACTCGACAGCGTCGCGAGGCCGGCGGCGAGCGGCATGTCCTCGGCGCGGGTGGAGACCACGAGCGGCCAGAGCAGCTCGTTCCACGACCACAGCACGGTCGTGATCGCGAGCACGCTGATCGAGGGACGGGCCAGGGGCAGCATGATCCGCCAGAACGTCTGGAACGGGTTCGCGCCGTCCATCCGCGCTGCCTCTTCGAGCTCGGGCGGCATGTTCAGGAACGCGGTCCGCATCAGGAAGGTGCCGAAGGCGCTGAACAGCCCGGGTGCGACGATCCCCATCAGGGTGTCGAGCCAGCCGAGCCCCTGCACGATCTGGTACTGCGAGATCAGGTAGACCTGCGAGGGCACGAGCAGGATCGACAGCACGATCGCGAGCAGTGCCGCCCGGCCGCGGAACCGCATCCGGGCGAAGGCGTACCCGGCGAGCGTGCACAGGACGATCTGCGCGATCGTGCGGATGATCGTGACGTACACCGACGTGCCGAGCTGGCTGAGGAACGGCAGGCGTTCGAAGACCTGCGCGTAGTTCTGCCACTGCAGCTCCCCCGGCCAGAAGACCGGCGTGACGGATTGCACCTGCGCGTTCGTGGAGAGCGACATGATGATCTGCCACAGGAACGGGAACGCCATCGCGAACCCGCCGATGCCGAGCACGACGTGGATCCACCAGTGGCTGCCGCCGCGACGGCCGGGTCGGCGTGCGGTCCGAGGCGGTGTGACGGTGGCGGTCATCCCTGGACCCACTTCCGTTGGACGCGGAACTGCACGAGCGTGACGATGCCGATGAGCAGGAAGATCACCATCGCGATCGCGGCCGCGAAGCCCTTGTCGTTGTCGATGAACCCGGCGCTGTAGAAGTAGAAGACGAGCGACATCGTCTTCGGGATCACCGGGTTGGTGCTGCCGAGGATCGCGTACAGCAGGTCGAACAGCTGGAAGCTCGAGATCGTCGTGACGATCACCACGAAGAAGATGCTCGGGCTGAGCAACGGCACGGTCACCGACCGGAACTGCCGCCACCGGCTCGCGCCGTCGAGCTCCGCGGCCTCGTAGAGCTCCGGCGGGATGTCCTTGAGCCCGGCGCCGAGGATGATCATCGAGAACCCGAGGGACGACCAGAGGCCGACCAGGCTCACCGCGATCAGCGCGAAGCCGGGGGTCGAGATCCAGTACGGTCCGTCGATGCCGAAGTTCCCGAGGAACCAGTTCACGATGCCGTAGTCGCCGTTGTACATGATCCGCCAGACCAGGGCGATCGCCGCGGGCATGGCGACGTACGGCAGGAAGAAGAGCACCCGGTAGAACTGCGCGAACCGCAGCCCCGGGGTGTTCAGCAGGCTGGCGAGCCACACCGCGATCGGGATCCCGGCGAGGACGATCACGGTGTAGATCACCGTGTTGAGCAGCGACTGGTACAGCTGCGGGTCACCGACGAGCCGGACGTAGTTGGCGACGCCGGTGAACGTGGCGCCCCCGAAGACGCCCCAGCTGGTGAACGAGTACCAGAACGTCTGGATGATCGGCCAGATGTAGAAGGTGCCGACGCCGACGAGCAACGGGAGCACGAAGAGCCACGGCCACCAGCCGTCGGTCCGTCGTGGCGCTCGGCCGCCGTCGGCTCGCGGAGCGGGGGCGCCCCGCCCGGACGAACGTGTCGTCCGGGCGGGGGCGGCTGCGGCCGGGGGCCGCTCGGTGTTGATCGTCACGCGCGGGTCCTACTTTTCCTTGGCGAGGGCGGCGTCCATCTTCTGTGCGAGGTCCTCTGCCACCTGGTCGACGGGCTTCGATCCGTCGAAGGCACTCGGCAGCAGGGTGGTCTCGAGGGTGTTCCAGGCCGCGGTGTTCTTCGACACCGGCAGCGGCTTCGCGTAGTCCACCGCGTCGAGGAACACCTGCAGGTCGGCGTCGGGCATCGTCTTCGTGAAGGCGCTCTGCGTGCCCTCGTACGCCGGGATGACCGCACCCATGTCGCCCTGCTGCTGCTGGGCCGTCTTGCCCGCGAGGTAGACCTGCAGCGCCTGAGCGGCTGCCTTGTCCTTGCTCGCCTCGGACACGACGTTCGAGACCCCGTGGATGACGGTCGCCTGCTCCTTGCCCTTGGGCAGCGGGTAGGCGACGACGTCCTTCTCGAGCTCGGTGCCGGTCAGCGCGGAGCGGAACCAGCTGCCGCCCTGGTACATCGCGAGCTTGCCCGAGGTGAACCACTGGTCGGCCGTGGTGTCGGTGAGCTGCTTGATCGAGGGCGATGCCCCCGAGTCGATCAGGTCGGTCCAGAACTGCAGGCCGTCCTCGGAGGCCTTCGTGGCGTACTCGGACTCGGTGCCGTCCGCGTTCACGACCGATCCCCCGGCCTGCAGGATCGTGTTGTAGTACGTCGTCTGGCCGTCCATGCCGCCGGCCGCCCCGTAGGCGCCCTTCGACTCGAGCTTCTCGGACAGCTCGGCGCCGGTCTGCTGGAAGTCGTCCCAGGTCCAGTCCTTGGACGGCAGGTCCATGCCGGCCTGCTCGAACAGCGACTTGTTCACCCAGACGCCGATGGTGTCGAAGTCCTTCGGCACGCCGTACTGGGTGTCGTCGTACGTGTACAGGTCGTTGAGCGCGCTCGAGTACTTCGACGCGTCGATGTCACCCGAATCGACCTCGCCGGTGATCGGCGCGAGCTTGCCGTTGGCCGCGTACAGCTGGAAGTTCGGGCCGTTCATCCAGAACAGGTCGGGCAGGGTGTTGCTCGAACCCTGGGTCTGCAGCTTCGTCCAGTAGTTGGCGAACGGCGTGACGTCGACGCTCACCTTGATGTCCGGGTACTCCTCGTTGAAGCCCTTCAGGTTGGCCTTGATGGCCTTGACCTGGTTCTCGTCCCAGACGGCGTAGGTCAGGGACGCCTTGGTGTCCTTCGGCGCGGCCTCGTAGTCGCCGCCGGAGCCGGACGCTCCGGACGACGAGGAGCAGCCGGCAAGGAGCGCTGCCGCGCCGAGTGCGGCGACGGCACCGAGGAGGACGCGGCGCACGCCGGTTCCTCGGGTGGGGATGTGTGCGGTCATCGGGGTGTCCTTTCGCACGGCCGTCAGGAACCGACGGTCTGGGCGGGATGCGGGGTGGAGGGGGTGGAGTGCGGGGCGTTCGACGTGAAGTGCGCGATGGTCTCGGCCGGCAGGGGCGGGACGTCGATGGGGATGGACCCGTTGCGGAGCGAGCGCGTGGCCAGCGCGCCGGCGGCGACCGCGGCACGGGCCGCGATCGGGGAGAGCTCCGACGGTTCGCCGAACGCGACGGACCGCAGGAACTCGGTCATGGTGAGCAGGTCGGCATCGGCGTGCCCGTCCTGGACGCCGTCGATCGGGTACTCGCGGTCCCCCGCGGTGTCCCAGCCCCGGCGGTGCGTCCAGACCTTCACGACGCCACCACCCGTGTCGCCGATGTTCTCGAGGCGTCCCTCGGTGCCGATGACGGTGTAGTTCCGCCAGTAGTCCGGGGTGAAGTGGCACTGCTCGTAACTGGCCTGCACCCCGTTGTCGAGCGTCATCATCACCATCGAGACGTCCTCGACGTCGACGACGGGGTTCAGCCCGGTCTGGGCGAGCGGCGGCCAGTTGTCGTGGGAGAACCAGTCCCCCATGAGCTCGCCGCTGCGGTCGCGCCGGTCGGTGACGTCACCGTAGACCGACAGCGAGCCCATCCCGACGACCCGGGCGGTGTCACCCCCACCGAGCGCGTGGATGACGTCGAGGTCGTGGCTCGCCTTCTGCAGGAGCAGGGAGTTCACCTTGCTGCGGTCGGCGTGCCAGTCCTTGAAGTAGTAGTCGCCACCGTTGCCGACGAAGTGCCGGCACCAGACGGCTTTGACCTGACCGATCTCGCCGCGGTCGACGATCTCGCGCATCAGGCGGACGACGGCGGCGTGCCGGAAGTTGTGCCCGACGTACAGCGGCGTCCCGGTCTCCGCCGCGGTGTTCAGGACGGCGTCGGCGTCCTCGACCGTGATGGCCAGCGGCTTCTCGAGGTAGACGGCGATGCCCGCGCGGAGCAGGTCGATCGCGATCTCGGCGTGGGTCCAGTCCGGCGTGGTCACGATGGCCGCGTCGACGTGGCCGGTGAGGTCACGGTGGTGTTCGACCACCAGGGCGTCCGGGTACTCGTCGTGCCCGCGGTCCCGGCCGGCCGCGGTGACGTCCGCGACGGCCACGACCCGGGCCTGCAGCGACCGGTCGTCCGCGGTTGCCTCGGCGACGTGGCGGGCGATGGCGGACCGCTGGCCCATCCCGATCACCGCGACGCGGAGTCCTGCGTTGTCAGCGCCCATGCTCATCGCTCCCTTGCGTGCATGTGACGCCCATGATGCCGAATCGATCATGAATGCACAATAGGCGCTCACGGATCGCTCACGCATCCGTGCCGGGGAGGGTTTTACACGATCGAAACGTCCGGACCGCTCCGGGGTGGCAGAGGGCGCTCAGTCGGCGACGACGAGCTCCACGCCGGCGCTGGCGAGGTCAGCAGCGAACGAGGCCGGCACCGGCTGGTCGGTGACCAGGACGTCGATGCGGTCGAGCGGGCAGATCCGGGCGAAGGTCGACCGTTCGATCTTGGTCGAGTCGGCGACCACGACGACCCGTCGTCCGACCGAGGCGAAGTGGCGGCTGACCTCGGCCTCGCCCTCGTGCATGGTCGTCGCGCCGTACTGGCCGGTCAGGCCGTCGACACCGAGCACCACGAGGTCGAGGGCGAACTCGTCGAGCGTGTCCCGGACGAGCGGCCCGACGAGCTCGTAGGACTGCCGCCGCGCCACACCACCGGTGACCACGATCTTCACGTTGGCGCGGACGGACAGCTCGTACCCGACGTTCAGGGCGTTCGTCACGATCGTGATGCCGAACTCGCCGTCGGCGCGGATGAACCGCTCGCTCTTGCCGAGTTCACGCGCGACCTCGGTCGTGGTCGTCCCACCGTTGAGCCCGACGGTCTCCCCCGGCTGCACCAGTCGGGCGGCCGCGCGGGCGATCGCCGTCTTCGCCTCGGCCTGCCGGGCGATCTTGTACTGCAGCGGGAGCTCGTACCCGGCCCCGAGCGCTGCCGCGCCCCCGTGCGTGCGCGTGACGAGCCGCTGGTCGGCGAGGGTCGCGAGGTCACGGCGAGCCGTCGCGGCGGAGATCCCGAGCAGCTCCCCAATCTCGGCGATCGACACGTTGCCGCGTTCGCTCACCAGTTCGAGCAGGGCGTTCAGCCGCTGTTGGGGGGTCATGACGGTCATCCTACGGCGTCACCACCATCCCCCGGTGATCGGAAATGACGTTTTGCCCTTCCCTTGCGCACGATCGCTCGCTACGCTTCCTGATCATCGATCACCCGGATCGATCCGGACCCGGAAGGCTCCCATGACCGACACCTTCGTGAGCGCTGAACTGGCCTCGCAGCCGGAGACCTGGCGTGCAGCCGCCACGCTCCTGCCGACCTTCGCCGACGCACTCCCCCAGCCGGGCGAACGCGTGGCCGTGATCGGCTGCGGCACGAGCTGGTTCATCGCCATGAGCTACGCCGTCGCCCGTGAGCAGGCGGGCCTCGGTGTGACCGATTCCTTCGCCGGGTCCGAGTACCCCGCGTCCCGCGAGTACGACCGCGTGCTCATGATCAGCCGCTCGGGTACGACGACCGAGATCGTCGACCTGCTGCAGGCCCTGCCGTCGCAGCGGACCGTCCTGATCACGGCCGTCGCCGACAGCCCTGCCGCGGCCGTCGCCGACCAGGTGGTCGCCCTGCCCTTCGCCGACGAGCGCTCGGTCGTCCAGACCCGCTTCGCCACCACGACGCTCGCACTGCTGCGGGCGTCCATCGGTGACGACGTCGACGCGCTCGCAGCCCAGGCCGAGACCGCCCTGACGGTGCCGATCGACGACCTGCTCGACGCCGAGCAGGTCTCGTTCGTCGGTCGTGGGGCCGCCGTCGGCCTGACGTTCGAAGCCGCGCTCAAGACGCGTGAGGCCGCGCAGTTCTGGGCTGAGTCCTACCCGGCGATGGACTACCGGCACGGTCCCATCGCGATCGCCCAGCCCGGCCGGCTCGTCTGGTCGCTCGGGACGGCACCCGAGGGGCTGGCCGACGAGGTCGCCGCCACCGGCGCCCGCTTCGTCCAGCACGACCTCGACCCGATCGCCGGACTCGTCGTGGTGCACCGGTTCGCCGTCGCCCTGGCCGAGGGACGCGGGCTCGACCCGGACAACCCCCGGTCGCTCACCCGGTCGGTCATCCTCACCTGATGGGTGGCGCAGGCGCGGTGCTCGGGGTCGACGTCGGCGGCACGGGCATCAAGACCCGGCTGACGACGGCCGACGGACTCGTCCTCGACGAGACTCGGGTACCGACGCCGCGCGACGACCCGGGCGCCGAGCGCCTCGCCGCCGTCGTCGCCGAACTGGCCGCACAGGCCACCCGACGGGCGCCGCTCGGAGCCATCGGGGTGGTGACCCCCGGCGTCGTCGACGAGACCCGCGGCACCGTGGACCTGTCCGTCAACCTCGGGTGGCGCGACGTCCCGGTGCGTGACCTCGTCCGTGCCGAGCTCCTGCGTCACGGGATCGACGTGCCGCTCGCCTTCGGCCACGACGTCCGCGCCGGCGCCCTGGCCGAGGTCCGGGCCGGTGACCCGGCGCTCTCGCGGGGGTCGGTCTCGTTCGTGCCGGTCGGCACCGGGCTCGCGAGCGCCCTGGTGGTCGACGGCGTCGTCGTGTCCGGCGGTGGCTGGGCGGGGGAGATCGGGCAGGTCCGCATCCAGATCGGTCCGCACGCGGGCCACCGCGTCGAGGAGATCGCGTCCGCCGGGGGAGTCGCACGTCGTTCCGGCGCGCCGTCCGCTCACGCCGCCATGCTCCTGGTCCGCCAGGGCGACCCCGCAGCCCGTGCGGTCTGGGACGACTGCGTCGCGGTCCTGGCCGACGCGCTCGCCTGGACGACCGCGGTCGCCGGGGTCCACACCATCATCGTCGGCGGGGGACTCGCCGAGTCGGGGCCGCTGCTGCTCGACCCGCTGCGCGACGCCGTCACGGAGCGCCTGCAGGGCGTCCGTGTCCCCGTCGTCGTCCCCGCCCGGCACGGCGACGCAGCCGGCGCCATCGGAGCGGGGCTCCTCGCACGCACGCTGCTCGAGACCGAGACCGGGGTCCTGCTGTGACCACCCTCGTCCGGGCCCATCGCATCGTCACGGCCCAGGCGGACCTGCACGACGGCTGGCTCGTCATCGGTGACGACGACACCGTGCTGGCGACCGGTACCGGGTCCCCGATGCGTACGGACACCGCCGTCACCGTCGACGGTGTGGTCGTGCCCGGGTTCGTCGACCTGCACGCCCACGGGGCGCTCGGGCACGACTTCGCCGGGTGCTCCGCCGAGGACGCCCGCGCCGCCGCCGGGTACCACCGGTCACGGGGCACGACCACCCTGGTCGGGTCCATCGCCACGGGCGAGCGCGCGGGCACCGTGGCGGCCCTCACCCGGCTCCGGCCACTCGTCGCGGACGGCACGCTCGCCGGGCTGCACCTGGAGGGGCCGTGGCTCGCGACCGCCCGTCGCGGGGCGCACCGCGTCGACCTGCTGCACGCCCCGGAGCCCGCCGAGGTCGACGCCTACTGCGACGCCGCCGGTGGCGCCCTGCGGATCGTGACCCTCGCGCCGGAGCTGCCGGGTGCCCTCGACGCCGTCGCCCGCTTCGTCGACGCCGGGGTCGTCGTCGCCATCGGCCACACCGACGCCACCGCCGAGCAGACCCGCCGCGCGGTCGACGCCGGGGCCTCGCTCGTCACCCACCTGTTCAACGGGATGCCCCCGCTGCACCACCGTGCGCCCGGGCCGGTCGGGGTCGCGCTCTCCGACGACCGTGTGCTGCTCGAGTGCATCGTCGACGGCCACCACCTCGATCCCGTGACGGTCGCCCTCGTGCAGCGCAGTGCTCCGGGCCGGATGGTCCTGGTCTCCGACGCCATGGCGGCGACCGGCTGCCCCGACGGCGCGTACACGGTGGCCGGATCGGCGGTGACCGTCCGCGACGGTCTCGCCGTGCTCGCCGACGGTTCGTCGCTGGCGGGCAGCACGGTCACGGTCGCCGACGCCGTCCGCCGCCTGCTCGACGCCGGGACCGACCTGCCCGAGGTCGTCGCGGCGTCCGCGGGGCGTGCCGCACGCCTGCTCGGGGCTCCGGCACCGCTCAGCGTGGGCGCCCCCGCCGACCTGGTCGTGCTCGACCCGGAGCGTGGCAGCGTCCGAGCCCTGCCGACGGCGGTGGTCGCGTGATCCTCGTCGTCACCCCGAACCCGGCCGTCGACGTGACCTACCGGGTCGCCGAACAGCGCATCGGCGAGACCCAACGCGTGCTCGAGGTCCAGCGGCGCCCCGGCGGCAAGGGCCTGAACGTCGGGCGGGTCCTCGCCGCCACCGGTGTCCCGACCCACGCCGTGCTGCCCCTCGGCGGCGACGGCGGGCACTGGATCGCCCATGCCCTCGACGACCTCGGGCTCGCCCACACCGACGTCGCCGTCCGTGGTGAGACCCGCACGACCGTGACGGTGGCGGACGACCTCGCGCACCCGACGATGTTCGGCGAGCCCGGCCCCGTGCTCAGCCCCGGCGAGTGGGACACCGTCACCACCGCGGTCGAGCAACTGCTCGACGACGGCGTCGCCGGCGGCACCCGCGGTGCCGCCGGCGCCCCGGCCGCCGCGGCCCTGGTCGTGTCGGGCTCACTGCCCCGCGACACCGACCCCACGGTCGTCGCCCGCTGGGTCACCACCGCCCGCCGCCGCGGTGTGCTCTCCGTGGTCGACTGCTCGGGCACCGCGCTGCTGGCTGCCGCGTCGGCCGGCGCGACGGTCTGCAAGCCCAACCGCGAGGAACTACTCGAGGCCACGGGCGCCGACGACGAGCGCTCGGGGGCACTCCGGCTCCTCGGACTCGGCGCGACGGTCGTCGTGGTCTCTCGCGGCTCCGACGGCATCGCCGCCCACACCACCGAGCACGTGCTCGAGGTGCCGGCGGTCCCCGGGGTCTCGGGTAACCCCACCGGCGCCGGCGACGCAGCCACCGCCGGACTCGTCGGTGTCCTGGTCGATGTTCTCGTCGGTGCTGGTCTCCCTGGGCCTGACGGCAGCGTCCCGGCCCCCGACGACGCCACCCTGCTCCGAGCCCTGCGGTCCGCCGCCGCGCACGGGGCCGCCGCCGTCCTCCAGCCGGTGGCCGGCGTGGTCGACCCGGCAGACGTCGACCGCTTCCTGTCCACCCCGCCCGCTCCTGCTCCCGCAAACGACCGAACGAGGACCCCCGCATGATCACCGACCTCGCCCTCACCGGCCTGCTCGACACCGCCCGCACGGCACGCCGCGGGGTCGGTGCGTTCAACGTGGTGCTGCTCGAGCACGCCGAGGCGATCGTCTCCGGCGCCGAGCTGGCAGGTCTGCCGGTGATCCTGCAGATCAGCGAGAACTGCGTCCGGTACCACGGCGGCCTCGCACCGATCACGACTGCGACCCAGGCGGTCGCTCGTGCCGCCGACGTCGAGGTCCTCGTGCACCTCGACCACATCGAGGACCCGGAGCTGGTGGCGGCCGGCGTCGACCTGGGCGTCGACTCGGTCATGTACGACGGTTCACACCTGGACTTCGCCGCCAACGTGGCAGCGACCCGCGAGCTCGCCGCTCGGTGTCACGCCGCGGGCGTCGCGATCGAGGCCGAGCTCGGCGAGGTCGGCGGCAAGGACGGCGTGCACGCCCCGGGCGTCCGCACCGATCCGACCGACGCCGCCGCGTTCGTGTCTGACACCGGGGTCGATGCCCTGGCGGTCGCGGTGGGGACCTCGCACGCGATGCAGACCCGCGAGGCGTCGGTGGACCGTGACCTGGTCGAGCGCCTCCGTGCCGCGGTGCCGGTGCCGCTCGTGCTGCACGGGTCCTCGGGCCTGTCCGACGACGAACTCCGTGGCGCCGTGCACGCGGGGATGACGAAGATCAACATCTCGACGCACCTGAACGGCCTGTTCACCCGTGCGCTCCGTACCGTGCTCGACGAGCGGCCGGACGTCGTCGACCCGCGCAAGTACGTGTCGGCGGGCCGGGACGCCATCGCCACCGAGACCGCACGGCTGCTGACGCTCCTGCACGCCTGACGCGCGAGCGGGCGCAAACGGGCGCGAGCTGGCGCTCAGCAGAGCGGGACGTTCACCGCCAGCCCGCCCATCGCGGTCTCCTTGTACTTCGACGACATGTCCGCCCCGGTCTGCCGCATCGTCTCGACGACCTGGTCGAGCGACACGTGGTGCACCCCGTCGCCACGCAGGGCCATCCGGGCGGCGTTGATCGCCTTGTTCGCCGCGATCGCGTTCCGCTCGATGCACGGGATCTGCACCAGGCCACCGATCGGGTCGCAGGTCAGCCCGAGGTTGTGCTCCATCGCGATCTCGGCGGCGTTCTCGACCTGCTCCGGCGTGCCCCCGAGGACCTCGGCGAGCCCTGCAGCCGCCATCGACGCCGCCGAACCGACCTCGCCCTGACAGCCGACCTCGGCACCGGAGATCGACGCCCGTTCCTTGTAGATCGACCCGATCGCCCCGGCGGTGAGCAGGAACCGGACGACGGCGTCGTCCCGTTCGGCGGCGGGGGCGTCGGCGACCGTGGACACGTAGGTGAGCGCGTAGTACAGGACCGCGGGGATGATGCCGGCTGCGCCGTTCGTCGGGGCGGTGACGACGCGGCCTCCGGTGGCGTTCTCCTCGTTGACCGCCATGGCGACGAGGTTCACCCACTCCATCGCGAACAGCGGGTCGTGGTCGGGGTCCTCGCGGGTGAGCTGCTCGTGCCAGGTGGCGGCGCGGCGGCGGACGTCGAGTCCCCCGGGCAGGCACCCGCCCCGGCGGACGGATCGGTCGACGCACGACTCCATCACGCCGTGGATGCCCAGCAGTCCGGACCGGATCTCGGCGTCCGTCCGGGTGACGGCCTCGTTCGCCAGGGCGACGCCGCTGATCGGCAGGCCGGAACCGGCACACGCGGCGAGCAGCTCGGCGCCGCTCGAGAACGGGTACGGCACGGCGTCGTCGACCGGGATCGCGGCACCGGCGACGGCAGCGGATGCGTCGGCCGCGGGCTCCGCCGCCTCGTCCCGTGCGATGAACCCGCCACCGATCGAGTAGTAGGTCTCGTCGGCCAGGTCGGTCCCGTCGGCGTCACGGGCACGCAGCCGCATGGCGTTCGGGTGCCGGGGCAGCATCGTCAGGGGGTGCAGGACGATGTCGGCGAGGCGGAACGGCACGCTCGCACCGCCATCGAGGCGCAGGACACCGTCGCGTTCCACGGCGTCGAGCGCGAGGACCATGGCATCGGGGTCGACGGTCTCCGGGTGCGACCCCATGAGCCCGGCGACGACGGCACCGAGGGTGCCGTGACCCTGCCCGGTCGACGCGAGGGACCCGTACAGGTCGACCACCACGGACGCGACGGGCAGGCCACGGACGAGCGTGGCGAACTCGGCACCGGCCCGCATCGGGCCGACCGTGTGCGAGCTCGAGGGGCCGACACCGACGCTGAACAGATCGAAGACGGAGACCGGCACGCCGCCACACTAACCCGTCCGGACGGACCGGTGCTCAGCGCCGCCGACCACCCTCGGGCGGCATCACGAACCACAGCACGACGTACGCGATCCACAGCGGCCCGGGGAAGAAGCTCAGGATGACCCAGACCACCCGGACCAGGGTGCGGGACAGGTTGAAGCGGTCGGCGAGACCCGCGCAGACGCCGGCCAGCAGACGACCGTTGCGGGGACGGGAGAGTGTGCTCATACCGACGACGCTACGCAACGCCGCCGGTCGAGCGCATCCGGGACGCACCCCGAGCGTGGTGGGGGAAACCCCCGGACCGGCCCTGAGCGGCCCCGGGGTCAGGGGATGAGGACGATCTTGCCGCGGGTGTGGCCCTGCTCGAGCTCCTCGAAGGCGTCCTGCACGCGGTCGAGCGGGTAGGTCGCGGCGATCGGCACCTCGATGGCGCCGTTCGCGACCTCCAGTGCGAGCGCCCCGAGGATCTCCGGGTCGGCGGTGTCCGCGCTGCCCGAGGCCTTCGCCCCGACCTCGGCGGCCTCGTCGAACGCGATGATCGTCTCGATGCGGTCGACCGGCACCCCGAGGGCGATGCCGAGCCGGACGTACTCGGCGCCGTGGGTGTCGATCACCGCGTCGATGCCGTTCGTCGCGAGTTCGGTGATGCGCTCCTGCAGGCCGTCGCCGTACGCGACCGGCCGTGCACGCTTGGAACGGAGCCACTCGTGGTTCGCCTCGGAGGCGACGGCGATGACGTCGATGCCCTCGTTCGCGAGCAGCTGGGTGACGAAGCCGCCGACCCCGCCGGCGGCGCCGGACACCACGACGGTCTCGCCCGGACGCGGGTCGACCGCGCGGACGGCTGCGGCCGCGGTGGTCGCGATGACGTCGAGGCCACCCGCCACGGTCCAGTCGAGCAGGCGTGGCTTCTGGACGACCTGGACGGCCGGCACGGAGACGTACTCGGCCTGGCTGGCGCGGTCCCACGACCAGCCGATGACCTCTTCGCCCTCGTCGACGCCGTCCACCTCGGCCCCGACGGCCACCACGATGCCGGCGAAGTCGGTGCCCTGCCCGGACGGCAGGTCGCCGCCGAACGTACCCTGGCGGATGGCCGACTCACCGGGGTTGATGCCTGCGGCGCGGACGCGGACGAGCACCCGCCCGGGCGTCACCTCGGGAACGGGCACCTCGGCGACGTGCAGGACCGATCGGTCACCCCACTCGTCGAAGCGGACAGCGCGCATGGTCTCCGGGATCTCAGTCATCGGCACCGACGCTACCCCGGAGCGCGGCACGCGGTCTGCGTGGACCGCTCCATCCCTGCGAGGACGCGAAAGCGAGAGGGTGCGAGACTGGGGGCATGCCCATCCTGAACAAGGACATGCAGGTCTGCATGTCGCTGGCCGCGCGACCGAGCAACATCGGCACCCGGTTCCACAACTTCCTGTACGACGAGCTCGGCCTCAACTTCCTGTACAAGGCGTTCACCACGACCGATCTGCCCGGCGCCGTCGCCGGCATCCGTGCGCTCGGGATCCGCGGTTGCTCGGTGTCGATGCCCTTCAAGGAGGCGATCATCCCACTGGTCGACCACATCGAGGACTCCGCCGCCGCGATCCAGTCGGTCAACACGGTCGTGAACGACGACGGCGTGCTCACCGCGTCGAACACCGACTACGAGGCGATCGCCGCCCTGCTCGGGTCGCACCAGGTCGACCCGGCTTCGCGCGTGCTCCTCCGCGGCTCGGGCGGCATGGCCAAGGCCGTCACGGCGGCGTTCCGCGGCGCCGGCTTCGACCGGTTGACGGTCGTCGCGCGCAACGAGCAGACCGGCCCGGCCCTGGCGTCGCAGTACGGCTACGAGTGGGTCGCCGACGAGCGCGAGGCGGGGGAGACCGACCTGGTCGTCAACGTCACCCCGCTCGGCATGCGCGGCGACCAGCAGGACGCACTCGCCTTCGCGACGGAACGGATCGAGGCGGCGCACACCGTCTTCGACGTGGTCGCGTTCCCGTCGGAGACTCCGCTCGTGCGGGCGGGGCGCGACGCCCGCAAGCACGTCATCACCGGCGCCGAGGTCATCGCCCTGCAGGCGGCCCGTCAGTTCGAGCGGTACACGGGCGTCGCCCTGACCGACGACCAGGTGGCGCGGGCCAGCGAGTTCTCGCGCGCCGAGTAGTCGACGCACCCACAGGGCGGACGGGAGGCCGTGGCGGCGCCGCCACGCGCCTCCCGTCCGTTCGTGGGGACGTCTCAGGCGTTCGCCGCGCGCCCGACGGCCACCCACTCGAGGCGGCGGAGGGTCTCGCGGTTGCGGATCCAGATGAGCGGCTGCATGAGGAAGTCGGGCACGTACGAACCCGGCCCGGCCACCGCGTTCTCGGTGATCGTGACCTTGCTGCCGTGCCGGTGCGGTTCGACGGTCAGCTCGACGCGGGCCTCGCCGATGGGCCAGCCCTTCGGCTGGATGACCATGCGGTGCGGCGGCTCCCACACCAGCGACGTCGTGACGTCGTTGATGACGATCGGCCACGCGCCGAACGAGTGGTGCAGGTGGGTACCGACCTGCGGCCAGCCGGACTCTTCCTTGCGCATGCGCGAGGCCCCGACCACCCAGGTCGTGTAGAGCCACCCGTCGCCGAGCACGTCGAACACGGCTCCGGGACGGCAGTGCAGGATGCGGACGTTCTTCGCCATGGTGATCAGCCTTCCGGGGTGAGGTCGACGTCCTCCGGCAGGCCGAAGGTGTGCCGGAGTGCGCTCTTCGCCGCGTGCCACCCGGCCATGCCGTGCACGCCGGGGCCGGGCGCGGAGGACTCGGAGCACAGGTACATGCCGCCGCCCATCCGCCACGGGTCGCTGGACAGGACGGGGCGCTTGACGAGCTGCCAGAAGCTCGCGGCACCGGCGGCGATGTCGCCACCGACGTAGTTCGGGTTGTACTCGCCCATCTGCACGGCGGTGCGGGAGCTCGACGACAGGATCGCGTCGCGGAACCCCGGCGCGAACCGCTCGATCTGGCGGGTGACGGCCTCGGTCGGGTCGACGTCCGACCCCGCGGGGACGTGCGCGTAGGCCCAGAAGACGTGCTTGCCCTTCGGGGCGCGGGTCGGGTCCACCACGGTCGGCTCCGCGCCGAGCACGTACGGGCGCTCGGCGTGCTGCCCGTGCGCCACCGCCCGTTCGGCCTCCGCGATCTCCTGGCGGGTCCCGCCGATGTGCACGGTCCCGGCCTTCCGCAGCGACTCGTTGGTCCACGGCACCGGGTCGGACAGCGCGAAGTCGACCTTCGCCGCCGCGTTGCCGAACCGGAAGCGCCGCAGTGCACCGTGCTTCGGGGTCGGGATCTGCTTGCCCGCGATCCGGAGCATGCCCGGCACGCTGGTGTCGAACAGCACCGCCTTCGCCGGGGTGAGGTCACCGAGCGACCGGACCTCCTGCCCGGTGACGATGCGGCCGCCGTGCGCGACGAGGTCCGCGGCGAGCGCGTCGACGATCGCCTGGCTGCCACCGATCGGCACCGGCCAGCCGCGGGCGTGCGCGTACGAGCCGAGCGACAGGGCAGCCGCCGCGGTGGACAGGGACGGCAGGTGCTGGATCGAGTGCGCGGCGACGCCGGACACCATCGCCGGGGCGGCCTCACCGCGGAAGCGCAGGTTCCACGCGGCGGTGCCCTGTTCGAGCGCCCGCAGGCCGAAGCGCAGGACCGTCAGCGGGTGCCGCGGCACGTGCAGCAGCGCGTCGGTCGCGAAGTCGGCGACCTGGTCGGCGTTCTCCGCCAGCGGGGCCATCAGCTGCTTGAAGGCCGGCCCGTCCACCCCGAGCTCGGCGGCGGTGCGGTCGAGGTCCTGGTAGGCGATGCCGGCGCGGCCGCCGTCGAGCGGGTGGCCGTACTGCACCTCGGGCAGGCGGAGCTCGATGCGCTCCTCCATCCGGAACAGCCGGAAGAACTCGGACTGCAGGGCCATCGGGTGCACGGCGGAGCAGACGTCATGCAGGAAGCCGGGCAGGGTGAGCTCGGCCGTGCGGGCGCCGCCGCCGATCGTGTCGTTCCGTTCGACGACCTCGACCGACAGTCCGGCGCGTGCGAGCGTCACCGCTGCCGCGAGCCCGTTCGGTCCCGCTCCGACGACCACCGCATCAACCATGCACCGAGCCTAGGGACTCGTGACTGCGTGTGGTGTCGGTCAGGTGCGCGAGGTGTCGGGATCGGCCGGGTCCGACTCGTCCTGGTCACCATCGGCGTCGTCGGGCTCGTCGGCGTCGACCGGGGTCGATCCGACGGGGTGCTCGGCGAGCAACTCGGCGAAGTCCTCGTCGAGCATCTGCTGCAGCCGGTCGTCACGGCCGATCTCGTAGTCGTCGGCCGGACGCTGTGCCCACCCGAGGCGTCCGACGACGGTGGTGCCGATGTCGTCCCAGGCGCGGGCCCGCGCGGCGAGCACGATCCCGTCGACGAAGTGCTGGTCGTCGCGCCGCTTGTCGAGCATGGTGGCGAGCTGCTCGTACGTGGCCTCGCGCATCCGGAGCTTCAGGTCGTCGCCTCGCCGGTAGTCGTGCTGGTGGCGAGAACGGCCCTTCTGCTTGCTCGAGGTGGAGCGGATCTCCCGCATCCGTGCGGCGTCGCCCCGCTGTTCCTCGGCCATGCGGTGGAGTTCCTCGCGCGTGGCCTCGGCGATGAGCGCGTGGTCGAAGTACCCCTGGTCACGCAGGGCGTTCGTGATGATGCGGTTGGCCACCGCGATGGTGACGGCGGCCTTCGCGATGAGGAAGCCCTCGTCGACCGCCCGCTTCAGTTCGACCTGGCTGATGGGTCGATCGCGCACGTCGTGGTTGCGTCGTCCGAACAAGGCCATGCTCCGACGATACCGGCGACCGGTGTCGGTCGGCCTGCACGACGGCGACGGGCGTCAGAGCAGCAGGCCGTACACCGCGACGTCGACACGCTCGGGCCCGAGGGGCAGCGCCCCGCGCAGGGTGCCCTCGTGCGCGAAGCCGAGCCGCTCGGCGAGCCCCCGGCTCCGCGCGTTGTCGACCGCCGTCCGGATCTCCATCCGTGCGCACCCGCGCGCCCGGGCGACCCCGATCAACACGGTGGCCGCCCGCCGGACGACACCACGGCCCTCCTGTCCGGCGTCCACCCAGTAGCCGAGCGATGCCTGGCCCAGGTACGGGTCAAACGTCAGCGAGGCCACCCCGACGATCCGGTCGTCCTGGCGGATGACGCAGGGCAGCGCGCGGTCCATCGCGAACTGGCCGAGCAGCCGCTCGGTGTGCAGGGCGATGGCCTCGCGGGTCTGGGGGTCCCAGGCCCAGGGCTCGGCGGCTCGCAGACGATCGGTGTTGGCGTGCACGAGTGCGAGCACGTGATCGACGGTCGTCAGGTCGCGCAGCGTCAGCGTGTAGCCGTCACCGAGGTCGCGTCCGAACGTCGTCACCGTTCCGACACTAGGCAGCCATGCCTGTCACTCGTACCGGAGCGCCTCGATCGGGTTCTGCCGTGCGGCTCGTCGTGCCGGCAGGGTGCCCGCCAGGAACGCGATGAACATCACGACGAGGATGATCGTGGCGACGGACCCCGGCGCGAACTGCATGATCTGCAGCCCCGGCAGGTCCTTGAGGAACGTGCCGGCCAGGACGTTCGAGATCCCGGTGCCGAGCAGGATCGCGACCCCGGCGCCGATGGCACTGCCGAGGAACCCGATGAACACCGCCTCGAGCGAGAACAGCGTGTAGACCTTGCCGCCACCCATGCCCATCGCCTTCATCAGGCCGATCTCGCGGGTGCGCTCCTGCACACTCATGAGCAGCGTGTTGATGATGCCGAAGCCCGCGGCGACGAGCGCGATCACGGCGAAGGCGTTCAGGACCCCGACGATGCCGCTGATGACGGTCTGGAACTGGCCGAGCTGGTCCTGGATGGTCTGGCCGAGGAACCCGTCATCGGCCAGGGACTTCTTGACCGTGGTGACGGAGGCGTCGGTGTCGAGCGTCGCGGTGGCGCTGGCGTAGGACGTCGCGATCGAGTCGGGCTTGCCGATCTCCTGCGCGGCCTGCATGGCGTCGGTCAGTGCGGCGTTCGCCCCGGCACCGCTGCCGAACAGCGACTCGTTCTGCACCCCGACGACGGTGGCGGTGAGCGTGTGCGCCTTGCCCTGGTAGTCGTCGACGGCGAACGTGAGCTCCTTGCCGACGGCGGCCGAGGCGCTGCCGAGGCCCATGTTCTTCAGGTAGTCGGTCGGCAGCATCACCTGGTTGGCGTCGGTCTCGTCGTCGAGCTGCTTGCCGCTCGCCAGGTCGGCGTCGAGCTCGCCGGCGTTGGCCGTGAGCGACACGACGTACTTGCCCTGGTCCCCGTACTCGGCGTACTTCGGTGCGAGGGCGACCGCGGGGCGGAGGCTCTTGATGCCGTCCGTCTTCTCGATCGCGTCGACGTCGGACTGCGACAGGTACGAGAACGACGCCGGGCCACGGTCGACGCTCTGGCCCGAGGCCTCGGGGTCGTACTTCGCCGGGCCGCTGTCGGTCGAGGTGGAGTCCACGGCCTTCGTGACGACCAGGGTGCCGTCGTCACCGATCGAGGAGACCTGGCTGTCGATGTAGTTGCTGACGCCCGTGCCGATCGCCGAGGTCAGGGTGATCGTGAAGGCGCCGATGAAGATCGCGATGACGGTCAGGGTCGTGCGCAGCTTCGAGCGGAAGGTGTTCGAGACCGCGGTGCGCAGGAGGTCGAGGAAGTTCATGCGGAGTGCCTTCCGTGCGTGGCAGACGCGTCGACCGCGTCATCGGGTCCGCCGACGATCAGGCCGTCGCGGACGTTCACGCTGCGGTCGCAGCGCGCGGCGAGCTCTTCGTCGTGCGTGACCACGACGAGCGTGATCCCCCGCTCGCGCTGCAGCCCGAACAGCATGTCCTCGACCACCTGTCCGGTGTTCGTGTCGAGGTTGCCGGTCGGCTCGTCGGCGAAGATCACGCTCGGCTCGCCGACCAGCGCCCGGGCGATGACCACGCGTTGCTTCTGCCCGCCGGACAGGTCGTTGGCGTCGTTCTTCGCCTTGTCTGCCAGCCCGAGCGCATCGAGCGCCGCCATGCCCCGGCGCTTCCGCTCGGCTCCGGAGACACCGGCGATCTTGAGCGGGAGCACGACGTTGTCGAGCACCGAGGTCTTCGGCGTGAGGAAGAACTGCTGGAACACGAACCCGAAGGTGCTGTTCCGGGTGCGGTTGACCTGCCGCGCACCGAGCGTCGCCGCGTCGGTGCCGTCGAGCAGCACCTGTCCGGCCGACGGCTTGTCGAGCAGTGCGAGCAGGTGCATCAGCGTCGACTTGCCGGAGCCGGACTTGCCGACGATCGCCAGGCTCTCGCCCTGGTGCACCGCCAGCGACACCCCCTTGAGCGCGTCGAACCGCGTCGCGCCGCGGCCGTAGGTCCTGGCGAGGTCACGGGCCTCGAGCACGGGAGTGGTCATGGGTTCACCGTAGTGTCCGATGCACGACTGCAAGTTTGCGTTTGCTGTAGATCATGTGACGGTCCGGTTACAGTCGGGCCATGCCCGACTCCGCGACGCCGTCAGAACTCGGTCTCCGTGACCGCAAGCGCATCGAGACCCGCAACCGCATCGCCGAGGCGGCTCGGTCCCTGGCCCTCGAGCAGGGCGTCGACGGCACCACGATCGAGCAGATCGCCGCGCGGGCCGACGTCTCCCCGCGGACGTTCTTCAACTACTTCGAGAGCAAGGAGGACGCGGTCCTCGGGCACACCGAGCTCGACCTCGAACCCGCCACTCTCCAGGCGCACCTGGCCGCCGTCGCGGGGGAGCCGGCGGCGCAGGCCGTGGTGGACCTGGCGTTCCTGGTGTTCGGGTCGTCGTTCGGCGACGAGCACGAGCGGCTCGAGCGCAAGGCCGTCATCGTGCGGTTCCCGCAGCTGATGCGTCGGCAGGTCGCGCGGATGACCACGGTCGCCGAGGCGATGACCGGCGCGGTGCGCACGATCCTCGAGCGCGACCCGGCCTGGGGCCCCGAGGCCGCGACCCCGCAGGCGGCCGAGATGCTGCTCGGCATGTGCATGACGGGCCTCCGCAGTGCCGCTCGGCACGAGGGTTCCGACCCGGAGCAGGTGCGGGCCGCGGTGGTCGCGTCGATCCGCGACACGGCTGCGCGCATCGCCGCGGCCTGAGACGCGAACACCAACGCAGGGGAGGCACGGTGCCAGCTGGCACCGTGCCTCCCGTCCGTCGGTGCGCGCGTCGAGAACGGTCAGGGCTTCGTGATGAAGCCCTCCTTCACCATCCAGTCGAAGGCGACGTCCGCCGGCTCACGCCCCTCGACGTCGACCTGACGGTTCAGCTCCTGCAGCACGGCGTCCGTGAGCTTCGGCGAGATCTGGTCGTAGATCCCCTCGAGCTGCGGGTACTCCTTGAGTGTCTTCGAGTCGATGACGGGCGCGACGTTGTACGCCGGGAAGAACCCCTTGTCGTCCTCGAGCACCGTCAGCCCGAGCGACTTGATGCGGCCGTCGGTGGTGAAGACCTCACCGAAGTTGCACTTGCCGCGGTCGGTGGCCGTGTAGACCGTGCCGGTGTCGAGGATGCTGACGTTGCTGCTCGGTACACCGTTCGACCCGGAACCACCGAGCTCCAAGCCGTACTTCTTGAGCATCGGCTTGAAGCCGTCGGCACGGGAGTTGAACTCCGACTCCACGCAGAACGTGCGCTGGTCGACCGGCAGCTTGGTGATGTCGGAGAGCGTCTTGACGTCCCCGAGCTCCTTGACGGCCTCGTTGCGGACGGCGAACGCGTAGGTGTTGTTCATCGGCGCCGGTTCGAGCCAGGTCAGCCCGTTGCCGGCGTCCTCCTTCTTCACCGCCGTCCACTGCTCGGTCTTGTCCGGGATCCCCTTCGTGTGACCCATGAAGGTCAGCCAGGCGGTGCCGGTGTACTCGTACGTGAAGTCGGCCGCGTGCGAGGTCATCAGCTCACGGACCGCGACGCTGCCGGGCACGTTCGTCTCGTCGGTGACGTCGAACCCGGCGGCCTTGGCAGCGAGGACGGCGATCTTGCCGAGCACGAGCTGCTCGGTGAAGTTCTTCGACGTCACGGTGAGGTGGGCGCCGGCCGGCAGGTCGTCGATGCGCTGGATGGAGCCGGCGCCGGCCTCGGGCACGAACGAGGTGGCGGGCTGCAGGCCGCACCCGGTCAGGACGAGGGCGGTGGCACCGGCGACGAACGCGGCGGCTCCGACCCGGGTGCGGGTGCGGCGGGTGCTGCGGGTGCGGCGGGTCATCGGAGTCCCTTCGGTCGTGCGACCGTCTCGACCACGCGGCCGAGCCAGTCGATGGAGAGGGCGAGCAGGGCGACGAGCAGGGCCCCCGAGACGAGCACCTTCGGCAGGAACAGCGTCACGCCCGTGGTGATGAGCAGACCGAGTCCGCCCGCACCGACGAAGGTCGCCAGGCTCGCCGTGCCGACGAGCAGCACGAGGGCGGTCCGGATGCCCGAGAGCATCACGGGCACCGCGAGCGGCAGTTCGACGCGCATCAGCACGCTGAAGGCGCTCATCCCCATGCCGCGACCGGCCTCGACCAGGCGGTCGTCGACGCTCTGCACGCCGATCATGGTGTTCCGGAGCACCGGCAGGATCGCGTAGAGCACGAGCGCGATGACGGCGGACGAGCTGTTCAGGCCGAGCCAGGCGGCGAGCAGCACGATGAGACCGACGGCCGGGGCCGCCTGCCCGAAGTTCGCGACGGCGAGCACGTACGGGCTCGCCCGGCGCAGCGGCCCGCGCGTAAGGACGACGCCCAGCGGGATGCCGATCACGAGCACCAGGACCGTCGACTGCAGGGTCAGCACGAGGTGCTGGCCGGTCAGGGCCAGGATGTCCGCCGGGTTGAGCGTCGTGCGCTCCGTCGGGGTCAGGTCCGCCGTCGCGAGCCACACCGCGAAGCCGGCCAGGACGACCAGGATCGCGATCGGCTGGAACAGCAGGCCCTTCCACGAGGTGCTCGCACCGGTGGCGGGGCCGGCAGTGACGACTGCGCTCACAGGTCTTCTCCGGTGGGCATGGCCGACACCGGTGACGACGGCATGGTCTCGATCGGGTTCGTGTTCGTTCCGACCGGCGTGTAGGCCTGGTCGCCTGCGGCGGTCGCGCGGGAGCGGGTGATCGCCTCCATCACGGTCTCGACGGTGATGACCCCGCGGAACGCGTCACGACGACCGGTGACGAGTGCGGCGCCGGCGCTCGAGACGAGCATGGTGTCGAGCGCGTCGTTGAGCGTCGCTGCCTCGCCCACGACGGGCAGGCCGGGCTCGACGCCGTCGGGGATGCGTTCGAGACGCTCGAGCTGGCGGCGCGACGGCCACCCGATCGGCCGCTGGCGGTGGTCGACGACGACGGCGTGCTGGTGCCCGCCGGCCTCGTTCATCCGCTGCAGCACGGCCTTGACCTCTTCGCCGGGCGAGCACGTCACGGCCGACTCGACCTCGACGTCGCGCACGCGGTTCAGCGTGAGCTGCTTCAGGCCGGCACCGGAACCGATGAAGTTCTCGACGAACTCGTTCGCGGGCTCCGCCAGGATCCGCTCCGGGGTGTCGTACTGCACGATGTGCGCACCCTCGGTGAAGATGACGATCCAGTCGCCGAGCTTCACGGCCTCGTCGAAGTCGTGCGTGACGATGACGATCGTCTTGTGCAGTTCCTCCTGGATGCGCAGGAGCTCGTCCTGCAGGCGCTGGCGGGTGATCGGGTCGACCGCACCGAACGGCTCGTCCATGAGCAGGACGGGCGGGTCCGCCGCGAGCGCGCGGGCCACGCCGACGCGCTGCTGCTGGCCACCGGAGAGTTCGCGGGGGAACCGGTCGCGGTAGGTGTCGGGGTCGAGCGAGACCAGGTCGAGCAGCTCGTCGACGCGCGCCGCGATCTTCTCCTTCGACCAGCCGAGCATCTTCGGCACGATCGCGATGTTCGCCGCGACGGTCATGTGCGGGAAGAGCCCGCCGGCCTGGATCACGTAGCCCATGCGGCGACGGAGCTCGTCACCGTCGATGCCCGTGACGTCGTCGTCGCCGACGACGATCCGGCCCTGGGTGGGCTCGATCAGGCGGTTGATCATCTTGAGGGTCGTCGTCTTGCCGCAGCCGGACGGGCCGACGAGCATGACGATCTTGCCGGCCGGGATCTCGAGCGTGATGCCGTCGACGGCGGGCTTCGACTGCCCGGGGTACCGCTTGGTGACCTCGTCGAGCAGGATGCTGCGCCCGGTGACGTCCCCGTCGAGCGCGGTGGTGGTGGCGGAGTCAGTGCTGGACACGGATACCTCTCGAGATGGTCAGGCGGCCGAGGCCGATGAGGAGCAGGTCGAGGACCAGGGCGAGCAGGACGACGCCGACCACCCCGACCACGACGGAGAACAGGGCGTTGGCGCCGCCGAGGCGGGACAGCCCGGAGAAGATGAAGCCGCCGAGCCCGGGGCCGAGCGCGTACGCGGCGATGGCGGCGATGCCCATCACCATCTGCGCGGCCACCCGGACACCGCTCAGGATGATCGGCCACGCCATCGGCAGCTCGACCTGCAGCAGGGTGCGGAACCGGCTCATGCCGATGCCACGAGCCGACTCGACGACGGCAGGCGGGATCTCGGCGAGACCGACGACCGCGTTGCGCAGGATCGGCAGCGCGGCGAAGAAGACGACCGTCACGACCGACGGCAGGACGCCGAAGCCGAGCGGGACGATGAGCAGGCCGATGACGGCGAACGACGGCAGGGTGAGGCCGATGGCCGACACCCCGTTCGCGAACGCGGTCAGGCGCGGGCTGCGGTAGACGAGTGTGGCGAGCACCACGGCGATGACCGTGGCGAGGACGACGCACTGGACGACCAGTGAGAAGTGCTGCCACGATGCGAACCAGATCTGGTTCCATCGCTCCACGACGTACTGGAACACGGGTGGGCGCTCCCCTTCCGGTCGGCTGAACTGCCCACAGATCGGGGCACGAGCTCGGCCAAAGCTATGCAACAGCCGGACCGGTTGTACAACGCAACCCCGCCTGTACGACGGTTTCCCTTGCGGTTGCGAGGAGGACAACCCCTGGTCAGCGGGGGTTTACCAAGGCGAGCCTGGGAGAACGGTAACGATCGGTCTGCCTGCTCGGCTATGCGTCGAGGTCACGCAACCCGGCTCGCTCCGCGATGTCGACGAGCTGCTCACGCCACCGGACCCATTCCTCCGGGGACTTGTCGGCCAGGTTGCCGTCGCCGTCGCCGGCCAGGCCGTCGAGCATCTCGCGCACGATGTCGGCGTGACCCGCGTGCCGGGCGGTCTCGTACGCCATGTGCACCAGGATCCGGTGCAGGGTGACGTCCCGGTGCCCCTCCGGCCACCACGGCACGGTCCCGGTGGCAGTGAGGTCGAGCGCCTCGATCGTGGCGTCGGCGTGGGCGGCACTCCGGTGGTGGAAGGCCACGATGTCGGCCATGGTCTCGTCGAGCGAGGCGTACATGTCCTCGCCGTCCTCCGACTCGAGCCAGGCGGGCTGGTCCGGCAACGGCCGCCCGAACACCTCGCCGAAGTAGCCGGCCTGCACCCCGGCGACGTGCTTCACCAGCCCGAGGACGTTCGTACCCGTCGGCGTCACCGGCCAGCGGGCCTGCCGCTCGGCCAGCCCGTCGAGCTTCGCCAGCAGGGCCGCACGGTGCTTCTGCAGGTACCGGTGCAGCGTCCGCTTCACCGCGGCGTCGGCGGCAGCGGCGTCCGCGCCGTCCGCCGCCGCACCGGCGGGGTGCCGCGTGGCCCGTTCGTCCGACAGCAGGGCGTTGCCGCTCGCGGCCAGGGTGCTGGTGCTCGCAGGGTGCACCTCGGGGACCGCTTCGACGTCGCTCATGCCCCCGATCGTGCCACCCGGAGCTCCTGCAGGCGCGTCGACTCCTGCACGGCGACCCGTTCAGCCGTCAGGAGCAGCCCGGCGACCTCGGTGCCGGTGCGTGCCGGGGCGTCGTTCCAGCTCGTCAGGTCCCGTACCCGCCCCATCCGGATGTCCGGCGCGGGGCACCACAGCACGGGCTCGCCCTCGTCGCGGGCGAGGGCGTGCCACACGACGTCGAGCGCGTGCTGCACCCGGGGAGCGTGCACCGCGTGCGGCCCGCCGGCGGCGGACACGACCGCACCGACCAGGCAGGCGCCGACGAGCGGCCGGCCCTGCACGTCCATCGCGGCGGCGCTGGAGGCCTTGCGCTCGCGGCCGTGCTCGTCGAGGTAGGCGAACCAGGCGTGCTGGACCCACCCGCGTTCGACGACGGCGCGGGCGTCGGAGAGCAGGTGGACGAGTTCCCCGAGTTCGCGCACCCGGTCGTCGACCCGTCGCGCGCGGGCGGCGGCGCGGCGGTCCGACAGACGGTCGAGCAGGCCGCGGAGACCGCGTCGCTCGGGTCGGACGGGGGCGGGGGAGGCGTCGGTGGCGACGTCGTGCTGGACGCGGAGCTCGAGGGTCATGGCGGCCCCTCCGATCGGCTGTGCACGGATGGTGCGGTCACGATAGCCCCGCGGGGACTCAGTCGTCCAGCACCGCGTCGATGCTCCGTCGCGCGACGCTCCGGAAGGCGCGTTCGTCGGCGGTCGCCAGCGCGGACGCGAGCGCGACCACCCACCCACGTGCGCGCAGCCAGGTGGCGTCCGGGGCCGCGACGCGCGCCCGGAACGCGGAACGCCCCGGCACGTCGAGCGTCAGCCAGGCGGTCGCGAGGTCGACGGCGGGGTCGCCCGCGGTGACGTCCCCGAAGTCGATCACGGCCGACAGGCGGTCGACACCGTCCGACGAGTCGACGAGCAGGTTGAAGGGGTGCAGGTCGCCGTGCACCCAGACGGGAGGCCCGGGGTGCGCGGGCACGGCCGCTGCGGTCCGCCACAGCGTGGCCAGCTCTCCGGCCCGGTGCACGCCGTGCTCGTCGAGTCGCGTCAGCACGGCGTCACTCCGCGACACGAGCGGCACCGCACGGAACGGGTTCACCGGGGCGTGGTCCGGGGCCGGGACGTGCAGGAGCCCGACGAACGCGGCGAGCGCCTCGGCGACGGGGACCCCGGCCGCCCGTTCACCGATCGCCGTACCGGGCAGCCACGGCACGATGCTCCACGACCACGGGTAGCCGAGGGCGGGGCGTCCGGTGCGCACCGGGGCAGGCACCGGGACGACCGATCCGACCCGGGCGGCGATGTCCGGCAACCAGCGCTGTTCGTGTTCGACGAGCCGTGCGGCCAGCTCCCGACGGGGGATCCGGACGGCCAGGTCGTCGCCCAGACGCAGCACGACGTTGTCCCAGCCGTTCGCGACGACCTCGAGCGGGAGGCCCGCCAGGTCGGGGTGCTGGTCGCGCAGCAGGGACCGGACGAGCGGGACGTCGACGTCGACCTCGGCAGCGGGTGTGGGCACCGCGTCAGGCTAGTGGGCCGCCGGACACATGCCCGCGAACTGGGGCCGGTGGCGCGACACCCTTCTCGGTAGTCTCAGAGGTGAGGTGACGTGGGTGTTTCCCTGGGGGGACCCGCGTCACTCCGGAGCGATGAGTGCGACGAGCCGCGGGATCTCCGGACGCAGCCGTTCGGTGACGAACGCGTCCAGCAGGACCGTCCAGAGTTCCCGCAGGCCCGCGAACAGGTCGGCCCGGCGGGTCATCACGTCCGAGACGGTCTGCACGCCGGTGTAGGCGCGGACGACGACCCGGCCGACCAGGTCCGGGTCCCACCGCGGGTCGAGCTCGCCCACCTCGACGGCCTGCCGCGCGAACCCGGCGACCACCGTGGTCCAGTCGGTGTACGGGTCCTGCCGGGCGACGTCGCTCGCGGCCACGTCGGTCGACAGGCGCACCCCGGCGCTCACGACGACCTCGGACGTCATCTGGACCGCGAGCCCCTGGCACAGCCACATGATCGACTCGAGCGGAGTGGTGCCCCGGGCCACCGCGGCCTCGCCGTAGCGGCGCGAGATCGCGTGCTGCTCGGCGACGACGGCCCCGGCCATGTCGGCCTTCGACGTGAAGTGGAAGTACAGCGCACCCTTGGTCATCCCGATGCGTTCGGCGATGCCGTCCATCGAGGCACCGACGTACCCGCGTTCGTCGAACTCCGCGGCCGCGCCCTCGATGATCGCCGTGCGGGTCGCGAGCGACCGCTGCTGCCGGGTCGGTCGGTCCTGCGCCATGGGGTCAGATCGTAGTCAGCGCACGCTGCCGCCGGGGTCCACTGGCCGCATTCGGCAGGCGTTCGGCCGGGTGCCCTACGGTCGGTCGCCATGGACGGATGGCGGAACCCTGCGCGCTGGGCACGGACGGGTCGGTGGCTGCTGCTGCCGATCGCGGTGCTGGACTGGGTCGCGCTCGCGCCGCAGACCATCGTGGTGCTCGCGTTCCTGATCGCCGTCGTCGGGCTCGCCGGCATGGGTGCGGCCCTCGTGGTGCACATGCTCCGTCGGTCCCGTGGGGCGATGGCCGGCCTCGGCGTGGTGATGCTGCTCGGCGGGCTCGTCGTGTTCGGCCTCGACCCGTTCCCGGGCTCGTTCCCGCTCATCCAGTCGTGGTGGCCGGAGTCCATCACGCAGCCGCAGCACGTCGGCAGCGCGTACTGGCAGCTCGCCGGACTGGGCATCGAGCTGGCGGGCTTCGCCCTGCTCGCGACCCTGCTCGTGGTCTCACTGACCGGGACCCCGCGCCCGCGGCAGGACCGCTTCCGCTCCTGACGTGCGCGGCACGATCAGGTGGCGCCGCACGACCGGGTGGCGCGGCACGCACGCTCAGTGCCGGGTGAGCACCACCAGCGTGACGTCCACCACTGCGTCCGTGGGGACGGCCGTACGCACCCGTTCGACCACGGTGGCCCCGTCCGGAGCCGAGCGCACCAGCGCGGCGAGGTCGTCCAGGTGCCGGAGCCCGTCCAGCGACAGGACGCCCTGGGTGCAGATCGCCAGCCGGTCCCCGGGGTCCAGGTCGAGCGCGCCGGGCGACCGTGGGATCGACTCCGGTTGCAGCCCGAGCGGCAGGTCGAGCGGGTGCAGGACGCGAGCCGGACCGTCGGCGGGGACGAGCACGGCGAGGCCGTGGCCGGCGTCGCCGAAGTCGACGTGACCCGACGTCGGGTCGAGCCGCAGGTGGAACAGCGAGCCGACGGCGTCCGCAGCCGACAGGTCGGCGGTGACCTGCGCCTCCAGGCCGACGATCGCGTCCGACATGGCCGAGCCGGTCCGTGCTGCCACGGCACCGCGGACCGCCGCGGCGAGCAGGCCCGACGCCGGGCCGGCCGCGCTCACCCGGCCGACGGTGACGTGCAGGGCACCGTCCGGTGCGACGCGCCAGTCGGCGACGTCACCCCCGCCGTCGTCGTGCTGGGCCACCAGGACGTCGAGGTCGTACCCCGGCACCGCGACCGGGTCCGGCACCAGGCCGTCGAGCACCCGACGGACCCGCCCGCGGTCGATGGCGACGCCGAGCTCGCGCTCCGCCCACCGGGCCAGGTCCCCGAGCAGGGCGACGTCGTCCGGCGAGAACGTGCGCGGAACAGCGTCCATCAGGCACAGCGTGCCCACCCGGGTGCCGTCGACCATGGTCAACGGTGCGCCCGCGTAGAACCGGATGCCGTGCTCGGCCACCGCCGCGGTGTGGGCGAACCGGGCGTCGAGCGACGCGTCCGGGATCACCATCGGTTCGCGGGTGAGCACCGTCGACGCGCAGAACTGCTCGCTGGCGGGGACACTCGATCCCTGGTGCCAGCCGAAGGTCGACTGCGTGGTGACGAGGTCGTGGTGGACGAGGTTGAGGAAGGTCAACGGGACGTCGAACGCCTCGTGGGCCATGCGGGTGATGCGGTCGAAGCGCTCCTCGGGTCCTGATCCCAAGATGGCGAGCGCCTCGATCACCGCGGTGCGCCTGTGCGCACCGTCGAGATGGTTGGTCACCCGGCCTGTCTACCCCCATCGTCCGTCAGGAACCAGTCCCGTGGGTGGGGGTCAGCCGTCAGCTCGCGGCGCTCGGACACCGGGGCGGCCCAGGCGGCGGCGTTCGACAGCACGCGCTGGATGTCCGGGTGGTGGTAGACGGGGTACTCCTGGTCGCCGGGCGAGAAGTAGAAGACCTTGCCGAGCCCCCGGCGGTACGCGACACCGGAGCGGAAGACCTCGCCGCCCGCGAAGGTCGACAGGAACACCTCTTCGTCGGGGCGCGGGATGTCGAAGTACTCGCCGTACATCTCCTGCCGGTCGATGACGATCGGGTGCGGCACCCCGGCGGCGATCGGGTGCTCGGGCGCAACCGTCCAGACGAGTTCGCGCTCGCCGTCGTTCCGCCACTTCAGCGAGCAGGTCGTGCCCATCAGGCGCTTGAACGGCTTGGAGTAGTGGCCGGAGTGCAGCACGACCAGGCCCATGCCGGCGTGCACGGCGTCGACGACCAGGTCGACGACAGCGTCGCTGACCTCGTCGTGGGCGGCGTGGCCCCACCAGAACAGCACGTCCGTGGTGGCCAGTCGTTCGGCGGTGATGCCGTGGTCGGGTTCCTGCAGGGTGGCGGTGGAGACGTCGGCTCCGGGCTGCAGCTGCCGGAGCGCCTCGGCGATCACGGTGTGCATGCCGTCGGGGTAGTGCCCGATGACCGTCGCGTCACCGCGGGTCTCGTGCACGTTCTCGTTCCAGACGACGATGTTCAGGGGACGGTTCTCGGTCGACGGCGACATGGGACCCACGCTACCCGTGATCGCTTTGCGCAGGTCCTGGCGTTTTCTGATCGTTTGGCCTACCTTCAGATCACAATCGCGCAGGCGACGGTGCCAGGGGGTGCCGGTCACCGCCCGCGCCGAGGACAGGGGCTCGTCCGATGCAGCACCGCACCATCACCACCGTCGCACTCGCGGCGGTGCTCGCACTCGCCGTACCGACCACCGCGTGGGCATCACCCACCGGTCACCACTCGAAACGGATCGCGACCACCTCGACCGTGACCTACACGGCGAGCGACGCGGTCATCCCGAACCCCTCGCGCGGGTTCGACCACACCACCGAGACGCACTACCGCGCCGACGGCACCGGGTACACGCCGCTCGACGCCGCGACCCTCCGGGGGTACCGGGCCGAGGGCGTCACGCAGGTCGTCCGGGTGTTCTACATGGAGGCGTTCGTCCAGCAGCGGCAACTCAGCCCGGCCTGGCTCGCGCTCGTGCAGCACGACTACGACACCGCGCGCGCCGCCGGCGTGGGTGTGATCACCCGGTTCGCGTACGTCCAGGGTGGCTCGTACCCGTACTCGGCGCCCTACGGTGACGCCGACCTGCCGACCGTGCTCGCGCACATCGAGCAGCTCACCCCGACGCTCCGCCGGAACGCCGACGTCATCCCGACCCTGCAGGGGGGATTCATCGGGCTCTGGGGCGAGGGCTACTACACCGACCACTTCGCCAGTGACCCGGCGAACCCGGGTGTGCTGACCGAGGCCGACAAGGACGCCCGACGACAGGTCCTGCAGGCCGAACTCGCGGCCCTGCCGTCCAGCCGCTCGGTCCAGGTCCGCACGATGCAGATGAAGCAGGACGCACTCCGCACGCCGTCCGGCACGGCCGGGGCGCTCACCCCGGCGCAGGCGCACGACGGGTCGGCAGCGTCGCGCATCGGGCACCACAACGACTGCTTCCTCGCCTCGCCGGACGACTTCGGCACGTTCCTGAGCAACCCGCTGTCGCTCGACCAGGACTACCTGGCGGCGGAGTCGCGGTACGTCCCCGTCGGTGGTGAGACCTGCGCCGTGAACGCGCCGCGGTCCGAGTACCCGTCCGCCTCGGCCGAGATGGCGAAGTACCACTACAGCTACCTCAACCTCGACTACAACAAGGACGTCCTGGCGACCTGGGGTGCGGAGGGCATGACCGACGCCGCGAAGAAGCTCGGCTACCGCTTCACGATGACGTCGAGCACCGCCACCTCTGGCGCGAAGCCGTCGGTGGCGGTGTCGATCCGGAACGACGGCTGGGCGGCGCCGTACAACAGCCGCCCGGTGCAGCTCGTCCTGACCGACGGCGATCGCCGGGTGACCGTGCCCGTGGCCGCCGACGCGTCGTCCTGGCAGCCGGGACGGACCGTGACCGTCCGGGCGTCGCTGGCCGACGTGCCGAACGGGCGCTGGAGCATCGCACTCGCCCTGCCCGCGCCGGAGGCCTCGGTGGCGGCGAACCCGGCCTTCGCGATCCAGACGGCGAACACCGGCACGTGGGACGCGAGCGCGGGTGTGAACCGCCTCGGGCAGACGGTGGTCGTGCGGCACTGAGCGGACCTGCAGGGCGCCCCGGGTCGGACGATCCGGGGCGCCCTGCTGTCTGTCAACCGGGTCCGCCACCATGGAGGCCATGACTCCGCGCTCCCTGTTCCGCGCCGCCGCGGTCGCCGAACTCGTGACCTGGACCCTGCTCATCCTCGGGATGGTGCTCAAGTACGGCCTGGACGCCGGCGACTGGGGCGTCCGCATCGGGGGTGGGGTGCACGGCTTCGTGTTCCTGGCGTACCTGGTGGTCACGACGGTCGTGGCGGTGAACCAGCGGTGGTCGTTCGGTGCGCTCGTGCTCGGCTGGGCCAGTGCCGTCGTGCCGTACGCCACGGTGCCGTTCGAGGTCGCGGTCGCCCGCCGCGGCATGCTCGAGGGCTCCTGGCGCCGCTCGCCGGACGCCCACTCGGGCTTCTGGGACCGCCTGCTGTTCTTCGTGGTGCGTCGGCCCGCCGTGGCCGCGGGCATCGGGGTCGTGGCCGTCGCCCTCGTCTTCACCGGGCTGCTCGCCGCCGGCCCGTCCGTGCCGTCCCGCGGCTGACGCGACGAGCGCCCACGCGTCACTTCGTGAGCAGCTGTGGTCGGGTTCGTGGTGCGGACGCGACCACGGACGGACGGGAGGCCCGGTGCCAGCTGGCACCGGGCCTCCCGTCCGTCGGCTGGTCGCTGCTAGAGCGCTGCCAGCGCCGCGTTCAACGTGGCGGACGGACGCATGACCGCGCTCGTCTTGGCGTCGTCGGGACGGTAGTAGCCGCCGATGTCGGCCGGGTGACCCTGCACCGAGACGAGCTCGTCGACGATCGTGTGCTCCTGCTCACCGAGCTTCGCCGCGAGGTCCGCGAACGACGCCGCGAGCTCGGTGTCCTGGGTCTGCGCCGCGAGCTCCTCGGCCCAGTACTTCGCCAGGTAGAAGTGGCTGCCGCGGTTGTCGATCGAGCCGAGCTTCCGACCCGGGGACTTGTCCTGCTCCAGGAACGTCCCGGTGGCTCGGTCGAGGGTCTCGCCCAGGATCTTCGCCCGCTCGTTGCCCGTCACACCGGCGAGGTGCTCGAGGCTGACCGCCAGTGCGAGGAACTCGCCCAGGCTGTCCCAGCGCAGGTAGTTCTGCTGCACGAGCTGCTGCACGTGCTTCGGCGCGGAACCACCGGCACCGGTCTCGAACAGGCCGCCACCGCCCAGCAGCGGGACGACGGAGAGCATCTTCGCCGAGGTGCCGAGCTCCATGATCGGGAACAGGTCGGTCAGGTAGTCGCGCAGGACGTTGCCGGTGACCGAGATGGTGTCCTCGCCGCGGCGGATGCGCTCGAGCGAGAAGCGCATGGCGTCCTCGGGCGCGAGGATCTCGATCTGCAGGCCCTCGGTGTCGTGCTCGCCGAGGTACTGGCGGACGAGCCCGATGAGGTTCGCGTCGTGCGCGCGGGTCTCGTCGAGCCAGAACACGGCCGGCGTCGCGGAGGCACGGGCGCGGGTGACGGCGAGCTTCACCCAGTCGCGGATGGCCACGTCCTTGGTCTGGCAGGCGCGCCAGATGTCACCGGGCTCGACGTCGTGCTCGATGACGACGTCGCCCGAGGCGGTCGTGACGCGGACCACACCGGCGCCGGGGAGCTCGAACGTCTTGTCGTGCGAGCCGTACTCCTCGGCCTTCTGCGCCATCAGGCCGACGTTGGGCACGGAGCCCATCGTCGACGGGTCGAAGGCGCCGTGGGCGCGGCAGTCGTCGAGCACGGCCTGGTAGATGCCGGCGTAGCTCGAGTCGGGGATGACGGCGAGGGTGTCGTGCTCGTCGCCGTCCGGGCCCCACATGTGCCCCGAGGTGCGGATCATCGCGGGCATCGAGGCGTCGACGATGACGTCGCTCGGCACGTGCAGGTTCGTGATGCCCTTGTCCGAGTCGACCATGGCGAGCTCGGGGCCGTCGGCGATGCCCTGCTTGAAGGCACGCTCGATCTCGGCGCCGTTCGGCAGCGCAGCGAGGCCGGCGAGGATCGAGCCGAGGCCGTCGTTCGGGGTCAGGCCCGCGGCGGCGAGGTCGGCGCCGTATCGCTCGAACACCGACGGGAAGAACGCCTTGATGACGTGGCCGAAGATGATCGGGTCCGAGATCTTCATCATCGTGGCCTTGAGGTGCACGGAGAACAGGATGTCCTCGGCGGCGGCGCGCTCGATCTGCTTCCGCAGGAACGACTCGAGTGCGGCCACGTGCAGCACGGTGCCGTCCACGACCTCGCCCTGCAGGACGGGGATCGACTGCTTGAGGACCTGTTCGCTGCCGTCCTCGGCCACGAAGGTGATCGTCAGGACGTCGTCGGCGGGGGCGATCCAGGACTTCTCGTTCGACCGGAAGTCGTCGACGCCCATGGTGGTGACGTTCGTCTTCGAGTCACGCGACCAGGCGCCCATGCGGTGCGGGTGCTTGCGGGCGTAGTTCTTGACGGACAGGGGTGCGCGGCGGTCGGAGTTGCCCTCGCGCAGCACCGGGTTGACGGCGCTGCCCTGGACACGGCCGTAGCGGGCGCGGACGTCGCGCTGCTCGTCGGTCGTGGCCTCGTCCGGGTAGTCGGGCAGGTCGTAGCCCTGCGCCTGCAGTTCCTTGATCGCGACCTTGAGCTGGGGGATCGACGCCGAGATGTTCGGCAGCTTGATGATGTTCGCCTCGGGGGTCTTCGCCAGGTCGCCGAGTTCGGCGAGGGCGTCGTCCAGGCGCTGCTCGTCGGTGAGCCGCTCCGGGAACTGGGCGATGATCCGGCCGGCGAGCGAGATGTCGCGGGTCTCGACGTCGACACCCGCGGTGCCGGCGAAGGCCTGGATGACCGGGAGGAAGGAGTGGGTGGCGAGGAACGGCGCCTCGTCCGTGAGGGTGTAGATGATCTTGGCCATGCTGGCGGGTACTCCCTTGTTCGACCGTCGGTACGTCCACGGTACTCGTGGCGCAGGATGTCTCGACATCAAGATACATGGCCTCCGCTTCCGCGCGGCAGATGCTCGGCCGACACCCTGGAGGCGCACTGTCGACACATAGGAACGGTGCGTGGACTGGTCTTCCGCAGCACCAGAGCGAGGGAGAGCGCGCATGACCACCACACGGCAGACCCCGGACGACTTCGGCTGGACCGCGGAGGACCTGCGGTCCGCCTACGCCTCGGACGGCAGCGGGCCCTACCGGTACGCGCCGGACGGCTCCGGCCCGTTCTCGTACGACCCCGACGGCTCCGGTCCCTGGCTCGTCGGCCCCGAACCCCGACGGAGCACGAAGCGCTTCGCACCGCGTCAGCGTGGCAGCCGGTCGCGGTTGCGGCGGATCGGGACGGCCTGCACCGCCGGAGCGCTGGCGCTCGTGCTCGCCGTCGGCAGTGTCTCCGTCGTCGCGCACGCCGCTCCGCCACACCCGTCGCTGCAGGCGGGCACCGCGCAGGGCTCCGGAGCCGACGGAGCCTGAGCCTCAGTCGCCGATCGAGACGCGGAACACCCGGACGCCGGCGGCACGGAGCCCGGCGAGCCCGAGCCGCATGCGCAGCGGCCGGAAGGGCCGGCGGAACCCGGACGACGCCGACGCGGCATCGATCTGGTGCAGGACCTCGGACGTCAGGGTGCGCTCGAGCTTCGGCGCGAGCCGGGTCACCCCGGACACCGTGACGACGATGCGGACGGCGTGCGGCGCGAGCATCGGTGCGATGAGCTCGGCAGCCGCCTGCGCCCGGTGGAACGCGGGGTCGTCACCGGGGCGACGGATCGCGATGACGGCCAACGCCGCGTCCCACGTCTCCTCGGGGTCCGGTAGGTCGTCGACCCCGATGACCCGCATCCGCGCAGCGTCGATCCCGGCGCGCACGGCGGCGGCCCGGAGCACGGGGAGGAGTTCCTGGGTACCGGCCAGCACGACGTCGGCCGACGCCAGGTCGACCGTTCCGTACCGCTCACGCGGCGATCGGGCCATGGTGCGGGTCCTTCCGTCGCTTTCCCCTGACCGTACCGATGCGGAGGGCCCGGGGGACGCTTCCGCCCGTGGTGATCAGAGGCCTCCCAGCGCACTCGGTAACGAAAAGATCACGAAAGGGCCTGTACAAAGCGACAGAGTCGTGCAGAATGGTGGGCGGCCATGACGACTGCACCCGAACTCGACCAGCACCCGGAGACCCCGGTGGTGCACCTGTCCCGTCGCGCCGCCCTCGAGGCCGAGCGTGCAGCAGCCCGCGGACCGCAGCGTCGCAGCAAGACGGCGCCGGTCGCGAAGGCCGCCAAGCCCGAGAAGCCGGCCAAGGCAGCGAAGGTCGCCAAGCCGGCGAAGGCCGCGAAGCCGGCCAAGGCGCCGAAGGCCGCGAAGGTCGCCAAGCCCGTGCAGGCCGTGGTCCTCGCGACAGCGTCCTCGGCCACCGAGCCGGCCGGCCGCCGCTCCGCAGCCGCACGCGCCACCACCGAGCACGTCGATGACCGCATCCAGCGGGTCGTCCGTCGCCCTGCGCCCAAGGTGACCCGCGTCGCCAGCGCACCCCGGGCCTCCCGGTCGGCCCGCGCCGGACGCATCACGCTCACCAGCGCCGCCGCCGCGATCGCGATGTTCGCCGCCTCGGCGATGCCCGCCCACGCGAGCGCCGGCACCTCGATGGCCACCTCGACCATCGCGCCCGTCGTGCGCACCCAGGACTACGCCGTGACCCAGGCGGTCACGGCCGCCGGGTTCGACCGTGACGGGTTCACCGTCGGCGGCGGCTCGACCGTCACCACGAAGACCGCTGGGTCCGCCGACACCGCGGCGACCGCGGGCGGCGCCGTCTCGTTCGGCGGCGCGGTCCGCTCGCCGTTCCCCGGCCCGGTGCAGATGAGCTCCGGCTTCGGGTACCGCTCGGCACCGTGCGGGGCGTGCTCGTCGCTGCACCAGGGCCTCGACTTCACCCCGGGCATGGGCACGCCGATCGGCGCCGTCGCCGCGGGCAAGGTCCGGGTCTCGGGCACCTACTTCTCGTACGGCAACGCGGTCATCATCGACCACGTGGTCGACGGCCGTCAGGTCTCCACGCTCTACGGCCACATGATCCCCGGCTCCTCGCCGCTCAAGGTCGGCGACACCGTCGCTGCCGGGCAGTTCATCGGGCTCGTCGGGTCCTCCGGCGTCTCGACCGGTGCGCACCTGCACCTCGAGGTCCTGATGGACGGCGTCACGCCGATCGACCCGAAGGCGTGGCTCGAGGCCCGCATCGGTCGCTCGCTCACCCTGTAGCGACCGCGCCCCGCAGCGACCGCTCCCGTCACGACGCCGGATCCACAGCCGCTGTCGAGCGGCAGTACGGTGATGTCCCAGTCGGCCTGTGCAGACTCACAGGCATGGACGATCCCCACAGACCGCCCGCCCGTCGTCGATCCGAGGCGGCTGCCCGCTGATGGGCGCCGACACCTGGATCGCCTTCGGGCTCGTCATCCTCTTCGTGCTCGTCGGCGGGGTCTTCGCGGCCGCCGAGATCGCACTCGTCTCGCTCCGCGAATCCCAGCTGCAGCAGCTCGAACGCCGCGGCCCCCGCGGGATGCGGGTCGCCGAGCTCGGCCGTGACCCCAACCGGTTCCTGTCCGCCGTGCAGATCGGCGTGACCGTCGCCGGGTTCTTCTCCGCCGCGTACGGTGCGTCCTCGATCGCACCCGACGTCGCACCGCTGTTCCAGGGGCTCGGCCTCGAGCAGGGGACGGCCGAAGCCGTCGCGCTGGTGCTGATGACCCTCGTCATCGCGTACCTGTCTCTCGTGTTCGGCGAGCTCGTGCCGAAGCGCCTCGCCCTGCAGCGTGCCGAGGGCTTCTCGATGGCCGTCGCCCCGACCCTGGAGCGCTTCGCGGTGCTCATGCGGCCCGTGATCTGGCTGCTCTCGAAGTCCACCGACACCGTCGTACGACTGCTCGGTGGCGACCCGGACGCCCGCAGCGAGTCGATGAGCACCGAGGAGCTCCGCGGCCTGGTCGACGAGCACACCGGCGTCGACGAGCAGGGACGCCGGATCGCCCGCAGCGCCCTGGACGCCGGTGACCGCATCCTGCGCGAGTCGATGCGCCCCTGGTACGACGTCTCGACGCTGGATGCCGGCCTCTCCGTCGCCGAAGCCACCGACCAGGCCATCGCGGCCGGGCACACCCGGTACCTCGTGACCTCCGGCGGGCGTGACGAGGTCCAGGGCTTCGTGCACCTCCGTGACCTGCTGCGTCCGGTCGATCCCTCGGCACCGGTCGCCACGCTCGTCCGGCCGGTGCTCGCCCTGCCCGAGACGAAGTCGCTGTCGAGCGCGATCGCGGACATGCGCACCGACGGCCACCAGATCGCCCTGGTGGTCGACGAGTACGGCGGCAGCGCGGGCATGGTCACGCTCGAGGCGCTGCTCGAGGACCTCGTCGGCCGCATCCGCGACGAGTGGGACTCCACCGAGCACGACGAGTCCGTGCTGGCACACGACGGCGTCGACGGGGCCACGGTGCTCGAGGACCTGGCCGCGGACGGCGGTCCGGTCCTGCCGGACGGCGACTACGAGACCGTGGGTGGGCTCGTGCAGGTGCAGCTGGACCGCGTGCCCCAGGTCGGCGACGTCGTCCTGGTCGGTTCCCACCGCCTCGAGGTGACCGCCATGGACGGTCACCGCGTCGCGCGGGTGCGCATCGGGGCCGACGCCGCGCCCTGACCGCGGGACAGAGCGGGGGGGGAGCCCGTGGCGCAGGCGGTCGCAACACCCCGCGGGACGCCGGCGAGCGGTCACAGGCCGTCGTCCACGGCGCCACCAGCCGACAGGTCGCGACCACCCGGCGGGCGGCACGCGACGTGTCGCGACCGGTCGGGCACGGCCGGTCACGCAACGGAACGCGACCAGACGGCGTACGGGAGGCACGTGGCGGGGCCGCCCCGCGCCTCCCGTCCGCTCCGGGCGGTCGCAACACCCCGCCAGACGCCGACGAGCGGTCGCAGGCCGTCGCCTGCGGCGCCACCAGCCGACAGGTTGCGACGGGACGGCGCACGGCACGCGACGTGTCGTGACCAGTCAGCGACGGCCGGCGGCCCCGCCGCGCCCTGACCGGCCGACGGGTACCGCCGGTGCCTGCCGGACGCACGGCCCGGGCACGTACGCTCGTCGCATGGGTATCGACGTGCGCAACGAGATCCGCGACTTCCTGTCCTCCAGGCGGGCGCGGCTCACCCCCGAGCAGGTCGGCATGCCGTCGTTCGGCGGTGGCGTCCGACGCGTGCCCGGGCTGCGTCGGCACGAGGTCGCCATGCTCGCCGGCGTGAGCGTCGACTACTACACGCGACTCGAACGCGGCTCGCTCAAGGGCGTCTCGGACAGCGTGCTCGAGGGCCTGGCGAGCGCCCTGCAGCTCGACGAGGACGAGCGTGCGCACCTGTGGGACCTCACGCGCCTGGCGAACTCCGGCGCGAAGGTCATGCACCGGAACGTTCCGACCCGCGTGCGCCCCGGCGTGCAGCGGCTGCTCGACGCCATCACCGGCGCACCGGCCTGGGTGCGGAACGAGCGCGGGGACGTCGTCGCGACGAACGAGCTCGGCCGCGCGCTCTACGCTCCGCTCTTCGCCGGCCCCGGACGCCCGGTGAACACCGCACGCTTCACGTTCCTCGACCCGGCCGCCCGCGACTTCTTCCCGGACTGGGCACAGACCGCGAAGGACGCCGTGGCCGTGCTCCGGACCGCCGCGGTGTCGAACCCCTGCGAGCCGGGGCTCATCACGCTCGTCGGTGAGCTCTCCACCCGGAGCGAGGAGTTCCGCGGCTGGTGGGCCGCCCACGACGTCCGGATGCAGCGCACCGGCAAGAAGCGCATCGACCACCCGATCGTGGGGGAGCTGCGGCTGTCCTACGAGGCGCTCGACCTGGTCGCCGACCCCGGCCTGACGCTGTTCTCGTACTCGGCCGAACCGGGCAGCGAGTCCGAGCGGTCGCTCGCGCTGCTCGGCAGCTGGGCCGCGACGGAGCGGGCAGAGCAGTACGCGGCCCTGCGCGAGTCGGAGTCCGAGTCCGAGTCGGTCGACTGACCCGGCCCGCCGACGGGCAGGTGCGTCAGCGCCGTGGTCGGACCGTCAGGCCTGGGGCGGCACGTCGCCGTCGAACAGCTCCGGCGAGCGCATCCGCTCGATGCGCAGCTGCCGCTCCGTCGCCGACAACCGCAGGACACGGATCGCGGCGAACACGAGCACGATGAGGGCGACGGCCAGCACGGCGAGCGCCAGCACGAACAGGGCGTAGAGGACGACGACGAATCCGAGACCACTGTCTGCGAGCATCCGTCGAACATAGCAGCGCGGGTTCGTAGGGTGGGGACGTGACGAGGACGACGGACGGCTCAGCCGGCGCTGCGGACCACCGGCAGCACCGCCGGCCCGAACCCGCGTTCGCCCGTGCGGTCGCGAAGGCCCTCGGCGACGCCCGGACCGTGCTCGACGTCGGTGCCGGTGCCGGTGCCGGTGCCGGTGCCGCCGGGTCCTACGCGCCGACCGACCGCGATGTGACCGCCGTGGAGCCCGCCGGAGACCTGCCCTTCGCCGACGCCACCTTCGACGCCGCGATGACGACCTTCTCGCTGCACGAGTGGGACGACCTCGAACGCGGGCTCGCCGAGGTGCGTCGGGTCACCCGGGGCCCGATCGTGGTCCTGACGTTCGACCCCGACCGCATCGAGCGAACCTGGCTCGCCGAGTACGCGCCCGAGGTGCTGTCGGCCGACGCCCGTCGCCATCCGGCACTGCCGCGGATCGCCGACGCACTGGGCGACGACACCGTGACGAGCACCCCGTTGCCGATCCCGTTCACGTGCGTCGACGGGTTCGCCGAGGCGTACTACGCCCGCCCCGAGCGACTCCTCGACCCCGGCGTGCGCCAGGCGGACCCGGCGTGGGGCCTGGTCGACGAGTTCACCGTCCGGCGGTCGGTGGCAGCGCTCCGCACCGCGCTCGAGTCGGGGGAGTGGGACCGGCGGCACGGGTCGCTCCGCATCCGCCCGACGTACGAGGGTTCGGTCGTCCTGGTCACGGCGACGCCGAACCGGCCGCGGACGGACCGGGCCGGGCTTGACACCCGGTCGTAGGCTGGTCGGGTGAGCTTCCAGGAGGTGGTCGGCGCCCGTATCGCCGGCATCAGGGCGTGAGGCCCCCGGTCGTGCCCTCGGGTGCGGCCGCCCTCGTCGAACCCTGACCTCCTCCGCCCGGTGCGGTGTGCGTCCGCACACCCCGGGCCTGCACGAAAGCGATCACCCATGCTCCCCATCGTGGAGAAGACCCTCCGCACGTCCTTCGTCAACGCCTCGCGCAAGGAGGTGTCCGACCTCACGCTGCCCGCCGACTTCGAGACGCTCGGCTGGGACGCGCTCGACTACCTCGGCTGGCGCGATCCGAAGATCGGTCGGCGTGCGTACGCCGTCGTGCCGACCCTGGACGGCGACCTGATCGGCATCCTGTTCCGGCAGGCCGAGGCCTCGCCCCGCTCCCGTGCCCAGTGCTCGTGGTGCCAGGACGTCAAGCTGCCGAACGACGTCGCGTTCTACAGCGCGAAACGGTCCGGGCCGGCCGGACGGAACGGCAACACCGTCGGCACCCTGGTCTGCCAGGACTTCCAGTGCTCGCGGAACGTCCGGAAGCTGCCGCCGCCCGCCTACGAGGGCTACGACGTCGAGGCCGCGCGCCTCCGGCGCATCGAGAACCTGCAGGTCCGGGCCGCGTCATTCGCCGCCGAGGTCTGAGACGCCGGCGTCCTCGAAGGACGCCCTCGAGTCAGCGAGACGCCGCCGGATTCGGAGGCGTCTCGTGCTGACGCCGGCGTCTCGCGTCCGCTGACGCGACTGACGACGGCCGGAAGGCCCGGTGCCAGCTGGCACCGGGCCTCCCGGCCGTCAACCGGTCGCGTCTACCGACCGATGGTCGACATGTCGGGGTAGCGGTCACCGGTCGGGACCGGCAGCGCCGACAGGCGCGACAGCTGGTCCGCCGTGAGGGTCAGGTCGGCTGCGCCGACGTTCTCCTCGAGGCGGGAGACCCGCTTCGTGCCGGGGATCGGGACGATGTCGTCACCCTGGGCCAGCAGCCAGGCGAGCGACACCTGCGCCGGGGTGGCCCCGGCCTCGGTCGCGATGTCCTTGACGGCGTCGACGATGCGCATGTTCTGCTCGAACGCCTCCTGCTGGAAGCGCGGGTTCGCCAGGCGGAAGTCGTCGGAGTCCAGGTCGGACGGCTTCGTGATGGCACCCGTCAGGAACCCGCGGCCGAGCGGCGAGTACGGCACCAGGCCGATGCCGAGCTCGCGCAGGGTGTCGAGGACGTCGCCCTCGGGGTCCCGCGTCCACAGCGAGTACTCGCTCTGCAGCGCGGTGATCGGGTGGACGGCGTGGGCCTTGCGGATGGTGTCGGCACCGGCTTCGGACAGTCCGATGTGCCGGATCTTGCCCTCCTGCACGAAGCCGGCGAGCTGGCCGATGACGTCCTCGATCGGGACGGCCGGGTCGACGCGGTGCTGGTAGTAGAGGTCGATGTGGTCCGTGCCCAGGCGACGGAGGGAGCCTTCGAGCGCCTCGCGCACGGACTCCGGCTGGCTGGAGAGACCGCGCTGCTGCGTCGGGGTCTCCTCACCGGCCTCGTGGCGGTACAGGCCGAACTTGGTCGCGATGACGACGTCGTCGCGACGGCCCTCGAGCGCACGGCGCAGGAGTTCCTCGTTCGTGTAGGGGCCGTACGCCTCGGCGGTGTCGAACAGGGTGACGCCGAGGTCGATCGCGCGGTGGATGGTGCGGATCGACTCGTCGTCGTCGGTGCCGGCGCCCGTGTAGAAGGCGCTCATGCCCATGGTTCCGAGGCCGATCGGTCCGACCTCGAGGTCTGCGAGCTTGCGTGTCTGCATGCTGCAGGTCTACTCCCGGTCCCCGTGACGGCGGGAGGCACTGGCTGTACCCGCCTCGGCACCGCTACGCTGCGAGGGACGGGGCAGACGCCCCGGGCTCGGGGGAATGTCGTGGTCGTCATCTGGATCGTCATCGCCGTGGTCCTCGTGCTCGGCGCCCTGCTCGTCGTGCTCGAGGTGCAGAACCGCCGTCGGCGGCGGGCGCTCGAATCGATCGAAGACCTGTCGGATCCGCGTGACAGCGCACGCGCCGCGGCCGAAGCCGATGCGGCGCACTCCAGGACCGAGGGGCTCGCCAAGTCCGCGCACCCCGGCATCACGGGCGCCGGCGGCGGCTTCCCCGGCTGAACCGCCCGACCCCGCCGCTTGCCGGTTGTCGGGAGCGGCTGGTCGTGTGTCGGAAGACGGCCGCGCGCTTCGTGAGGTTCCTCCAAGGTGCTCGCACGAGTGCTCCGCGCACTGGTGTGATCGACCCGTGAACCTGTACTTCCGACTGCTCCTGCTGCAGCTGCGCACCCGTCTGCGCGCTCGGGTCGGTGGACGCCGCCGGGCGTCGCTCTGGGACGAGGTCCGGACGCCGTTCCGGGTCGCTCCCACCGACCTCGACCCGCTGCGGCACGTCAACAACGGCAAGTACCTGTCGATGCTCGACCTCGGTCGGCTCGACCTGATGCTCCGCTCCGGGTACTGGGCAACGCTGTCCGAACGTGGCTGGTACCCCGTCGTCTCGGCGCAGACGATCACGTACAAGCGGTCGTTGACGCTCGGGCAGCGGTTCGAGCTCCACACCCACGTGCTCGGGGTCGACGACCGTGCCGTGTACCTGGAGCAGACGTTCGTGCGGCAGGGTGCCGTGATGGCCCGCGCCGTGGTGCAGGCACGGTTCCTGCGGCGTTCCGGCGGGACGGTGCCCACCGCGGACCTGCTCGAGGCGGCGGGCGGCGCGGACCGCGACCTGACGGTGCCCGACTGGGTGCACGACTGGGCGAGTGCGACCCGGATCAGCAGCAGCGCGGCCTGACCCGCGCGGCCGCCCGGTCCTACGATGACCGCATGGACATCGTCGACCTGGTGCTGCCGGACGTCGCCGCGTGGCGTGCCTGGCTGGACGACCACGAGCACGAACCCGACGGCGTGTGGCTCGTCCTCGCCAAGAAAGGCGTCACGGAGCCGACGACCCTGACCTACGACACGGCCCTCGACGAGGCGCTCTGCTCCGGGTGGATCGACGGGCAGCGGCGCGGGCGCGACGACACCACCTACCGCCAGCGGTTCACCCCGCGCCGGAAGGCCTCGCTGTGGTCGCAGCGGAACCTCGGCCTGGTCGCCGCACTCATCGCCGAGGGGCGGATGCGGGAGCGCGGGGACGCCGAGATCGATCGCGCCAAGGCGGACGGCCGGTGGGACCGCGCCTACGCCGGCTCGGCAACGGCCACGGTGCCCGAGGACCTGCAGGCCGCGCTCGACGCCGCCCCCGCAGCCGCCGCGCTGTTCGCCGAGCTCGACGCCACCAACCGGTACGCCGTGCTGCACCGCATCACCACCGCCCCGAACGCCACAGTGCGGACGAACCGGCTCACCAAGCTCGTCGGCGGACTCGAACGCGGCGAGACCCCGTACCCGCGACCCACCCGTCCGTAGACCCTGCGAACCCGGAAAGCGGTCGGGGGACACCGACTCAGGGACCGGCAACGCACCGGGCGTAGACCGGGGACATGACCACAGGCACTGACACCACGAACCGTCCGGCCGCGTCCTCCGGCACCTTCCGCATCGGCGGCGACCTCGAGGTCAACCGGCTCGGCTACGGCACCATGCAGCTCACCGGCCCCGGCGTCTGGGGACCGCCGAAGGACCACGACGAGGCGATCCGCGTCCTCAAGCGTGCCGTCGACCTCGGCGTGAACTTCTTCGACACCGCCGACTCGTACGGCCCCTACGTCGCCGAGGAGCTCCTCAAGGAGGCCCTGCACCCCTACGGCGACGACGTCGTCATCGCCACGAAGGCCGGCCTCACCCGCACCGGCCCGAACGTCTGGCCGCCCGTCGGCCGCCCGGAGTACCTCCGGCAAGAGGCGGAGATGAGCCTCCGCCGCCTGGGCCTCGAGCGCATCGACCTGTTCCAGCTGCACCGCATCGACCCGAAGGTGCCGCTCGAGGACCAGGTCGGCGAGCTGAAGAAGCTGCAGGACGAGGGCAAGATCCGCCACATCGGCCTGTCCGAGGTCTCCGTCGACGAGGTCAAGGCCGCGCAGGAGATCGCCACGATCGTCTCCGTGCAGAACCTCTACAACCTGCAGAAGCGTGACGCCGAGGAGCTGCTCGACTGGTCCGAGCAGCAGGGCATCGGCTTCATCCCGTGGTTCCCCCTGGCCACGGGTGGCCTGACCGGCGAGGACTCGCCGCTCACCGAGATCGCCGAGCGCAAGGGTGCCACCCCGGCGCAGCTCGCGCTCGCCTGGCTGCTGAAGCGCTCCCCGGTGATGCTGCCGATCCCCGGCACGTCGAGCGTCGCGCACCTGGAGGACAACCTCGCGGGTGCCACCGTCGAGCTGACCGACGACGAGTTCGAGGAGCTGGCGAAGCTGGGTCACTGACCCGGCGCGACCAGCAGACGGACGGGAGGCGCGGTGCCAGCTGGCACCGCGCCTCCCGTCCGTTTTCCCGCCCTGTCCAGATCCGCGCTTGCGCACGCATACCGGGTATGTGCATACTCAGTATGGCCACGGTGGCCCGAGACAGGGGAAGTGTCATGAGCGTTCGGATGGGCGTACTCGCGCTGCTGGTGGGGGGACCCGGCTACGGGTACCAGCTCCGGGGGGAGTTCGAGCACCGCACCGGCGGGAGCTGGCCGCTGAACATCGGCCAGGTCTACACGACCCTGGACCGCCTGGAACGCGACGGCCTCGTGGCCCGCGGCGACGCCGACGACGACGGACACGTCGTCTACACGGCGACCGACGCGGGTCGCGCGGAGGTGGCACGCTGGTTCAGCGAGCCCGTGCCCGCGAAGCGCGGGCGTGACGAGCTGGCGATCAAGTTCGCCCTCGCCGTGACCGTGCCCGGGGTCGACGTCGCCCGGCTGGTGCAGGTGCAGCGCGGTGCCGCGATCCGGAACCTGCAGGACCTGACGCGGCTGAAGCGCACGACCGACCCGTCGACGGACCTGGCGTGGTCGCTCGTGCTCGAGTCGATGGTGTTCCAGGCCGAGGCCGAGGTGCGCTGGCTCGACCACGTGGAGTCGAGTGTCGCGCGGTACCGGCCGGACGAGCACCCGGCGGCGCCTGCCGGTGCCGACGCTGCCGCTGCCGCTGCGGCTGCCCGGAGCGCACGGTGACCGCCGCACCGCTCCTGCAGCTCGACGCCGTGAGCGTGCACTACGGCTCCGGCGCGAAGGCCGTCACCGCCCTGGCCGGCATCGACCTGCGGGTCGAGCGCGGCGAGATGGTGGCCGTGATGGGCACCTCGGGGTCGGGCAAGTCGACGCTGCTCGCCTGCGCCGGCACCCTGCTGCCACCGACGAGCGGTGAGGTGCTGATCGACGGCGCCTTCGTGTCCGACCGTCCCGCCAAGGAGCTCGCAGCGTTGCGCCGCCGACTCATCGGGTTCGTGTTCCAGGACTTCAACCTGATCCCCTCGCTGACCGCGGTCGAGAACGTGGCACTGCCGCTCGAGCTGGACGGGTGGAAGGCCTCGCAGGCCCGCCGCGCCGCGGAGCTCGCGCTGGACAACGTCGAGCTGTCGCACCGCTCCGACGCCTACCCGGACGACCTGTCCGGCGGCCAGCAGCAGCGCGTCGCGATCGCCCGCGGCGTGGTGGGCGAGCGCCGGCTCGTGCTCGCCGACGAACCGACCGGAGCCCTCGACTCGCAGACCGGCGAGGTCGTGCTCCGCATGCTCCGTCGGCACGTCGACGCCGGAGCCGGCGCCCTCCTGGTGACCCACGACGCCCGGCACGCGGCCTGGGCGGACCGGATCGTGTTCCTGCGCGACGGTCGGGTGGTCGACGAGACCGTGTACTCGGGCGTCGAGGCCGCGCTGACGGACCGGACCGCCTCGTGAGCCGGGGTCGGCGTGCCGGGACCGGCCGGACGCCGTTCGCCCTGAGACCGGCGCTCCGTCTGGGGCGTCGACTGGCGTTCGCGAAGGCGGGCCGCGCGGCACTGATCATCGCGCTCATCGGGATCCCCACCGCCGGGTTCGCCGCCGTCGCCGTCGTGGTGCAGTCCACACAGGCCACGGTCACCGAGCGGCTCGACTACGACCTCGGCCGTGCATCGGCGCAGATGCGGGTGTCCGGCCCGGACCTGCCCGGCATGGTGCAGGACCCGGTGCAGTGGGAGTTCACCGACTCGAAGCGGAACAGCCCCGTCACGGATTCGGACGAGGACTCACCGTTCACGAACGTCCTGGCCCACGTGCCCGACGGCGCCCTGTCGATCCCGGTGGGCAGCACGCCCGTCGTGCTCCAGGGTGCGCACGGCCCGGTCGGACTGACCGCCGTCGAGGGCAGCGTCTGGGACCCGTCGCTCGAGGGCCACTGGCACGTGCTCGACGGTTCCACGCCGACCACGCGCAGTGAGCTCATGGTCACGCCGACGACCCTCGAACGCCTCGGGGTGCAGATCGGCGACACGGTGGACCTGACCGACCCGGTCACCAAGCGCTTCACGGTCACCGGGACCATGACCGACCTGGGCTCCGATCCGGGATCGCAGGGCATCTTCCTGCCCTGGGGCACGACGCTCTCGACGACCGACACCACCGACGACGTCGGGCTCACCGACGTCACCGTGTACCTGCCGTCGGACGCCCCGACGTGGTCGGAGATCCGGCAGCTCAACGCGCACGGCATCATCGTGCAGTCGCGGCCGGTCGTGCTCGACCCGCCCGACGCCCGGCTCCCCGGTGGGCAGCTGGGCTCGTCGCTCGGCTGGTACCTCGGGGCGATGGGACTGCTCGGCGTCTTCGCGATGTTCGAGGTCGCCCTGCTCGCCGGGGCCGCGTTCCTGGTCGGTACACGGGCGGACACCCGCTCGTACGCCATCGTCACGAGCGTCGGCGGCGACAAACGGTTCGTCCGCACGATCGTCGCCGGGTCGGGCCTGGTGCTCGGGCTCGTCGGCGCGGTCCTCGGGGTCGCCGCCGGCACCGGGATCGGTGTGCTCGCCTACCGACTGATCGACAACGGCAACGTGGCGTCGTTCCCCGGGTTGCACGTGCCGCCGCTCCTGCTGCTGTCCATCGCGGCCGCGGGGGTGCTCGCCGGACTCGTCTCCGCGCTCGTCGCCGCGCGGTCGGCGACCCGGATCAACGTGCTCGCGGCTCTGCGGGGCTCGCTCCGTCCGGTGCCCGTCAGCCGTCCGGCCCGCCGTCGTCGTCGCATCTGGGGGCCGCTGCTCGTGGTCCTCGGCGCCGTGATGACGCTGGCGTGCGGTGTCGGGGTGCTCATGCTCAACGACCGTCCGGTGCAGCAGGACCGGTGGGCGTACGTCGTCGGTGCCGGCGTCGCGATCGGGCCGTGCCTGATGCAGCTCGGCATCGCCATCTGCTCACCGTGGCTGCTCGCCCTGATCACCCGGCTCACCTCGCGGGCCGGTCTGTCCGCCCGGCTCGCCGCCCGCGACGCCCGCCGCAACCCGGTCCGCACGGTACCCGTGCTGGCGAGCGTGATGAGCGTCGTGTTCGTGGCCTCCGTCGTGATCACGTGGAGTGCGTCGAGTCACGCCCAGTACGTCCGTGGATACGAGTACTCCACGGCGGTCGGGGTGGCGACGGCCGAGGTGCAGACCGAGACGAAGGACGGCGGCAGTACCGGTCGCCACGACGCGGAACTGACGGCCCACGCCGCGAAGGTGGTGTCCGGGGTCTTCGACCAGGACCGCATCCGGGTGCTCGGTGTCACGCAGGAGCAGCCGGGCGACACCCCCTCCACCGTCACGATCCCGCACCGCTGGAGCGCGTACGACTGCCCGGCGAACGACACGACGAGCTGCTCGTACTACCTGGACACGGCGAGCGTGTCGAGCCCGCACATCTGGACGGGCACCGTCGACGACTACGCCGTGCTCACCGGGCACCGGCCGTCCGCCGCCGTCCGGAGCGCGCTCGAGGGCGGTGGGGCCGTGTCGCTCTGGCCCGAGTACGCCCACGACGGCGCGGTCCGCGTCGACACCTTCCACGACCGGACGTGGGAGAGCGACCCCATCACCGAGCGCAGCCGACCGGCGGCCAGCGTCTCGATCCCCGCCGTGCTCGACGTGCAGACCCCGCGGATCCAGGTCGGCGTCTTCATGACGAAGGCGACCGCCGAGCAGTACGGCGTGCCCGTGGTCGACGGCATGCTCGTCACGACGCTGCCCCACGACCTCGACCCGGCCCAGGCGGACGAGCTGAGCTCGGCGTGGCAGAGCTTCGGCGGCGACGACCGTGCACGGTGGAGCGGCCCGTCGTTCATCTACGAGGCCGGTCCGATCGACAACGAGGCGATCATCCGGGCGGTCGTGCTCGCACTGGCTGCGGCCGTCACGATCGGTGCGACGGCGGTGGCGATCGGACTCGCACGGTCCGACGGCCGGCGGGACGACGAGGTGCTCGACGCCATCGGTGCCGCACCGCGCCTGCGCCGTGGGGTGTCGACCTGGCAGGCGGCGATCCTGGCCACGGTCGGCTCGGTGATCGGGACGCTCCTCGGACTCCTGCCGATCCGCGCCCTGACCCTGCGGTTCACCGAGAGTCCGGTCGGGGTGAACCACATGCCGTTCGTGCCGGACTGGCCGGTGCTGGCCCTGCTCGCGATCGGCCTGCCCCTCGTGGTGACGGCCGGGGCCTGGCTGACCTCGCGGGGTCGGCGGCGGGTGGCGGTGCGACGGGCGCACTGACGCGCGCGCTGCGTGAGCCGCGCGCTGCGTGAGGCTTCGCTTGGTGAGCAGAAGATGTCGAGTCGGCTGCTCGGACTCGACGTCTTCTGCTCACGAAGTGACCGGCAGACCGCTCCCGACGAACAGCGGGCCGACGGCGAGCGTCCCCACGAGCCAGGCGACCACGATCGCGTCGACAGGCCACACGGGCCCGAGGGAGCGGTCGGCTCCCGGCACCCCGAGGATCCGGCGGCGGTACAGGACCACCGCCACCGCCAGGCAGACCCATCCCGCCACCACGATCGGCAGTTCGATCAGGAGTGGCACGATCCCGAGACCGATGCCCCACCACATCGCTGGCAGTGCGGACGCCACCGCCATCACCAGGTAGGACAGGACGACCAGGCGGTTCTCACGTCGGTCGAGCTGGTCGTCGGGCAGCCGAGGACGACGGAGCATCCACACCGTCGCCGCGACGGCGTTGATGCCGATGCCGATCCGCCCGAGGCCGAGTCCGACGAACTGCCCGAAGTCCCACCAGTTCGATCCGGACCCGGTGTCCGGTGCTTCGTACCGGGTGTGCCCGGCGACGTGCAGGAACGCGAGTCCGCCTGCGACGCCGAGCAAGTACAGCAGCCACGTCCAGCGGGGGAGCCGGAGTCGACGGAGCGCCGCTGCGACGAACAGCACCGACGTCGGCATGAGCAGCATCAGGGCTGCCCAGGCTGCACCGTCGAAGGCTCGTGGTTCCACGCCGCGACGCTAGCGGGAGCGTCGAGCAGCGCGGCGCTCTGGTGTCCCGCCTACGACTCGGGACCCATCGCCCCGCACGCACCCCGGGACGGACGGGAGGCCCGTGGCGGCATCGCCACGGGCCTCCAGTCCGTCATGGAGTGAGCAGAAGGCGACGGGTCGGGTTTTCGGACTCGTCGCGTTCTGCTCACTCGATGCCGCTCACGGGAGCTCGGGCAGCGCCTCCGCGTAGGTGCGGAAGTCGCCGCGCTCCGTGTGGATCGCCCACAGGCGGTCGGCGATGGACTCCCCGGAGTGCTCGGGCCGCCCGTCGTCGATGCCGAACGGGATGATGAGCTGGCCGACGTGGACGTCCTCGTCGCGGACGGCGTCGTGCAGCAGCTGCGCGTAGGCGCTCTCGGCCGCGAAGGCGACGGACGTTCCGGTGACGCGGGCGCCCGGTCGGACCGCGCTGCCGCCGTTGACGAACAGGATCGTGCCGTGGCCGATGGCGCGCATGCCGGGCAGCACCTGGCGGACGGCGTTGACCGAGCCGTAGACCGAGAACTCGATCGGGCCGACCAGGTCGTCCGCCGTGGTCTCGAGCACGGGGCGCATGTACTCCTTGGCGGGGAGCGGGCTGTACTGCAGCACCTCGATGGGGCCGAGCTGCTCCGTGGCGCGCTCGAGTGCGGTGCGCAGGGAGTCTCCGTCACGGACGTTCGCGGCGAACCCGGCTGCGGTGTGGCCGCGCTCACGCAGCTCCGCGGCGAGGCCGTCCAGGCGGTCCTGGTTGCGGGAGATCAGGGCGACGGCGAAGCCCTCACGGGCGAAGCGCTCGGCGACGGCGAGGCCGAGGCCCTTGCCGGCCCCGACGATGGCGATGGTGGTCATGCGGTGTACTCCTCGTCGCTCACGTGCTCGAGCCAGGTGGTGGTCGTCGCCGGGTCGGCGGCGGCCTCGAGCATCGCGAGGTGTTCCATGTAGTCGGTGGGGGTCGCGCCGTGCCAGTGTTCCTCGCCGGCGGGCGTGTAGACGGTCTGTCCAGCCTGCACCTCGATGACGCGGCCGTCCCGGGTACCCATCCGCGCGACGCCCTCGGTGACGTGCAGGGTCTGCCCCTTGGCGTGCGAGTGCCAGGCGGTGCGGGCGCCGGGCAGGAACCGGACCTTGGCGACGGTCATCGTCTGACCGGGCTCCTTCGGCGAGGCGATGGCGTCGAGGTACACGTCGCCGGTGAACTGCTCGGGCGGGTTCTTGACGGTCGGCTGCTTCGGTTCGATCTGCATGCCGACGACGGTAGGCCGCCGTACGCACCGTCGGGAGGTGCCGACAGACCCCCTCAGGGGTTTCCCGAACGCAGCGTGTGTGATCGACCCACGACCCCGGGAGGATCATCGTGGACACACCCGCCGGAACGCCCCGCAGCCGCCGTCTCTGGTCGGTGGCCGGCCTCGCCGCCGTCGCCGCGCTGGCCCTCACCGCCTGCACGAGCGGCGACGGAGCAGAGCGGGACGGGTCCGACCGCGGCGGTTCGCCGTCGGCGCGCGCGACCGCGCCCGCCGACCTGTCGGCCGGTCAGGTGGCGCTCGACGGTGACACCACCGACGTGGTCACCGGCCTGGAGGCCCCCTGGTCGGTGGTCCTGACGGGTGACGACGGCGACGCGCTGGTCAGCGAGCGCGACTCGGCCCGGGTGCTCGAGCTGCGGTCCGACGGCACCACCCGTCAGGTCGGCACGGTCGACGGTGTCAGCCACGGCGGCGAGGGCGGACTGCTCGGGCTCGCGCTGCACGACGACGACCTGTTCGTCTACTCCACGGCCGACGACGGCAACCGGATCCAGCGGTACGAGCTGACGGGGAGCACCGGGTCGTGGGGGCTCGGCGAGGCGACGTCGATCATCGACGGGCTGCCGAAGAACACGTTCCACGACGGCGGCCGGATCGCGTTCGGGCCCGACGACATGCTCTACGCGAGCGTCGGGGACGCCGGCGCGAGCACGGACGCGCAGGACGAGGAGTCACTCGCGGGCAAGATCCTGCGGCTCACCCCGGACGGCGACGTCCCCGCCGACAACCCGATCGACGGCTCGCCGGTGTGGAGCCTCGGGCACCGCAACGTGCAGGGCATGGGGTGGTCGTCGGACGGCACGATGTTCGCGTCGGAGTTCGGCGAGAACACGAACGACGAGCTCAACGTGATCGAGCCCGGGTCGAACTACGGCTGGCCCGAGGTCGAGGGCACCGGCGGCGAGGACCAGGGCTTCGTCGACCCCGTGCAGCAGTGGTCCACCGACGAGGCGTCCCCGAGCGGCCTCGCCGTCGTCGACGACACGGTGTTCGTCGCGAACCTGCGGGGCGAGGTGCTCCGGGCGGTCCCGGCCGACGACCCCGGCACGGCGACCGAGTACTTCGCGGGCGACTTCGGCCGCATCCGGACGGTGCTCGAGGGCCCGTCGGACACGCTCTGGTTCGTCACGAACAACACCGACGGGCGCGGGACACCGTCGAGCGGGGACGACCGGATCGTCTCCGTCCCGTTCACGCGCACGTGAAAGGGGTTCCCGCAGCCCCTCGCTCGCGCCGGACGGGGCCAAGTACCGTGACGGCATGAACCACCGCGACGAAGCGCGCGACTTCCTCTCCAGCCGTCGCGCCCGCATCACCCCCGAACAGGCCGGCGTCGAGACCTTCGGCACACGGCGCCGCGTCACCGGGCTGCGTCGCGAAGAGGTCGCACGCCTGGCCGGCGTCAGCATCGACTACTACACGCGACTCGAGCGCGGGAACCTGCAGGGGGTCTCGGACAGCGTGCTCGACGCCATCGGCCGGGCCCTGCAGCTCGACCCCGCCGAGCAGGAGCACCTGCGGGACCTGTCGCAGCACCAGAACGAGACCCCGCGTCGCGCCGGTCGTGTCGTGCCCGTCGCTGCCGTCCGGCCCGAGCTGCAGTACCTGCTCGACGTCGTCACGGACGCCCCGGCGATGATCATCAACAACCGGCAGGACATCGTCGCCGCGAACGCGCTCGGCTTCGCGATGCACTCGGACCTGGTCGCGGCACCGGCGCGGCCGATGAACTTCTCGCGCTTCATCTTCCTCGACCCGCAGGCGCGGAACTTCTACCAGGACTGGCAGCGGGCCGCGCACACGAACGTCGCGATCCTGCGCCGCGAAGCGGGCCGGACGCCGAACGACAAGGACCTCGCCGCGCTGATCGGCGAGCTGTCGATGCGGAGCGACGACTTCCGCGAGCTCTGGGCAGCGCACGACGTCCGCCGCCACTACGCCGGCGTGAAGTCCTTCCGGCACAGCGTCGTGGGGCCGCTCGAACTGCACTTCCAGACGCTCGAACTCGCCGAGGACCCGGGGCTCGCGCTCACCATCTACCCGGCGACGCCGGGCAGCCCGACCGCCGACGCCCTGCGGGTGCTGGCGTCGTGGGCGGCGACCGAGGGCATCGCGGAGCGGGCGCGCCAGCTCGCCTGACGCGGTGGTCGCGACCGGCTCACTGACTGGAGGCGCGGGGCGGGCCCGCACCGCGCCTCCAGTCCGGTGCCGGTCGCGTCGTACCTCCGTGCCGGCTGTCCACCATCACGACCAGGAAGGGCGCGCTGAGCGCATGAACGACACCGAGTCCCTGCAGACCGCGCCACCCGCGGCGCCGCTCGGTCTCCTGCAGCGCCTGCGGTTCCGGCTGCGGGCCGAGCAGGAGATCCACGAACTGACCCGTGACCGCGAGCTCGAGGCACGTGTGCGTGCCGAAGCGGCCGTACGGCTCGCGCCGGGGCCGTGGCACCTGGGTGCGCTGTTCCGTCGACAGCAGAAGCTGGACCTCCCGGAAGAAGGAGCACCCGACGCATGAGCACGGACCACTCGATGTCGACGGGCCGGACCCTGCTGTTCGCCGTCGCCGGGGGAGCGGCGGTCGGCAACCTGTACTGGTCGCAGCCGCTGCTCGACGACATCGCATCGTCGCTCGGCACCTCGGCGTCACTCGCCGGGCTGCTCGTCACGCTGACCCAGGTCGGCTACGCCCTCGGCATCCTGCTCGTCGTGCCACTCGGGGACGTCCTCGACCGCCGGCGCCTCATCCCCTGGGTGCTTGTCGCCTCCGCCGTCGCGCTGCTGCTCGCCGCGATCGCTCCGACCTTCGCGACGCTCCTGGTCGCCCTGGCGCTGGTCGGGCTGACCACGGTCGCCGGGCAGCTCCTCATCCCGCTTGCCGGGGACCTCGCCGACCCCGCGCAGCGCGGACGCGTCGTCGGCACGATCGCCTCCGGTGTGCTCACCGGCATCCTGGTGTCGCGGACGATCAGCGGCCTGGTCGCGGACGCGTTCGGGTGGCGTGCGATCTACGTGCTCGCCGCCGTCGTCGCGGTGGTCCTCGCCCTGCTGCTGCGGCGCGCCATCCCGGAGCTCGGAACCCGCGCCAAGGTGGCGTACCCGCAGCTCATCCTGTCGGTGTTCCGTGCCGTCCGGACCCACCGGACCGTCCAGGTCACGCTCGTGATCAGCTCGTCGGTGTTCGCCGTGTTCACGATGTTCTGGACCGCCCTGACGTTCCTGCTGAGCAGCGACCCCTACGACTTCTCCACCAGCAGCATCGGGCTGGTCGGCCTGGTGGGGCTCGCGGGCGCCGTGGCGGCGCAGCGGGTCGGGCGACTGCACGACCGGGGACTGTCGGTACCGGTCACCGGGGGAGCGATCGTGCTCCTGCTCGTCTCCCTGGTCGTCGCCGGGATCGGTGCGCACTCGATCGTCGTGGTGCTGCTCGCCGTGCTGCTGCTCGACGTCGCCGTGCAGGCCGCGAACGTGCTCAACCAGACCCGGCTCTTCTCGGTCGATCCGGCCGCGCGGAGCCGGCTCAACACGGCCTTCGTCACCTCGAACTTCATCGGCGGGGCGATCGGCTCCGCGCTGGCGTCGGTGCTGTGGAACGCCGGGGGCTGGACGGCGGTCACGATCGGCGCCGCGGTGCTGGCCGGCTTCGCCGCGACGGTCTGGGTCGTGCACCGGAACCGTGGGCTCGTGGTCGAGCCGGAGCGGGCCTGACCACGGGGCTCAGCGGACCAGGGGGTTCGCGACCTCGAGCTCGCCGTGGTCGAGGAGCCAGCGCACGGCGTCCAGGACGGTCTCCTCGGCGGTGAACGCCGGTGCGTAGCCGAGAAGACGACTCGCCTTCTCGGTGCTGAAGACCTGGCTGCGGGACAGGTGTTCCCAGCTGGCGTCAGCGTGCTCTGGAGCCGTGGTCTCGCGGAACCGGTCCCACGTGACGGGGTCGAGCCGGGCCTCCTGGCCGAACCACGACGCTGCCAGGTGGGCGTACCCGCGCGCGGTGAGCGCCGTCGGAGCCGTGACGAAGAAGTCCTCGCCCGCCGCCGCATCGCGGTGCTCGACCGCGAGCTGGAACGCCTGGGCGACGTCGTCGGCGTGCACGTGTGCCATCGTCTCGGCGCCGAGACCGGGGACCTCGAGCGGTTCGCCGGCGGACAGCTTCGTCAGCACCGACGTGTCGAGGTTGCCGAGCGGACCGATCGGCGTCCAGCCCGGACCGCTGATGTGCCCGGGGTGCAGCGACGTCGTGACCAAACCGCCTGATGCGGTTTCTTCCTTGAGCATCCGGGCGATTGCGTCCTTCTGGACGCCGTAGTCACCGAACGGCGGAGTCGCGTTCTGCTCGGTGATCGGCAGCACGTGCGAGACGCCGGCGCGCCAGATCGAGCCGCAGTGCACCAGGTGCGTGCCGGTGCCGCGGAGCGCGTCGACCAGCGCTGCGGCCGAGGACTCGGTGAAGCAGACGAGGTCGACGACGGCGTCGGCACCGAGCGCGGCGATGCGGCTGCCGAAGGTGCCGTCGCGGTCCTCCTGCTCGCGGTCGGCGGTGATCCGCTCGACCTGCTGCCACTCCGGAACGTCGGCGTACGGGGTGCTCGTGCCGCGTGTGACGGCGACGACCCGGTGACCCGAGCGGACGAGACGGGGGACGAGGAACGAGCCGATGTGGCCGGTGGCTCCGATGACGACGATGTGCATGGGGGCCACCGTAGGCCGAGGCGTGCGCATCGTGAGCAGGAATGGTCGGGTGCGGCGGTGCGACCCGACCATTCCTGCTCACGAAACACGCCCGCGGCGAGCGAGGCGCCCACGAGCGCCGCGCACGAACGGCACGCTCAGTCGGCGGTGATGACCTTCACGGAACCGGCGATGGTCGCGGCGTCCTCGGCGAGCGCGACGACGGGGTCGGGCAGGCCCGCACCCCCGAGGGCCTTGCGCGCACCCCAGCCGACGAAGCTGCCGACGAGGGCACCGACGCCACCGAGGATCGCGCCCTCGATGCGCAGGTCACGCTTGCCCGTGGTGCCGAGGGCGGCACCGGCGAGGGCACCGGACGCGATCCGTCCGAGCAGTGCGGACGGGGCGATGCGGTTCGGGGTCTTCGGCAGCTTGTCGCCGATGAGCTCACCGATGGCGGAGGCCACGAGCAGCCCGCGGCCGACCGGGGTGCTGAAGACCTTCCACTGCTGCCACGAGCCCTTCAGCGAGGACCGGTCGTGGTTCAGTGCGAGGACGGCGAGCGGGGTGGCGCTCCGGCCGCCGCTCATGATGCCGAGGACCAGGGTGCGGACCAGGGTGTGCTGCTCGTGCTGCTTGCTCATCGTGACTCCTGTCGTGTTGCCCCTGACGGTACGCACGGTGACCTCGGGTGTTCCGAGCATCGCGGGCGACGGGCGGACGTCGGGCGTTCCCCGGGCACGGAGCCGCCCCGAGTAGCGTCCGGCCCATGAGCAACGTCATCGTCTTCGGCGGCCACGGCAAGGTCGCACTCCTCGCCACCCGCATCCTGTCCGAGCGCGGACACACGGTCACCTCCGTCATCCGGAACGCCGACCAGTCCGACGAGATCCGAGCCCACGGCGGCGAACCGCACGTCGCGGACATCCAGCAGCAGTCCCTGAACGACTTCGCCGAACTCGTCCGCGGGCACGACGCCGTGGTGTGGTCGGCCGGTGCCGGTGGCGGGTCCGTCGACCGGACCTGGGCGATCGACCGCGACGCTGCGGTGCTGTCGATCCAGGGGGCGAAGCAGGCCGGCGTCGACCGCTACGTGATGGTGTCGTTCTCGGGTTCGCAGCTCGACCACGGCGTCCCGCAGGACCAGGACTTCTTCGCGTACGCGCAGTCGAAGATGATCGCCGACGCCGTGCTCCGCGACTCGGGGCTGCAGTGGACGATCGTCGCCCCGAGCACCCTGACCGACGACGAGCCGACCGGCTCCGTCGACTGGGACGGCTCGTCGACTCAGGTGCCGCGCGGTGACGTGGCGCACGTGGTCGCCGACGTGGTCGAGAACCCCGGTACGGCCGGCAACACCTTCCGCTTCAACACCGGGTCCACCCCGGTGGCGGAGTTCCTGCGCGCCGACGCGGTCTGACCGAGACCGACTGCGCCGACGCGGTCTGACCGAGACCCACAGACAGACCAACGGGGTCGCGGCGGTTCTCCGCCACGACCCCGTCCGTGTCCCTGCAGAACGTCGAGCTCAGTAGAGCGTCGAGATCCCCGTCATGTCGCCACGGCCGAGCGTGCGGCCGTCGAGCTCGCAGTAGCCGCCGGACGGCTCCATGACCTGGCCGGTGCCGGTCTTCACGTGGTCGAGGCCGTACAGGTGGCCCCACTCGTGCGTGGCGACGACCTGGGTGTCGAAGCGCGCGCCCGAGCAGGTGGCCGTCGAGCTCCACTTGAAGCCGGTGGCGTAGCGCTGGTCGGCCTCGCGGGCGTTGCCGTTGCCGTCGAACCAGATGCACGTCACGCCGAGGGTCCCGGTCGGGAGCTTGCCCCAACCCATCACGTTGTAGCCGTTGTTCCGCGAGCAGCCGCCCTGGTCGGTGAGGTTGGGCTTCTGGGTCGCGAGACGCAGGTAGTCGTTCTTCGCCGTCGACGTGACGGTCCGGTCACACGCCGAGATCGTGCCGTTCCAGGCGTTCGCCCCCTTGCGCAGGGCGTCCTTGGCGTACGTCGACTTCTGCCCGGTCTGGTTGTAGTACCACTTGACCGTGCTCGGCCAGGTGTAGCCGGACGCCTTGTACGCCGTGCTCGTGCACTTCGTGGTCGCAGCGGTCGTCGCGGCGGGGGCGGCCTGTGCCGTCGCGGCCTGGCTCTGCGCACGCTCCTGCTGGACGGCGGGGGCCGAACCGGTCCAGGCCTCGTCGACGCGGACGGCGACACCGGCGGAGCCGTTGTTCGCGATGAGGACGTCGGCGAGTTCGGGCGCCCCGGGGGCGGCCGAGCTGCTCGCCATGACGCTCTCACCCGGCGCGGGGAGCGCGAAGGTGCGGCCGTCGGGCGTCACGACCGTGCCGGAGGTCGCCGTGCAGCCGCTCTCGAGCGTCTGCACGGACAGGGTCCCGGGGGCGCAGCTCGCGCCGGCCCCCGGGGTCGCCGCCTGGGCGGGTGCTGCGGTGATGGTGAGGCCGGCGAGGATCGCGACGATCGCCCCGGTGCTCAGCGCGTTCCTGACAGGACGCATGGTTCCCTTCCAGCGGCAGGCGACGTGCCCCCGCTCCTGATCGGGGTCCATGCTCGCCGATGACCACGCAGCGGGTCCAGGACTGCGCTGCGGGGACACGCCCCCAGTCAGGGGCGGCGCTCAGGCCATCTGCGCGTAGAAGCGCTCCGGTGCATCGACGAGCGACGCCTTCACCATCCGGCTCCAGTCGTCGACGAGCACCTCGGCCACGCCGCGCTCCACACCGTCGAGTGCCGCTCGGGCCACGTCCGTCGGGTCGGTCTTCGGACCGTCGTAGTCGCCCATCATGTCGGTGTCGGCCGCACCGAGGTGGAGTCCCTGCACGCTGATGCCCCGGTCGGCGAGCTCGAGGCGGACGGCGTTCGTCATGTTCCACTCGGCCGCCTTCGCTGCGGCGTAGCCACCCGCGCCGGGCGCCGCGAACCACGACAGGGCCGACAGCACGTTGACGATCGCGCCGCCGCCGTTCTGCTCGATCACCGGCGCGAAGGCGCGGATCATCGACAGGCTGCCCCAGAAGTGCGTGTCCATGGCCTTCCGGACGATGGTCAGGTCGTCGGTCACCAGGGAGCCCTGCGTCGAGATGCCGGCGTTGTTCACGAGCAGCGTCACGTCGCCCGCGGCGGCGGCCACCGCGTCGACCGAGGCCTGGTCGGTGATGTCGAGGGGCAGCGCGACGACGCCCTCGACGTCGACGAGTTCGGGTCGGCGTGCGGTTGCGTAGACCTTCGATGCCCCGCGCTCCAGCAGCTCCAGGGCGAAGCGGCGTCCGATGCCGCGGTTCGAGCCGGTGACGAGCGCGACCGATCCAGCGATGTCCATGGTGTCTCCTCCTGCCGCGCGGGTGTCTCCCGCAGCGGCTCGGCTACGCTAAGACCTCACATCCATGTCAGGGGCAAGCCCGGATCGGAGCACCATGCGCATCGGTGACCTCGCGGCCGAGACCGGCGTCAGCGTCCGCTCGCTGCGGTACTACGAGGAGCAGGGGCTGCTCACCGCGTCGCGCACCGCGAGCGGGCAGCGGGTCTACACGGACGCAGCCGTCGAGCGGGTCCAGCTCGTGCAGCAGCTGTTCGCCGCCGGGCTCGCGAGCCGCACGATCGTGCAGCTGCTGCCCTGCGTCGACCGCGGGGAGTCGACGCCGGAGTCGTTCGCGCTCCTCATCGCCGAGCGGGACCGGATCACCGCGCAGCTGGCCGAGCTCGAGGCGGTCCGGGGGCGGCTCGACCAGGTCATCGCGATCACCGAGCACCCCACCGCCGAGCACTGCCCGGCGCTGCGTGACCGACCTGCGGAGCCGGTCGCGGCCTGAGACGCGGCACCGGGACGGACGGGAGGCCCGTGGCGGGTCCGCCACGGACCTCCCGTCCGTCACGGGGTCGCGGACAGGGCCGCTGCCACGGCCCGTTCCTGTCGCGTGTGCGCAGCGAACGCGTCGGCGACCGGGTTGCGGCGACGGTCGAGGCCGCCCGCGCCGTCCTCGACGAGGTCGAAGAGGCCCATCGTGAGCAGGTGCTCCTGGCGTGGGGCGTCCGTGTGCCGCCAGGTCCACTCGTACATGTCGAACAGCGGCCACCAGGTGTAGCCGACGACCGGCACGCCCTCGTCGCGGAGCTCCCGCACGGCCGCAACGGATGCGTCCAGCCAGCCGATGCGCTCCTCGACCGAACCGGTGACGCAGGTCTCCGTGAGCATGACCGGGGCGCCGTAGCGCTCGGCGTAGGTGGTGAGCACGTCGCGGAGCCCCTCGACGCCGGTGTCCTCGTAGGGCCGCGGGTCGGCGAACCCGCCGCCGTGGTGCACCCCCGTCTCGAAGACCTCGGTGGAGTGCAGCGGGTAGTAGTTGACGCCCATCACGTCGGGCCGGACCGCGTGCTGCCGGAACCAGTCGAGGTCGGCGTCGGTGACGCCGCCGGAGCGCAGCCGACCGACCAGGGGGTGCGCGTCGTCGACGCCACCGGTGACCAGGTCCTCGACCAGGAACGTCTGGGCGCGCAGGCGCGCGACCGTGTCGCGGTGTTCCGGGGCGTCGACGTCGCCCACGTACCGGATGCCGGCATCCACGTGCACGAAGGTGGCGGCGTCTCCGAGTTCACGGGTGATCGCGTGCTGCGTCGAGACGAACCCCTTGGCCAGGGCGGACGCGATCCGGGCCGACCCCTCGGCGCCGGTCAGGTACGGGGGCCAGTAGCCGTACTCACCCGAGAACAGGGCGTGGATGACGGGCTCGTTGACGGGCGTGTAGTCGGTGGCGACGTCGCCGTACCGCGCCGCGAACCGGGCGGCGTACTCGGTGACGTGCGCCGGGTAGTCGGGGTGGGCGAACTGCCCGTCGAGCCAGAGCGGTGTGCCGTAGTGCAGCAGGTCGACGACGGGCCGCAGGCCGGTCTCGCGGAACCGCGCCATGACGCCGTCCACCCACGACCAGTCCCAGACGCCCGGCTCGGGGGCGACCCGGTACCAGGGGACGCCCCAGCGCAGGAGCTCGGCGCCGACGTCGACCGCCAGCCCGAGGTCGGCGGCGTACTGCCGGTAGTGGTCGGTCAGCTCGTACTCGTCGATGGGCCGTTCACCCGGTCGGGCCTGCGGGACGAAGGTGTCCTCGATGCCCAGGGCGAAGTGCAGCCTGCCGTCGTCGGACCAGTGCATGGTGTCTCGTTTCGTGGTGGGCACGGCCGCTCCGGGCTCGTGCGGTGTCGTCGTCACTTGAGCCCGGTGCTGGCGACGCTCTCGATGAAGCGGCGTTGCACGAGCAGGAACATGACGGCGAGGGGCAGCACGGCGATCAGGGCGCCGGCCATCATCACGCCCTGCGGGATGATCCCGCCGGGTCCGGTCAGCAGGGTGAGGCCGGACGTGATGGTCCCCATGTCCTGGTCGGTGGTGAACACCAGCGGCCAGAGCAGGTCGTTCCAGTTGTTGACGAAGGTGAAGATGCCGAGGGTGAGCAGGGCGGGGACGGCGTTCGGCAGGACGACGCTCCGGAAGATCCGCCACTCCGAGGCCCCGTCGATCCGCGCCGCGTTGTCCAGGTCGCGGGGCAGCGACACGAAGAACTGCCGCAGGAAGAAGATCCCGAAGGCGTCGGCCGCCCGGGGAGCGATGAGCCCCGCGAACGTGTTCACCCACCCGAGGTCCGACACCAGTTGGTAGATCGGGATGAGTGTCGCCTGGAACGGGATCATCAGGCTGGCGACGATCACGATGAGCAGCACCTTGCTGCCCCGGAAGTCGAGCCGTGCCAGGGCGTAGGCGGCGAGCGCGTCGAACGCCAGCGCGAACACCGTGACACCGCCGGCGAAGGCGAAGCTGTTCAGGATGAGCCGCCCGAACGGCAGCTGCGTGAAGATCGCCCGGAAGTTGTCGAGCGTCCAGGTGTGCGGGAACAGCGTCGGCGGGTAGGCGTTGACCTCGCTCGCCGGTTTGAACGCGGTGAACACGATCACGAGCACGGGGAGCAGCACCGCCAGGGTCACGACGGCCACGACTGCGAAGCCGAGCCAGCGCATCGACGGCTGTCGACGGGCCACCGTGCTGCGTCGGACGACGGTCGCGGGACGGGGGAGCGCGGTCATGATGCGGTGTCCTCTCCGCGCTTCCCGAAGAACAGGAACTGCACGAGGCTGAGCAGCAGGGTCGCGATGAGGAGCACGTACGCCAGGGCGCTCGCGAACCCGAGGTCGAGGTCCTTGAAGCCGGATTGGTAGATCTGCATGACGATCGTCTCGGTCGACCGGTACGGACCACCGCCGGTCAGGACGTAGATCTGGTCGAACGCCTGCAGCGCGGCGATGAGGGCGACGATCACGACGAACGCCATCGTGTTGCTCAGCATCGGGAAGGTGACGTTCGCGAACCGCTGGCGGCCGTTCGCCCCGTCGAGCTGCGCTGCCTCGTACAGGCTCGTGGGGATCTCCTGCAGCCCGGCCAGGAAGATCACCATGTAGAAGCCGAAGTTCTTCCACACGGCCACGAGCACCACGGTGGGCATCGCGAGCGTCGGGTCCTGCAGCACGTTGCCGAGCCGGATGCCGACGAGCTGCAGCCAGTGGTTCAGCAGGCCGATCTGCGGGTCGAGCAGGTACGACCACGCGAACGCGGCGACGGCCAGGGACACGATGAACGGCAGGAACAGCGCCGACCGGAAGAACCCGCGGAACGGCAGGGCCGGGTGGTTCAGCACGAGGGCGAGCACCAGGGCGACGACGATCGCGACGGGGGTGAAGAGCACCGAGTAGAGCGCGGTGTTGCCGATGGACCGCAGGACGTCGGGGTCGGTGAAGACCCGGACGTAGTTCGCGAACCCGATGAACGACGGGTCGCCGAATCCGCTGGCGTCGGTGAACGACAGTTGGAGCGCCGAGAGCATCGGCCAGAGCACGAACGCCCCGAGGATGACGATCGCGGGTGCGAGGAACCCGACGATGGTGGCGCGGCGGCGGAACGTGCCGTTCAGGGGCGATCGTCCGCCGAGCTGGCCCGGTGGTCGGTACCGACGGCGTCGGCCGAGTTGCTGCGTGGTCACGAGGGTCCTCCGAGGGCCGCTGCTGCTACTTCAGGGCCGACTGCACGTCGGCGTCGGCGGTGGCGAGGAGCGATCCGGGGTCCCCGCCCGAAATCGCCTTCTGGGTCGCGGTGTCCACGGCGGTGAGCACGTCAGCGCTGTCGACCACGCCGGGCAGGAGCGGGATCGTGGTGCCCGGCAGCCCGGTGAGCGTCGCGACGGTCGGGTTCTCGTCGACGTCCGCGGCGGTGACGTCGGTGCGGAGCGGCGGCCAGCCGGACCCGAGGGCCCACTTCGTCGCGACGGACTGCTCGTTGAAGTAGCGCAGGAACCGCTCGGCTGCGGCCTGCTTCGCGTCGTCGGTCTGGGCCGTCACACCGAGCGAGATGCCGATGGCCGAGGCCACCTGCGCTTCGGGGCCCGCCGGGATCGCCGCGATGCCGTAGTCGATGTCCGACGCCTCGGCGACGCCGGCCATCCAGGGGCCGCCGATCTCCATGGCGGTCTTGCCGGCCGTGAAGAGCTTGTCCGCGGCGATGCCGTCGACACCGGTCGGCGAGATCTTGTCGTCGCGCACCGCCTTCGCCCAGTACTCGAGCGTCTCGGCGTTCGCGGCGGAGTCGATGGTGGACTTCGTGCCCGCCTCGTTCGTGATCGATCCGCCGTTGCCGGCGAACAGGCTCGGCCAGATGCCGTTGCCGACGGTCTGGTGGTCCGGCAGCACGAGCCCGTACTGCTCGGGGGTGCCGTCGCCGTTCTCGTCCTTCGTGAGCTTCTTCGCGTCGGCGACCCACTCGTCCCAGGTGGTCGGGAAGGAGTCGATGCCGGCCGCTGCGAACAGCTTCTTGTTGTAGATCACGGAGAGCGGGACGAACCCGCTCGGCACCCCGTACTCCTTGCCGTCGACCCGCTCCATCGCGACGGCCTGTTCCTTCAGGTCCCCGGTGTTGTTGGCGTCGTCGGCGTAGAAGTCGCTGAGGTCGACCAGCGCCTTCTTCTGCGCGTAGACCGGCAGCCGGTCGGAGGTCATCGCGACGAGGTCCGGGCCCTTCTTCGCGGACAGGGCGGGGAGCATCGTGTCGTCGATCACGGCCCAGGTCTTCGTCTGGGTCGTGATGGTGACCTTGTCCTGCGAGGCGTTGAAGTCCTTGACGATGCCGTCCAGGACCTTGCCGTCGGCCTCGGTGTAGCCGTGCCAGAACGTCAGGTCGACGTGGCCGCCGTCACCCGACGATCCGGGGGAGCCGGCGCACCCGGCGAGGGAGAGCGACGCCGCTGCTGCGAGCGCGACGACCGCGATGTGCTTCTTCATCGAAAACCTGCCATCCGTCCGGCACGTCGGTGTGCGGACCTCGTCCATCCCGGATTTACACCGGTGTAAATGTGGACAGTAGCCGGTGCTCGACCACCCGGTCAAGGGGTCGGGGAGCACCCGCGGTCAACGGGTCAGACAGCAACCGGACGCAACGGTCCGGACGACGCCCGGACGACGAGTGCGTGCGGGGAGCGCAGCACCCCCGGTGTCGCCGGGGCACCCTCCTCGAGCTGGGCGACGAGCACCCCGACCGCCGTCGCCGCGACCCGGTCCAGGTCGGCCGACACCGTGGTCAGCGCCGGGGTCGAGTACGCCGACTCCTCGATGTCGTCGAACCCGACGACCGCGACGTCGTCCGGCACGGTCCGGCCCGCGAGCTGCAGGGCACTCATCGCCCCGAGCGCCAGCGCGTCGTTGCAGCAGACGATCCCGTCGACCGGCACCCCAGCTTCGAGGAGCTGCCGCGCAGCCGCCGCCCCCTCGGCCCGGTGCCACAGCGCGGTCGGCACCACCCGCTCGGGCGCGAACGGCACGCCGGCGTCGAGGAGTGCCTCGCGGTAGCCCCGCAGTCGCTCCTGCGCCGTGCGCACGGGTCCCGACGGGTCGGAGCCGATGAACGCGATCGACCGGCGGCCGGCGTCGAGCAGATGCGCGGTCGCGTCCCGCAGCGCGTCGGCGTTCGACATGGCGATGAACGGCACGGGGGCGTCCGGGATCGGCTCACCGAGCACGACCAGGGGGAACTTCACCTCGAGCGCGGCGGCATCGCTCGGCCGGACGGTCAGCGGGCTGTAGATGATGCCGTCGATGGAGTGCTCGCGCATCCGGGTGATCGCGTCCGCCTCGCGCACGCCGCTCGCGGTCTGCTCGATGAGCACCGTGTAGCCCACGGCTCCGGCAGCGCGGATGACGGCGTCGGCGAGTTCGGCGAAGTACGCCTGCCGCAGTTCCGGCACCGCGAGCCCGAGCACCTTGGAGCGTCCGGCGCGGAAGTTCCGGGCCGAGACGTTGAGCTCGTAGCCGAGCTCGTCGACGGCGGCCATCACACGGTCGCGGGTGCGGACGGAGACGTGTTCGTAGCCGGACAGCACGTTCGAGACGGTCTTCTTCGAGACACCCGCCACGGCGGCGACGTCGCTCATCGTGGGCGGAGAGCGGTGCCCCTGCGCCATCGGGCGCCCCCTCTCACGTGCGGACTGCGTTCGGCAGGAACCTACCGCACCAGCGTGGTGCGGATCGGACTGGAGGCCCGTGGGGGGTCCGCCACGGGCCTCCCGTCCGGTCTCGGCCGCGCTCAGGCGCCGGTCTGCTCCGTCGGTGCGGCCACGGGCTTCGACTGGCTCGACCCTCGTTGCCGCAGGGACACGGTGGCGATCACCATCACCGAGATGACGAGGAACTCCGACTGCCAGTTCTGCATCGACTCGAACCAGAACTGGCTCGTGCCGAGGTAGCCCCACGCCGAGACCACGCTGTCGCCGTGCTCGAGCTGCTCCTCGTTGTAGGCCGCAGCGCCACCGATCACGTGCCCGACGACACTGCCGAGGAACAGCACCGCGAACAGGATCAGCAGGGAGTTCTCGTACAGCACGAGCACGATCCCGCCCCGGCGCACCGGCCACGGGGCCTTCGGGTCGTCGGCGTGCTCCCGGGGGTCCTCGTCCTGCGGGCTCTGTTCGTCCAGGGGCTCGGACTCGCTCGACCCCTTCTGGAACAGGAACACCGTGAACACGATGTACGCGCCCATCTGCAGGAACTCGCTCTCCCAGTTCTCGAAGGTCGCCTCGGCGAAGTCGCCGCTCGTCAGGAAGCCCCAGAGCGACACGGCCGCCTCGCCGTGCTGGAGGGCGTCCGCCGCGGACACCCGCCACCCGGCGAACACCATGCCGACGAAGCACACGACGAAGACGGCGACGTTCGCGAGGAGCAGGCCGTGCCGTCGCACGCGCTGCCACCCACTCGATCCGTTGTGCAGGCCGAGGGTCACCGGGTCCTCCGTTCGTCGTGTCGACGCCATCCTCGTCCGGACGCCACGATCGCCTTCGCAGGAGCACCCGACCGGTCGCGGCGGTTCCGTCAGCGACTCAGAGCGTGATGCCGGTGGCCTCGGCGAGCGCGTCGAGCAGTGCGGTGCGGAACCGCTGGTCCGCGACCGCCGGGTGCGGTTCCTGCCGCTCCCCGTGGAACCAGTAACCGCCTGTCACGGTTTGGTCTGGGTCGGTCGCGAGCGTCTCCTGCGTGCGGTGTCCCAGCTCGAAGTCGTCGGGAGCGCCGGCCCCGCCCATCTTGGTCGCCACCCAGCCCGGGTCGACGGCGTTGCTCAGCACGCCCGGGCGTCGGAGCGGCACCTCGGCGGCGAGCGCCGTCACGAACAGCTTCGTGTCGGAGTACGAGTTCGTCTCCGAAGCGCCGGTCCAGTCGACGGTGTCCAGGCGCGGACGGCCGCCCCGGTGCATCCCGCTGCTCAGGTACACGTGCCGCCCCGGCGAGCGCAGCAACGCGGTGAACAGGTACGGCGCCACGACGTTCACGGGCACCAGGGAACGGCCGGAGATCACGCCGGCGTTGTGCACGACGGCGTCGAGCGGGGTGCCGGCGTCGAGTTCCCGGGCGGTGGCGATCACGGCGTCGCGGTCCGCCAGGTCGGCGACGACGAGTTCGGCGCCGCGCTCCACCAGGTCGGCGACCGCCTCGACGCGGGCCGGGTTGCGTGCGTGGACGACGACGTCGTGTCCGCTGCGGAGCAGCGAGTCGGCGGTTCCCCGCCCGAGGCCGTCGGTGGATCCGGTGACGAGGATGCGTGCCATCCGCCCATCATGCGCCCGACCGCTGCGGCGGGTCCGGCAGGTGGACCGGCAACGGGCGAACGGGAGGCGCGGTGCGGGCCCGCCACGGGCCTCCCGGCTGTTCACGGGCCGGCCACAGGGCCGCGGTACGGTCGCTGCATGAGCAGCTTCCTCGAGCCCATCGACGCCGTCGGCGTCGGTGACGCGACGATCGTGCCGGACGCCACACGACCGGTCGCGGCGGTCGTCACGGGCGACGACGTGCGGTGGGTGACGTGGCCGGACGCCCCGTTGCCGGACGGTGCGGTCGACGAGGTCGGGGTCCTCGCGACCGACGAGGGCGCTTGGGTGGTTTACGTGTCGCGCGAGGACGCTGAAGGCGACCTCGACACAGAGTCGCGGATGGCCGTGCACGTCACGCCGGCCGGGGTGACGTGCGCGGTCGACCTCGGGGATCGACGGGTGTTCGGGGCGGACGTCGAGGGGCTGTGGATCGGCGACCCACGTGACGCGTCGATGTGGATGGGTGAGGACGAGGACGAGGGCCTCGAGGATCCGGAGGACGACGAGGCGGTCGAGAACGACGAGGACTCGGACGACCCGCTCGACGGCGTCGACCCGGAGACCCTGCCGTGGGCGCCGTCGGAGCCGTTCTGGCCGTCGCCGGAGGAGTGGGCGGCGACGCTGGCGGCCGGCGAGGAGCCGGAGGACGACGACCCCGAGCTGCTGGACGACGACGATCACGACGTCCGCCCCCGCTACTTCTGGAGTGCCGGACCCGACGCCGACGACGAGGACGACTTCCCTCGCCCGTCGGGACCACCGGCCGATCCCGCGCCGCCCCTGCCGACCCCGCCGACCGACCTCGTGCTCGTGCGGACCGACGGCAGCCGGACGACGATCACCGTCGACCACCTGGCTGAGGAGGTCCGCCGGGCGGGCACGGTGCTCACCGTCCGGTACATGCCCACCGGACCCCGGCGCACACCCGATCCGACGGGCGGATTGACCTACCACTACGACGCTCGGGAGGTCGACCTCGACGTCGCTGCCGGCCTGCCCAGCGTCGTCACCACCGATGACCTGCCGTCCCGTGCCGCGAGCGACGAGGACGAGACGTCGTGGGAGGACGAACAGGAACGTCTGGAAGCAGCCCGCGCTCCGTGGACGGAGCGGTTCGACCTGACCGACGTCGAGGGCGCGCGCTGGCCGCTGCACGACCTGGACGCTGCCGCACGGGAGCGCGCGGTCGCGGACCTCGTGGACGTGTTCGAAGCCCTCGACCAGCCCGGCACCCTGTGGACCCGCGACCACCCCGAACCCCGGCGGTCGGCGAGCGACTACCGAGCCGTCGAGGTCACCGTCGAGGGGGAGTGGCCGGCGACCGAGCTCGTGGTGTCGTTCGAGCACCGCGCCGTGCCGTACCTGCGGCTCCGTCGGCGCTACCGGGTGTTCGACGACGCCGGGCACGTGGAGGACTGGACCTACGTCGGCGTGCACCTGGACGAGGACATCGACAGCGGGCACATCGCCGACCGAGCGGACGCGGTAGACGGGGTGCTCGACATCTGAGGGGTGCCGGGGTGCCGGTCAGGGTGCCTCGTGGGCCAGCTCGGGGTAGAGCACCCCGATCGGTGCTCCCAGGTTCGCTTTCACGTGCGCGCTCAGGTCGTCTGCGATGACCTCGTACTCGTCCCGCTCGACGCCGTCCAGCACCATCTCCGCGACGGCTGCCGGGGACGTCTTCGCGGCGTCGGTGTGCGCAGCCATCCGCGTGTCCACGTACCCGACGTGCACGCCCGTCACGAGCACCCCAGCCGGCGCGAGTTCGAGTCGGAAGGCGTTGGTGGCAGCCCAGAGTGCCGCTTTCGACGCACTGTAGGAGCCGCCGTACGCCAGCCAGCTGGCGACGGAGTGGATGGTGACGAGTGCTGTGCCGCGGGCCGCGACCAGGAGCGGTGCGAACGCCTGTGCGACCTGGACCGGTGCGAAGAAGTTGCTCTCCATCACCTGCCGCAGGTCCCGCTCGTCCAGGTCGAGCATGCTCGCCGTCGGCGGGAGGACGCCCGCGTTGTTGATCACGACGGTGACGTCCTGGGCTGCGGCGACGGCGGCCGTGATCGAGGAACGATCCGTGACGTCGAGCCGCAGCGGCACGATGCGAGGGTCGTGCCAGTCTCGGGGTGTGCGTGCGGTCGCGTAGACCTTGGCCGCGCCGCGTTCGAGCGCGACACGGACGAGTTCGGTGCCGATCCCGCCGTTCGCTCCGGTGACCAGGACGACGGCGTCGTTGAGAGAGGGCATGGGGTCTGCTTCCTGTCGAGTGGGGAGGACGATGATCAGCGGGCGGACGGCAACAGCGGGCGGAGTGCGCGGGCGAGCACGCGGTCGAGGGCACGGTCCGGGAGGATCCGGGCCAGTCGGGTGAGGAGCGCCGCGTCACGCCCGATCGTGTACCGGGTCTTCGGGCGCGGGTGGGTCGCAGCAGTCACGATGGTCTCCGCCGCGACGGCAGCGGTGACCCCGTCGCGCAGGAAGGTGTCCGACTGGGCGAGGATCGCGTGGATCAGCCCGCCGTACCGACGCTGCTGGTCCGGGGTCATCGCGTCGGCCAGGCGCCGCGCGGTCGTGCCACCGCGCCCCACCATCTCGGTCTTGACTGCTCCGGGCTCCACGATCACGACTCCGACGCCGTCTGCCGCGAGCTCTCGGCGGAGTGCATCGCTGACGGCCTCGAGTGCGAACTTCGACCCGGAGTACGCGCCGTAGGTCGGCTGGGCCAAGCGACCTCCGAGGGAGCTCATCATGACGACACGACCACGGCTCCGGAGCAGCGCGGGCAGCAGGGCCTGCGTCACGGCGATGTGGCCGAAGAAGTTCACGTCGAACTGGCGCCGCCACTCGTCCATGGGGAGCACCTCGACCGGCGCGTTCACCGCGATGCCCGCGTTGTTGACCACGGCTGCCAGCGGGTGACCGTCCGCGTCGACCTCGGCGGCGAGTTCCGCGATCTGCGCGGGGTCGGTGATGTCGAGGATGACGGGGCGCACGGTCGCGGACTGCAGGGCTTGGCCGTCCTCGGGCCGTCGGACACCGGCGAGCACACGGTGGCCCCGGGCAGCGAGCGCACGGACGGTCGCTGCACCCATGCCGGTCGAGGCTCCGGTCACGACGAAGAGCGAACCAGTTTCAGTTGACGTTGTCATCTGGGTAACGTAGCACTTCGGATGACATTGTCAACTGTATGATCATGGGATGGTCAGCCGAGCAGAATCCGCTGCGATCACGCGCCGTTCGCTCCTCGACGCCGCCAGGTCGCTGCTCGACGAGGGCGGGCCGCAGCGTGTCACCCTCCGCGAAGTGGGGAACCGAGCCCAGGTGTCCCGTGGTGCCGCGTACCGGCACTTCGCGGACAAGGAGAGCCTGCTCGCCGCGGTCGGCGCCGAGAGCTGGGACCGCATCGCCGAGGAGCTCGCACAGATCGGTGCGGGGGGACACCGGTCGTCCGAGGCCGTCCTCCGGGCGGCACTCGAGGCCCTGATGACGGTGGCGAAGGACGAGCCGGAGGTCTACCGGATGATGTTCACCCTGCCGGCCAACGACCCGGACGAAGCCATCGCCGCTGCAGCACGGGCCCAGGCCGAGTTCCTGGCCATCGTGGGTGACGTGGTCGGCACCGAGCGAGCACACCTCTACGGCGCGATGCTGCTCACGAGTGCGCACGGGATCGCCAGCATGGACGCGAGTGGACACTTGTCACCGCAGATGTGGCAGACGACGCCGGACGAGGTGGTCGCCGCGCTGGTCCAGCTCGTCGCAGAACGGTCCTGAACCGGGCGGCTCCGGGCCCACCGGACCCACCGGACTCACCCCCGAGCGCAGTGTTCACCGTGCTGCACGCCCACTCGTTCGCAGCGCGGGCTCGAGGGCCACGGTGGTCTGGGCGCTGAGGTCCTGCAGCAGCTCCTCGGTCGTCAGCGCCTGGTGGACGGTGGCGGTCAGCCCGATGTGCAGCACGGCGGTGACCACCCGGGCGAGCACCGGGGCGTCGACGGTCGTGACCCGGGCGTGCCGCTCGAGCACCGCGGCCACCCCGTCCTCGAGACGCTGGGCCAGGGCGAGTCCGCGGTGCCGGTTCGGTTCCGCCGGGTCGCCGAACACCAGCTCGTGCAGGTAGGTCCGACCGTTCTCGGGATGCTCCCGGACACAGCGCACCACCGGTCCGAGCAGCGCGAGCACGACCGGCACGGCATCGGCATCGTCGGGGGCGGCCGCGACCGCCGCGAGACCGTCGTCGATCGCCGTTGCGAACCGCTCGTTCTGCACCATGATCAGCAGCTCGGCCTTGGTCGCCGCGTACCGGAACAGGGTGCCGACGGCGACGTCCGCCCGGTCGGCGATCTGCTGTGTGGTGACCCCGCTGACGCCCCGCTCCAGGAACAGGGTGCGTGCGGCATCGAGGATGCGCCGGGTCTTGTCCTGCCGTCCGCGTTCCCGCCGACCGAGGTTGGATTCCATCACGCTCCTTGACAACATTACTGAGTGTGCTCATTATTGAGCATACTCGGGACAGGCCGAGGCGCACCACACGAGACGAGGACGGCGATGGACGACGAACCGCACACCGAGCGCACCCGGTCGACGACGACCCGCGCGATCGCCGTCCCGGGCGGAACCGTCCTGGCCCGCACACTCGGCAGCACCACCGCGGGCATCCCGCTCGTCGTCCTGACCCACCTCGCCGCGAACCTCGACAGCTTCGACCCCGAGCTCGTCCAGCCGCTGGCCGAGCGCGGCGGCGTGGTCCTGCTCGGCTACCGCGGCGTCGGTGGCGCCGGAGGACGCGCCCGCGACTCGATCGAGGACATGGCAACGGACGCCCTCGCAGCGATCCGGGAGCTCGGTCTCGACCGGATCGACCTGTTCGGGTTGTCGATGGGCGGGATGGTCGCGCAGGAGATCGTCGAGCGCGCCCCCGGCCTCGTGGAGCACCTCGTGCTGGCCGGGTCGGGACCGGCTGGCGGGCCCGGTCTCGCACGCATGACCGGTGTCGTCGTCCGCACGATCCTGCGGGGGCTCGTCACCGCCACCGATCCCACGACCCTGCTGTTCTTCACCAGGACACCGGCCGGGCGCCGTGCCGCTGCCGACTACCGGGCACGCCTCACCCGTCCGCGTGCCGACCGAGACCGTGCGATCAGCCCGGCGGTGTTCCGCGCACAACTCCGCGCGGTCCGCCGGTGGGGCGATCGGCCCCTCGTGTCGACGCCGTCCGGGTTCACCGGGCCCGCGTTGCTCGTGCACGGCGACTCCGACCGGATGGTCTCGGTCGCCAACGTCGACGTCCTGCGCGATCGATTCCCGCACGCCTCGGTGCGGATCGTCCCCGATGCCGGGCACGGCGTCGTCTCCCAGGACCGGACGGCCGTCGTCGACGCGGTCCGCGACCTGCTCGGCCAGTAGCCCCCAGTACCCCCCAGACCCTCACGACCACAGGAGCACCAGACCCATGCGCGCGTTCATCTTCGACGACTACAAGCAGCCCCTCCACGGAGCCGACGTCCCCGAGCCGGTGGTCGGCGACCACGACGTGCTCGTCGCGGTCGCCGCCGCCGGGCTCAACCAGCTCGACGAGAAGCTGCGGCTCGGCGAGTTCAAGCTGATCCTGCCGTACAGGACCCCGCTGACCCTCGGGCACGACGTCGCCGGCACGGTCATCGCCGTCGGTGCCGCGGTCCGCCGGTTCGCCGTCGGCGACGAGGTCTTCTCGCGACCGCGTGACCACCGCATCGGCACCTTCGCCGAACGCATCGCCATCGACGAGTCCGACGTCGCACACGCCCCCGCGAACACGAGTCCGGTCGAGGCCGCGTCGCTCCCGCTCGTCGCCCTGACCGCGTGGCAGGCCCTCGTCGAGCGCGGAGACGTGCAGGCCGGGCAGAAGGTCCTGATCCACGCGGGCTCGGGCGGCGTGGGCACGATCGCGATCCAGCTCGCCAAGCACCTCGGCGCACACGTCGCCACGACCGCGTCTGCCGCCAACGGCGACTTCGTCCGGGAGCTCGGCGCGGACGTCGTCATCGACCACCGCACGCAGGACTTCGCCCAGGAGCTCTCCGGGTACGACCTCGTCCTCGACAGCCTCGGCGGCGAGAACCTCGAGCGGTCCCTCACCGTGCTGCGACCGGGTGGCAAGGCGATCAGCATCAGCGGCGCCCCCGACCCCGCCTTCGCGCGGGCGGCCGGGCTGAACCCCGTCCTCCGCCTGGTCATCGCCGCCATCAGCCGGAAGATCCGCCGCCAGGCGAAGCGGCTCGGGGTGACGTACGAGTTCCTGTTCATGCGCGCCGACGGGCAGCAGCTCCGCCGGATCGCCGACCTGGTCCGCGACGACGTCATCCGGCCGGTCGTCGGTGCCACGTTCCCCTTCGACGAGACCCCGCAGGCACTCGAGTCGATCACCACGAGCCGGGTGCGCGGCAAGACCGTCGTCACCGGCGCCTGAGCACGTTCCCCCTCCACGCACCACCTGACGAACGGACCACGACCATGCACGACGCAGCAGCACCCGTCACCTCCTACGCACTGGCACCGGCGAAGACCGTGCAGGCCGGCGGGATCACCTTCGCCTACCGCGAGCTCGGCCCGATCGAGGACGTCCCCGTCGTGTTCTTCGTGCACCTCGCCGCGACCCTGGACAACTGGGACCCGCGCATCGTGGACGCGATCGCCGCGCACCGGCACGTGATCACGTTCGACCAGCAGGGTGTCGGCGCCTCGTCGGGCACGGTGCCGCGGACGATCGAAGCAGCAGCCGACGACGCGCACGCCTTCATCACCGCCCTCGGGTACGACCAGGTCGACGTGTTCGCGTTCTCGATGGGCGGGATGATCGCGCAGGACCTCGTCGTCGCGCACCCGGGTCTCGTCCGGAAGCTCGTGCTCACCGGCACCGGACCCCGCGGCGGGAAGGACATGGACAAGGTCGTCACCACCACGTACTTCGACGTCCTCCGTGCGACGCTCACCCGGTCGGACCCGAAGGAGTTCCTGTTCTTCAACCGCGACGCCGTCGGCAAGCGCGCTGCCAAGGCGTTCCTCGAGCGGTTGCAGGAACGCACCGTCGACCGTGACGCACCCATCGGCCTGCGGGCGTTCGGGACCCAGCTGCAGGCCATCAAGCGCTTCGGCCGCTCGGCGCCGTCGGACCTGTCCGTGATCACGCAGCCCACCCTCATCGCCAACGGCGACCACGACCGGATGGTGCCGTCGGTCCTGTCCGAGGACCTGCACCGCCGCATCGCCGGCTCGGAGCTGGTCATCTACCCGAACTCCGGCCACGGCGGGGTGTTCCAGTACTGGGAGCAGTTCGCTCCGGTCGCGGCGGAGTTCCTGCGGCGCTGACCCCGACGCGCACTGCACCGATCAGCTCGGCAGGACCGCCCCGACCTGTGCGCGGATCGTCGCGACCACCTCGGCGACGCTCGTGTCGGGGTCTGCGCTGGACACCATCGTCACGAACAACACCGCGGACACGACGTGCGCCAGGGTCGCCGCCCGGTCCTCGTCGAGACCGCCGTGCTCCGCGATGAGTCCCGCGACCGTGCGCTCGGTCTCGCCCGCGATCGTCAGGGCCTCGGCGTGGTTCGGTTCGCCCGGGTCACCGAACGCCATCTCCCGCAGGTAGGTGCGTCCGTTCTCCACCTGCACCCGGTTGCACGCGATCACCGGTTCGACGAGGGCGACCACGGCGTCGACGAGCGTGCGTGCCTCGGCTGCGGCCCGTCGCCCCAGCTCGAGGGCCTCGCGGTAGTGCTCGTTCTGCACGAGCAGCAGCAGTTCGCCCTTGTTCTTGACGTACAGGAAGAGCGTGCCGGCACCGATGTCGGCACGTTCGGCGATCTGCTGCGTGGTGACCTCGTCGACACCCTGCTCGGCGAACAACTCCTTCGCCGCAGCGACGATGCGCTCGAGCTTGACCTGCTTGTTCCGCTCGCGTCGTCCGGACGGCTGGGTCACCTGCACGACTGCTCCTCCGGGTCCGGGAACGCCCGTCAGGGGACGGGGCACCGACAATCATCCCAGGCCACAGCGTGCGGCTCGCTGGTCCTGTACGTTTCCTGTGTAGACATCCCCTGACCAGAGAGGACGCGGCGCCATGAGTGACGGCACGCCCCAGTACAACCAGCAGAACCCGAACCCCTACGCCGCCGGCGGGCAGCCCTACGGCGCTCCGATGCAGCCGTCGTCCGACCGCTTCAACGTCATGGCGATCGTGGGGTTCGTCCTGGCCTTCGTGGTGAACATCGCCGGCCTCGTGGTGTCGATCATCGCGCTCTCGCAGATCAAGAAGACCGGGGAGCGCGGCCGCGGCCTGGCCCTCGCCGGCATCATCATCAGCGCCCTGTCGCTCGTGTTCGGCATCATCTGGATCATCTTCGTGATCGCTGTCGTCGCGAACGCTCCTGCGGGCAGCCTGGGCAGTTACTGACGCCCACCAGCAAAGACGGGAGGCCCGTGGCAGCTCGCCACGGGCCTCCCGTCTGTCCGGTGTCGGTTCCGACCGTGGCCTCAGCCGATGACGCCGGTGTGCTCCAGCACGATGTTCAGACCGATCAGGATCAGGACGACGCCACCCGCGATCTCCGCCGGCTTGCCGAAACGGGCACCGACACGGCGACCGACCAGGACCCCGACGAACGACAGCACCGCGGTGGTGATCCCGATGAGCAGCACCGCGCCGCCGATCGACACGGGCAGGAACGCCAGGGTGACGCCCACCGCCAGCGCGTCGATGCTGGTCGCGACCGCCAGCACGAGGAGCTCGCGGACCGGCAGCCGATCGGTGTCCTGCTCGGTGTCCTCGTGCTTCGAGAACGCCTCCCACAGCATCTTCCCGCCGATCAGGGCGAGCAGCCCGAACGCGACCCAGTGGTCGAAGGCCGCGATGTACTGCGCGAACGCCGACCCGAGCAGCCAGCCGAGCAACGGCATCACCGCCTGGAACACCCCGAACGTCAGCGCGATCACGATCGCGTGCCGCACGTCGAAGCGCTTCATGTGCAGGCCCTTGCCGAGGGCGACGGCGAAGGCGTCCGCGGAGACGCCGAGCGCGATGAGGAAGAGGGCCCAGAAGGACATGGGGGTGACGCCTTTCGAGACGGTCGAATGGAGACTCCGACGTCTCAGGACCTGACGATCCTGGCACGGCCCACGGCACGAAAAGGCCTGATCAGCGGGATTCGTCGCCCCGAATCCGCGGGTTGGTGGGCCCGGTCCGCAAACCCGGCCCACGTTCTCGACGTGACCAGGGGACGGACTGGAGGCCCGTGGCGGGCACGGCCACGAGCCTCCAGTCCGGCAGTCAGTGCGTCAGGAACCGGCGGCCGCGTGCGCGGCGACCTGGCTGGCCGTCAGTTCGGTGCCGTAGACGGCGGCGTACCGCATCGACCCGGTGAAGTACGGGTTGTTCGTGGCACCCGGCCACCCGCTGACGACGTCGTAGCCGACGCGGAAGTACCCGGTGAAGTTCTCGGGGCTCTTGAAGGCCGCGTTCGACGTGACGAGCGTGCCGTCGACGTACAGGCGCATCCCGTTGGTGGGCGACATCGTGGCGACGGTGTGGTGCCAGGCGCCGTCGGTGTAGGCCTTCGGCGAGGTGAGGACCTGCGTGGCGCCGTTGTACGTGCCGAACGCGAGCTGCCCGCTGGTGGTCAGGTAGAGCTTCCGGTCGTGCTGGCTCGACGCGCCGGTCTGGCTGCTGCCGAAGCCGATGAGCATGCCGCCGGCGACCGTGGTGCGGAACCAGACCTCCTCGCTGAAGGTCGTGGGGTTGGCGTACGAGCGCGGGGTGGAGACGTAGCTCGTCGAGCCGTTGAGCGCGTACGCGCTCCCGCTGTCGCGGGGGCAGGCGTTCGGGCTCGGCGTGGTCGCGGTCATGGTGCCCTGGTAGGTGCCGTTCGCGCCGCGACCGGACCAGTCGGTGGCCGTCCGCGAACCCGATGCCTCGGTCAGGCGGTAGGCGAACAACGCGTTCGCGGTGTCGGCGCCGACTGCGCCCGTGCACGTGAAGTACGGGGCGGTCGCGGCCGTGTTCGCACTGTTGGTCACGCGGGCGGTGTACGCCGAGCGGGTCGGGGCGAACTGGTTCAGCAGGACGACGACGGCCAGGGCGACCACGAGCAGGACGGCGACGACGCGACCGTCGCGCAGGCGACGGAGACTCACGAGGGACGCACCGTTTCGACGCGGCCGACCGCCAGGCACGCCACGAGCGGCACGAGGCACACGGCGAACAGGGCGACCCAACCCAGGGGGTCGAGGTCGATGTTCGACATGAGCTGGTAGTGCCCGTTCTTCGTCAGCTCGTGGATGACGACCTTGCCCATCTCGCCGTCGACCAGGTGGACGCTGTTGCCGCCGTGGGCGTCGACGCGGACCGGGAAGATCCCCGACGAGATCACGGTGGCCTCGACGCCGGTCGGGCTCGAGGTGTTCGTGATCGTCGTCACGTTGACGAACGGCTTGAACACGAATGCCGCGTACGCAACGGTGAGGGCGCTGCCCGCGATCCGCAGGCACGTGCGGGTCACCCGGTCGGTGAACGCGCTGGTCAGGGTCAGGATGATCAGCGTGCCGATGAGCAGGATCGGGGCGGCGCGGAGCAGCCAGCCGATGCGCGGGACCAGGAGCGCGGGGGTGCCGATCACGTCGGCCTGGGTGAGCGTCCACGGGTCGGTCGCGCCGTTGACGTCACCGCGGGTGTGGATCCCGCCGTCCGCGTCGATCGAGACGATGCGGTGGGTGTAGACGACGTCCGGGTTGGCGGAGGTCTCGAACGAGACGATGTCGCCGACGCTGAGCGTGGCGACGTCCACCGGCAGGTCGAGCACGAGGGTGCCGACCGGGGCGGCTTCGCCCATCGAGGGGGTCTCGACGACGAACCAGCGGCCGCCGGCGGAGAGGAACAGGACGGCGGCGGTGAGGAGCAGTGCGGCGATCGCGGCGACCGACCAGGCGAGGACCGTCTCGGAGTGGGTGACCTGACGGCCGCGGAGGACCGGGCGGTCGAGCATGCCGCTGAGCGGGATCGCTGCGGTCTGGCTCATGGGCGCTGCTCCGGACGGTCGGGGTGGGGCGGTGGTGGGGCTGGTCGTGCTGGTCTTGCTGGTCTTGCTGGGGTGGCGACGCTCGGCCGGAGGGGGGTCGGCCGAGCGCCGCCGGTCTGGGGGAGGGGTGATGGGGGTCGGATCAGGCCGTGAAGGTCCAGGTCATCGGGACCGAGGCGGCGAGGCCCTGGTAGGTGTTGCCGGCCGAGGAGTCCAGGGTCACCGCGAAGTTGAACGGGACGCTCGCGCCGGCGGCCGGGGCCTGCGGCATCGTGAAGGCCGACGCCGCCGCACCCTTGAAGCTGGCGAGGGTGCCGCTGAAGACGGTGGTCGAGCCGGAGGTGACGACGAGGTTCATCTTGGCGCAGAGGTCGGTCGCGGTGCCGTTGGCCGAGCCGTTGGCCGACTGGGTGCACGTGGCGCCCGGGTTCAGCGTGAAGGTGCTGGCGTTCGCGGTGCCGGTGTTCTTGATCGAGATCGCGGTGTTGACCGTGTTGCCCGGGGTCATCGTCGTGCTGCCGCCGAACTTGTTGATCGTCGAGCAGGTCGCCGAGTTCGTCGAGACCGAGCCGCCGTCGGTGCTGAGGCAGGTGACGGTCGCGCCGGCGTTCTGCTCCTGCATGATCAGCGTGCCGCTGCCGGCGGTGTTGCTGCTGTTGGTGATGCTCGCGGCGAACCCGGAGAGGGTGCCGGTGAGCGAGAGGGAGAGCAGGACGGCGGCGAAGATACCCGCGAGGAGCGCCACGGGGGCGAAGCGGATCCGCTTCAGTGCGGAGGTGCGGAGCTTGGTGGACACGGGGTACCTCTTCGTTCGGTGGTGGTTGCAGGAAGTCGGGGGAAGCAAGACCTTCGGGCTGTTTTGCTTCAACGGTTAAGATAGTCAGTGATTCACCAAGTTGACCACTCGTATACTCACCCCAGTGCGGGGGACGCCTCTTGTCCCCCGGTACCCGACACGGAAGAAGGCCCTCGTGGCAGCAGGACGGAACGACGACGCAGCCGATCTCATGGCCGCGTTCACCGCCGTCGTGCGTGCGAACGCAAGCCTGGTGAGTCAGCTCAGCGCCCGGGCGGGCGTGCACGAGAACGCTCTCCGCGCCCTGGTGCTCATCAGCGACACCGGGTACTCCACGCCGACAGAGGTCGCCGGGTACCTGGGGCTGACCTCGGGCGCGGTGACGAACATGATCGACCGGATGAGCACCGCCGGCCTGCTCGAGCGCGCACCGAACCCGGCCGATCGCCGCGGCTCACTGCTGCGGCTGCTGCCTCCGGGCGATGTCGTCGTGTCGGACTACCAGGAGCGGTACGCAGCGATGCTCCGGGCCGTCGACGGGGCGCACAAGGGCGAACTGCACGAGGTGCTCAACGACCTCGCGACGAGTCTGTACGAACAGGCTGCCGCCGCGTCCTGATCTCGCTCGTGGGGACCGCGCGTCTACCTGGTGGGGATCGCCCGTTCCGCTGTCGAGGTGAGGCCGGCACGGCGTTCCCGATCCGTCCCGCGGGCGCGCTCGTCCTCGAGCACGCGCACGACGGTGTCCCGGAGGGGGCGGGTCACTCCGCCGGCGTCCCTGAACGCCACGGTGGAGCGCTGTGCGAACCCGCCCTCCGACACCGGGATCCACAGGGGGAGTGATCGCGGTCCGGCCCAGTAGGCCACGTCGTGCGCGAGCAGGACGTCGTCGTCGACCGCGACCAGCTCGTCATCGAACCCGGTGACCTCCGCCACACACCGGAAGAAGTCCTGCATCGGCACCGGAGCGCCCACCGCGTTGACCGTGCCGACGAACCCGTCGCGCCCGGCCCGGACGAACCAGGCAGCGAGGTCCGCGACGTCGATCACCTGGACGAACCGCTCCGCCGACGTCGGCACCAGCACCGGCCCACCGCGGTCGAGGCGTGCGGGCCAGTACCCGAACCGGTCACTCGGGTCGCCGGGGCCGACGATCAACCCCGGGCGTGCGATGAGCAGCCGTGACCCGAGCCGGAGCCGCGTCATGCGCTCGGCGAGGACCTTCGCGTCGGCGTACTCGGACGGGTCCTTCGGCTCCACCAGCCGGGCGGACTCGTCGGCGCCCGGTTCGTCGTTGTCCGCGTACACCGAGACCGTCGACACCAGGGTCCAGTGCGCGGCCCGGTCGGCGAGGGCGTCGAGCGCCGGGGCGACGAGTTCGGGGGCGCTGGCGAGCTCGACGACCTCGTCCCAGTTCCCGGTGGCATGTTCGTACGCGCCGGCCAGGGCTCGGTCCGCCTGGACGAAGCGCGCTCCCTTCGGGACGTTGCCGGTCGTGCCGCGGGCGAGGCAGGTGACGTCGGCGCCCTCGGCCAACAGCTCGTCGACGATCGTTCGCCCGAGCCAACCGGTTCCGCCGAGTACCAGGACGCGTCGCACGCGCTGCGTCATCAGACGGGCTGGAGGGGTCGTCGTTCACCGTCGGGGAGCTCGACCCGGATGCGATCGCCCGGCCGGACCGTGCCACCGGTGAGCACGACGCTCATCACCCCGCCCTTGCGCTCGACCGTGCCGTCCTCGGCACGCCCCAACACGGCACGGAGGAGCCCCGGCTCGAAGCCGTTGATCTGCTGGCACGGGTTCCGCAGGCCCGTGACCTGCACGGAGGCGTCGTCGCCGAGGTGCAGCACTGCTCCCTCGGGCAGCCCGAGCAGGTCGATGCCACTGGTCGTGACGTTCTCGCCCATCTGTCCCGGTTCGACGCTGAACCCGGCTTCGGCGACCTCGTCGAACAGCTCGGCGTGCAGCAGGTGGACCTGGCGCAGGTTCGGCTGGGAGGGGTCACGCGCGACCCGGGAGCGGTGCTGCACGGTCGTGCCGGCGTGGGCATCACCCTCGATGCCCCACCCCGCCACGAGCGTCACCGCGTCGACCAACGGCTTGCTGAACCGGTGCTCGCCGTCCTGGCTCACCGCGACCACGCGCGGCTGGTCCATGTCGTCCCCGCTCATGGGGCCGATTCTGCCCCATGGTCGCAGCCGCGCGGGTGCGGCGTCGGTCAGCGGCGCTCGCGCAGGCCGGTTCAGTGGCGCTTTCGCAGTGCGTTCGTCGCCCACAGCGAGACGGCGATGAGCACGGGCTGGAACAACAGGCGGACGAAGCGCTTGGTGTCGGTGTCCAGGCCGAACCCGTCGCGGTGATGCATCCACTGCGCGATGTTGCCGGGGAAGACCGCCAGGAAGAACACCGCGACGACCCACCCGACGGTCACCTGGCGCCGAGCCAGGAGCATCAGCGCAGCCCCGAGCGAGATCTCCACCACACCGGAGGCGATCACCGTGACGTCGGTCGGCAGCGGCACGAACTTCGGCACCTGCGCCTGGAACTCCTCGCGGGCCACCGTCAGGTGGCTGATGCCGGCCCAGGTGAGCATCGCGCCGAACAGGATGCGGACGATGGTCCGGGGGCGGGTGGAACGGACTGCGGGGGTGCGGGTTGCCATCGGGGTGGTGCCTTTCACGGTCGTGGTGGGGTTCGGTGGAGTGGGGGGCCGAGGTCAGCGGCTGCTGAGGACGCGGCGTCGGCGTCCGGCCTCGAACGTGATCGCGGCAGCGGCGGAACCGAGCGTGAGGATCCGCGCGACCGGACGGCCGCGGGTCGAGGTGAGCAGCCGCAGCACGCCGGCGAGTGTGAGTGCGGCAGCACCGCCGGTCGTGCTCGTCACCGAGCCGTCTTCGCGGTCGATCACGAGCCGGGTCCCACCGAGGGCCGTCGCCGCGACGGCGGAGCCGGTGCCGACCAGGTCGCTCCCGGGGGCGTGGCGGACCGCTGCAGTGGCGAGTCCGAGCCCAGAGAGGACTTCCAGGGCCGGGATGCCGAGTGCGTGTGGGACGCCCGGCTCGAATCCACGTCGCTGCATCTGCTGGGCTCGAGCGCGCAGCGAGGTGCGGCGAACCGTGGCGATGCCGTGCCCGGCGAGCAGGCCGCCGGTGACGAGGTCGATCCAGCTGGTGAGTTTCACGTTGCGCTCCATTAGGTTGTGCACAACCTAACACGTCGACGCCGAAGACGGTCGAAGGGCCAGTAGGTTCGTCTGGTGCCATCACGAGTGTCCGGGTTCGCCGGCGACCTCCGCCTCCGCCTGACGATCGCCTCCCTCGTCGTGATCGCCGCGCTCTACCAGTGCTTCTGGAACCTGGCCGGCTCGAACATCACCGGCGACGAGAACATCTACCTGCAGAGCGGGTGGCAGTACGTCCACGGTGACTTCACCGCGAACCGCGAACACCCGCCGACGGCCAAGTACCTGTTCGGGCTCGTGCAGCTCCTCACCGGGCAGGGTCCGATCGGCCCGCGGGTCCTCGTCGGCGTGCTCACCTTCGCGGTCGGCGTGGTCCTGTACCTGTGGCTGCGTCGCGAGATCGGGTACTGGGGTGCCCTGCTGGCGGCATCGCTGTGGTGGCTGACCCCGCGTGGTGGGGCGGGTGCCCGGGTCGACCGGCTCGCCCTGCTCGACCCGGTGATGACGGCCTTCGCCGTGTTCGCGATCGTCGCCGCGTGGTGGTGGATCCGCAGCGAGCGGGCCTGGTGGCTCGCTCCCGTGTCCGGCGTGCTCATGGCTGCCTCGGTCACGTCCAAGCTGTCGACCATCGTGCTGCTCCCGGCGTTCCTGCTGCTCCCGATCCTGTTCAAGGCCTGGCGGAAGGGCCTCGTCGGCGGCGTGCTCTGGGTCGCCGCCTTCACGGTGACGTTCGTCGCCCTGTACGTCCCGATGGGCATCCGTTCGGCGATCCAGTACATGGTCGCGTTCCAGGAGGGGCAGAACACCAACGGGCACCCGATCACGATCGACGGGCAGATCTACACGTTCGCACCGTGGTGGGCGAGCTTCCGGTTCTTGCTCGACGGCACCGGCAAGGGGATGCTCGTCGTCCTCGCGATCGGGGTGCTCGCGGCCCTGGTGGTGCGGGCGGACCGCCTGGTCGCGTACGTCGGCGCATCCCTGGTGCTGCTCGTCGGGTTCTACGTCGTCGTCGCCAAGATCGCGCTGCCGACCTACTACACCGCGTGGATGCCGTTCCTGCTGGTCCTCGCCGCCATCGGCTTCGCTCGACTCGCCACCGTCCCCCCGAGGGCCCTGACCGTCCCGGTCGTGCTGGTCCTCGTCGCGACGCTCGTCGTCCCCTCGTTCCGGGTGAGCCAGGCCGTCGCGCGGGCGCACCCGACCGGGATCGCGCTGTTGCCCGGGTACCTCGAGGAACACGATGTGCCCGACGGTCGGATCCTGTTCGTGTCGGCGACTCCCACGCTCTTCCTGCCGTACGTCGGCGACCACGGCACCAACCGACTCGACCGTGGCCCCTACGTCGCCATCGTCGTCGGACGCGACCAGCGGCTCCCCGCACCGGAGGCCGTGACCAACCTGCTGCAGGACGACGCCTCGTCCTTCACCACGGGCAGGCTCGACGGCCTGCGCGTGTGGGTCCCGAAGGACGGCAGCATCCGCGAGGAGAACGGAGCCCTCACGATCGCCCGCTAGTCGACGCGACGTCGGCGAGGCGTCGCGCGCCCATGCGCCTACTGCGGCATGTCGACGAACCGCGAGAACATGCCGTGGAACGCCACGGTGATGGTGTCCGTCGGTCCGTTACGGTGCTTCGCCACGATCAGGTCCGCCTCACCCTGACGCGGGTTGTCCTTCTCGTACGCCGACTCACGGTGCAGCAGGATGACCATGTCAGCGTCCTGCTCGATGGAGCCGGACTCACGGAGGTCGGAGATCGCCGGCTTCTTGTCGGCACGCTGCTCCGGACCACGGTTCAGCTGCGACAGGGCGATGACCGGGACCTGGAGCTCCTTGGCCATCAGCTTCAGGGCACGCGAGAACTCGGAGACCTCTTGCTGGCGGCTCTCGACCTTCTTGCCCGAGGTCATCAGCTGCAGGTAGTCGATGACCACGAGCTTCAGGTTGTGCTGCTGCTTGAGTCGACGGCACTTGGCGCGGATCTCGACGAGCGTCATGTTGGGGGAGTCGTCGATGAAGAACGGGGCGTCGTTGATGCGACCGCGGGTCTGCGCGATGGTGGTCCAGTCGCGGGAGTCCACGGTGCCCTTGCGCATGTTCTGCAGCGGCACGCTGGTCTCGGCGGAGAGCAGACGCATCGCGATCTCGGCACGACCCATCTCGAGCGAGAAGAACGCGGCGGTCTGGTCGTGCTTGATCGCGGCGGCGCGGCACAGGTCGAGCGCCAGCGTCGACTTACCGAGGGCCGGTCGGGCAGCGACGATGATGAGCTGTCCGGGGTGGAAGCCGTTCGTCAGGCCGTCGAGCTGCGCGAACCCGGTCGGCACGCCGGTCATCTGGCCGTCGCGGCCCTTGGCGGCCTCGATCTCGTCGAGCGCGGCCGAGATGGCGTCGGTCAGCGGGACGTAGTCCTCGGTCTGCACACCACCGGCGACGTTGTAGACCTCGGCCTGCGCACTGTTGACGAGGTCGGTGACCTCACCCTCGGACGCGTAGCCCATCTGGACGATGCGGGTGCCAGCGTCCACCAGGCGGCGGAGCACCGCCTTCTCGGCGACGATGCCGGCGTAGTAGCCGGCGTTCGCGGCGGTCGGCACCATGCTCGTGACGCTGTGCAGGTACTCGGCGCCGCCGGCGCGGGACAGCAGTCCGGTCTTGGTCAACTCGTCGGTGACGGCGATGACGTCGGTGGGCTCACCGTGCGAGTAGAGCGACAGGATGGCGTCGAAGATGACCTCGTGCTTGGGAACGTAGAAGTCCACGCCACGGGCGGTCTCGATGACGTCGGCGACGGCGTCCTTCGACAGGAGCATGCCACCGATGGTCGACTGCTCCGCGAGCATGTCGTGCGGCGGGGTGCGTTCCATGCCGCGCTCCGCGTAGTCCTGCGGTGCGGGCTCAAGATGTGCGATCGACACACGCTCTCCTCTGTTGACGACACGGACCTGGACCGGCGGGACAGCACCCACCGGCCGGAACCCGCACCCCTGTTTCTACCCCCGGCAACCGACATCCCCGAGTCGCTGGGCCAACGTACGGCCCCAGAGTTATCCCCAACAAACGGGCCTGTGGATAACTCTGTGGAGAGCCTGCGGAACACGCCGGAGCGCTGTGTGGAGAACTGTGGACGGGCCTGTGGAAAAAGACCCGTACGAACACACTTTCGACCACTTGACCTGGGCTTTTCTGTTACACACGGTGTGTGGAAAAGTGGGGTTCAAGTACCCCTTGAAGGTTCCGATTTGACACGTTTCCACTGTGTAAAACGACTTGACAAGCACCCCTCCTGTGGGAAGAGTTCTCGGCCTGTTCCCAGCCAGCGCGACCCCGTCTGAACCGTAACCAGCCAGCCCGAGTCGAGCCGCGCCTCCAGGCCCGTGACCATGTCGGCGACAGCCGTGGGACAAGCCGCGCGACCGCCCCCGGAACGCAACGACGGGCGGGCCTCCCGGAGGAGACCCGCCCGTCGTGGAGCGGAACGTCAGTGCTACTTGGCAGCGACGACCTTGAGCGAGATCACGGCAGTGATGTCCTCGCGCAGGCGCACGGTGGCCTCGTGGTCACCGACGGTCTTGATGGTCGCGGGGACCTCGACCTTGCGCTTGTCGAGCGAGCCGACGCCCTGCGCCTGGACGGCGTCAGCGACGTCGCCCGGACGGACGGAGCCGAACAGACGACCGTCCTTGCCGGCCTTGACCGACAGGGTGATGGTCGCGTTCTCGAGCTTCATCTTGAGGTCCTGTGCCTCTTCGATGGTGGCGAGCTCGCGCGCGGTACGCGCGGCACGGATCGACTCGACCTGCTTCTCGCCGCCCTTGGACCACGCGACAGCGAAGCCCTGGGGGATGAGGTAGTTGCGGGCGTAGCCGTTCTTGACGTCGACGACGTCACCAGCGGAACCGAGGCCGGAGACCTCGTGGGTGAGGATGAGCTTCGACATGTGTCGACCTCCGATCAGCGGCCGGAGCCGGCGTAGGGGAGGAGCGCCATCTCACGGGCGTTCTTCACGGCACGGGCGATGAGGCGCTGCTCCTGGACGGAGACGCCGGTGATGCGACGGGCGCGGATCTTTCCACGCTCCGAGATGAACTTGCGAAGGGTCGCAACGTCCTTGTAGTCGATGACGCCGACCTTGATCGACTTCGCGGGAGCAGCGTTCTTGCCGCCCTTGCCGCGAGGCTTCCGGCGGTCGCCGGTGCTCTTTCCAGCCATAGTGATTTGTCCTTAGAAGAAAAGTTGTGTGTCCGTCGGAACGCTGAGGATCAGAACGGGGTCTCGTCGTCGAAGTTGCCGCCGGGGGTGCTCCACACGTCGTTCGACTGTGCGTTGCCGCCACCCTGCTGGCCGCCCTGGGGAGACCAGGGCGCGTCCGACTGACCGCCACCGTTGTTGTTCCAGTTGCCGCCGCCGTTGCCCGCGGGGGCGCTGGCGCCGCCGCCGACCTGGCCACGACCGCCGCCACTGCCACCCGCTGCGCGGGTGATCTGTGCGGTCGCGTAGCGGAGCGACGGGCCGATCTCGTCGACCTCGAGCTCGATGCTCGTGCGCTGCTGGCCCTCACGGTCCTGGTAGGAACGCTGACGCAGACGACCCTGCGCGATGACGCGCGAGCCCTTCGTCAGCGACCCCGCCACGTGCTCGGCGAACTCGCGCCACACACTCGCACGGAGGAACAGCGCGTCGCCGTCCTTCCACTCGTTCGCCTGACGGTCGAACGTGCGAGGGGTCGACGCGATGGTGAAGTTCGCCACGGCGAGCCCGTTCTGCGTGTAGCGCAGCTCGGGGTCCGCGGTGAGGTTGCCCACCACCGTGATGACGGTTTCGCCGGCCACGGGTTACTCGGCGCTCGCGGTCGCGGTTGCGGAGGCGTTGGCGGCCTTGCGGGCCGCGCGAGCCTCGTCACGCTGCTTCTGGGCGGCGACCTGCGCGATGCCCTCTTCAGCGCGGAGGACCTTCGTGCGGAGCACGGCCTCGGAGAGACCGAGCTGACGGTCGAGCTCCTTGGCAGCCTCGGGCGACGACGTGAAGTCGACGACGGCGTAGATGCCCTCGGACTTCTTCGCGATCTCGTAAGCGAGCCGGCGACGGCCCCAGACGTCCACGTTGTCGACGGTGCCACCCGCGTTGCGGATCACGGCCAGGAACTTGTCCAGGCTGGGAGCGACGGTGCGCTCATCGATCTCGGGGTCGAGGATCGCCATCAGTTCGTACTGGTGCATGCGGAACCCACCTCCTCTGGTCTCAGCGGCCCCGGGCGGTTCCCGGGGCAGGAGGGTTGATGCATGTGCCCCAGACCACGCAGGTGCGCGAGGGGCAACCTGGGTAGCCTACCGGACTGCCTGGAGGCGCGCCACCGGCCTGTGGAGAGCGGTCCCGCCCGTCAGGCGGTCGCGTCTCAGGCGCCGCGTCGCCTCAGGCGCTGGTGTCGCCTCAGGCGCTGGTGTCGCCTCGGGCGCCCCACCACTCGCGCAGGCGCTCCTCGGCCGTCTCCGGTCCGAGGGGCCCTTCGTCCATCCGGGCCTCGAGCAGGAACCGGTAGGCCTCGCCCACGGCACGCCCCGGCGGGATGTCGAGGATCCGCATGATGTCGTCGCCGGTCAGGTCCGGGCGGATCGACTCGAGCTCCTCCTGCTTGGACAGCACCTTGATGCGGTCCTCGAGGTCGTCGTAGGCGAACGCCAGCCGGTCGGCCTTGCGGCGGTTGCGGGTGGTGACGTCCGAACGGGTGAGCTCGTGCAGCCGTTCGAGCTGCGGTCCGGCGTCGCGGACGTAGCGGCGGACGGCGGAGTCGGTCCAGGCGCCCTCGGTGTACCCGAAGAAGCGCAGGTGCAGCTCGATCAGGCGGGACACCGCGGCGATGGTGTCGTTGTCGAAGCGGAGCGCACGGAGTCGCTTCTTCGCCATCTTCGAACCGACCAGGTCGTGGTGGTGGAAGCTCACGGCGCCGCCGGGCTCGAGCTTGCGTGTCGCGGGCTTGCCGATGTCGTGCAGCAGCGCCGCGAGCCGGAGCACGGTGTCCGGGGGATCGCCGGCGTGCCGCTCGGCCTCGTACCCGATGGCCTGCTCGAGCACGGTGAGCGAGTGCTCGTAGACGTCCTTGTGGTGGTGGTGCTCGTCGACCTCGAGCCGCATCTCGGGCAGCTCGGGCAGGAACCGCTCGGCGAGGCCGGTCTCGACGAGCAGCCGGAGGCCGGGGACCGGGTCGTCCGTGTTGAGCAGCTTGACGAGCTCGTCGCGGACCCGCTCGGCGGACACGATGTCGATCGATGCGACGAGTTCCTGCATCGCGGCCCGCACGTCGTCGTCGACGGTGAAGCCCAGTTGGGAGGTGAACCGTGCGGCGCGCATCATCCGCAGGGGGTCGTCGCGGAACGAGACGACCGCGGTCTGGGGCGTCCGGAGCCGTGCGGCGAGCAGGTCCTCGACGCCGCCGTGCACGTCGACGAGCTCGCGGTCCGGCAGCCGCAGGGCCATCGCGTTGACGGTGAAGTCGCGACGGAGCAGGTCGTCCTCGATGGTGTCGCCGAACGCGACCTCGGGCTTGCGGGTCTCGCCGTCGTAGACGTCGCTGCGGTACGTGGTGATCTCGACCTGCTCGCCGGCGACCCGCGCGGCGATGGTTCCGAACTGACGACCGACGTCCCAGGTGGCACTCGCGATGGGTTCGACGATCCGCAGGATCTCGTCCGGCCGGGCGTCGGTGGTGAAGTCCAGATCGGTCACCGGACGGCCGAGGAACGCGTCACGGACGGGGCCGCCGACGAGGGCGAGTTCGTGTCCGGCGTCGGCGAAGGCCCGAGCGAGGAGGTCGACGGGCTCGGTGGTGGCGAGTGCGTCGAGTCGTTCGACGGCCTGGGCAACGGACTGCATGACGGTGCTCATCCTCCCAGATCGAGGCCCCGAGTTCTCCACAAGCCGCGCGCGCACGGGACCTGTTCATGGTCGCGCCTCATACACTCGTGCTCGGCCCGAACCGACCCCGTGGCCCGCTCCCCGTATGCAGATGCTCCGCACCACGCTCGCCGCAGCCGCGTCGACCCTCGTCGCGCTCGGCCTGGTCGTCGCGCCCGTCGCCACCGATCACGCCTCGGCCGCCACGGTGTCCGCAGCCAAGAGCCACGTCGCCGATCCGGCCGCCGCAGACGCGGGCAAGGCGACCATCTCGATCGCCCCCGCGAACCGTGGCGTCGTCCAGCGCGACCAGGACCTCACCCTGTCGGTCACCGTCACGAACGACACCGACGCGGCGCTGCCGGCCGGCACCGCGGAGTTCGACATCTTCCGCTCGGTGAGCACGCGCGACGTCCTGGCGAGCTGGCTCGGCGACACCACCACGACCGGTTACCTCGGCGCCCCGATGGACTCCGTGGACATCCCGGCGATCCCGGCGCACCGATCGATCACCATCGACTCGGTCGAGATCGTCTCCGGCAACGTGGCGCTCGGCGGGTACTCCTCGTTCGGCGCCCGCCGCATCGCGGCCGAGTACACGGCGGGCGACGCCTTCGCCGTCGACCGCTCTGCCATCACCTGGTACCCGGACTTCGAACAGGCCCCGGTCAGCGTCTCCGTCGCGATGCCGATCACCGTGCCGAAGTCGACCGACGGCATCCTCACCGCGCCCGTGCTCGCTGCCGCGACCTCGGTCGACGGCACGCTCACGCAGCAGCTCGACGCCGCCGAGGACCACAACGTCGCCGTGGCCGTCGACCCGCGGATCATCGCCTCGATCCGGATCCTCGGCGACAACGCCCCGTCGAGTGCGATCACCTGGCTGCAGCGTCTCGAAGCACTGCGCAACGAGACCTTCGCGCTGCCCTACGCCGACGCCGACGTCACCGGCCTGCGCCAGGCCGGGTCCGACGGCATCCTGGCGCCGATCTCCCTCGAGCAGTCCGTCAAGTCCGAGAACTTCCCCGGCGCCGAGACCCCGGCACCGACTCCGACGGCCACACCGGGGCAGACCTCGTCGCCGGCCCCCACCGAGGCCTCGAGCGACGGCACCACGACCGACGACGGTGCCGACCAGGCGCAGGAGACGCTGCCGACCACGGAGTCCCTGCTCGACTTCCCGTACTCGATGGACTCGATCGCCTGGCCGACCGAGGGCACGGTGTCCTCCGCCGACCTGCCCGCCCTCGAGCGTGCCGGCACGAAGACCACCATCGTCTCGAGCGGCAACACCTCGGCCGGCGCGGACACCACCATCACCGCGTCCGAGAAGATCGGCGACGACCACGTGCTCGTCTCCGACCAGACGATGTCGTCGATGCTCCGCCGGGCCGCCGCCGCCACCGACCGGCAGACCTGGTCGTCGACGATGTCCGAGCTCACCGCGACACTGGCGACCTCGGCCCGTGCCGCCACCGCCACGGGGCCGATCCTGCTGACCCTCGGGCGCGAGTGGCCGTCCGACTCCACCCGGCTCAGCCAGGCGCTGGACGCCCTCGAGAGCACCGCCTGGGTCGCCCCGGCCGACCTCTCTACCGCCTCGAAGGCCGTCGCCGGGTCGCTCACGCTCGCCAGCGCGTCCACCGGCGAGGCCCGCATCGACCAGCTGCAGCGACTCGTGCGGGGGGAACAGGGGCTCTCCGCGTTCGCGACGATCCTCGGCGACCCGAACCAGCTCACCGCGCCCGCCCGGCTCCGTCTGCTCGCGCTCGCCTCGAACGCGTGGCGTGACGACGACCAGGGGCTCGCCGCCGCGGTCGAGGCCCGCACGGCCGCCTGGGCGAAGAGCACCACCGAGGTCGGGATCGTCGACTCGAGCAGCCTCACCCTGCTCGGCGACAGGTCGTCCCTGCCGGTGTCGATCCGCAACAGCTCCGCCTACCCGGTCACGGTGCACCTGTCCGTGCAGCCGTCGAACTCGGCGCTGCGGGTCGTCCGCAACGACATCGTCGTCGAGATCCAGCCCGACTCCTCCACCCGTGCCACCGTCCCCGTGCAGTCGGTCGCGAACGGCAAGGTCGAACTGACGATGTCACTCTCGAGCCCGACCGGCGTCGCCGTGGCCCAGCCCGCGACCGTCGAGCTGAACGTGCAGGCGCAGTGGGAGACGGTCATCACCGCGGCCGCCGCGATCGCCCTGATCGGCATCTTCGGCTTCGGCATCTTCCGCAGCATCCGCAAGCGCATCCGCCGCCGCAACGGCGAGCTCGACGACGAGGACGACGACGACCCGAACCGCCCCCTGGCGGTCCAGCCGACGGTCGGGGGCGCGCAGACGTCCACCACCCGGCCTGGAGGCACGGATCACCGCTCCGGAGCGGCCCCCGCCCCCAGCGTGGCCGCGTCCACGGCCGGCACGGCCACCGGAGCGGCGGCCGCGGCCCCGGCTGCAGCACTGGCTGCAGAGACGACCGCGGCTGTGGACCAGGGCCCCCTGCAGGACGCCATCGCGCGCGCCGGAGCCGAGCCGCGCCTCCCGTCCGACGCCGTACGCAACACAGTCGCGGACGACCGCGACCCCGAGGAGCCGACCATCAGCACCAGCCAGCCCCAGCCCGACGTCGACGCCGAGCCGGTCGCCGAGCGCAGCCTCGGCCGGGCGAGCGCGATGCTGGCCGCCGGCACGATGCTGTCGCGCATCCTCGGCTTCGCGAAGACCTTCGTGCTGGCGTACGCGATCGGGCAGACGCAGTCACCGGCGGCGGATGCGTTCGCGGTGTCCAACCAGCTCCCGAACAACATCTACGCGCTGATCGCGGGTGGCCTGTTGTCCGCCGTCCTCATCCCGCAGATCGTGCGTGCGATGAAGCAGCACACCGACGGCGGCACGGCCTACGTCAACAAGATCGTGACGCTCGGCGGATCCCTGTTCATCGTCATCGCCGTCGTCGCGACCCTGATCGCCCCACTGCTCGTGCAGGTGTACGCGCAGACCGCCTCAGGCGAGGGCAAGGGGTTCACGCCCGGTCAGATCGACCTCGCGGTGGCGTTCGCGTTCTGGTGCCTGCCGCAGATCCTCTTCTACGCGATGTACTCCCTGCTCGGTGAGGTCCTCAACGCGAAGCAGGTGTTCGGCCCGTTCACGTGGGCGCCGCTCATCAACAACGTCATCTCGATCGCCGGGCTCGTCGTCTTCATCGCCATGTTCGGTGGCAGGGCCGCCAACTCCGGCGTCGACGACTGGACTCCGCTCAAGATCGCCGTCCTCGCCGGCAGTGCAACCCTGGGCGTGCTCGCACAGGCCGCCTTCCTGCCGTTCTTCTGGCGCCGGGCTGGCCTGAGCTTCCGACCTGACTTCCGCTGGCGCGGCGTCGGCCTGAAGTCCACGGGCACCGCGGCGGGGTGGCTGTTCGCGATGATCCTCGTCACCCAGCTGGCCGGCATCGTGCAGTCACGCGTCGCATCGCTGGGTTCCGGTGCCGCGGGCAACGCGGTGCTGCAGAACGCCTGGCTGCTCTTCATGCTGCCGCACTCGATCATCACGGTCTCCATCGCGACGGCGTACTTCACACGGATGAGCCACGACGCGGAACGCGGCGACCTCGACGCCGTGCGGAAGAACCTGTCGCTCTCGCTGCGGATCGTCGGACTGTTCACCGTCTTCGCCTCGATCGCGCTGATGGTCGTCGCCGTGCCGTTCGGACGCATGTTCTCCAACACCTTCGACGGGGCGCTGTCGATCGGCGCGGTCCTGCTGGCCTACATGCCGGGGCTCGTGCTCTTCAGCATGTTGTTCATCATCCAGCGCGTCTTCTGGGCGATGCACGACCACCGGACGCCGTTCCTCATGCAGTGCGTCCAGTCGGTGCTGTTCGTGATCGGTGCCCTCGCGGTCAGCACGCTCCCGAACGAGACGATCGGCGTCGCGATCGCAGCGTGCACCACCCTCGCGGGCACCGCGCAGACGATCGTCGCCCTGGTGCTCGTCCGCAAGCGGCTCGGTGGCATCGAAGGACCCGTGGTCACCCGTTCGCACGTGCAGTTCGTCATCGCCGCGCTCATCGCGGGCGTCGTGGGACTCCTCGTCGTGAACTTCTTCGGGTCGTTCTCGGCGAGCGGCTTCGCGATGGCCGACTTCACCGGAGCGGCCATCACCCTCGTCCTCGCCGGCGCGGTGATGGCAGCCGTGTACTTCGGAGCCCTCGTCGTCGCGAAGAACGGCGAGATCGGCAACGCCGTCCGGATGCTCCGCAGCAAGCTCGGCCGCTGATCCCTGCCGGGCACCGCACGCTCACGGGGCGTGTGGAATGCCTCGCCGGTACGATGGGTTGACCCGGTCAGACGCAACGGAAGGGCAGTCAGGCATGCGCCAGCTCATCATCATCGGTTCCGGCCCGGCCGGGTTCACCGCCGGCATCTACGCTGCGCGCGCAGAGCTCAAGCCGCTCATCGTCGCCTCCAGTGTCGAGACGGGCGGTGAACTCACCAAGACGACCGAGGTCGAGAACTTCCCGGGCTTCCCCGAGGGGATCCAGGGCCCCGACCTCATGATCAAGATGCAGGAACAGGCCGAGAAGTTCGGTGCCGAGGTCCTGTACGACGACGCCGTCTCCGTCGACCTCACCGGCAAGGTCAAGAAGGTCACCGTCGGCTCCGGCGAGACGTACGAGGCCCTCGCGGTCATCTACGCCACCGGCTCGGCCTACCGTCACCTCGGGCTCCCCGACGAAGAGCGCCTGTCCGGCCACGGTGTCTCGTGGTGCGCGACCTGCGACGGCTTCTTCTTCCGCCAGAAGAACATCGCCGTCGTCGGCGGTGGCGACTCCGCGATGGAAGAGGCGACGTTCCTCACCCGCTTCGCCGACAAGGTGACGGTCATTCACCGCAAGGACTCCCTGCGTGCGTCGAAGATCATGCAGGACCGCGCGATGAACGACCCGAAGATCGAGTTCGCGTGGAACAAGGAGGTCACCGGCATCACGGGTGACTCCGCGGTCGAGGGCGTCACGCTCAAGGACACCGTGACGGGCGAGGAGTCCGAGCTCGCACTGGACGGCCTGTTCATCGCGATCGGCAACGACCCGCGCACACACCTGATCCACGGCCAGATCGACATCGCGCCCGAGGGCACGATCGCCGTCCAGGGCCGCTCGTCGAAGACCAACCTGCCGGGTGTCTTCGCCGCCGGTGACGTCATCGACCCGTCCTACCGTCAGGCCATCACGGCTGCCGGTTCGGGCACGGTCGCCGCGCTCGACGCCGAGAAGTACCTCGCCGAGCTCGACGACGCACTGACGGACGAGGCCGAGGGCGTCGCCCCGACCGAGCCCGCCATGGTCGACGTCATCGCCGCCCGGGCCTGACCCGCCTCGGAATACCACGACGGCATCGCCGTTGTACCCCCCGAACGACTTCTCGAAGGAGCACACATGTCCAACGCCAAGGCTGTCACCGACGCCACCTTCTCGGACGAGGTCCTCAAGTCCGACAAGACGATCCTCGTCGACTTCTGGGCCGAGTGGTGTGGCCCGTGTCGCGCCGTCTCGCCGATCCTCGACCAGATCGCCGAAGAGCACGCCGGCAAGATCGAGATCGTGAAGCTCAACGTGGACGACAACCCCCAGTCGGCCATGAACTACCAGATCACGTCGATCCCGGCGATGAAGGTCTTCAAGGGCGGCGAGGTCGTCAAGACCGTCATCGGCGCCAAGCCGAAGCCCGCGCTCGAGGCCGACCTCGCCGAGTTCCTCGCGTAGGTCGCCCACCCGAACGGCCCCGCTCTCCCCGGAGAGCGGGGCCGTTCTCGTCCGGAGCCACCGGATGACGATCGGCCCCGTCGCGGAACCCTGGTTCCCCGGGCCGATGTCGTAGTGTGGCGGGAATGTCCCACTGAACGGAGCACTCGATGACGAACGGCAACAGCCTCGACCCCTGGTACGACTCCTACGCCCAGCGCACCGCCGGGCTGAGCGCCTCCGAGGTCCGAGCCCTGTTCGCCGTCGCCTCGCGCCCCGAAGTGGTCTCGCTGGCCGGCGGCATGCCGTTCGTCTCCGCGCTCCCCAGAGAGCTCGTCACGGGCTCCCTGGACCGTGTCATGAACGAGCACTCCGCCATGGCGCTCCAGTACGGCGGCGGACAGGGCCTGCGCTCCCTCCGCGAGCACATCGTGGACGTCATGAGCCTCGAGGGCATCCGTGCCAGCGCCGAGGACGTCGTGGTCACCACAGGCTCGCAGCACGCCCTCGACCTCGTCACACGGCTCTTCATCGATCCAGGCGACGTCGTGCTCGCCGAGTCGCCGTCCTACGTCGGCGCGATCGGGGTCTTCCGGTCGTACCAGGCCGAGACGGTGCACGTGACGACGGACGAGCTCGGTCTCGTCCCCGAGGCGCTGCGCGAGGCGATCACGAACCTCCGCACCCAGGGCAAGCGGATCAAGTTCCTCTACACGATCCCGAACTTCCACAACCCCGCCGGCGTCACCATGAGCCGCGAGCGCCGCATCGAGGTGCTCGACATCTGCCGGTCGAACAACATCCTCGTGCTCGAGGACAACCCGTACGGGCTCCTCTGGTTCGACGAGCCGGCGCCCCAGGCGATCCGATCGATCGACGAAGAGGGCGTGGTGTACCTCGGCTCCTTCTCGAAGACCCTCGCACCGGGCTTCCGCGTCGGCTGGGCACTCGCGCCGCACGCCATCCGCGAGAAGCTCGTGCTCGCCAACGAGTCGGCCGTGCTCGCGCCGAACTCCTTCGGCCAGTACGTCGTGAACGCGTACCTCGACGCAGCGGACTGGAAGGGCCAGGTCGACACCTTCCGGGGCATCTACGCCGAGCGCCGTGACGCCATGCTGTCCGCACTGGGGGAGTTCCTGCCCGACCTCTCCTGGACGAAGCCGAACGGTGGCTTCTTCGTGTGGCTGACCCTGCCCGAGTCACTCGACTCCAAGGGCATGCTGCCGCGCGCGGTCAAGGAGCTCGTGGCCTACACGCCCGGCACGGCCTTCTACGCCGACGGACGCGGCGGCGGACACATCCGTCTGTCGTTCTGCTACCCGACGCCCGAGCAGATCCGGGTGGGCGTCAAGCGACTCGCCAACGTCGTCAACGACGAGCTCGAACTGATCGAGACGTTCGGCCCGACGACCCGCCCGAACACCGTGGTCCGCGAGACGTCGTCCGTCAGTGCACCGCCCCCGAACATCTCCTGATCAGCGCTTTTCCTCGGTACTGATCGCACAGCACCGCAGTTCCACACCGGAGGACCCCGCATGGCCGAGCTCACCCGTCGTCACGTCGTCGTCGTCGCCGGAGGCATCTCGCACGAACGCGATGTCTCCCTCCGCTCCGGTCGTCGCGTCGCCGACTCACTGACCGGCTACGGCTGGCAGGTGGACCTACGCGACGCCGACGCGATGCTCCTGCCGGCTCTCACCGATTCACGCCCGGACGTCGTGTGGCCGGCCCTGCACGGCGCCTCCGGTGAGGACGGGGCCCTGCGGGGCATCCTGGAAGCCGTGGACATCCCGTTCGTCGGCTCACGTTCGACGTCGGCCCGGTTGGCATGGGACAAGCCCACGGCGTCAGCACTGGTCGCCCGCGCCGGCGTCCGTACCCCTCGTTCGGTGACGCTCTCCCACGACGTGTTCCGCGAGCTCGGCGCTGTCGGTGTCCTCGAGGCCATCGCGACCGAGCACCCGGTACCGCTCGCCGTGAAGCCGGCGCGCGGCGGAAGTGCGCAGGGCGTGACCCTCGTCGATGACGTCAAGGACCTGCCCCGGGCCATGGTGACGGCGTACACGTACTGCGACGACGTCGTGGTCGAGCAGCTCATCCGTGGCACCGAGGTCGCCGTGGGGATCATCGACACCGGCGACGGCCCCGTGGCGCTCTCCGCCGTGGAGATCGTGCCGCGCAACGGTATCTACGGCTTCGAGGCGCGCTACAACGCGGGGGAGACGACCTTCTACACCCCCGCACGACTGTCCGACGAGTTCGCCGGAGCAGCCGCGGAGGCTGCGGTTGCCGCGCACGCGGCTTTGGGACTCCGGCATCTGTCCCGCGTCGACCTGATCATCGACGGGGCTGGGACGCCCTGGTTCCTCGAGGCGAACGTGCTCCCCGGGCTCACCGAGACGTCACTGCTGCCGCAGGCGCTGTCCGCGTCCGGGTTCGACCTCGGGTGGACCTACGCCGAGCTCGCCGAGCAGGCCATCCGGGACCACCGCGCCTGACCCTGCAGCCGATGTTCCACGTGGAACACCGGCACGTGCTCTGCACCTGCCCCTCGAACGGGCCGAGATGTTCCACGTGGAACGACGGCATTGAGTGACTTCCCTGCTTCGCGAGGCGAGGTGTTCCACGTGGAACATCTCGCCATGAGGATCCTCACTCAGCGCCGGTGTTGGCGCCCGGCGCGTTCGGCGGGCCCCGAGGCGCCCGAACCGCGTGAACAGACGATCGGAGAGGCATTGACGTCAATCTCCACGTCTCGCTGCCGCACGCCCTTGTTCGCAAGCATCGAAGCTTCGACCCCCTCAACTGTCAGTCCGAGGTAGCGCGTCGGATCGTCCGCTCTGCAGTCGCGGCTGGCGGAACGCGATCCCTCGAGAGCGAACTCACGGAACCTCGAGTCGACCGCTCGGAAGAACGTCCCTCGGATCGCTGGCACGAAGGGCGAGCCGATGGCGGTCACGTCGCCACCATCTCACCTGAGGCCAACCACACTCACTGCTGGAGCAGCCGCGTCGAGCACGCTGTGTTGCCACCAGAGCTGCCGGATTGAGTCGTAGGTGCGCCGACCCCAGCCCGACCGTCGCAGGGGCTCACAGCGCCGCACAACGCCGCGCACAGGCTGGTTCAGCCCTCGAGGTCCTCTACCCCGAGCTCACCGAGGATCCGGTTGAGGTCGTCGCCGTTCGCGAAGTCGATCGTGACGGAGCTCTTGCGAGCACCGACTGCGATCTTCACGCGCGTGTTCAAGCGATCACCGAGCCGTTCAGCGAGATCGTTGAAGTGTGCCTGGCGCTTGGACGGCTCGGTCTTCGGCTTCGCCGGCGGCGTCTTCGCGGAGAGTTGCTGCGCGATCGCCTCAGCAGCACGGACGGACAGGTCCTCGTTGACGATCTTCTCGGCCAGGTACTCCATCGCCTCGGCGTCCGGAGCGGCGAGGATGGCGCGAGCATGTCCGGCAGATAGCACGCCTGCGGCCACTCGCCGCTGCACGGGGGACGGGAGCCGCAGGAGTCGGATCGTGTTCGTGATCTGCGGGCGCGATCGACCGATGCGCTGTCCGAGCTGTTCCTGGGTGATCCCGAAGTCCGCGAGGAGCTGCTGGTACGCCGATGCCTCTTCCAAGGGGTTGAGCTGCGCCCGGTGGAGGTTCTCCAGCAGCGCGTCGCGCAGCATCGCGTCGTCGGGGGTGTCCTTCACGATCGCCGGGATCGTGCTCAGGCCGAGTTCCTTCGTGGCCCGCAGACGGCGCTCACCCATGATGAGCTCGTACTGGGGCTTGGTGCCCGTCGCGCCGGGGATCGGCCGGACGACGATGGGCTGCAGGACACCGATCTCGCGGATCGAGTGCACGAGCTCCTGGAGCTCCTCCTCGCGGAACTCCTTCCGCGGCTGTTGCGCGTTCGGGATCACGTCCAGCGGATTGAGGTTTGCGAGACGAGCCCCCGGCACGGCCACCATCTCGTCCGCCGTCGGAGCGGATGCCGGCGAGCCACCGGTCGGGAAGAACACGTCGACGGGACGGTCCTGCTGATCGGTCGCCGTCGGGATCAGGGCGCCGATGCCTCGGCCGAGTCCGGTTCGCTTCGGTGCCATCAGTGCTTCGCTCCTCGTGCTGCGATCTCGGCGGCCGCTTCCAGGTAGGACAGCGACCCGGTGGAGTTCACGTCGTAGGCGACGACGCTCTGGCCGTAGCTCGGTGCTTCGCTCACGCGGACGGAGCGGGGGATCATCGCCTTGAGTACCTGGTCACCGAAGTGCTCCCGCACGTCGTTCGCCACCTGGTTCGCCAGGTTCGTGCGGCCGTCGTACATGGTCAGCAGGATCGTGGAGACCCGGAGGTTCGGGTTGAGGTGTCGCTCGATCAACTCGATGTTCCGCAGCAGCTGGCTCAGTCCCTCGAGCGCGTAGTACTCGCACTGGATCGGGATGAGCACCTCTTGCGCGGCAACGAAGGCGTTGATCGTCAACAGGCCCAGAGACGGCGGGCAGTCGATGAAGACGTAGTGGTACGGCTCGTCCAGCGACTGCAGGTACATGTCGAGCGCGGTCCGGAGACGCTGCTCACGTGCCACCAGTGACACGAGCTCGATCTCGGCGCCGGCGAGGTGAATGGTGGCCGGCACACACCAGAGGGTGTCCGACTCGGGGGAGGCCTGCACGGTGTCGGCCATCGGTGCCTCGTCGACGATCACGTCGTAGATGCTCGCGACCTCGGCCTGGTGATCGACGCCAAGCGCGGTCGAGGCATTGCCCTGCGGGTCCAGGTCGATGACGAGCACACGAGCGCCGCCATGGGCGAGACCCGCTGCCAGGTTGACGGTCGTGGTCGTCTTGCCGACGCCACCCTTCTGGTTCGAAACGGTGATGATCCGTGTCTCAGAAGGGAGTGGAAACTGTTGCGTGGCGATCGCGCGCCGGCGACGGTTCAGGTCGGCGATCTCGCGAGCGAGCGGTGTCGACGCGTCGTAGTCGGTCGATGAACTCAACGAGTGCCTCTTCCCCGGTTCGATGTTTCACGTGGAACGCGGAGCCACTGGCGGCCGGATGACCCGGCCCGAGCCGCAGCGTCAGTCAACTGTAGCCCGGAAGACGCGGGTGGTCTCGTCGACCACACCTTCTCCGAGCTCGAGCACCTCGACATCAGAGAGGCGCTTCCGAAGGATGACCTTGCGGGCCTTCTCGATCTCTTCGTCGACCCGCGCACCCTTCATCAGGATGAGCTGGCCGCCGGAGCGGACCAGCGGCACGGTGAGGGGGATGAGCTTCGACAGGGCACTCACGGCGCGTGCGGTGACCTGGTCGACCACGACGTCGTCCGCTACGTCCTCAGCACGGCCACGGAGCACCGTGACGTTCTGCAGGCCGAGCCGATCAGACTCACTGCGAAGCCAATCCGTCCGGCGCTCCATCGGCTCGATGAGGACGAACTCAACGTCCGGACGGGCGATCGCGAGCACGAGACCCGGCAATCCTGCTCCCGAACCGACGTCGGCAACGCGACCCCGGGCCTCCAGGAGGGGTGCGAGCAACGCAGAATTGAGGATGTGTCGCGTCCACAGGCGGGGCAGCTCAAGCGGGCCGATCAGGCCCAGCTCCTCACCCCGCCGCGCGAGTTCGTTGGTGAACGAGCGCGCAACCTCGATCTGGTCACCGAAGAGTGCTGCAGCCGCCGTGGGCTCAGCCTCGAGCACCGGTGCTGCGTCGGTCGGGACGGGTGCGTCCGTCATCGGGTGACGACCGTGTGGCGGTCCCGACCCTCACCCTCGGACTCCGAGTGGAAGCCCTTCTCAGCGACCAGGTCGTGGACGAGCTTGCGCTCGTAGGACGACATCGGGGGGAGCGCAGCCGACGACGAACCGGCTTCGATGCGCTCGACAGCGGTGTCCACGAGCCGCTGGAGCTCGTCAGCACGGGCATCCCGCGAGCCACCGACGTCGAGGATGAGCCGGCTGAACTCGCCGGTCTCCGCCTGCACGGCGATCCGGGTGAGCTCCTGCAGCGCCGTCACGGTGTCGGGCTTCGACAGCACGCGGAGCGCCTCGCCGTCGTCGGTGACCGACAGGTACACGCGACCGGCGCGTTCCTCGATCTCGATGTCGCCGTCGAGGTCGCAGATGTCGAGGAGTTCCTCGATGTAGTCCGCTGCGATGTCCGCTTCGTCGCGGGCGTCCTCGGTCTCCGTGTCCGTCGTCTCGACGGCGCCTGCGGTGTCCTGCTCGGTCACTTACTTCTTCCCGTTCTTCTTCTGGCGCTGCTTGCCGACCGGCTGCTGACGCTGGGTGGTGACGCGCACGGGCTCGATCTCCGTCGCACCGGCGCCGGCGCCGGCCTCGGCGAGCACCGGGGTGGCCGTTCCGCGACGCTGTGCCTTCTTGGCCAGGCGGGCTTCACGAGCCAGAGCGGCTTCGGAGCCGGGGGTCGGCATGCTGCGGATGACGAAGTACTGCTGCGCCATCGTCCAGAGGTTCGAGGCCAGCCAGTAGAACATGACGCCGAGGGGGAAGCTCAGGCCCGAGATCACGAAGACCAGCGGGAGGATGTACAGCATCATCTTCTGCTGGCGGTACATCGGAGACTCCTTGGTCTCCGGCGACATGTTCTTGGCGACGAGCTGCAGCTGCGTGATGAACTGCGACGCCGTCATCACGACGATCATGAAGCCCGCGATCGCACGGACCTCCCACCCGGAGGCGTTCGTGAACGTCTCGTGCAGGGGCGCACCGAACAGGGCCGCGTTGCCGAACGACGCCGCGAGGTCGTTCGTCAGCAGGCCGATGCCCTTCTGGTTGATCTGGGCCTCGTGCAGCACCGAGTACAGCGAGAAGAAGATCGGCATCTGCAGCAGCAGCGGCAGGCAGGAGCTGAGCGGGTTGGTCCCGGTCTCCTTGTAGAGCGCCATCGTCTCGCGGCTCATGGCCTCACGCGAGAACTGGTCCTTCTTGCCCTTGTACTTGTCCTGGATCTTCTTGAGCTGCGGCGCGACCTCGAGCATGCGGCGCTGCGACTTGATCTGCCGAACGAAGATCGGGATCAGCGCTGCGCGCACCACGAACGTCAGGAAGATGATCGAGAGCACCCATGTGATGCCCTCGTTCGGGTCCATGCCGATGCTCTCGAAGATCCAGTGGAAGCCGACGAGGATGGCCGAGACCACCCATTTGAGCGGCCAGAGGACGAATCCGATGATGTCCATGGGGACGGCTACGCCTTTCGAGTGCGCTGGGGGAGCAGGACCGGCCGGGCCGTTCCGACCGCGGGGTGCGGCTGCTGCGGGATCGGCGCGAGGACGAACCCGAACCGGTTGACGACGAACGGGTGACGGCGTTCCTTGACGTCGTCGATGCCACCAGCAGCCCAGGGGTTGCAACGGGCGATGCGCCAGGCGCCCATGGCGGATCCGCGGACGACGCCGTACTGCTGGATCGCGTCGAGGGCGTACCGGGAGCACGACGGGTGGTAGCGGCAGACGTTGCCGTACAGCGGGGAGATCACCGCACGGTAGGCCCGGAGCACGACGACGCACGCGTTGCGTGGGAGCAACGCGATGACCCAGGCAAGCCGGGTCCACAGAGTGCGGTTCATGCTGCCTTCTCCACCCCGCGCGCGAAGGAGCGCGTGACGTCTTCGAGCAGGGTAGGCCATCCGGCCTGCGATGCGGCTGGCAGTACACGGACCACCACGTCGAAGCCCTGGGGGGTCTCGGCGAGCAGGTCGTGCGCGATCGCCTTGAGCCGCCGCCTGATCAGGTTTCGGGTCACGGCGTTCCCCACCGTCTTCGCGACGATGAAGCCGAACCGCGTCGGTCCGTTGCGGTCTGCCGGCTGACGGACCACGGACACGACGACGTGCGCCGTGGCGCTCTTGCGACCACGACGCACGACGTTCCGGTAGTCATCCCCGCGCACGATGCGGTTGGCGCTGGCCAACACTGCGACGCCGGGGTCAGACCGAGGACCGGATCAGGCGATGAGCCTGATCAGGCCGAGAGCTCGGTACGGCCCTTGGCGCGGCGCGCCGACAGGATGGCGCGGCCGGCGCGCGTCCGCATGCGGAGGCGGAAGCCGTGCTTCTTGGCGCGGCGGCGGTTGTTCGGCTGGAAGGTGCGCTTGCTCATGATGTTCTCCACACGGCTGCTCGCGGCGAGCCGTCACGTATGTGTAGCCGTCCGGGTGTCGAACGACGCAGATGGGCGCGACCAAAGGGCCGCAGTCAACTGGTTAACGGTACGTGACAGCGGCGAGCAGGTCAAACCCCGCCCGGACCGGTTGCGTCGGCGCCGTCGGGTCTGCCGTCGCTCGAGCCCATTCTCCACATTGGGGACAACTTCCGTTCGGTGGGACTCGGTCCGGTCCTTTACAGTGGTGTGATCGATCGCCCCGATGGCCGGTACGACAGGGAAGTACTCCTGTCGGACGGCTCGAGGTGGTCGTGGACAACACTGTGGACAACCCTGTGGGAACCTCCGCGGCAACGAGGCGTCGACGAAGCCCCCGGAGCCACCGACGATCCGCCGGCGACGACCTGGTCCCGAGTGCGGTCGCCGAGGACGCCACGGCATGTCCGACCCCGCAGGACGCACTCTCGTCCGACAGCGAACGCACGACACGACCCCTGGAGACGAGCGCGACATGACGATGCCGGCCGACCCCGTCGAGGACCTCTGGTCATCCGTACTCGGACTCCTCGCCGAGGACCCCCGCATCACGCCGCAGCTCCACGGGTTCCTGAACCTGGTCGAGCCGAAGGGCGTGCTCGCCGGCACCCTGTACCTCGAGGTCCCGAACGACCTGACCCGGGGCATGCTCGAACAGCGCATCAGGATCCCGATCACCGAGGCGGTCGGTCGCATCGGTGACGACTCGGTCGCGAACTTCGCGATCACGGTCAACCCCGACATGGCGTCGGAGCCGCGGGTGGACCCGAACGTCCCCGAGTACGCCGAGCCCGTGCAGGAAGCCGTCGAGCAGAGTGCCGCTCCGCGCCAGTACATCGAGGCGCCGTTCGTCCCGAGCCAGATCGACTCTCCCGGCACCAGCGGTCGGCCCGAGTCGCGACTCAACCCGAAGTACAACTTCGACAACTTCGTCATCGGGTCGTCGAACCGGTTCGCCCACGCCGCAGCGGTGGCCGTGGCCGAGGCACCGGCCAAGGCCTACAACCCGCTCTTCATCTACGGGGACTCCGGGCTGGGCAAGACCCACCTGCTCCACGCCATCGGGCACTACGCCGAGAGCCTCTACCCGGGGATCCGCGTCCGGTACGTGTCGAGCGAGGAGTTCACCAACGACTTCATCAACTCGATCGCGAACAACCGCTCGAACCAGTTCCAGCAGCGGTACCGCGACATCGACATCCTGCTGATCGACGACATCCAGTTCCTGCAGGGGAAGGACTCCACGCAGGAGGCCTTCTTCCACACGTTCAACACGCTGCACGACCACAACAAGCAGGTCGTCATCACGTCCGACGTCGCGCCGAAGCACCTGACCGGGTTCGAGGACCGGATGCGATCGCGCTTCGAGTGGGGCCTGATCACCGACGTGCAGGCGCCCGAGCTCGAGACGCGCATCGCGATCCTCCGCAAGAAGGCACAGTCCGACCACCTGCAGGTGCCCGACGACATCCTCGAGTTCATGGCGTCGAAGGTGTCGAGCAACATCCGCGAGCTCGAGGGCACCCTGATCCGGGTCACGGCGTTCGCCAGCCTGAACCGGACGGCCGTGGACATGGCCCTGGTGCAGACGGTCCTCAAGGACCTGATCACCCTCGACGAGGACAACGTCGTCGCGCCGACGGACATCATCAACCACACCGCGGAGTACTTCAAGCTCTCCGTCGACGACCTGTACGGGTCGTCCCGCTCCCAGGCGATCGCCACGGCACGACAGATCGCGATGTACCTGTGCCGTGAGCTGACGAGCCTGTCCCTGCCCAAGATCGGGCAGCTGTTCGGCAACCGCGACCACACCACGGTGATGTACGCGAACAAGAAGATCACCGAGCTGATGAAGGAGCGTCGGTCGATCTACAACCAGGTCACCGAGCTCACCAGCCGCATCAAGCAGGACCGCCGTTACCGCTGAGATCGGCCCGTTCCCGGCCCCATCCACCATCTGAGACGGTTCCATGGGCCGGACTTCTCACAGTGTGGATAGCCTGTGGATAACTGTGGAGGACACGCCGCCCGGTTGTACACAGGTGGGGGGTCACCTGTGGAGACTGGGGATGGAAGTGGATAGATGAGATTCATTCATCCCGTTAACGCTCACACACCGCTCACAAGTCACAAGCGTGTAGTTCCTTACTGCGGAGCGGGATGCACAGGGTTATCCACAGTGTGCACAGGCGTTAACACCATTACTCCTGGTTAACGATCAATCTCTGCGGGACAACCTTGTGGACGGCGGGATGACAAGAAATCCGGCCCCCGTCCGCCTGTGCCAGAATGGGGCGGCCGGACAGTCCAAGCCGATCGACAGGGGTTCCAGCTGTGAAGTTCGAGGTCAACCGGGACGTCTTCTCCGAAGCCGTCTCCTTCGCAGTGAAGCTCCTCCCGCAGCGCACGACCCTCCCGATCCTGTCGGGCGTCCTGATCCACGCCGATGGCGATCGTCTGACGCTCTCGTCGTTCGACTACGAGGTGTCGGCGCAGACGTCCATCTCGGCCCAGATCGACGAGCCGGGCACGGTCCTGGTCTCCGGTCGTCTGCTGAACGACATCGCGAGCCGGCTGCCGAACGCCCCCGTGTCGTTCACCACCGAGGACGCCAAGATCTCCGTCTCCTGCGGATCGGCGCACTTCACGCTGCTGTCCATGCCGGTCGAGGAGTACCCGACGCTGCCGGAGATCGGCCCGCAGACCGGTGTGATCCCCGGCGACGCGTTCTCCGAAGCGGTGTCCCAGGTCGCCGTCGCCGCCAGCCGCGACGACGTCACCCCCGTCATCACGGGCGTGCAGCTCGAGGTCGGCGACAACGACCTCTCCCTCATCGCAACGGACCGCTACCGCGTCGCCGTCCGCACCATCGCGTGGGACTCCGGCCGAGTCGGCTCGGACCCCCTGCACGCACTGGTCCCGGCCCGCACTCTGCAGGAGGTCGGCCGCACGTTCGGTTCGGCGTCCACGGTGTCGGTGTCGATCAGCGGCAACTCCGACCGCGAGCTCATCGCGTTCCACGCCGATGACAAGACCGTGACGTCGTTGCTCATCAAGGGCAACTACCCGCCGGTCCGCCGGCTCTTCCCCGAGACCGTCAACGACCACGCGGTGATCAACACCGCGGAGCTCGTCGAGGCGGTCCGACGGGTCTCCCTCGTCCTGGAGCGCGAAGCGGCGCTCCGGTTCTCCTTCACGGTCGACGGGCTCACGCTCGAGGCGATCGGATCCGAACAAGCGCAGGCGTCAGAGTCGATCAGTGCGTTGTTGACCGGCGAGGAAACGGTGGTCTCGTTGAAGCCCGCCTTCCTCCTGGACGGACTGAACGCGGTGCACTCCGAGTTCGTCCGCATCTCCTTCACCAAGACGGAGAACCCCAACAAGCCGGGCCCGGTGCTGATCACCGGCCAGACTTCGCAAGAGGCCGCAGCGACCGATGGATACCGGTACCTGCTGCAGCCGAACCTGCTGCTGCGATAGGCGCAACAGGCAACCTGCGCTGGCGCACACCACCGGCAGCATCAGCGCGACGACGAACAGAAGAGGAAATCATGCACATCGGTCTTGTCGGCCTTGGTCGCATGGGCAACAACATGCGTGCCCGTCTCCGCAACGCAGGGATCGAGGTCACCGGGTACGACGCCAACCCCGCCGTCTCGGACGTCGCCGACCTCGGCGCCCTCGCCGCTGCCCTCCCGGAGGGCAAGCGTCTCGTGTGGGTCATGGTCCCGCACGGCAAGATCACCGACGACGTGATCACCGACCTGGCCGGCGTCCTCGGCGAGGGCGACCTGGTCATCGACGGTGGCAACTCGAAGTGGCTGGACGACACGACGCACGCCGAGCAGCTCGGTGCGCGCGGCATCCGCTACATGGACGTCGGCGTCTCCGGTGGTGTCTGGGGCAAGGACAACGGCTACGGCCTCATGGTCGGCGGTGACGCCGCGGACGTCGAGTTCGCGATGCCCGTGTTCGACGCGCTGCGTCCTGAGGGTCCCCGTGAAGAGGGCTTCTCGCACGCCGGCCCGATCGGCGCCGGCCACTACGCGAAGATGGTCCACAACGGCATCGAGTACGCGATCATGCAGGCGTACGGCGAGGGCTACGAGCTCCTCGAGGCCAAGGACCTGATCACCGACGTCCCCGCCGTGTTCGCCGGCTGGCAGCGCGGAACGGTCGTCCGCTCCTGGCTGCTCGACCTGATGGTGCTCGCGCTGAACGAGGACCCGAAGCTCGACGAGCTCGAGGGCTACGTCGAGGACTCGGGTGAGGGCCGCTGGACGCTCGAAGAGGGCATCGAGCTCGCCGTGCCGATGCCGGCGCTCTCGGCGTCGATCTTCGCGCGCTTCGTCTCGCGCCAGGGCAGCGCCTCGCCGACGATGAAGGCCGTCGCGGCGCTCCGCAACCAGTTCGGCGGTCACGCCGTCAAGAAGTCCTAGGACTTCCCGGGGGAACCCGGACTCGGCCCGCGTGCACGTCGACCATCTCCAACTGACCGACTTCCGGAACTACCGGGAGGCGGACGTCGACCTCGCACGCGGGCCGAACCTGTTCGTCGGGCGCAACGGACAGGGCAAGACCAACCTGGTCGAGGCGATCGGGTACCTCTCGACCCTCGGCTCGCACCGCGTCCCCACCGACGCAGCGCTCGTCCGTCAAGGATGCGACGCCGCGATCGTCCGGGCTCGTCTCGCGCACGAGGACCGCAGCATCCTCGCCGAGGTGCAGATCAACCGCACCGGTGCGAACCGTGCGCAGGTGAACCGGTCGGCGATCAAGCCGCGGGAGTTGCCGCGCTACTGCACGAGCGTGCTCTTCGCTCCCGAGGACCTCGCCCTCGTGCGGGGCGAGCCGGCCGGGCGACGCCGGATGCTCGACGAGCTGCTCGGCCAGATCGCACCGCGGATGCAGGGCGTGCTCGCCGACTACGACCGCACGCTCCGCCAGCGGAACACCCTGCTGAAGTCGGCCCGTGCCACCGGCGCGAAGGCGAACGCCCTGTCGACGCTCGACGTCTGGGACGACCGGCTCGTCGGACTCGGCGCGGAGATCGTCGCGGCCCGTGACCACCTGACCCGGCGGCTCGCACCCTTCGTGGCCGAGGCCTACGCGACCGTCGCCGGCGAACACCACGACGCCTCGATCACCGGCGTCCTGTCCATCCGCGGTGGCGACCCCGAGTCCGCGGCGGCGACCGACCCCGTGCTCGGGACCCCCGACGAGCCCGTCACGGTCGCGTCGGCTGCCGAAGCGTTCGCGGCCGCCCTCGAGCGCCGTCGCCGGGACGAACTCGACCGCGGGCTCACCCTCGTCGGACCGCACCGGGACGACGTTCTGTTCCAACTCAACGGGTTACCGGCCCGCGGGTACGCGAGTCACGGCGAATCCTGGTCCTTCGCGCTGGCCATCCAGCTCGCGAGCGCCTCGATCCTGCGCGCCGAGTCGAACCTGGGCGACCCGATCATCATCCTCGACGACGTCTTCGCCGAACTCGACGAATCGCGGCGGGAACGGTTGGCGAACGCCGTCGCCGACTACGAGCAGGTGTTCATCACGGCCGCGGTCTTCGGCGACGTGCCCGGGAAGCTGGCGGCGCACACCGTGCGGATCGAGGCGGGCACGATCGTGACCGACGAGGCGGACGCGACCCGGGCCTCCAGTCCGGCGACGGACGCGACCGACGCGACGGAGCCGACGGACGCCGACGGCAAGACGGACCCGACCGACGCCCCCGCCGAAGCCGACGCCTGATGCCGAAGCCCCGCAAGCCCACCGAACCCTCGCAGGTGTACCGCCACCTGCGCGCGGTGTTCGGCGACCCGTCCAAGCGCGGCACCGATGCCCGCCGCCGACGTGCCCGCGAGTTCGACGCCGACACCGTGCCGTACGGGCGCGGCCGCGAGCCGAAGGGCCTCGCGGACATCGTCGGTTCGCTCGCCCAGGAACTCGGTTGGACGGAACCCCTCGCCCGCTCTGAGCTCTTCGTGGACTGGCCGAGCGTCGTCGGCGAGGAGCTGGCGAAGCACTCCCGACCGGTCACCATCGAGGACGGCGCACTCGTCATCCGGTGCGACTCGACGGCCTGGGCGACCCAGCTCCGACTGATGCGTGCGACGGTCACGACGACCATCGCGGAACGGCACCCGGAAGCCGGGGTCGAGTCGATCAGGGTTTCCGGCCCGGACGCCCCCACGTGGAAACGCGGCCCCAGGACGGTCCAGGGGCGCGGTCCTCGCGACACCTACGGTTGAGGCGACGAAATCATCCTGGAGTGCCAGAAAAGCCCGTCTGCGGGGCAGATGAGCCCTCGAAAGAGGGGGCTCTGCGGTAGACTGGGAGGTGCAGTGCGCGGGCGTTCCGCGCGCAGGCAGGAGCACGCTCGACATGGCAGCAGAATCTGAAGACGACCGGCAGAACCCGCTCGGCGCGGAGACCCCGCAGAGCGAACCGTCCTACGGCGCAGACCAGATTCAGGTGCTCGAGGGGCTCGAGGCCGTCCGCAAGCGCCCCGGTATGTACATCGGTTCGACCGGCCCTCGCGGTCTGCACCACCTGGTCCAGGAGATCGTCGACAACTCCGTCGACGAAGCCCTCGCCGGGTACTGCGACACCATCGACGTGAGCATCCGTGAAGACGGTGGCGTCCGCGTCGTCGACAACGGCCGTGGCATCCCGGTCGACGTCCACGCGGCCGAGGGGGTCTCGACCCTGCAGGTCGTCCTCACCGTCCTGCACGCCGGCGGCAAGTTCGGCGGTGGCGGCTACGCCGTCTCCGGTGGTCTGCACGGCGTCGGTTCGTCCGTCGTGAACGCGCTGAGCTCCGAGCTCGACGTCGAGGTCCGTCGCCAGGGCCACGTCTGGCGCCAGAGCTACACCGACGGTGTCCCCGTCGCGCCCGTCTCCAAGGACGAAGAGACCGACGAGACCGGCACGACGATCACGTTCTGGCCGAACGCCGAGATCTTCGAGTCCGTCGTGTTCGACTACGAGACCCTGCGCACCCGGTTCCAGCAGATGGCCTTCCTGAACAAGGGCCTGCGGATCAACCTCCGCGACGAGCGCGCCCCGGAAGAAGGGGAAGAGGCCCGCAACGACACCTTCATGTACGAGCGTGGTCTCGCCGACTACGTCGAGTACATCAACGCGCAGAAGAAGGCCGACCTCGTCCACCCGGACGTCATCGGCTTCGAGTCCGAGGACCCGGAGCGCAAGATCGCGCTCGAGGTCGCGATGCAGTGGAACACCTCGTACCAGGAGAGCGTCCACACCTTCGCGAACACGATCAACACGCACGAGGGCGGCACCCACGAAGAGGGCTTCCGTGCCGCGCTCACGACCCTCGTCAACCGCTACGCGCGCGAGACGAAGATCATCAAGGAGAAGGACGACAACCTCACGGGTGACGACATCCGCGAAGGGCTGACGGCCGTCATCTCCGTGAAGCTCGGCGAGCCGCAGTTCGAGGGGCAGACGAAGACCAAGCTCGGCAACACCGAGGCGAAGTCGTTCGTGCAGCGCGTCGTCGGCACCGAGCTGACCCACTGGTTCGAGAGCAACCCGACGCAGGCACGCGACGTCGTCCGCAAGGCGATCCAGGCGTCGCAGGCGCGGCTCGCGGCCCGCAAGGCGCGCGAGACCACCCGCCGCAAGGGGCTGCTCGAGTCGGGCGGCATGCCCGGCAAGCTCAAGGACTGCCAGTCGAAGGACCCGACCGTGTCGGAGATCTTCATGGTCGAGGGCGACTCCGCCGGCGGTTCCGCCGTGCAGGGCCGCAACCCGATGACCCAGGCGATCCTGCCCCTGCGCGGCAAGATCCTGAACGTCGAGAAGGCCCGGCTCGACCGCGCCCTCGCCAACCAGGAGATCCAGTCGATGATCACGGCGTTCGGTGCCGGCATCGGTGAGGACTTCGACCCGGACAAGGCCCGGTACCACAAGATCGTGCTGATGGCCGATGCCGACGTCGACGGCCAGCACATCACCACGCTGCTGCTCACGCTGCTGTTCCGCTACATGCGTCCGCTCATCGAGCACGGCTACGTGTACCTCGCGCAGCCGCCGCTCTACCGCCTGAAGTGGTCGAACTCGGCGCACGAGTACGTGTTCAGCGACCGGGAGCGCGACGCCCTGATGCAGGCCGGCCTCGCAGCCGGCAAGCGGATCCCGAAGGACAACGGGATCCAGCGCTACAAGGGCCTCGGCGAGATGGACTACAAGGAGCTCTGGGACACCACCATGAACCCGGACACCCGCACGCTCCTGCAGGTCACGCTCGAGGACGCGGCTGCGGTGGACAGCACCTTCTCGACGCTGATGGGTGAGGACGTCGACGCGCGTCGCCAGTTCATCCAGCAGAACGCCAAGGACGTCCGCTTCCTCGACATCTAACGGCCAGGAGGCGCGGCGTGAGCCGCGTCGACCAGTCCTGACCACCTGTGGTCGCGCCCGGCGCGACCAACGGAACCACAGCCTCCAGGCTGTCCAGAAAGGGAACGAAGCCACATGGCTGACGACAACGAGAACGGCGCCGACGAGCTGCCCGAGATCGTCCACGGCGACAGTGGGGACATCGTCGTCTCCGGTGACCGCATCTCGCAGGTCGACCTGCAGCTCGAGATGCAGCGCTCGTACCTCGACTACGCGATGTCGGTCATCGTCGGTCGTGCCCTGCCGGAGGTCCGCGACGGCCTCAAGCCGGTGCACCGCCGTGTGATCTACGCGATGTTCGACGGCGGCTACCGCCCGGACCGTGCGTTCTCGAAGTGCTCCCGCGTCGTCGGTGACGTCATGGGCCAGTTCCACCCGCACGGTGACTCGGCGATCTACGACGCCCTCGTCCGCCTGGTGCAGCCGTGGTCGCTCCGGTACCCGCTCGCGCTCGGCCAGGGCAACTTCGGTTCGCCGGGCAACGACGGCGCCGCCGCCCCGCGGTACACCGAGACGAAGATGGCGCCGCTCGCGCTCGAGATGGTCCGCGACATCGACGAGGACACCGTCGACTTCCAGGACAACTACGACGGCCGCACCCAGGAGCCGGCGATCCTGCCGGCCCGGTTCCCGAACCTGCTCGTCAACGGCTCGGTCGGCATCGCGGTCGGCATGGCCACGAACATCCCGCCGCACAACCTGCGCGAGGTCGCCGAGGGCGCCAAGTGGGCGCTCGACAACCCCGACGCCACCCGCGAAGAGCTGCTCGCCGCGCTCATGCAGCGCATCAAGGGCCCGGACTTCCCGACCGGTGCACAGGTGCTCGGTACCAAGGGCATCCAGGACGCCTACCGCACCGGCCGTGGTTCGATCACGATGCGTGCCGTCGTCTCGGTGGAGGAGATCCAGGGTCGCACCTGCCTCGTCGTCACCGAGCTGCCGTACCAGGTCAACCCCGACAACCTGGCGATCAAGATCGCGGAGCTGGTCAAGGACGGCAAGCTCGCCGGTGTCGCCGACATCCGTGACGAGACCTCCGGCCGTACCGGGCAGCGCCTGGTCATCGTGCTGAAGCGTGACGCCGTCGCCAAGGTCGTGCTGAACAACCTGTACAAGCACACCCAGCTGCAGGAGAACTTCGGCGCGAACATGCTCGCGATCGTCGACGGGGTGCCCCGCACCCTGCCGCTCGACGGCTTCATCTCGGCGTGGGTCGCCCACCAGGTCGACGTCATCGTCCGCCGCACGCAGTTCCGTCTGCGCGAGGCCGAGAAGCGCGCCCACATCCTGCGTGGCTACCTGGCTGCGCTCGACGCCCTCGACGAGGTCATCGCGCTCATCCGTCGCTCGCCCGACGTCGAAGAGGCCCGCACCGGCCTGATGGACCTGCTGTCCGTCGACGAGATCCAGGCGCGCGCGATCCTCGAGCTGCAGCTCCGTCGTCTCGCCGCCCTCGAGCGTCAGAAGATCCACGACGAGGCCGAGGAGCTCGAGCGCAAGATCGCCGACTTCCAGGACATCCTCGGATCGGAGAGCCGCCAGCGCTCGATCATCCGCGACGAGTTGAGCGAGATCGTCGACCGCTTCGGCGATGACCGCCGTACCGAGATCATGTTCGGCTACGACGGCGACATGTCGATGGAAGACCTGATCCCCGAAGAGGAGATGGTCGTCACCATCACCCGCGGTGGCTACGTCAAGCGCACGCGCAGCGACCAGTACCGCTCGCAGCACCGTGGCGGCCGAGGTGTCCGCGGGGCCCAGCTCCGCGCCGACGACATCGTCGAGCACTTCTTCGTCACGACGACGCACCACTGGCTCCTGTTCCTCACCGACCAGGGCCGGGTCTACCGCGCGAAGGCGTACGAGCTGCAGGAGGCCGGCCGCGACGCGAAGGGCCAGCACGTCGCGAACCTCCTCGCGATGCAGCCCGACGAGCAGATCCAGCAGGTGCTCGACATCCGCGACTACGAGGTGGCGCAGTACCTCGTCCTCGCGACCGAGCACGGTCTGGTGAAGAAGACCGCGCTCACGGAGTACGACACGAACCGCACCGGCGGCATCATCGCGATCAACCTGCGCGACGGTGACAAGCTCCGCCAGGCGCTGCTCGTCGACGAGCACGACGACCTGCTCCTGGTGTCCCGCCAGGGCATGTCGCTCCGGTTCACGGCGACGAATGACACCCTGCGTCCGATGGGTCGCTCGACCTCCGGCGTGAAGGGCATGTCCTTCCGCGACGGCGACTCGCTGCTCGCGGCCCGGGTCGTCTCCGACGACGGCTTCGTCTGGGTGATGACCGAGGGCGGCTACGCCAAGCGCACCGCGGTCGACCAGTACCGGGTGCAGGGCCGTGGTGGTCTGGGCATCAAGGTGGCCAAGTTGGCGCTCGACCGAGGCGATCTTGTGGGCGCTCTCATCGTCGGCGAGGACGACGAGGTGCTCGTCGTGCTGCAATCGGGCAAGGTGGTAAGGTCTGCCGTGGCCGAGGTCCCTGCCAAGGGTCGTGACACGATGGGCGTCGTCTTCGCGAGGTTCGCGGAGAACGACCGGATCATCGCGGTGGCCCGGAACACCGAGCGGAACCTGGACGACCAGGACGACGCCGAGATCGAGCCCGCGGGCCCGGTGGAGACGGTCAGCCCAGCCGAAGCGGCCCCGGATTCCACTGATCCCATCGAAACCGAGCCCGTCGCAGACGAGGCCGGAGAGGACCAGTCAAGCAATGAGTAGTGTCGCCGAGAAGCTCCAGAAGAAGGCGAAGCGACCCGTCGGCACCCGCCAGGTGCGGTTGCGACTGGTCTACGTCGACTTCTGGTCGATGGTGAAGCTGAGCTTCCTCATCGCCCTGGCCGGCAGCATCGTGATCGTGGTCGCCACGGCACTGGTGTGGGTCATCCTCAACCAGACGGGTGTGTTCACCCAGGTCGACGCCCTGTTGAAGGACGTCACCGGGCAGAACAGTTACTCGATCATGGACCAGTTCTCGCTGGGCCAGGTCCTCGGGTTCTCCATCGTCGTGGGCATCCTCAACGTGGTCGTCGGCACCGTGCTCGGCGCCATCGTGAGCGTGCTCTACAACCTCAGTGTGCGGATCACGGGCGGTCTGCTCGTGGGCTTCACGAACAATTGACACACCCGGGCCGGATGGGCCCACTGCTCGATTTCGTTCCGGCGGGATCGTACGGTAGGCTTTCATCCGGTCTGAGGGGCTATAGCTCAGGCGGTTAGAGCGCTTCGCTGATAACGAAGAGGTCCAAGGTTCAAGTCCTTGTAGCCCCACCAGTTCTCCGGAACAGCACGACAATTTCATCCCGCCGCCGATCACCTCGGTGGCACTCGGGGCCTTAGCTCAGTTGGTAGAGCGCCTGCTTTGCAAGCAGGATGTCGGGAGTTCGATTCTCCCAGGCTCCACTCGCATCAGCCCCTGGTTGCCGACTCCGTCGTCTTCCCAGGGGCTTCGTTCTGTGCCCATGCGCGCCGCCGCCCCTGCGGCGCGATCGTCGTGGGCGGCTCGGTCGGCCAATCTGCTTGCGGCCGGCATCGTCTTTGAGTGGTCGCGACATGCCGTGTGCGGTTCGCCGAGGTGGTTGGAAGTGTCGTCTGCGCGTCCTCCGGACGACAGGTTGTGACCTTTCGGCGGCGTCCCCGGGGCGTTTCGCGTGAGCGCATGGCGGACAGGAGGCGCGGGGCCAGGCCGGTGCGGGCCTCCAGGTCCGTGGGTGGGCGGGCTCAGAGCAGGCGGCCGGCCGGTGCACGGATCACGTGCCCGGAGAACGACGAAGGGCCCCGGCAGCTGCCGGGGCCCTTCGTACGAACCGGGAGGTCAGGCGGCGGGCTTCTCCGCCGTGTCAGCGTCGTCGGCGACCCACAGGTCGTCGTCGGCGCGGAGCGTCTGGTACGCGGCGTACGCAGCACCGGCGACGGCGACGACGCCGACGATGATGAGTGCGACTCCGCCGAAGCCGAGACCCTTCTTCTGCTGCGACGGGACGTACTTCGCGGCAGCCTTCTTCGCGCTCTTGCTCTTCTTCTGCGCGTTCTTCACGATCTTCTTGACCCGGGGGTCCTTCGCGAGGTCGGTCACGCTCAGCACCGAGCCAGCGGTCGAGACGAGTCCGGGGACCACCTCGGACTGGAACTTGTGCGAAGCGCTCTGCGCTGCCGAGGTGGCAGCGTGCACGCCAGTGGCGAACGCGGGACGGATCCCGTTGTCGATCGCGTTCTGCACGCGGGGTGCGATATCCTTGCGAGCTGCGTCCGCGGCGTTCGACCGGGCCTCAGCCAGGATCGCGTTCGCGTGCTCGAGGACCTTGCGCTGCTCGCCGAGGAGCGAGGCGGTCTGGCCCTTGAGCTTCTTGATCTGCTTCCGACGCTTTCGCGGGATCTCGATCGTCGTCATCTGGTACCTCCATCGGATCGGCGTGACCCCATCCTGCCACCACACTGCCTGACAGGTCACGGAACCGCAGCTGTGCAATCCGTCCGCGGTCAGGAGTACATGCGAGAATCGGAACATGTCTCTGCACACCGCTGTCGCAACGATCCACACCAACAAGGGCGACATCCGCGTCAACCTGTTCGGCAACCACGCACCGAAGACCGTCAAGAACTTCGTCGACCTCGCCACGGGCCAGCAGGAGTGGACGCACCCCGGCACGGGCAAGGTCTCGACCGACAAGCTCTACGACGGCGTGATCTTCCACCGCATCATCAAGGACTTCATGATCCAGGGCGGCGACCCGCTCGGCCAGGGCATCGGTGGCCCCGGGTACCGCTTCGACGACGAGATCTCCCCGGAGCTCACGTTCCAGAACCCCTACATCTTCGCCATGGCGAACGCCGGCATCCAGGGCGGCCGCGGCACCAACGGCTCGCAGTTCTTCATCACCACGGTGGCGACGCCGTGGCTGCAGGGCAAGCACACCATCTTCGGTGAGGTCGCCGACGACGAGTCCCGCGCGGTCGTCGACGCGATCGAGGGCGTCCCGACCGACGGTCGTGACAAGCCCGTCGAGGACGTCGTCATCCAGAGCATCGACGTCGAAGGCGTCTGACCCGCACGTGACCGACCAGGCGTACAACCCGAACAACACCTGCTACCGGCATCCGGACCGGCAGAGCTTCGTGCTCTGCCAGCGCTGTGGGCGGACGATCTGCCCGGAGTGCCAGACGCCGGCGGCGGTCGGGGTGCACTGCCCGGAGTGCGTGCGTGAACAGCGAGCACAGTTCGCAGCGAACCGCCGAGCGTCCGGAGCCCCCAGTGGGTTCACGGTCGCTCGGCGGCGCTTCGCCATGCTCGACCAGAAGGGCACGACCGTCATCGTGGCGATCACGGTGGCGATCTGGTTGCTCGACCAGGTCAGCGGGCGGTTCTTCACGAGCTTGCTCGCCTACAACTCGTTCCTGCTGCCGACGCAGCCCTGGCGTGTGGTGACCTCGCTGTTCGTGCACTCGGGCATCTTCCACATCCTGTTCAACATGTGGGCGCTCTGGATCTTCGGTCGGATGCTCGAGAACATGCTCGGCACCTGGCGGTTCGTGGCGCTGTACTTCATCACGGGGATCTTCGGGTCCATGCTCGTCACCTTCCTGGCGCCGGGGACGACCGTGCTGGGTGCTTCGGGTGCCATCTTCGGGCTGTTCGCCGCGTTCTTCGTGCTGCAGCGCAGCCTGGGGAACAACGCCGTGCAGCTCCTCGTGCTCATGGGGCTGAACCTGGTCATCGGGTTCCTGCCCGGCGTCAACATCTCGTGGCAGGCGCACGTCGGCGGGATCATCGGCGGCTTCCTGATGGGCTTCGTCTTCGCACAGACGCGCAACATCCGGAAGCGTCCGCTGCAGATCGCGCTGATCATCGGCGCGGCGGTGCTCGGCATCGCGCTCACCGCTGTGGGGTACGCGGTCACGATCGGCTGACACCGCCACAACGTTTCCCGAACGCCCCGTCGCACTGCGGCGGGGCGTTCGTCGTTCCCAGGGCTGCCCGCGTCCTGCTCATCCACAGCTGTCCACAGCGGCACTGGGAGTTATCCACAGGTGTGGAGAAGTCGGTGAGTTACACCAGTGTGATTATCCCCACTGTGGAATCGATTGTGGATAACTCCGGGGTCGGGGTGTGGATGACGGTGTGGAGAGTGGGGAAAAGTGTGGAGAACGGCCGGATCCTCGAGGATGTGCGTTCCCGGAACCCTCGAGCTTGTGGAGAACGACGACGCCCGCCGCACCTTGCGGTGCGACGGGCGTCGGGAGAACAGCGGGCTGGGTGTCAGCGCCACCGGGTGGTCATGAGGAAGCCGACGAACATGATGCCGAAGCCGACGACGATGTTCCACGAGCCGAGGCTCGGAACCGGCAGCGTGGCGTTCGAGATGTAGAAGACGATCACCCACACCAGACCGATGAGCATGAAGCCGAACATGACCGGCTTGAACCACACCGGGTTCGGGGCGTCCCCCGCGGTGTCGACCGAGTCAGCTCGGGTCGTCCGGGCGGGCTTGGTGCGGTCCTTGTCCTTGGCCATGGCCGGTATCCTACCGTGACCACGTGTGTGGATCGGCCCGCGGACCGCCGCACACATCCCCCACGAGTACGGTGAACCGCCATGACCAGGATCCTCGTCGTCGACAACTACGACAGCTTCGTCTACACGCTCAACGGGTACGTGCAGCAGCTCGGCGCTGAGACCGACGTCGTGCGCAACGATGCCTTCCCCGAGTCCGAGATCGCCGACCGCATCGCGGAGTACGACGGCGTGCTCCTGTCGCCCGGTCCGGGAACACCGGCGGCTGCCGGCGTCTCGATCCCCACGGTGCACGCGGCCATCGCTGCCGAGACCCCGCTGCTCGGCGTCTGCCTGGGACACCAGGCCATCGCGGAGGCGCTCGGCGCCACGGTCACGCACGCCGAGGAGCTCATGCACGGCAAGACCTCCGAGGTCGACCACGACGACAGCGCGCTCTTCGCCGGCGTCCCGCACCCCTTCACGGCCACGCGGTACCACTCGCTCGCGATCGTCGACGGCACCGTCCCCGACGAGCTCACCGTGACCGCGCGGACCGAGGGCGGGGTCATCATGGGCGTGCAGCACCGCGCGCACCCCGTGTTCGGCGTGCAGTTCCACCCGGAGTCGGTCCTGACCGAGGGCGGGTACCGCATGGTCGGCAACTGGCTCGAGACCACCGGGCTGTCCGGCGCAGCTGAGCGCGCCGCCGACCTCGGGCCGCTCATCGCGACGCACCGCGCCTGACGAACGTTCCGTGGCGGCAGACGCCGTCGTGTCATCGAGACGCCGCCGGATCCGGCGGCGTCTCGTCCGTTCGGGGGCGTCTTGCTGACACGACGGCGTCTCGCGGGCACTGGATCGAACCATCTGCGTGACGTGCGGTCGGTTGCGGGCGGGCGCCGTGCCTCCAGGCCGTCAGGAGCGGAGGCGACGAGCAAACGTGCCTGTGGGCACGGAGGACGGACGGGAGGCCCGTCACCCGTCCGTCAGGACGGTCGCGTCAGGAGACGGTCGGCTCAGCGGCCGTCGTCGCCCTGGTCGTCACCGCGATCGTTGTTCCCGCTGCTGCCGCCGCTGTCGTTGTTGTCGTTGTTGTCGTTGTTCGACGACGGTGCCTTCGGCGGCGCCGCGGCTCGTGCGCAGTAGGTGAGCGTGACGGCACTGCCCTGGGCGACGTCACCGGCAGGGGTGTCCTGCTGGGTCACGAGTCCGCCGGTGCACGAGTAGGACGGCGCCGGGTTCACGGTGAGCCCGAGCTGCTCGACGGTGGCCTTCGCCGCCGAGTACTGCTGCTGCGTGACGTCGGGCAGCTGCACCTTGCCGTTGGAGATCGTGAGGTTGATCACGATGCCCTTGGTGTGCAGGGAACCCGACTCGGGGTCGGAGCTCAGCACGGTGCCCTCGGGGACGTCGGCCGAGTAGTCGCTCGAGATCGCGCCGAGACGGAATCCGGCGTCGTCGAGGGACTGTTGCGCTGCCGCTTGCGACTGCCCGTTGAGTTCGGGCACGGGGACGCGTTCCGGCCCGAGGGAGACCACGACGTTGACGTTCTGGTTGCGCCCGACGTTCACCCCGGAGCCCGGGTCCGTCCGGATGACCGTGCCCTTGTCGACGCTGTCGGAGTTCTCCTCGACCTTGACGGGCTTGAGGTCCTTCTTGTCGAGGGCGCTGGCCGCGGCGCTGTAGGTCGACCCCGCCACGTTGGGCACGCTGACCGAGGACGACACCGGCGGCTTGCCCGGCTGCAGGTTGGCGACGAAGAACACCACGGCGACGATGACCGCGACGGTGAGCAGGATGCCGACCCAGATCCACGCGACCGGAGGTCTGTTCTGGGTGCGCTGGGGTCGGTGCTCGGCGGTGTCGTCGTCGAGTTCGCGGAACGCCGATGCGGCGTTGGTCGTCGTGCGGGGGTCGACGCCGAAGAGCACGGTCGAGGCGTCGTTCGCCGCGTTCTGCTGCTGCTTCTTCGTCGACGCGGGCACCCGGCCGGCTGCGGCCTGCTGCAGGTCCGAGCGGAACTCGGCCGCGTTCTGGAACCGGCGCGTGCGGTCCTTGACCAGGGCGTGGAGAGTCACGGCGTCGAGGGCCGGTGACACGTCGGGCGAGATCGTCGACGGTGCGACCGGCTGCTCGCTGACGTGCTGGTACGCGACCGCCACCGGGGTGTCCCCGAGGAACGGAGCGCGACCGGTGAGGAGCTCGAAGAGCACGACGCCGGTGGAGTAGAGGTCGGTGCGGGCGTCGACGGTCTCGCCGCGGGCCTGCTCCGGTGAGAAGTACGAGGCGGTGCCGAGGATCGACGTGGTCTGCGCGACCGTCGCCGAGGTGTCGGTGATGGCCCGGGCGATGCCGAAGTCCATGACCTTGACCTGGCCGGTGTGGGTGACCATGACGTTGGCGGGCTTGATGTCGCGGTGGACAACGCCCGCACGGTGCGAGTACTCGAGCGCGGTGAGGATGCCCTCGGTGATGCGCACGGCTTCGTCCGGGGCGACGGCGCCCTCCGCGATGATGTCGGAGAGCGGACGGCCCTCGACGTACTCCATGACGATGAAGGGGACCTGCACCTCGGCGCCCGACGGCTCGGACACCGTCTCTTCGCCGGCGTCGTACACGCGGACGACGGTGGGGTGCGCCATGCGTGCAGCGGCCTGGGCTTCCTGCCGGAACCGCGTGCGGAAGGCCGGGTCGTTGGCGAGGCTCGGCTTGAGGAGCTTCACCGCGACCTTGCGGCCGAGGCGGGTGTCGTTGCCGAGGTGCACGGTCGCCATGCCACCCCGACCGATGACGTCACCGATCTCGTAGCGATTGGCGAGGAGCGTGATCCCCGCGGTCACACCTTCTGGCACGTACTCCTCCGTCTGTTCGTCCGGGCTAGTGTACGGCAGCACCACCTGGTGAGACGCTGGTCAGGGAGGGGTCGACCGAACCGTTACCGAACGGTGTCGACAGTCCCCGTCCGGGGGTCGTTCACAGGTCGTCTTGCGGGGTCTCGGTGGGGTTGATCCCGTCGTCCGGGTTGGTCGTCTCCTGGTCCGTGGGCTCGGTCCACTCGACCTGCGCGCCCGGCGAGGACGCGGAGACCACCGAGGAATCGGACTGCGGCGACTTGCAGGTCACCTTGTACGACAGGGTCACCTTGCCGTACTGGGCGCCGGCGACGGTCACCGCGGTACCGGAGGTGGAGCCGGAGCTGCTGCCGTTCGAGGGGACGGTGCCGTTGTCGATCGTGTACGTGTAGCTGACGTCCGAGTACCCGGCGGGGCAGCTCGTGTACGCGGGCCAGCTGAAGGTCACACGACCGGACTCGCTGACGGTCCCGCCGGTGGCACGCTCGGGCGCCGCTGCGGTCAGCACGTCGCCGAACGCCTTGACGGTGACGAGGGTGCCGGGGGCCAGGCTGCCCTCGGGGCTGAGCGACTCGACGGTGCCGACCTGGTCGGACGACGTGGCGTTCGACCCTGCGACGACCTCGGCCTGCAGGCCCCGGGCGCGGAGCTGGTTCGCGACCTGCTCGGCGTTCTGCCCCTGGTATTCCGCCGCCGAGACCGTGACGCGGGTCTCGGTCGGTTCGGGGGACGGGGTCTGCGTGGGCGTGCGGGTCGGCTTCGGCGCGCTCGAGGACTTCGTGGGCTCGGGTTCCGGGGCGTTGTTCGCGTTCAGGGCGTACGCGGCGCCGGCGGCGATGGCGAGCACGACGATGATGCCGACGACCCACCAGATCCAGGCGCGCTTCTTCTTCGGTTCCTCGGGCTCGTCGGAGACGGGCGAGCGGGGGGTGCCCGGTCCGCCGGCCATCGCTCCGGCCTGGGTACCGAGGAGTGCGGTCGCGGCGTCGTTCCCCTGGCCCTGGGGCGGGTTGAACGCGACGGTGCCGTTCTGCGCGATCGCGGGGACGGCCACGGTGGCTGCGGCGACGTCACCACGACGGAGCGCCTGTGCGGCGCGTGCGAGGTTCGCGGCCGTCGCGGGACGGTCGGCCGGCTTCTTCGCGATGCACGAGATGACCAGGGCCGAGACCGGCTCGGGGATGTCCCCGGGCAGCGGCGGCGGCTGCTCGTTGATGTGCGCCATCGCGATCGCGACCTGCGACTCACCGGTGAACGGACGACGACCCGCCAGGGCCTCGTACGCGACGATGCCGAGCGAGTAGATGTCGGTCGACGGCGAGGCGGGGTGGCCGCTCGCCTGCTCGGGCGACAGGTACTGCACCGTGCCCATCACCTGACCGGTCGCGGTGAGCGGGACCTGGTCAGCGATGCGGGCGATGCCGAAGTCGGTGATCTTGACGCGGCCGTCGGGCGTGATGAGCAGGTTGCCGGGCTTGATGTCGCGGTGCACCAGGCCGACCGCGTGTGCGGCCTGCAGGGCGTTCGCGGTCTGCGCGACGATGTCGAGCACCTTGTCGACCGGGAGCGTGTGCTCGCGCTCGATCATGGTCGACAGGGCTTCGCCGGGGACGAGCTCCATCACGAGGTAGGCGCTGCCGTCCTCCTCGCCGTAGTCGAAGACGTTGGCGATGCCCTCGTGGTTGACGAGGGCGGCGTGCCGGGCCTCGGCGCGGAAGCGCTCGAGGAAGCCGGGGTCACCGAGGTACTCGTCCTTGAGGATCTTGAGTGCGACGGTTCGGCCGATGACGAGGTCGGTCGCCTGCCACACTTCGCCCATGCCGCCGATGGCGACCCGGGAGGAGAGCTGGTACCGCCCACCGAAGGTGAGTCCGCTGGTGGGTCTCATTTGTTCAGCACCGCCTCCATGACTTTCTTCGCGACCGGGGCCGCGACCGTGTTGCCGACTCCGGACTGCCCGAGCCCGCCGCCGTTGCCGACGACGACCGCGACGGCCACCTCCGGGTCCTTGGCGGGGGCGAACCCCGTGAACCAGAGCGTGTAGGGATCGCCGGTGCCACCTTCGGCCGTGCCGGTCTTGCCGGCGACGTCGACACCGTCGATCTTGGCATTGGTACCGGTCCCCGCGCTCACGACGCTCTGCATGGCCTCGGTGAGGTCAGCGGACTCGGAGGACGACAGCGGATCACTGTACTGCTTCGGGGAGAAGGACTCGACCGTCTTCAGGTCGCTCGTGGTGATCGAGTCGACGAGTGAGGGCTGCATGACCTTGCCGCCGTTCGCGATCCCGGCCGACACCATCGCCATCTGCAGCGGGGAGACCCGGACGCTCGCCTGGCCGAAGGCGCTCAGCATGAGCTGGGCCGTCGAGTCGACGTCGGGGTACTGGCTGGCGGTCGCCGCCATCGGGATCTCGATCGCGTCGCCGAAGCCGTACTTGTCGGCCATGCTCTTGATCGCGTCGTACCCGAGCTTCTGGCCGAGTTCGGCGAAGGGGATGTTGCACGAGTACTGGATCGCCGTGCGGAGCTTGACCTTGTCGCCGCCGCCGCAGGTGCCGCCCTCGGCGTTGTTGATGTACGAGCTCGTGCCCGGCAGCTGCAGTCGCGACGGGTTCGGGAACGTGGAGTCGAGGTTGTACTTGCCGCCCTCGAGTGCCGCCGAGGCCACCACGAGCTTGAACACCGATCCGGGGGTGTACAGGTCGCCGCCGATGGCACGGTTCTGCAGCGGGGCGGTGTCGGCCCCGAGCAGCGCGTCGTACTGCCGCTTGACCTCGGCCGTGTCGTGCGAGGTGAGCGAGTTCGGGTCGTAGCTCGGCTTCGACACCATCGCGAGGATCTTGCCGGTCTTCGGCTGGATCGCGACGACGGCGCCGCTGTTGGTGCCGAGTGCGTCGTACGCGGCCTGCTGCACGTCCGGGTCGATGGTCAGGTTGACGTTGTCGCCCTGGACGTCCTGGCCGGTGAGGATCGAGTTGAGGTTCTGGAAGAACGAGGCGTCCGAGTTGCCCGAGAGCACGGTGTTCTCCGCGCTCTCGATGCCGGTGTTGCCCTGCCCGATCGTGAAGTACCCGGTGACCGCGGAGTACAGGTCGCCGTTCGTGTACTTGCGCTGGTACTGGTACTGGTCGTCCACCGGGGTCGACTCGGCGATCGGGCTGCCGTCGACGAGGATCGCGCCACGCTTGGTGGAGTAACTGTCCAAGATGGTTCGGGAGTTCCGGGAGTCGGCGCGCAACGAGTCGGCCGCGAAGAACTGGATCGACGTCGTCGACACGAAGAGTGCGACGAACATGAGCACGATGACGGTCGAGACACCGCGGAGCTGTCGGTTCATCGACGACGCTCCTTCCTGGTCGCGCGCGCAGACCGCCCGCTCGCGGCGGGGATCGCGCCCTGCTGGACGCGTTGTTCGGCTGGGATGGAATCGGTGAGTCGCAGCAGCATCGCGGCGATGATCCAGTTGGCGATGAGCGAGGAACCACCGGCGGCCATGAACGGCGTGGTCAGACCGGTCACCGGGATGATCCGGGTGATGCCGCCGACGACGACGAACACCTGCAGGGCGATGATGAAGCCGAAGCCGACCCCGAGCAGCTTGCCGAAGTCGTCCTGCGCCATGAACCCGACGCGGATGCCACGCGAGGCGAACACGATGAAGAGGGCGAGGATCGCGAAGACGCCGATCAGGCCGAGCTCTTCACCGAGCGACGCGACGATGTAGTCGGCGTTGGCGACCGGCGTGATGTACGGCCGTCCCTGCCCGAGCCCCGTGCCGGTGATCCCGCCGTTCGCGAAGCCGAACAGGCCCTGCACGAGCTGGTAGCTCGCCTGGGTGTCGCGGCTGAAGACCTCTTGGTTGAACGGGTCGAGCCACTGTTCGAAGCGACCGCGGACGTACTCCAGGACGCTCTGCGCGACGAGGGCGCCACCGATGAACAGCGTGAGACCGATCGCGACCCAGCTGATCCGTGCCGTGGCCACGTAGATCATCACCAGGAACAGGCCGAAGTAGAGCAGGGCGGTGCCGAGGTCGCGCTGGAACACCAGGACGGCCATCGCGGCGCCCCACATGACCAGGATCGGGCCGAGGTCACGGGCACGCGGGAACGTCATGCCGAGGAACTTCTTGCCGACGATCGACAGCGAGTCGCGGGCGGTGACGAGGTACCCGGCGAAGAACAGCGCCATGGTGATCTTCGCGAGCTCACCGGGCTGGAACGAGAACGGGCCGATCTTGATCCAGACCCGCGCGCCACCGATGTTCGTGCCGATCCCCGGCAGCATCGGCAGGAGCAGCAGGACGATCGTGAGCGCCATGAAGATGTACCGGTACCGCTGCAGGAACCGGTGGTTCCGGACGGCGACGAGCGTGATGATCCCCAGGACCATCGCGAGCATCGTCCAGACGATCTGCTTCACGCCGATGGCGTCCCAGCCGGACAAGCCGTTGTGGACGTCGATGCGGTAGATCTCGGCGATGCCGATGCCGTTCAGGACGAGCGCGATCGGCAGGATGAACGGGTCGGCGTTCTTGGCGACGACCCGCAGCACCACGTGCATGACCAGCGCGAGGCCGAGGATGCCGCCGCCGACCCAGAGCACCGACTGGTCGAACAGCCGGCCCTTGGTGCCGAGCTGCACGAGCACCATCGCACCCGCGCAGATGCCGCACGCGATGACGAGCAGGAAGAGCTCGAGGTTCCGCGCGCGAGCGGGCTCCCGGAGCTTGATCGTGATCGCCTGGGTGAAGGACTGGGCGGCCGTGGCGTTGCTCATCGCGGGCTCCGCGTGGGGCTCGGCGACGGCGATCGGGTCGGCGAGGGCGACGGGGACGAGCTGGCGTCGCCGTCCCCACCGGTGCCGGCCTGGTCCTCACCGGTCGCGGCGGCCTTGCGCAGGCGCTCGACGATGTCACGGGCGTCGGAGAGCGACTGCGCGTTGATCGTCGAGCGGACGTTCTCGCGGGTGTAGTCCGGCAGCGACGAGACCGTGATGTCGCTGTCCTCGTACACGTCCGACAGCGCCAACGGCCCGATCGACTGCTGCACGCCCTTGTAGATCGCGACGGTGCCCCGGTCGGTGCCGACGTAGTAGTGGTCCTGCGTGATCCGCCAGCCGACGAACACCGCGCCGACGAGCACGGCGACGGCGACCACGAGCGCGACGGTCCAGGACACCCGACGACGGATGCGGCGTCGGCGGTCCTCGGCGATGAGCTCGGCGAAGAACTGGTCGGACTCGGGCTCGAAGTGCGAGTCCTCGGGGGCGGTGGTGACCTTGAGCGGGTGCAGCAGGATCGTGGGGAGGCGGATCGGCTTGCGGCCGGTCGACGCCTCGAAGGTGAGCGGTGCCGCGGCGGAGCCGACCGTGGTGGCCGCGTCGTCGTCGTCCTCGGGTTCGGTGTCCGTGACGTCCATCACCACGACGGTGACGTTGTCGGGGGCGCCGTGGTCGAGCGTCTCCTTCACCAGGCGCTGCGTGACCTGGTTGGCGTCCATGTTCGAGGCCAGGGCGTGGCGGATGCGCTCTTCGGCGAGGTACGAGGACAGGCCGTCGGAGCAGAGCAGCCAGCGGTCGCCCGGCTGGATGTCCATGATCGCCGTGTCGACCTCGGGTGCCGCATCGACGTCACCCAGAACGCGCATCAGCACGGAGCGACGCGGGTGGACCGCGGCTTCCTCCGGCGTGATCCGGCCGCTGTCGACCAGCCGCTGGACGAAGGTGTGGTCGGACGTGATCTGCTGCAGCTCGCCGTCGCGGTGACGGTAGATGCGGGAGTCGCCGATGTGCGCGATCGCGATCTGCTCGCCGACGCGGATCATCGCGGACACCGTGGTGCCCATGCCGGTGAGCTCCTGGTGCTCGAACACGGTCTCGGTGATCAGCTGGTTCGCCGCGATGAGCGCCGACTGCAGCGCGAACTCGGCGTCGTGCGCCGACGGGAACTCGCGGTCGACCTCGCGGATGCGTCGGATCGCGATCGCCGAGGCGACGTCACCGCCGGCGTGGCCGCCCATGCCGTCCGCCACCGCGAACAGGTGCGCCCCGGCGTAGCCGGAGTCCTGGTTGTTTGCGCGGATGCGCCCCACGTGGGACACAGCGGCGCTCAGCGTGCGAGCGGTCATGCCGGCTTACCGCCGCAGCTCGAACGTCGTCGTCCCGATCGTGATGGGCGTGCCCTCTGCCACGAGGACGGGAGCGCTCACCTTCTGACCGTTGACGAAGGTGCCGTTCGTGGACTCGAGGTCGGTGAGGAGCCAGCCGTCGGCGCGGAGGTCGAGGCGGGCGTGGTTGGTCGAGGTGTAGTCGTCACGGATCACGACGTTCGACTCGCTCGAACGCCCGATCGTGATGGGGCCGCCACCCAGCGGCATCTCCATGCCCTCGCGCGCACCCTCGGTGATGACGAGTCGGGCCGCGGCCGGCGAGGCGGGCCGTTGCCCACTGCTCGGTTGACCGATCACGTCGGTGAAGGCACCGCTCGAGGCGGGCCCGGGGGCCGCCGCAGCGGGGACGGTGGGGGTGCTGGGCCCGGACGGCGCCGACTTGGGATCGGTCGGGATCGTGCGGACGCGCTGGCCGAAGAGATCGCTGCGCAGGGCGAACACGATCACGAAGACGAACAGCCAGAGCACCGCGAGGAACGCGAAGCGCAGGACGAGCAGGGTCAGGCCTGTGGTCATCGAGCACCTCCGTCGTTCTCTGGGATCACCCGGAACACCATACGGGTACGACCGATCTCGATGGTGGAGTCCGGCTCAACGATCGCCTGCTGGAAGTGCTGACCGTTCAGTTTCGAGCCGTTCGTGGAGCCGAGATCGGTGGCCTGGGCGTGCTTGCCGTCCCACAGCACCTCGACGTGCTTCCGGCTCGTCCCGGTGTCCGCGATGGTGATGTCCGCGTCGCTGCCGCGCCCGATCACCGTGCGCCCGCGGTGCAGTCGGTGTCGCTGCGAGCCGATGTCGAGCACCGGGATCCAGGCCACGTCGCGCTGCACGGTGGTGGAGTCGACCTGCAGGATGCCCGTCGAGAGCGTGCCGTCCTGCTGGAGCCGGATGGTGACCGGGCCGGAGAACGAGTAGTTCTGCGCGACGGCGTGTTGGTGCACCATCTGGGTCAGTTCGTCGATGAGCGGGCGACCGACGTCGTTCATGCGCGTGCAGTCGGGCGGTGCCAGGCGCACGGTGAACTCGTTCGGCACGAGGATGCGTTCACGGGAGACCACCGCGGCCTTCGTGTCGAGCTCGCGCCGCAGGGCGCTCGAGATCTCGACGGGCTGCACCCCGGAGCGGAAGGTCTTCGCGAACGCGCCGTTGACGGCGCGTTCCAACCCTCGCTCGAAGTTGTCCAGCAGGCCCATGCGTCTCCCGTGTCGTCGGTCGTCAACCACTGCATGGTAGTGGTTGGCGTTGACACCCGTCTGTGCGTGGTAGTGTTTCGGGGCTGGCGCGAGTGGCGGAATTGGTAGACGCGCACGGTTCAGGTCCGTGTGCTGGAAACGGCGTGGGGGTTCAAGTCCCCCCTCGCGCACCAGGCGAAAACAGGAAAGGCCCCGGAGGAATCCGGGGCCTTTCCTGTTTCTCGGGCCGGGCCGGGGACGGCCGTCGACGCGTCCGGCCTCAGCCCCGGTCGGCGTCCGTCGTGTGGTCGGCATCCGGCCTGGAGGCACGGCTCGGCCCCGACACGCCGGTCCCGTCGAACCCGTGGTCGGCTCTCCGGGCCTGCTGCGGGTCGAAGAACGGGCGCGCGCTGGGCAGGAACAGCAGGACCGCGGCGACGACCGACAGCGCGATCGTCAGGACCGCGAGTTCGCCGCCGGTGACGCTCAGGAGCGCGCGGAAGGCCGCGACGACGACGAGCACGATGCGCGCGACGCGGGAGCCCGCGGCCATCCGGAACACCGCCCACGTCACCAGGGCCCAGAGCACCAGGGCGACGATCCCGGCGAGGACCGGCGCCTGGCCGACCGCCGCGTCCGTCGCGAAGAACTGGAGCACCGTGGCGGCGACGCAGGCTGCCACCCACACCAACCACAGCACGAAGGACACGGTGACCACCTGCGGCCGGTCCGGTCGTCGGAGGATGAACGTCCTGGTCATGCTGCACCGCCCTCTGCCGCTCCCTGGTGCGGCACGTCGAGCGTACCGAGCGGACGGAGACCTGCCGAGGTGCCCCGCTACGGTGACCGGGTGACCGACGAACGCACCACCGTCCAGCGTCCCGGAGTGGACGTCCCCGACGACCGTGGTCGGACGGGCCTCGACGCCGTGGGCCGTGCCCTGGACCGCAACCCGGACGTCGTCGTGCGGGACGTCGAGGTGGTGTCGAACGGGTGGCACGTGCTCCGCCGCACGACCCTCGACGTCCGGCGCCGTGACGGTCGGTGGGACCGGCAGCAGCGCGAGACCTACGACCGCGGCAACGGCGCGACGGTCCTGCCGTACGACGCCGAGCGCGGCACCGTCCTGCTCACGCGGCAGTTCCGGTGGCCGGCGTACGTGAACGGACACCCGGACGGCATGTTGATCGAGGCCGCGGCGGGACTGCTCGACGAGGACGACCCCGAGACCGCGGTGCGGCGTGAAGCGGTCGAGGAGCTCGGCATCCGGCTCGGTGCGCTCGAGCACCTGGGCGACGTGTTCATGAGCCCCGGTTCGGTCACCGAGCGGGTGCACTTCTACCTCGGCGCGTACACCCCGGCCGACCGGGTCGAGGCCGGTGGCGGCGTGGAGGACGAGGGCGAGGACATCGAGGTGCTCGAGGTGCAGCTCGACGAGGCGCTCGCGATGGTGGCGGACGGTCGGATCGCCGACGGCAAGACGATCATGCTGCTGCAGTGGGTGGCAACGCGGTCAGTGGCACTGCGGCGGGTGTCACCCCGACAGGGCTGACCCGTCCAGGCCCACCGCTCGTGCGATCGTCGTGCGGACCAGGCCCTCGCGGGTCGGGCGGTCGAGGTAGTCGACCAGGGCGTACCCGTTGGTGGCGTCGACGAGCGCGAAGAGCAGGCGTCCGACGCCGTCCGGGTCGTCGGTGTGCAGCACACCCGCGCGCACCCCGTCGGCGACGACCGTGGTGGCGAGGATCTGCCAGTCGTCCATGACGTCCCGTGCCGCGGTCGCCAGTTCCGCGTTCGTGCGGCCGATGCTCCACGCGTCCGCCCACAGGGTGGCGACGTCGTCGCGGGCGGGATCGGCGATGCAACCGAGCAGGGTGCGGAGGCCGGAGACGGGGTCGGGCGCAGCGGCGACGATCGCGCGGACCTCGGCGACCTCGGCGTCCGCGACGGTGCGGAACGTCTCGCCGACCAGGTCCTCCATGCTCGGGCGGTAGTGGGCGACGAGCGAGGGCGCGACCCCGATCACGGCGGCGACCCCGCGGAGCGTCACCGCCGCGAGGCCCTCGGCACGCGCCAGTTCGACGGCGGCCACCGTGATCTGGGATCCGCGTTCGGCCGGGCTCAGGCGCCGGCGGGCCGGTGTCGACGGCATCGTCCCACCGTATCCGCGCGTCACGCGCCCTCGACCACGAAGGCTGCCCAGAGGTCGGCCCGGGTCGAGAAGACGGAGAGGTCACGGTCGAGGAGCCGACCGGCGTGCTCCACCCGGGCGCGGGCGGTGTGGCGGTGGATGCCGAGGACCCTTGCGGCGCGGTCGTACTCGCAGTTCTCCCGCAGCCAAGTCCGGACGGTGCCCGTGAGCTCGGTGCCGGCCGTGCGGTCGTGGTCGAGCAGCGGGGCGAGGAACGCGCGGGCGACGGCACCGGCGTCCACGTCGACGTGGGCGAGGTGGGCGAGCACCCCTTCTCGGGCGAGGTCGCCGAACTCGGTGGTGCCCGGGCGTCCTTCACGACGTCGGTCGAGTGCCTGCACGGCCTCGGTGCGGGCGCGCCCGAAGGACCGGTACGCGGCGCCGTCGGACAGGCCGGCGCGCAGGTCGAAGCGGTCGACGAGTTCGGCGACGATCCCGGTGTCGTCCGCGTTCACGCAGAGGAACACGGCGTCGTCGACCGCGAAGAACAGGTGCCCCGGACGCTCCTGCACCCACAGTTCGAGCAGGTCCACCACGGTGTCGAGGTCGTGGTCGGGGACGTCGACGGCCGCGATCCGGACGGGTTCGGCGGGCAGCGGCCCCCACACCTCGCGGGACGTCGCCTGCACCACCTCGGGTTCGCCGACGGACAGCATCGTGAGGAGTCCGGTCCGCAGGAGTCCCCGGGCACGGGCGAGCTCGCGGTTCTGCTGCAGGGCGAGGCCGGCCAGGGCGATCACGGCCGTGACGACCTCGCGTCCGGCCCGGTCGAGTGCTCCGCCGTTCGCGATCGCGAGCACGCCGCTCAGGTGCCCGCCGCTGCCGAGCGTCTGCAGGGTGTACCCGACGCCCCGGTCCGTGGCGACCGGCAGGCTCGCCCGCTGCCCGGAGCGCAGCAGCCGCAGCACCTCGGTGCGCAGGAGGTCGAGGTCGGCGGCGGGCAGCCCGTCGGCGGGGTGTCCGCGGTCGAGCCGCCCGGAGACGTCGAACAGGCCGACCCACCCGTCGAGCTGCCGGGACAGCTCGGCGATGGTCGCGCCGAGTCCGTCCGGTCGCATCGCGGCGAGGGAGATGGCGCGCTGCGCGGCGAGGGCCCAGGCGCCGCGCGCGTTGGCGTCCCGCGCGACCGCTTCGGCGTTGGCCTGCGCGACCGCGATGAAGGAGGTCTCGTAGGGGACCTCGAACAGCGGCAGTCCGTGCCGGGTGCAGGCGGTGACCAGGGCGTCGGGGGTGCCGGCGCGGACGACCTCGGTGCCGAACCCGAGTGCCACGACACCGCGGTCCACGAGCCGGCGGACGTAGGCCTCGGCGACGTCGTCGCGCACGTCGACCTCGGCACCGAACTGCGTGCCGGTCGTGAGCAGCCCCTGTCCCTCGGCGAGGAACGGCGTCGGGTCCTCGAGGTCCGAGCTGTGCAGCCAGGACAGCGGGGCATCGAGGGCGTGCTCGTCCGCGTCCGTGAGTGGGCGCAGGTGGAGTTCACGCCGGTGCAGCAGGGAGCGCAGCGTTGCGGGCATGCCGTCACCCTATCCACCGGGTCGATCCCCCTGGGGGTCGATGTACGCCGTGGACAGTACGAGTATGCGGTGGTGGCTCCTACCATCGCGGCATGTCCTCCACCGCAGCGTCCGCGACCCGAGCGACCACCGGCGGCCCGTCGCTGCCCCAGGAACGACGGCTCGTCACCGCCGTCCCGGGTCCGCGATCGCAGGAGCTGCTCGCCCGGAAGGCCGGCGCCGTCGCGGCCGGGGTCGGCGTCGCCGTGCCCATCGCGGTCGTCGCGGCCGGTGGCGGCGTGGTGGTCGACGCCGACGGCAACTCGTTCGTCGACCTCGGGTCCGGGATCGCCGTGACGTCGGTGGGCAACGCCCACCCCGGCGTGGTCGCCGCCGTCACCGAGCAGGTCGCGGCCTTCACGCACACGTGCTTCACCATCGCCGCCTACGACGGGTACGTCGCCGTCGCCGAGGCGCTCAACCGGCTGACCCCCGGCGACCACGAGAAGCGGACGGCGCTGTTCAACTCCGGGGCCGAGGCCGTCGAGAACGCTGTCAAGATCGCCCGGAAGCACACCGGTCGGCAGGCCGTCGTCGTCTTCGACCACGCCTACCACGGCCGCACGAACCTGACGATGGCGCTGACCGCGAAGAACCAGCCCTACAAGAACGGCTTCGGGCCGTTCGCACCCGAGGTCTACCGCGTCCCGATGTCGTACCCGTTCCACGACGGGCTGTCGGGGCCCGAAGCGGCGAAGCGTGCGATCAGCCAGATCGAGAAGCAGGTCGGCGCCGAGAACACCGCCGCGGTCCTGATCGAACCGATCCAGGGCGAGGGCGGCTTCGTCGTCCCGGCACCGGGGTTCCTGACCGCGCTGTCCGAGTGGACCACCGCCAACGGCGTCGTGTTCATCGCCGACGAGGTGCAGACCGGGTTCGCCCGCACCGGGGCGATGTTCGCCAGCGAGCACGAGGGGATCGTGCCCGACGTCGTCACGACCGCCAAGGGCATGGCCGGCGGACTCCCGCTGTCCGGCGTGACCGGGCGTGCGGCGATCATGGACTCCGCCCACGTCGGTGGCCTCGGCGGGACGTACGGCGGCAACCCGATCGCCTGCGCCGCAGCCCTCGCGGCCATCGACGCCTTCGAGCACGACGGACTCGTCGAGCGTGCCGGAGCCATCGGCACGGTCCTGCTCGACGCCCTGCGCAGCGCCCAGGCAGATGACCCCCGCATCGGCGACGTCCGCGGCCGCGGTGCGATGGTCGCGATGGAGCTCGTCGACCCCGCCACCGGTGATCCCGACCCCGGGCTCACCGGACGGGTGGTGCGGTACGCGTTCGAGCACGGGGTCATCGCCCTCACGGCCGGCACGTACGGCAACGTCGTGCGCTTCCTGCCGCCGCTGTCGATCGACGACGACCTGCTCCGCGACGGCCTGACCGTCGTCCTCGACGGACTGGCCGCGTCGTGAGCGCGACCATCCCCGCGACAGCCTGGCCCAGCGTCCCCGACGCCACCGGACCAGCAGCCGAACAGGCGGTGCTCGACCGCGTCCCCACGGGCCTCCTGGTCGACGGTGTCTGGCAGCCGGCGGCCGACGACGCGACCTTCGCCGTCGTCGACCCTGCGACCGGCGAAACACTGCTGCGCATCGCCGACGCCTCGCCCGAGGACGGCCGGAAGGCGCTCGACGCTGCCGTCGCCGCACGGCACGGCTGGGCGACCACGCCGCCGCGGCAGCGCGCCGAGGTGCTGCGCCGCGCGTTCGACCTGCTGCAGGAGCGACGCGAGGAGTTCGCGCTCCTGATGACGCTGGAGATGGGCAAGCCCCTGGCCGAGGCCCGCGGCGAGGTGACGTACGGCGGCGAGTTCCTCCGCTGGTTCTCGGAGGAAGCGGTCCGCATCGGTGGTTCGTACGGCACCAACCCCGAGGGGACCGGCCGCGCCACCGTCGCGCACAAGCCCGTCGGGCCCGCGTTCCTGATCACGCCGTGGAACTTCCCGTTGGCGATGGCGACCCGCAAGATCGCTCCGGCGCTCGCCGCCGGCTGCACCGTCGTCGCGAAGCCGGCCGAACTGACGCCGCTGACCACCCTGCTGTTCGCCGACCTGCTCGTCGAGGCCGGCGTGCCCGCCGGGGTCGTCAACGTCGTCCCGACCACGCACGCCGCCGACGTCTCCGCGCCCCTGATCGCCGACCCCCGCCTGCGGAAGCTGTCGTTCACCGGTTCGACGCCGGTCGGACGGACGCTGCTCGGCCAGGCGGCACAGAACGTGCTCCGGACGAGCATGGAGCTCGGCGGCAACGCCCCGTTCCTGGTGTTCGCCGACGCCGACCTCGACCTGGCGGTGGAGGGCGCGCTCGCCGCGAAGTTCCGGAACACCGGCCAGGCCTGCACCGCCGCGAACCGGTTCCTGGTGCACGAGGACGTCGCCGACGAGTTCACGCGCCGGGTCACCGAACGGGTCGCCGCGATGCGGGTCGGCCGGGGGACCGAGGACGGCGTCGTCATCGGGCCGCTCATCGACGCCCGCGCCGTGGACAAGGCCCACCGCCTGGTCACCGACGCTGTCGAGCGCGGGGCGACGGTCCGGACCGGCGGGCATCCGGTCGACGGGCCCGGCACCTTCTACGCGCCGACCGTCCTGACCGACGTGCAGCCGGGCAGCGCGATCCTCGACGACGAGATCTTCGGGCCGGTGCTCGCGATCCGCACGTTCCGCTCCGAGGACGAGGCCGTGGCCGCCGCGAACGACACCGAGTACGGTCTGGTCGGCTACGCGTTCACCGAGGACCCGGCACGCGGGCAGCGCCTGATGGAGCGGCTCGAGACCGGCATGCTGGGGCTGAACACCGGGGTCGTGTCGAACGCCTCGGCACCGTTCGGCGGCGTGAAGCAGTCCGGCCTCGGTCGCGAGGGCGGCGGCGAGGGCATCGCCGAGTACCTCGAGACCATGTACACGCTCACCCCGGACCCGTTCCGGCACACCGACAGCACCACGACCGCACAAGGAGCAGCTCGATGATCGAGAAGGACGTCGTCGTCATCGGAGCCGGTGTCGCCGGTCTCACCGCCGCGAACCGCCTGCGGGCTGCCGGCCTGCGGGTCGCCGTGCTCGAGGCCCGCGACCGCGTGGGGGGCCGCACCTGGACGAACGACATCGACGGGGTGACCCTGGAGATCGGCGGGCAGTGGGTCTCGCCCGACCAGACCGCACTGCTGGAGACCCTCGACGAGCTCGGGCTGCAGACGTACGACCGGTACCGCAAGGGCTCCAGCGTCTACATCGACGCCGACGGCACCCGGACCGAGTACACCGGCGACATCTTCCCCCTGCCCGAGGCCACGGCGAACGAGATCGAACGGCTCGTCGCCGTCGTCGACGAGTACGTCGCGAAGGTCGACCCGGCGCGCCCCTGGGAGACCCCGGACGCAGCCGCCCTCGACGAGGTCTCGTTCCGTGCCTGGCTGCACGACCTCAGCCCCGACAGGGTCGCGACCGACAACGTCGAGCTGTTCATCGCCGGCGCCATGCTCACCAAGCCCGCGCACGCGTTCTCCGCACTGCAGGCCCTGCTGATGGCGGCGTCCGCCGGCAGCTTCACCAACCTGGTCGACGCCGACTTCATCCTGGACAAGCGGGTCGTCGGCGGCATGCAGCAGGTGTCCGAGCGGCTCGCCGAGCGCCTCGGCGGCGACGTGCACCTGAACGCGCCGGTCCGGACGCTGCGCTGGAGCGACGACGGGGTCGTCGCCCTCGCCGACGGTGGGATCGAGGTGCACGCCCGACAGGCACTCGTCGCGGTCCCGCCGCCCCTGTACTCGCGGATCTCGTACGAGCCGCCGTTGCCCCGACGCCAGCACCAGCTGCACCAGCACCTGTCGATGGGCTTCGTGATCAAGGTGCACGCCGTCTACGACCGTCCCTTCTGGCGTGCGGCGGGCCTGTCCGGCACCGCGTTCAGCCCGTACGAGGTCGTGCACGAGGCGTACGACAACACCTCGCACGGTTCCGAGCAGGGGACCCTGGTCGGGTTCGTCTCCGACCAGCACGCCGACGACCTGTTCGCGCTGTCGACCGAGGAACGGCGGGCCCGGGTGCTCGCCTCGCTGGCGCACTACTACGGTGACGAGGCCCTGTCGCCGGTCGTCTACTACGAGAGCGACTGGGGCACCGAGGAGTGGACGCGCGGCGCCTACGCGGCGAGCTTCGACCTGGGCGGGCTCGTCCGCTACGGCGCCGACCAGCGTGCCGCGGTCGGTCCGATCCGCTTCGCTTCGAGCGACCTGGCCGGGCAGGGCTACCAGCACGTCGACGGTGCCGTGCGCATCGGTCGCGAGGTCGCCGAGGAGATCCTGGCGGTCGTTCCGCAGGCCGCTGCGACGCGGTAACCACCTCGGTGGATCACGGCTGAGTGACCTGTCCAGGTACTGACGTACCCAGGCGCTCGCGCGTACCGTCCGGGCCATGAGTGACGCAGCGAACGGGTCCAGTGACCCCACGAAGGACCAGGAGCAGTACACCGAGGACCTGCCGGACGGGTCGCCCACGGGCGACGCGACGGAGGACCCGCAGCAGGACAGCGACACGGACTCCGGCGGCGAGCCCGCCGACCCGCAGCAGTAGCGGCGACCCACGAGCGGAGCGGCGGCGCGGCGGCATGAGACGCCGGCGTGTTCGCTCGACGCCTCCACGTCAGCGAGACGCCGCCGGATCCGGCGGCGTTTCGCGCGTTCCGCGGCGTCGAAGCGTGACGACGGCGTCTTCCGGTGGCGACGTGGGAGCGGCGACCGACGAGCGGACGGGAGGCGCGGTGCCAGCTTGCACCGCGCCTCCCGTCCGTCGTGGGCCCGCTGCAACACACCGGCGTCTTGATCGGACGCCGTCCCGTCAGCGAGACGCCGGCGTCTCCGCGCCGGTCAGCCGATGCGGATCAGCTTCTTGTTCACGAACTCGTCGGCCCCCAGGGGGCCGAGCTCGCGGCCGAAGCCGCTGCCCTTGACGCCACCGAACGGCAGCTCCGGGCTGTCCGCGCCGACGATGTTCACGTAGACCATGCCGGCCTCGATCCGGTCGGCGACCCGGAGTGCCTGGTCGGCGTCGGTGGTGAACAGGTACGAGCCGAGGCCGTACGGGGTGTCGTTGGCCAGGGCGATCGCCGCGTCCTCGTCGGCGACGCGGTACACGGCGGCGACGGGGCCGAAGAACTCCTCGCGGTAGGCGTCGTTGTCCGGTGTGACGTCGGTCAGGATCGTCGGCAGGAAGGCGTTGCCCTGGCGGTCGCCGCCCGTGACGACGGTCGCACCCTGCGCGACGGCGGCAGCGAGCTGTTCCTGGAGCCGGTCGGCCGCGGCCGGGGACGACAACGGACCGAGTTCGGCACCGGGCACGCTCGGGTCCGTCGGTTCGACCGCCGACATCGCCGCGGTGAACTTCGCCAGGAAGTCGTCGTACAGGCCGTCGACCACCAGGAACCGCTTCGGGGCGTTGCAGACCTGGCCGTTGCCCTCGAGCCGGGTGGTGACTGCGGACTTGACGACGGCGTCCAGGTCGTCGGTGGACAGCACGATGAAGGGGTCCGAGCCGCCGAGTTCGAGCACCACCTTCGTCAGGTTCCGGCCGGCGATCTCGGCGACGGCGGCACCGGCGCGCGCCGAACCGGTGAGCGAGACGCCCTGCACCCGCGGGTCGGCGATGACGTCGGCGACCTGGTCGTTCGTCGCGAACACGTTCGTGTAGGCCCCGGCCGGGAAGCCAGCGTCGTGGAAGATCCGCTCGATGGCCAGGGCGGACTCCGGGCACTGCGGTGCGTGCTTGAGCAGGACGGTGTTGCCGATGACCAGGTTCGGACCGGCGAACCGGGCGATCTGGTACGCGGGGAAGTTCCACGGCATGATGCCGAGCACGACGCCGATCGAGGCCTTGCGGATGAACGCGGACCCCTCGGACCCGTCCGCCAGGGTGATCGGCTGGTCGGCCAGGAACTCCTCGGCGTGGTCGGCGTAGTAGTCGTAGATGTCGGCGCAGAAGTCGACCTCGCCCTCCGCCTGGTCGATCGGCTTCGCCATCTCGCGCACGATCGTGGCGGCGAGTTCTGCGTGCCGCTCCCGGTACAGGTCCGCGACCCGGTGGAGCAGGGCTGCACGGTCGGCGACCGTCGTCGTCCGTGACCACTCGGTGTGGGTGCGGTCGGCGGCTGCGACGGCGTCGTGGAGCTCGGCGTCCGTGATGGTCGGGTAGGTCTCGAGGGTCGTGCCCGTGGTGGGGTCGGTGACGGCGTACATGGCGTCCTCTCGTGGTGGCCGGTCAGGCCTGGTCGGTCAGCTGCTTGTTCACACCGGTGACGGGCTGGTTCTCGTCGAAGCCCTTCGGTGCGACCCGGAAGCCCTTCGTGATGACGAGCAGGTAGACGAACCCGATCGCCGCCCACACTCCTCCTGCGATCAGGGCGTCGGCATGGAGCTGCGACCAGAGCACCCCGGTCAGGAGCATCGCGACCCCCGGCAGCACGATGTAGCGCCAGCGGTCGCCCGCCGTGTGACGACGTCCGTTCCGGATCGCGAAGTGCACGATCACGGTGGCGTTGACGAAGGTGAACGCGATGAGGGCGCCGAAGTTGATGTAGGCCGCGATCGTGTCGAGCGAGAAGCTCATCGCCAGCAGGGTGACCGCGCCGACGAAGACGACGTTGAACACCGGGGTGTGCGTCCGGGGGTGCACGTAGCCGAAGACACGCTTCGGCAGCACGTTGTTCCGGCCCATCACCATGAGCATGCGGGCGACGCTGGCGTGCGACGCGAGACCCGAGGCGAGTGCGGCGACGAACCCGGCCGACACGAGGACCGCCTGGAACACCGGGCCGCCGACGAGCAGGCCGATCTGGGGGAGCGGGTCGTCGGTGAACTCGCCGAACGGTGCGTTGGTGGGGAAGCGGAGCTGGGCGAAGTAGGCGGAGACCAGGAAGATCGCGCCGCCGAGCAGGACGGTCAGCATGATCGCCTTCGGCATGATGCGGATCGACTTCGCCTCTTCCGTGTACATCGTCACGGCGTCGAAGCCGATGAACGAGAAGCACACCACCGTCGCCCCGGTGAGCAGGGCCGACATCGTCACGCCGTCGTGCACGAAGGGTTCGGCGCTGACGATCGTGCCCGCCCCGGCACCGTGGGTGAGCTCGATGACGGTGAAGACCACGAACGCGATCATCGCCAGGACCGCACCGATGAGCAGCACCATGTTGAGGTTCGACGTGCCGCGCATCGACAGGCAGATCACCGTCGTCACGAACACCGTGTACACGACGACGGTCACCCACGGCGGCAGCCCCGGGAACACCTGCTCCAGGTAGAGCCGGATGATCAGGGCGTTCACCATGGGCAGCAGCAGGTAGTCGAGCAGTGACGCCCAGCCCACCATGAAGCCGAGGTTCGGGTGCATCGACTCCCGGACGTACGTGTACGCGGAACCGGCGGCGGGGTAGACGCGCACCATCTTCCCGTAGCTGATGGCGGTGAGCGCCATGATGACGAGGGCGATGAGGTACGCGCTCGGCACCGCGCCGTCGGTCTGCTCGGAGACGATCCCGAAGGTGTCGAACACGACCGTCGGGGTCATGTAGCCGAGGCCGAGTCCGACGATCGCCCAGAGCCCGAGGCTCCGCTTCAGCGACCCGCCGCGCACCGGTGCTGCCGGCGCGGTGACCGCGATCGGTGATGCCATGTGACTTCCCTGCTCTTCGGGCCGGGCAGCGTCGCCCGGATCAGTTCGGAGCACCATACCGACGGGTCGGCAGTGGGCGGACCGGCCGCGGTGTACAGGTGATCGGGACCCGCTGTACACCGCGGCAGTGGTTCAGGTCACCGGTTGCTGCTGCGTGATGCAGTGCAGCCCACCACCCCGCGCGAACACCTGTCTCGCGTCGATCGAGCGCACCCGTCGGCCCGGGTACGCCTCGGCGAGGATGCCCCTGGCACGGTCGTCAGCGACCGGGTCGCCGAAGGCGCAGGCGATCACGGCGCCGTTCACCACGACGTGGTTCACGTAGTTCCAGTCCACCGGTCCGCCGTCGTCCGACAGCGTCGACGGGGCGGGCAACTCGATGATCGTCGCGTCGGTCGCCTGCTCGAGCGCTCGCCGGATCTGGGGCATGACCAGGTGGTCCGGGTGGCCCGCATCCGGCTGGGCGTGCAGCAGGACCGTGCCCGGATCCGCGAAGGTCGCCACCATGTCGACGTGCCCCCGGGTGCCGAAGCCGTCGTAGTCGCGCGTCAGACCGCGGGGCAGCCAGACCACCCGCGTGGCGCCGATCGTGCGCGCCAGCTCCAGCTCGACGCGCTCCCGGTCGGCGTACGGGTTCCGTCGCGGGTCGAGCTGCACCGTCTCCGTCACGAGCGCGGTGCCGGCGCCGTCGACGTGGATCGCACCGCCCTCGTTGACGAGCAACGACGGGATCCGCGTGGCTCCCGCAGCACCGGCGACCGTGGCGGCGACCGCAGCGTCACGCGTCCACGTCGACCAGGAGTTCGCGCCCCAGCCGTTGAAGACCCAGTCGACGGCGCCGAGCGCACCGGTCACGTCGTCGACGACGAACGTCGGGCCGATGTCGCGCATCCAGAAGTCGTCGAGCGGTGCCTCGAGCACGTCCACGCCGGACGACAGCAGGCGACCGGCATCCGCCCCTGCGACCGGGTCCACGACGACGGTGACCGGCTGGTGCTCACTGATCGTGTTGGCCGTGGTCGCCCACGCCGTCCGCGCGGCCTCGGCACTCGCCGCGTCGTCGCCGAGCGTCAGGCCGGGGCGCGGGAACGCCATCCAGGTGCGTTCCTGCGGAGCCGTCTCGGGAGGCATCACCCACGTCATGCGCGCGCCTCGGGCCCGGTGGTGGCCGGTTCCACGGCCAGGGCTGCGTCGATCGCGTCGCGTGCGCCGTACGCGTGGCGTTCCTCGTCGACGGGTTCGACGAGTCCGGCGTACAGGTCGGGGCGCCGGGTCACGTAGAAGGGGAACAGCCGGAGCCACTCCGTCCGGGCGTCGAGGTCGAGGTCGGCGACGAGCACCACGCTCGCGTCACGGGGAGCTTCGACGAGCACGCGGCCGAACGGGTCCGAGATGAACGACGAGCCGTAGAACGTGATGTCGCCCTCGTCGCCCCACCGGTTCGGCACGACCATGAACTGCCCGGCCGTGATGCCGTTCGCCACGATCACCCGCTGCCAGATCGGTGCGGTGTCGAAGTCGGTGAAGGTCGGTTCGGAGCCGATGGCCGTCGGGTACACGAGCACCTCGGACCCGGCGAGGCCGTAGGACCGGGCCACCTCGGGGAACCACTCGTCCCAGCAGGTCGGCAGCCCGAGGCGCGCGCCGAGTCCGGCCGGCTCGTACACGGGGAAGGCATCGTCGTCGGTCCCCGGGCGGAAGTACGTGTCCTCGTGGTAGCCGGCGCTGATCGGGATGTGGGTCTTCCGGGTCCGGCCGACCAGGGTGCCGTCGGGCGCGACGAGGACGGCGGTGTTGTAGCCGCGGGGGTCGTCGGGCTGGTCGTCGTCGTCCGGCCGCTCGTACAGCGAGGCGTGCACGAACACCCCGTGCTCGATCGCCTGGGCACGGGCGAAGGTGACGGTCGGACCGTCCTGCAGCGACTCGGCGAGGTCCTTCGGGGTCCCGCTCGCCGGGGTGTCGCCGGGGTAGCGGCGCAGCGTGAGTTCGGGCAGGAACACCGCGGTGGCTCCGTGCGCTGCGGCGGTCGCGATGCCGTCGGCGAGCTGGGCCAGGTGCTCGTCCGGGTCGGGGAGCCACCGCATCTGGACGAGGGCGACGCGGAGGGACCGGCGGGGTGCGCCGGTGTCGGCGTGCAGCGGCGACGGGAGCGAGGGTGTGGTGACGACGTCCATGCGCCATTGTTGATCGCATGGTCAACGCGCGCAAGACCTTCACGCGGTTTGCCATTCACGCCGCGGGTCCTCCTTGATGAGCCGCCGTAACGGACTGCGGGCGGCCGCGAGCGCGGGGTAGTCCTGATCGAGGCTGGCAAGCAGGGCGAGCATGCCGTTGAGCCGGTGCCGGACGTCCACTTGCAGCAGGTTGTCGTGGTGAGCGACACGATTTCGGAGTCGGCGGAGCGTCTCGAGTTGGAGCCCGATCGTCTGCCGGCTGGAGTCGTTCGACGACGCACCGGGGAAGGCCGCAGACAGCGCGGCACCCCACAACAGCTGCTGGCGCGCAGGCGACTCGGATCGGGACACCGGGCGGATGAGCTTGACCCACGAACCGAACATGAGTTGAGCGACGACGTCGTCGTGGCTCGGGACGGTGCCGGATCGGGGGTGCTCCGCGTGACGGTCTGATGCCTCTTGAGCAGCTCGACTCCGGGCATCTGCCAGCTGCCGACGAAGCAACGCGTACAGCGGTTCGACCGTTGCACCCGCGGTGCTCCAATCCGGCGTGCTGCCCTTCCTGGCGTTCCACTCGGTCAACTGGAGGTCGAGAGCATTGCGCACGGCGATCTCGACGAACGCGATCTGGCCGTGGAGTGCCCCGGCCAGTTGTCCAGCCCAGAGGTACAGATCGCTCGCGCGGCCCAGATCACCGTCGGCGGCACAGAGGTAGGTCGCGAGTCGGGCAGGGCTGACCAGACGCTCCAACGCGCTCGGTTGACTGCCTGACGACGAGGCCCTAGCGTTGACGGCACGAGCGTCGGGCTTGGACCGACGTGCATACCCCGAGATCCCCCCGCTGAGCGGGGGGATTTCTGTTTCCCGGGGGTCTCGTTCCCAGGGGTCGCGGTGCATCCGGCAACGCTAGGACTTCGGCACCACCGTGGGAATCGAACGTGCAATGGCGACGATGGTTCACGTCTCCGTGGTCAGCTGATGATGTTGACCGCGCGCGAGATGACCAGCGCCAGCAGGATGAACCCGCTGAGCGCCTGGTAGGCCATGATCATCTTCGCCCGGACGGTCATCGGCATCGTGTCCGTCGGGCTGAACGCCATCATGTTCGTCATCGCCACGTAGAGGTAGTCGAGGTAGACCGGCCGCCAGTCCGCGGTCTTCGGGTCGGTCTCCTGCGGGAACTGGAAGTCCGCTTCGGCAGTCGCCCACAGCTCGGGGCGACGCCGTGCCACCGGACCCCCGCGGTCGAGCTCCCAGTAGACGAGCCCGAACACGATGATCGTGCTCACCCAGACCTGCAGCGCGGTGAGCAGCACGGCCGCACCGTCCGCGTGGCCGCCGAGCAGCTCGGTGATGGTCCGGATGACGGTGAGCTGGCTGGCGACGGTGAGCAGGGCCGCCAGGGCGAACGACAGCCACCGTGACCACGTGGTCTCGCGCGTCAGACGCCGCGGGTTGAAGACGATGAGCGGCGTGAGCAGCAGGACGCCCAGGACGGGCACCACCCACGACGGGAAGAACAGCACCTCGTCGGGCAGGAACAGGCTCAACGCCAGGTTCACCAGCACCGCGACGGCGACCGGTGCCCGGTGTTCGTGTCGCGGTCGGGTCCTCGTCGGGGTCACGGAGCGAGTGTCGCACGGGCCGACACCCGAGGGGGTGTGGCGCTCAGGGCCTGGACAGCGGGTCGGCGAGCGAGAGCGGCTCGACCTGGGTGCCGAGCAACCGTCCGGCTGCCCGCAGCCCGGACAGCAGCGCACCGTGCACGGTCGCCGGGTCGTCGCTCCACGTGGCTTCGCCGGCGAGCTGCACCCGGCCGGACGGGGTGCCGAGCAGGTCGTGGTCGTCGGGTGACGCCCCGACGTGCAGGTACGAGTACGAGCCCCGCGAGAACGGGTCCTCGGCCCACCGGGTGATCCGGAACGCCTCGGGCTGGGGGACGGACGGGCCGAACATCCTCCGCAGCGCCGCCACCCCCTCGTCGACGACCATGGCGTCCGGCAGGGTCTCGAGCCGACGGGCTCCGGCACCACCGACCAGGGCGGCGAGCACCGGCGCACCGGTCACCCGGGACATGTCGTACCAGGAGTGCCAGTCGACGCCGGCGGACCCCTGCTGCCGGACCACCCACGAGTCGCCCCAGAACCGTGTGGGGAACCGCAGGAACACCTTGTCGTAGGTGCCCATCCCGAGCCGGTCGAGCGCTCCGGTCACCGGCGCGGACAGGGGCGGGTCGAAGACCACGTCGCCGGCCTGCAGCACCCCGAGCGGCACGGTGACGACGACCTGCGGCGCGACGACGGTGGTGCCGTCGGCGAGCCCCACCGTCACCGAGTCGCCGGCCTGGGTCACCGACCGCACGACCGACGACAGCCGGACGTCGAGACCCTCGGCCAGCGCGCGGGCGTACTGGGCGTAGCCACCGGGGAACACCACCTCGTCGCCGGGGACGTGCTCCTCGTCGAGACCGTGCGCGTCGAGGACGGTCACGGGGGCACCGCAGAGGTCCTCGGAGCGGTGGGCCGTGTACTCGCGGACGCGCGCCGCTCGGTCGCCCTGCCACCGCAGCGAACGGAGCACGGTGTCGACGGCGGCCGCGTAGGTCGAGGGCGGGGGAGCATGCGCGACGACGGCGTCGAGCGCCGCGTCGACGGTGCGCAGGTCCGCGACGAACGACGAGGCCTCGGCAGCGGACAGGGGTGCGCCGGACGGGTCGTGCCAGGCGATCGGCCGGCCGTCGAACTGGAAGCTGCCGACCGTGAACTCCACCGTGTCGATGCCGAACGCCGACGCCAGGGCCCAGAGCGGGTTGCCGTCGATCCCGTGGATCCACGAGGCACCGAGGTCGACCGGCACCCCGAGTGACGAATCGGTCCAGGTGCGCCCGCCGATCCGGTCGCGGGCCTCGAGCACGACGACCCGCTGCCCGCCGAGTGCGAGCGCCCGGGCGGCGGCGAGCCCGGCGATCCCCGCCCCGACGACCAAGACGTCGGCGTCGAGACCAGCAGCCATCAGTGCCCTCCGGTCAGTGGTGCCATCAGCCGGGCCGCCAGACTCGGCCGCCCGGTCAGCGCTTCTTCGCGGTCGGCGAGGTCGGTCGCGACGAGTCCCGCGTTCGCGCCGAGGAACCGCAGCGGCTCGGGCTCCCAGTCGGGCGATCGGTGGTTCACCCAGGGCAGTACGGTCAGTGCCGTCGACTCCCCACGCACGAGGTCGGCGAGGGTCCGTCCGGCCAGGTTCGTCGTCGACAGACCGTCCCCGACGTACCCGCCGGCGCTGCCGACGTGTCCGTCCCAGGTCACCGAGGCGCACCAGTCGCGCGGCACCCCGAGCGGGCCGCCCCACGTGTGGGTGACCGGGGCGTCCGCGACGACGGGGAACAGGTCGACCAGGGCCCTCCGCAGGTGCTCGAACACCCGCGGCACCCGGTCGTACCCGGGCGTGATCGAGGATCCCCAGTGGTAGCGGGCTCCGCGGCCGCCGAACGCCAGCCGGTCGTCGGCCGTGCGCTGCCCGTACACGAGCAGGTGCCGGTAGTCGGAGAACGTCTGCCCGTGCTCGAGCCCGATGCGCTCCCACGCGGACGCCGGCAGCGGGGCCGTCGCGATCATGAGCGAGTACAGCGGCAGGATCCGCCGCTTCGTCTGCTCCAGCTGGGCACCGTAGCCCTCGACCGCGATCACGACGGCGCCCGCCGTCACGGTGCCACGCGACGTGACCACACGCCCGCGATCCCAGGACGAGACGGGCGTGTGCTCCGCGATCCGGACGCCACGGGCCTCCAGGGCGGCCGCGAGGCCACGCACCAACGCGGCGGGCTGCACGCGCGCGCAGTCCGGGGTCCACGCGACCCCCGCCGATCCGGCGGCGTCACCCGGTCGAGCGGCCCGCCACGTCACGTCGTCGCCCCAAGTCGCGGAGGACGCGACCTCGTCGTGGGCGGCGCGCTCCTGCACGGCGGAGCGTGCGTACAGGACGGTCCCGCCCTTCACGTAGTCGCAGTCGACCTCGGCTTCGGACGCTGCGCGACCGACCTCGTCGACGGTGTCGCGCATGGCGGCCCGCAACGCGAGCGCGGCGTCCCGCCCGTGCTCCTCGGCGATCGCCGAGGCGGACCGCGGGAACAGCGCCGAGCACCAGCCGCCGTTCCGACCGGACGCGCCGAAGCCGGCGATCTCGCGTTCCAGGACGACGATCTGGAGGCCCGGGTCGGCCTGGTGCAGGTACCACGCGGTCCAGAGACCCGTCAGTCCACCGCCCACGATCGCGACGTCGGCCGTCGTGTCGCCTTCGAGCGGCGGCCGGGGCGTCAGGTCGTCGCGTCCGGTGGACGCGAGCTGGTCGAGCCAGAACGAGACGCCCCGGTAGCCGCTCACGGTCAGATCTTCGTCCAGGCCTCGGACAGGACGCTCCGCAGGATCGACGTCATCTCGCGGAACTCCGGCTGCCCGATCGTCAGCGGCGGTGCGAGCTGCACGACGGGGTCACCGCGGTCGTCCGCACGGCAGTACAGCCCCGCGTCGAAGAGTGCCTTCGACAGGAACCCGCGCAGCAGCCGCTCGGACTCGTCGTCGTCGAAGGTCGTCTTGGTGGCCTTGTCCTTGACGAGCTCGATGCCGTAGAAGTAGCCGTCACCGCGGACGTCCCCGACGATCGGCAGGTCGAGCAGGGTGTCGAGCTCGGCGCGGAAGAGCGGGGCGTTCTGCTGCACGTTGGCGAGCAGCCCCTCTTCCTCGAAGATGTCGAGGTTCTCCATCGCGACGGCGGCCGACACCGGGTGCCCCCCGAACGTGTAGCCGTGGTAGAAGGTCGTGTCCCCCTTGGAGAACGGCTCGAACAGCCGGTCGCTGATGATCGTCGCGCCGATCGGGGAGTACCCGGAGGTCATCGCCTTGGCGCACGTGATCATGTCCGGCACGAAGCCGTAGGTGTCGCAGGCGAACATCGTGCCGATCCGGCCGAAGGCGCAGATGACCTCGTCCGAGACGAGCAGCACGTCGTACTCGTCGCAGATCTCGCGCACCCGCTGGAAGTACCCGGGCGGCGGGGTGAAGCAGCCGCCGGAGTTCTGCACCGGCTCGAGGAACACCGCGGCGACGGTGTCGGGGCCCTCGAACTCGATCATCTCGCGGATCCGCTCCGCCGCCCAGAAGCCGAACTGCTCCTCGGTGCCCCCGGGGAAGCCCATCTCCTCGGCGCGGTACGAGTTCGTGTTCGGCACTCGGAAGCCGCCGGGGGTCAGGGGCTCGAACATCTCCTTCATCGCCGGGATGCCGGTGATCGCCAGGGCGCCCTGCGGGGTGCCGTGGTAGGCGACCGCGCGGGAGATCACCTTGTGCTTCATCGGCTTGCCCTGGAGCTTCCAGTAGTACTTCGCGAGCTTGAAGGCCGTCTCCACCGCCTCGCCGCCGCCCGTGGAGTAGAAGACCTTGTTGAGGTCACCGGGGGCGTGCTCGGCCAGTCGATCGGCGAGCTCGATCGCCGCGGGGTGCGCGTACGACCAGATCGGGAAGAAGCTCAGCGTCTCCGCCTGCTTCGCGGCCATCTCGGCCAGGCGCTTCCGCCCGTGCCCCGCGGCGACGACGAACAGGCCGGACAGCCCGTCGATGTACTCCTTGCCGTGGCTGTCGTAGACGTGGTGGCCCTCGCCGCGCACCATGATCGGCACGTCGGCGCCGGCCTGGTTCGCACCGTGCCGGGCGAAGTGCATCCACAGGTGGTCCCGGGACTTCCGCTGCAGATCGGCGTCGTCGACCGGTGCGAACGGGTCGTAGGAGTGGAGGCGGGCGGCCGGGCCCGTCGAGGTCCGGCCTGTGGCCTGTTCGGAGATGGTCATCGCGTTCCCCAGTCGTAGAGCTGTTTGCGGAGTTGCAGGTAGACGAAGGTCTCGGTGCCGGCGACGCCCGGGATGGCCCGGATGGTGCCGTTGAGCAGTTCGATCAGGTCGTCGTCGTCCTCGCACACGACCTCGACCATCAGGTCGAAGCTGCCGGCGGTCATCACGAGGTAGTCGACCGCCGGCAGCTGTTCCAGGGCATCGGCGACGGTTCGGGTGTCGCCGCTGACCCGGATGCCGATCATCGCCTGGCGGTGGAAGCCCAGTTGCATCGGGTCGGTGACCGCGACGATCTGCATGACGCCGGTCTCGGTCAGCTTCTGCACGCGCTGCCGGACCGCCGCTTCACTGAGACCGACGGCCTTGCCGATCTCGCCGTACGGGCGACGCCCGTCCGCCTGGAGTTGTTCGATGATCCGTTTCGAGGTGTCGTCGATCGGTCCCGGACGTCGTGGTGCTGCCGCCATGCCGGACAGCATGGCAGCGAGGTTCGGGGTGCGCAAGGGATTCCGTTGTGAACTCCGTGTTTCGCGACGATTTCCGTTGTTACAGTTCTCCACAACCTCCGGATCCTTCTTCCGCGCCGCCGGAATCCGTGTCAGGATCACCGCCATGCTGGACGCACAGAGCACGGCGACGGCGGACACCGACACCCGGGTCCTGCGGAACTTCGTCGGGGGCGCCTCCGTCGAGTCGACCGCCGACACCACGTTCGACCTGGTCGACCCGACCGACGAGCACGTCTACGGCACGTCCCCGGTGTCCACCCCCGCCGACGTCGACGCCGCCTTCGGTGCGGCGGCGACCGCGTTCGAGACCTGGCGCCGCACCACCCCCGGCGAACGGCAGCTCGCCCTGTTCCGGATCGCCGACGCGATGGAGCAGCGGGCGTCGGAGTTCGCCGACCTCGAGTCGCTCGACACCGGGAAGCCCCGCGCCACCCTGGTCGAGGACGAGATCCTGCTCTCCGTCGACCAGATCCGCTTCTTCGCCGGGGCCGCAAGGAACCTCGAGGGCCGGAGCGCGGGCGAGTACATGACCGACCACACCTCGTTCGTCCGGCGCGAGCCCATCGGCGTCGTCGCCCAGGTCACCCCGTGGAACTACCCGCTCAACATGGCGGTGTGGAAGTTCGCACCGGCGCTCGCCGCGGGGAACACCACCGTGCTCAAGCCGAGCGACACGACACCCCTGTCGACCCTGCTGCTCGCCGAGGTCGCCGCCGAGTTCCTGCCGCCGGGGGTCCTGAACGTCGTCGTGGGGGACCGCACCACCGGCGCCGCGATGATCGACCACCCCACCCCGCAGCTCGTGTCCATCACCGGCTCCGTCCGTGCCGGCATGGAAGTCGCCCGCGCCGCCGCCGGTGACCTCAAGCGCACCCACCTGGAGCTCGGCGGCAAGGCACCCGTGATCGTGTTCGACGACGCGGACATCCCCTCGGCGGTGGCCGGGATCGTCGCCGCCGGGTTCTTCAACGCCGGACAGGACTGCACCGCCGCCACCCGGCTGCTCGTGCAGGACGGCATCCACGACGAGTTCGTGGCGGCGCTCGCCGCAGAGGCACGGCTCAACGCGAGATCCGGGTCGGACGGTTACTACGGCCCCGTCAACAACGCGAACCAGCTCGCGCACGTGCAGTCGTTCCTGGACACGCTGCCCGACCACGCGACGATCGAGCTCGGCGGCGCACGACAGGGCGACCGCGGGTACTTCCACGAGGCCACGATCGTCGCGGGCCTGCGCCAGGACGACCGGGCCGTGCAGCAGGAGATCTTCGGCCCGGTGCAGACCGTGCAGCGGTTCTCGACGGAACAGCAGGCCCTGACGTGGGCGAACGGCGTCGAGTACGGCCTGGCGAGTTCGGTGTGGACGACCGACCACGCGCGGGCGATGCGCTTCGCCCGTGACCTGGACTTCGGCTGCGTGTGGATCAACACGCACATCCCGATCGTCGCCGAGATGCCGCACGGCGGGTTCAAGCACAGCGGGTACGGCAAGGACCTGTCCCAGTACGGCTTCGACGACTACACCCGCATCAAGCACGTCATGTCCTACATCGGCTGAGGCCGACCACCCCCTGGAGGCACCATGGCAATGACCGGAACGTTCGCCGAATCGGGAGCCGATCTCCGGCTCGACCAGATCACGAAGTCCTTCCCCGGCCACACCGCGGTGGACAGCCTCGACCTGACGGTGCCCGCCGGCTCGTTCTTCGCGTTGCTCGGCCCGTCGGGCTGCGGCAAGACGACGACCCTGCGGCTCGTCGCCGGGCTCGAGGAACCCACGAGCGGCACCATCACCATCGGCGGCCAGGACGTCACCGACACGAAGCCGTACCAGCGGCCCGTCAACACGGTGTTCCAGAACTACGCGCTCTTCCCGCACATGAGCGTGCTCGACAACGTCGCGTTCGGGCTGAAGCGGCGCCGGATCCCGGACCCGATGACGAAGGCCACGGAAGCGCTGCGGCTCGTCGAGCTCGAGGGGTCGGCGTCGAAGCGGCCCGCCCAGCTCTCCGGCGGCATGCAGCAGCGCGTCGCCCTGGCCCGAGCGATCGTGAACCGGCCGGCCCTGCTGCTGCTCGACGAGCCCCTCGGCGCCCTCGACCTGAAGCTCCGCCACCAGATGCAGCTCGAGCTGAAGACGATCCAGGCCGAGGTCGGGCTCACGTTCCTGCACGTCACCCACGACCAGGAAGAGGCGATGACGATGGCCGACACGGTCGCCGTCATGAACGGCGGCCGGATCGAGCAGATGGGCAGCCCGCAGGACCTGTACGAGCTGCCGCGCACGGCGTTCGTCGCGAACTTCCTCGGCCAGTCGAACCTGCTCGAGGGTGAGGTCCGAGGCACCGACGCCGGCCTGCTCGTCGTCGCCACCGCGGCCGGTTCGATCGCGGTGCCGGCCGACCGAGCCGTCGCCACGACCGGGCGCGTCGTCGTCGGCGTCCGGCCCGAGAAGCTCAAGATCCGCACCGCCGAACCGACCCCCGAGGCCGGCCGGAACATCCTCGGCCCCGGTCGGGTCGTGGACGTCTCGTTCTCCGGCGTCAGCACCCAGTACCTGGTCGACGTGCCGGGCGCCGGTCGCGTCTCGGTGTTCGCGCAGAACTCGAAGGGCGGGCCGCGGATCGCGACCGGCACCGAGGTCTGGCTCACGTGGGGCGTCGACCACGGTTTCGGCCTGGAGGCGCACCCCGCGTCCGACGCGACCGTCACCACCCAGGACGACCCGGGCCTCCAGGCCGTCCCCGCCACGGCAGGATCGCTCGCGTGACCGGCGCGGTGCCCGGTCCGGACCTGCTGCGCGGGCTGACGTCGGCGCGCGTCAGCCGACGCGGCCTGCTGGCCGGCGGCGGTGCCGCCGCGCTGGCCGCCCTGCTCACCGGTTGCAGCATCAAGGGCTCCGCCGCCGCCGGCGCCGAGGACACCGTCGACTGGGCGGCGTTCTGGAAGGACGCGAAGGCGACCGGCACCCTGAACTTCGCGAACTGGCCGCTGTACATCGACTCCGACCACGGCAAGTCCGAGTCCCTGGCGCTGTTCAAGAAGGAGACCGGCATCGCGGTCGACTACCAGGCGGTGATCCAGGACAACGCGACCTTCTACGCGACCGTGTCACCGATCCTGCGGGCGCACGGTGCGACGGGCTACGACCTCGTCGTCATGACGAACGGGTTCGAGCTGACCCAGATGATCAAGAACGGGTTCGTGTGCGAGCTCGACCACTCGCGGCTGCCGAACTTCGCCGCGAACGCCTCGGACTCCGTGAAGGACCCCATCTACGACCCGGGCAACAAGCACTCCGTCGTGTGGCAGACCGGGTTCACCGGGCTCGCCTACAACCCGAAGTACACCGGGCGGAAGATCACCTCGCTCAAGGACCTGCAGGACCCGGCCTTCAAGGGGCGCATCGGGCTGATGAGCGACAACACCGAACTCGGGTCGCTCGGACTGCTCGCGCTCGGCATCGACCCGGAGACCTCGACGCCCGCCGACTGGCGGAAGGCCCAGGCCTGGCTGCGCGAACTGCGGCCGAGCGTCACCGGCTTCTACGACCAGAGCTACATCAACAGGTTGGAGAACGGCGACACCTGGATCACCCAGGCGTGGTCGGGCGACGTGTTCCAGGCGCAGCAGTCCGGGTTCCCCGACCTGGAGTTCGTCACGCCGGAAGAGGGGCAGATGACCTGGCACGACAACATGCTCATCCCACGGCAGGCCGCGAACCCGGTGTCGGCGCTCGAGTGGATGAACTTCTACTACACGCCGAAGGTCGCCGGGATCGTCGAGGACTGGGTCAACTACGTCTGCCCGGTGCCCGCGGCCGAGGACTACGTGCGGGACGAACTCGACGACGCCACCGTGGCGGACAGCCCGCTCGTGTTCCCCTCTGCCGACGTGCTGGAGCAGTCGCACGAGTTCCGGGTGTTCGAGAACTACGACGAGTACTCGGAGTGGAACGGCATCTTCAACGCGGTGGTGCAGTCGTGAGCGCGGTCGGGGTGGCGCCGGGGGTCGGTCCCGGTGGTCCCGGTGGTTCCGCCGGTCCGTCAGGTTCCGTGCCGGTGCGGCGGGGACGCCGTCGGAGCACACCGTTCTTCCTGGCGCTCGTCGGCACCGCGTACCTCTGCGTGTTCTTCGTCATCCCGCTGGTGTCCGGGCTGATCGTCTCGCTCATGACCGGCAACCCGGACGACGGCTACACGTTCACCTGGAACTTCGGGATCTACGGCTCGCTGTTCGTCGACCCGCAGGTGCCCTACCTGACGTTCCTGCTCCGGTCGCTCTGGTACGGCGCCGCCGCCACGATCGCCTGCATCGTCGTCGGGTACCCGGTGGCGTACTTCATCGCGTTCCGAGTGTCCCCGCGGTGGAAGAACCCGCTGCTCATGCTCGTGTTCATCAGCTTCCTGGTGTCGTTCATCATCCGGACCGACATGTGGGCGTTCGTGCTGGCGTCGCAGGGGCCGGTCGTCACGACGCTGCAGGCGCTCGGGCTGGCCGGCAAGGACTTCCACATCCTCGGCACCGGGGGCGCAGTGATCTTCGGTGACGCCTACAACGACCTGGCCTTCATGGTGCTGCCGATCTACGCCGCCCTCGAGCGCATCGACCCACGACTCGGCGAGGCCGCGAACGACCTGTACGCCGGCAAGTTCCGGGCGTTCTGGCACACCACGCTGCCGCTGTCCCGCTCGGGCATCTTCGCCGGGGTGCTGCTCGTCTTCATCGACAGCGTCGGCGACCCGGTGAACTCGGCCCTGCTCGGCGGCACGAACACGTACACGATCGGTCAGGCGATCCAGGACGCCTACTCCGGCAACCAGCAGTACAACGTCGCCGCAGCCCTGTCGACCGTGCTCATGGTCGTGCTCGGCATCATCCTGTTCATCTACGCCCGCGTCTCCGGCACCGACGACCTCGAGGACCTCGTATGACCGCCGTCGCACCGTCCCGATCCGCCGCCGCTCCGGCCTCGCCCGTGACCGGTTCCGTCGCCGGCCGTCCGCGTCGTCACGGGGTGAACCGTCGGGGGCCCTGGCTCGCCATCGTGTACTGGGTGACGATCGCGATCACCCTGGTGCCGATCGTCTACATGATCGTGTACTCGTTCAACGACGCCCCCACCAACCGGCTGTCGTTCGCCTGGAACGGTTTCACGACCTACTGGTACGCGAACCTGGTGAACGTGTCCGGGCTCGGGGCGGCGTTCGTCACCTCGGTGCTCGTCGCGTTCCTCGCCGCGGTCATCTCCGTCGCGATCGGGCTGCCCCTCGCGCTGGCGCTGGAGCGGTACCGGTTCCCGGGTCGCGGTGTCGTGAACACCGTCGTGTTCGCCGACATCGCGGCGCCGTCGATCGTCGTCGGTTCCGCGTCGCTCTCCTTCTTCCTGTCGGTGGGGCTCGGCACCGGGTTCCTGACCGTGCTCATCACGCACGTGGCGTTCGACGTCGCCTACGTGGTGGTCGTGCTGCGGGCCCGGATCGCGGGAACCTCGCGTGCACTCGAAGAGGCCGCGGGTGACCTCGGGGCGACACCGTTCCAGGCCTTCCGACTCGTCACCCTGCCGCTGCTGGCGCCGGGCATGCTCGCCGCCGGGTTGCTGGCGCTCGCCATGTCGATCGACGACTACGTGATCACCTCGTTCGTCGCCGGGCCCGCGGTCACCTTCCCGCTGTTCGTCTACGGCGCCGCGAAGGCCGGGATGCCGCCGCAGGTGCTCTGCTTCGGGACGCTCGTGTTCGCGGTGGGGCTGCTCGTCGCGCTGCTGAACGGGGCGCTCAACCGGCGGTTGGCCCGGACCCGCGGGTAGGGCTCCGCGCGCGCTGGCACCGGCACGGTGCGGGGTGCGTGGGCTGGTGCGGGGTTGGCCGCGTGGTGCGCGCTTGTAGTGGCGCACGGTGCGTGGAACTTCGCACGGGGTGAAGAGGTGCGCACGGTGCGGACGGGAGGCGCGTGGTGGGCTGGCGCCGTGCCTCCCGACTGCCTGTGCGGGGCGTCCAAAGCACGATGCGGGTTGCGCGGACTGGTGCGGGGTTGCGCGCGTGGTGCGCGCTTGTAGCGGCGCACGGTGCGTGGAACTTCGCACGGGGTGAAGAGGTGCGCACGGTGCGGACGGGAGGCGCGTGGTGGGCTGGCACCGTGCCTCCCGAGTGCGGGTGGTGCGTCCACAGCACGGTGCGGCTTTCGCGGGCCGGTGCGAGGTTGGCGCGGGGCGCACGGTGCGAGGTGCGTGGGCTGGTGCGCGGTTGCGCGCGTGGTGCGTGCTTGTAGCGGCGCACGGTGCGTGGAACCTCGCACGGGGTGGCGCGCCTCGCACGGTGCGGGCGGGAGTTCAGTGCTCGTGACGCTCGGTGGACGTGCGTGTTACGGGCACGAGTCAGGCGGTGTGCCGCAGTGCGCACCACAGCCGCCGCGCGTAGGTTCCAGCCATGAGTGCAGAGCTGACGCTCGGCGCCGAGGAAGAGCTGCACCTCATCGACCTCGAGTCCGGCCGACTTTCCGCGAAGGCCCCGCGCCTTCTGCCCAAACTGCCCACCGACCGCTTCGGCGCCGAGCTGCAGCGCACGACGATCGAGACGAACACGCCGGTGGTGCGGACCCTCGACGACCTGCGGCGGGTGATCGTCGACCTGCGCAGTGAGCTCAGTGCCGCGATCGCTCCGGCCGGCGTCACCATCGCCGCCGTCGGCACCGCGCCGAGGTCGGAGTACGCCGACTTCGAACTGAGCTCCGGCGGTCGGTACGGCCGGATGCAGGAGCAGTACCGGATGCTCGTCGACGAACAGCTCATCTGCGGCCTGCAGGTGCACGTCGGGGTGAGCGACCGCGACCTGGCGGTGCTGATCGCCCAGCGGGTGGCGCCGGTGCTCCCGGTGCTGCTCGCCCTGAGCGCGTCGAGTCCGTTCTGGAACGGGCAGGACACCGGGTACGCCTCGTTCCGCAGCATCATCTGGCAGCGGTGGCCGTCGGCTGGCAGCTTCGGCCCGGTGGAGGACGCCGCCGAGTACGACCGGGTGCTCGACGACCTGATCGCCTCGGGCGTGATCGCCGACAAGAAGATGGCCTACTTCGACGTGCGGCCGTCGTCGCACGCGCCGACGCTCGAGCTGCGGGTCTGCGACGCGACGCCGGTGGTGGACGACGCCGTGCTCATCGCCGGACTCTTCCGCGCGGCCGTGCGCAAGGCCGAGAAGTCGGTCGTGTCAGGCGCCGAGTGGCACCCGCGCAGCGAACCCCTGCACCGTGCGGCGATGTGGCAGGCCGCCCGCTCCGGGTTGAGCGGGGAACTGGTCGGCCTCGGGCAGCACCCCGAACGGCTGCCCGCCGAGGTCGCGGTGCGCCAGCTCGTGTCCCGGCTGCGTCCGGAGCTCGAGGAGCTCGGCGACTGGGGCACGGTGACGGAGCTCCTCGACGCGACCCTGGCACGTGGCAACTCCACCGACCGGCAGCGCACCGCCTACGCCGAGCGCGGGGAGATGGACGACGTCGTCGCCCTGGTGGTGGAGGACACCGCGGGGCTCCCGTCCGGACGCGACGAGGACCCCGTGGTCCCGATCCCCGGGTACCGCGTCCGCGCCGGCGACGAGGCCGTCGGCCCGGGGGCGCGCCCTCGTCCGGCGTTCCGTGACCTGGCGGCGTTCTTCGACGGCTGGGACGCCGAGACCGCGATCGAGCGCTGCACCGCCCGCGACGTCTGGACCCGCGAGCACCACGTCGGCTTCGTGGTGGACGGCGGGGCGCAGGCGTTCGGCTGCGACCTGGTGCCCCGGACGATCAGCGCGTACGAGTGGTCGCAGCTCGAGCGTGGCCTGGGGCAGCGTGCCCGCGCGATCGAACTGTTCCTGCGTGACGCGTACGGCGACCGGCGGATCGTGGCCGACGGTGTGCTGGACGCGGACCACTTCGTCGGCGCGAAGGGCTGGGACCCGGACGCCACCCGGCTACCGGCGACGGCGGTCCGTGCTCCGGTGCTCGGGTTCGACCTGGTGCGCAACGAGTTCGGCGGCTGGCGGGTGCTCGAGGACAACGTCCGCTCGCCCTCGGGCGTCGCGTACGGCATCGCCCTGCGCGAGCTGATGGACGACGTCGTGCCGGACGCCCCGCGGCCGGCGCACCTGCGCGACCCGCACGGCGTGATCGACCGGCTGCGCCGGACCCTCTGCGCGAACACCACCGCGGTGACGGGCGCGACCGACCCCGTGATCGCGCTGGTCAGCGACGGCCCCGCCGCCGGCGCGTGGTTCGAGCACCGCAGGCTGGCCGACGGGGCCGGGTTGCGCCTCCTGTCCGGGTCGGACCTGGACGTCCGTGACGGACGCGTGGTCGACGCGACGACGGGTGACGTGCTCGACGGGCTGTACCTGCGGATCGACCGCGACGTCAGTGCGCTGACGGCGGAGCACGCTCCCGACCTCGGTGCCCGGATCCTCGACGCGGCGGAGGCAGGACGCGTCTACCTGGCGAACGCGCCGGGCAACGCGCTGGTCGACGACAAGGCGATGTACGTCACCGTGCCGGACCTGATCTGGTACTACCTGGACGAGAAACCCCTGCTGGCGTCGGTGCCGACGTACCGCACGAGCATCGAGGTCGAACGGCTGTCGGTCCTGGACCGCGTCGGGGAGCTCGTCACGAAGCCGGTCGACGGCGAGGGCGGCCGCGGGGTCCTGATCGGACCGAGCGCGAGCGCCCCCGAGGTGGCAGAGCGACGGCGCGAGATCGCGGCCGACCCCGCCGGGTGGGTGGGGCAGGAGGTGGTGCAGCTGTCCTCGCACCCGACGATCGGACCCGCCGGGCTCGACCCGCGGCACGTGGACCTGCGGGCCTTCGTCTACGCGACGGGGACCGGACCGGACGACGTGCACCTGGCCGACGTCGCCCTGACGCGTGTCGCGCCCGAGGGCAGCATGGTCGTCAACTCGTCGCAGGGCGGCGGCGCGAAGGACACGTGGATCGTCGGGAACGCCCCGGCGGACACCGACCCCGCCCCGGCGGACACCGAGGGAGAGCGCTGATGTGTGGACTCGCGGGTGAGATCCGGTTCGACGGCCGAGCGCCGGACGTCGGGGCGGTCGCCCGGATGACCGGCTGCATGACGCACCGCGGCCCGGACGGCGACGGCCTGTGGGCTCGCGGCCCGGTCGCGCTCGGGCACCGACGGCTGTCCATCGTCGACCTGTCCACCGCGGGCGCGCAGCCGATGGTGCTGGCCGAGGCCGGGCTGACGATCGCCTACAACGGGATGGTCTACAACTACCGGCAGCTCCGCGACGAGCTGCACGGCAAGGGGCACCGGTTCGCGTCGACGTCGGACACCGAGGTCATCGCCCTGGCGTACGCCGAGTGGGGCACCGCGTTCGTCGACCACCTGATCGGGATGTTCGCCATCGCCATCTGGGAGCACGCCAGCGGTCGGCTGGTCCTGGCCCGGGACCGGCTCGGCATCAAGCCGCTCTACGTCGCGCCCGTCCCCGGCGGGCTCCGGTTCGCTTCGTCACTACCCGCGATCCTTGCGGGAGACGGTGGGTCGGGCATCGACACGTCCATCGACCCCGTCGCCTTCGCCTCGTACATGAGCTTCCACTCGATCGTCCCCGCACCCCGCACGATCCTGGCCGGCGTCGGCAAGCTCCCGCCCGCGACCGTCCGCGTGATCGATCCCGACGGCACCACACACGACACCGTCTACTGGGAGCCGCGCTTCGAGCGCGACCCAGCCAAGTCCGACTGGTCCGAGCGGGACTGGGAGCAGGCGTTCATCGGCTCGCTCCGCACCGCCGTCGAGCGCCGGATGGTCGCTGACGTCCCGGTCGGGGTGCTGCTCTCCGGCGGGATCGACTCCTCGCTCGTGGTCGGGCTGCTCGCCGAGGCCGGGCAGCAGGACCTCGCCACGTTCAGCATCGGGTTCGAGGCGGCAGGCGGTGAGTCCGGCGACGAGTTCGAGTACTCCGACCAGGTCGCGAAGCACTTCGGTACCGACCACCACCGCATCCACATCCCCTCGTCGCGGCTGCTCGACGGCATCGACGGTGCGGTCGCCGCGATGAGCGAGCCGATGGTCAGCCACGACTGCGTCGCCTTCTACCTGCTGTCGCAGGAGGTCTCGCAGCACGTCAAGGTGGTGCAGTCCGGCCAGGGCGCCGACGAGGTGCTCGCCGGGTACGACTGGTACCCCCCGCTCGCCGACGTCCCGCGCGACCAGGCGGCCGAGGCCTACCGCTCCGTGTTCATGGACCGCCGCTGGCCGGCGCTGCAGGGCCTGCTCGGGAAGCGGTGGAAGAGCGACGACGACACCCCGTCGGCCTTCGTGGACCGCCAGTTCGCACGGCCGGGCGCGGAGACGAGCGTGGATGCCGCGCTCCGCAGCGACACCACGATCATGCTCGTCGACGACCCGGTGAAGCGGGTCGACAACATGACGATGGCGTGGGGGCTCGAGGCCCGCGTGCCCTTCCTGGACCACGAGTTCGTCGAGCTCGCCGCCGCGATCGCGCCGTCGATGAAGCTCACCGACGGCGGCAAGGGCGTGATGAAGCGCGCCTCGCGCGGGATCGTCCCCGACGCCGTCATCGACCGCAGCAAGGGCTCGTTCCCGGTCCCCGCCATCCGGCAACTCGAGGGCCCGTACCTGGAGCGCGTCCGCGACGCGCTGCACGCACCCGAGGCGCGGGAGCGCGGGCTCTTCGACCCCGCCACCGTCGAGGGGATGCTGCAGGACCCGAACAGCACCAGGACCGCGATCGGCGCGAACGCGCTCTGGCAGCTCGGCCTGATCGAGATGTGGCTGCAGCAGCAGGGGGTGCGGTGATCGTGGGTTCCGTCCGGACTGGAGGCGCGCAGGGCGTCGCGTCGTCGGCCAGCGTCGAGCCGTCGGTCACCACCAGGGTCGCGGCCGACCTGGGTGCGCGGCTCACCGCCGCCTGGGGATCGTGGGGGCCGACCATGACCCGGAACGCCCGGCGCGTGGCGTTCGTGAGCGACCGGCACGGCACCCCCGAGGTCTTCGTGCAGGACGTCGTCGTCGACGGCGAGCTGCCGGAACCGGTGCGGATCGCGCTGTCCGACGACCCCGTGATCCGGGTGTCGTGGTCGTCCGACGGGGAGTGGCTCGCCGTCGCCATCGCGACCGACGGCGGCGTGAAGCAGCAGGTCTGGGTGGTGCGGCCGGACGGCTCCGACGCCGCGCAGATCGCCGGTTCGCGGTACCAGCACGCCGAACTCGGACCGTGGAGCCGGAGCGGCCACCGGGTCGTCATCACCCTGCCGTCGACCGAGCCCGAGCAGCCGGCCCGTGCGTACCTGGTCGACCCGGTCACCGGGGACCGCGACGACCTGGCCGTGGGGGAGCTCATCCACATCCTCGACCTGTCGGTGGAGGAACGGCTCGTCGTGCTGAGCGACGGGCAGCGCGGCCAGGAGTTCGTCGTCGTGGTCGACCGGCTGACCGACGAGAGCCACGCCCTGTTCGCCGACGACCCCGACGGGTCCGCCGAGATCGCGTTCCTGCGGCCCTCGCCCGCGAGCGAGACCAGTCCGCTCGTCGCCTACGTCGCCACCGAGGCCGGACTGCCCCGCCGCGGACTCGTCGCGCAGCCGGTCGGCCCGCACGGCTGGCGCGGCACACCCCGGCGGATCGTCGAGCGGGACGACGCCGAGCTCGAGTACCTGGACGCCGACGACGCCGGCCGCACCCTGCTGCTCGTCTGGAACGTCGACGGTCGCAGCGAACTCGACCTCATCAACACGCACGACGCCTCGCGCACCCCCGTGCCGGACCTGCCCGGGTACGTCGTCACCGACCCCGTGCTCAGCCGTGACGGCCGGAGCGTGCTGCTCGCCGTCGAGGGACCGACCCGTCCGCGCGAACTGTGGCGGCTCGACACGAACGCGCTGACCTGGAGCCGGGTCACCGACGTGCCGGTGCTGCCCGACGTGCAGCTGGTCGAGCCGACGCTCGAGCGGTTCGCCGCCCGTGACGGACTGGAGCTGACCGGCTGGCTGTACCGGGCCGTGGAGCCGACCGCGTCGGTGGCGGGAGCCGACCCTGGTGCTGGTGCCGTGCCTCCCGGCCGCGCAGCGCTCGTCCACCTGCACGGCGGACCGGAGTCGCAGGAGCGACCCACGTTCTCGCCGCAGCACCAGGCGCTCGCCGCCGCCGGGGTGACCGTGTTCGCACCGAACATCCGTGGCTCCAGCGGGTACGGCCACGAGTTCGTGCACGCCGACGACCTGGCGCTGCGGTGGAACGCGCTCGCCGACGTCGTCGACTGCGCGCGGTTCCTGGTGACCAACGGGTACGCCGATCGCTCCCGCGTCGCCGTCGAGGGGCGCTCCTACGGCGGGTACGCGACCCTCGCGTCGTTGGCGTTCACGCCCGAGGTGTTCGCTGCCGGGGTCGCGGTGTGCGGGATGAGCGACTTCGCGACCTTCTACCGGGACACCGAACCGTGGATCGCGGCTGCTGCCGCGACGAAGTACGGCCACCCCGTCGAGGACGAGGCCCTGCTCGCGGCACTGTCACCGATGCGGGCGATCGACGACGTCACGGCGCCGCTGCTCGTCGTGCACGGTGAGCTCGACACGAACGTGCCGATCGGTGAGGCGCACCAGGTGGTCGCGGCGTTGCGGGAGCGGTCGCACGACGTGGAGTACCTGGAGCTCGAGGGTGAGGGGCACGAGTACCGGCGGGCGGCGTCGCAGGCGCTGCTGGTGCGGCGGATGGTGCAGTTCGTGGCGGCGCGGCTGGGGTGAGGCGGGGCGGGGCGCTCGGTCTGGTGCGAGGTTCCGTCCTCCGTGCGGCGCACGTGCCCTCGCACCGAGTACGGAACCTCGCACGGGCCGTGGGCCCCCTCGCACCGTGCGAGCCGCGGCACGGCGTCACCGGGTGCAACGATGCGTCGGCGGCGCTCGCCGCGGGCGGAGAATGGTGGGATGACGACGACTGCGCCGACCTCGACCGCGCTGCCCCGACCCGGAGAGGTCCTCGTGGCCTCGGCAGCGGACGTCGAGCAGGTCGTCCACCGTGCCACGAACCACTACGCCTCCGGTGTCGTCGCGGACACCGCCGGGTGGGCGGACGGCGATCGACGGCGGATCGAGGACCTCGGGTTCCGCGGCGGAGACTCCCGCGGCGAAGCGCTCCGGACCCTCGACCTGACGATCGCCGACGACGGCACCCCGACGCGGGTGCTCGACGCGCCCGCCATGGCCGCGCTGAACAGCCACCACGCGCGGTTCGCCGAGCGGCGTGGCGACGTGGTCCGCTACCAGACCGACGTGTCGGTGTGGACGGGGATCCCCGAGCAGCCCACCGCGCAGGACTGGGAGGACGTCCGGGCGCTGCTCGGGTCGGGCGGGATGCTCGGCGTCGGTGCGGCTGCCGTCCTGCCCGAGGGGTGGGAACTCGTCGAGGGTGCCGGCGGCGTGCAGTTGACCGGTGAGGCGATCGAGGGTGCGCCGGACGACGAAGCCGTCGTGCTGACGCCCGACGACGTGCAGGAGATGACCGCCCTGGTGGAGCGGACGAAGCCGGGGCCGTTCCTGCCGCGGACGATCGAGCTCGGCACGTACCTGGGCATCCGGCGGGACGGGCGGCTCGTCGCCATGGCGGGGGAGCGCCTGCACCCGCCGGGGTGGACCGAGATCAGCGCGGTGTGCACGGACGACGCGTACCGGGGGCAGGGGTTCGGGCGCCGGTTGGTGCTCGCCGTCGCGCACGGGATCCGGGAGCGGGGCGAGATCCCGCTGATGCACGCGGCCGCCGGGAACACCGGGGCGATCGGGCTGTACCAGCACCTCGGCTTCCGGTTGCGGGACCGTGGGGCGCCGCGGTTCGTGCGGGTGCCGTGAGCTGCGTCCGGGCCTGACGGGTCAGAACGCGGCGAGGGCGCCCCGGAGCATGTCGTGGCCCTGGGCCTCGAAGCCCTCGTCGCCGACCGCGTAGGCCCAGGTCGCGGTGCCCACTGCTTCGCGGAGTTGCAGCCAGTGCCAGGCGTCCGGAGTGCGCGGATCGTCGCCGTACCCGTCGAAGAACGCCGCTTCGAGGGCGGGATCGTGCTGCCAGTGGAGCACCGCGAGGCGGGTGAGGTCGAAGGACGCGGGGCGCCAGCCGAACCGGCCGAAGTCGATGACGCGGAGCCTGCGGTGCCGGTCGTCGCGGCTGTCGCGGGCGTCGTCGTCCACGATCCAGTTGCGCGGGTGGAAGTCGCCGTGGGTCGGGACGAGGGGCTGCGTCGCGTGGTCGGTCGGGAGTGCGCGCAGTGCTGCTCGCGCGCGGGCGACCACGTCGTCGGGGATCCGGTGCGGGGCGTCGAGCGCGGCCAGTGCCTTCGCCTGCTCGTGCAGTAGGAACGTCGGGTCGTGGCGGGTGTCCTGGTCGTGCAGCCGTCGGAGCACTGCCCCGGCCTGACGGTGGACGTCGGTGTCGTGCTCGTCCGGGGTCCCGAGGGCGAGGTGCCCGGGGACGCGTTCCAGCACGAGGACGCGGTGCTCCTCGTTCGCGGCGACGAGGGCACCGGCGTCCCCGCTCGCCCGGAGTGCGGCGGTGGCGGTGCGGTGAGCGTCGAGCTCGCGGGGGAAGTGCGTGTTGGTCTGGCTGGAGGCCTTCACGGTGAAGCCGTCGTCGCCAGCGCGGACGTGCAGGACCCTCGTGTCGAGGAGCCCCCACGACTCATCGGCCACGACGACGGCATCGGGGAGTGTCTGCTGCACGAACGCGATCTGCTCGTCGTCGAGTCCGGTGTCCCCCCAGTGCATGGCGGCACGTTACCGTCCTGCTCCGACCACCGGAACCCCTCGTCCACGTCTCGGTAGCCGATCCGCTGCCGGACGCCGCATGTCGACGTTCCGCGTGCCGGTTCGTCCTACGCTGGCGGAGTGGACGAGTGGTGGGATCTTGTTGACGCGGCCGGGGTACCGACGGGTGGGACGTTCCGGCGCGGTGACGCGGGTTGGCCGGGTGGGGCGTTCCATCTGGTGGTCACGGTGTGCGTCTACCGAGCCGACGGAACCGTCCTGCTCACGCAGCGGGCTCCGACGAAGGAGTTCGCCTTCGGGTGGGAGTTCCCCGGTGGGAGCGCGTTCGCAGGCGAGACTGGTCCTGCGGCTGCGTGCCGAGAGCTGCTCGAGGAGACCAACGTCACAGTCGAGCCCGAGGCGCTGCGCCGCGTCGGCCGCTTCACCGAGGAGACGGCGCTCGTGGACCTCTTCGTCGTGCAGGAGCCGAGTGGTTCAGCGGTGCGAGCGGATCCGACCGAGGTGATGGATTGGCGTTGGGTCTCCCTGTCGGAGGTCGCCGCGCTTCGTGAGAGTGGGGTGATGGCAGAACCATGGGGACCGCGGCTGGATGCGCTGTGGCCAGCGGCGATGGCATCGATCCTCGCTGCCCTCGTGGCACTCTGATGACATCCGAGAGACGGACCAGAACAGGAGCCCGATGGCGTCCCGCATCCAACGCGCACCGCTCGGCGACCGCGGCGCGCTGTGGAACCTCGTCCTCATCTGGGTCGTCATCGTCGTCGGGCTGCTCGCCGCGATCGGCTGTGTCGGCTACATCCTGAACGAGAGCCTCATCTCGTACAGCACTTGCGCCGCCCGCACCGTTTCCTGCGGGGATGCCGGCTGGTACAGCAGCATGGGCCTCACCTTCTTCGGCGGGTTCGCGGCAGTCATCACCGGCGGTGCGTTCGGCATCCGCCGCCACCACCGCGCCAGCGGCGTCTGCTATCCCCTCGCCGGCCTCGGCGGCGCCCTCTTGCTGACCGCGGTCGCCGTCGTCATCCTCAAGGCGGCGACGAACACGTAGATCGCTGCACCTCGCCGTCGCGGCAGTCGGGATCGAACGGCCGCAGTCCCCGTTTCAGTGAGCCATCGGCTACCGGACTCGATTTGGTCGCGCCTGCGACTCTCCAGTCACTCGGAGTGACCGAAGATGGACAGGAGTGTCCAGACGAGGCCGATCATCGCCAGCCCCACAGCGAGCACACGGACGAGCCCCGGAGTCATCGCACTCTGCGGACCGCCGCTGCTCCGCTGTGCGTCAACGAAGTACTGCGCGATCGGCACCGGACGCACGAACGCGGCGACCGCTACCGCAACGATCGCCGGCCCAGCGATGAGTCCGGGGATCCACATGGACTCCACCCAACCAGGTCGACTTGATGGCGATGAGGCGTAGTTGGCCGCTGGCGGATGGGCTACCGGACGTCGGAGGCGGGTGGAGCCGCCCGGGCGCCGGAAGGACCGCTCGACGACCCGCCCGGCCAGTCGCGGGCGAGTACCGACATGATCACCTCGTCATGGAAGCGGCCGTCGTGGAACACGGCTTCGCGGCGAACCCCCTCCTCGTGATAGCCGACCTTGCGGTAGGCCGCCCGTGCCCGATCGTTGAACGCGTGCACCTGGATCTCAATGCGATTCAATCCCATCTCTCGGAATCCGTACTCCGTCAACAGACGAACCGCGTCGGTCCCGTACCCGCTTCCGACGTGCTCGCTCCCGATCATGACCGCCAACGTCGCAGCCCTGACCGGGAGTGCAGCGCCGAAGAGCGTCACGTGACCAACGAGTTCGCCCGAGGCGCTGTCGACGACGCTGAAGCCCACGTCGCCGCTGCGTTCGCTCTTGCTCCAGCTTCGGAACATCTCGACGACTGGCTCTTCTGGTCTCGGGCGCACGAGGATCTGCTGCAGCACCGCCCACTCCGGGTCGCGCCACCAGCGGACGAGGTCGGGAAGGTCTTCGTCTTCAAGCGCACGGAACCGGACCCGATCTCCTTCGAGGATCGTCGATCCATAGCGTTGTGCGTCAGCGGCGCCGGTCCACGTCATACAGCGACCCTCTCACGGCCCTTCCGTCCGTAAGTAGATCGCTGATCGAGCGCTCGAGAGCCGTACGTTGATGGCATGGATGTTGTGAGCGCCAAGGTGCTGGGTACTGGCGCCTTCGTCTTCGGACTGATCTTCATCACGACGTCGGCTGTGCGCCTGTCTCGCGCGGACCTCGACATCGTCCTCGTGCTCCTGAACAGCGCACTCGGCATCCTCTTGCTCTACGCCGGCGTGAGGCTGTGGCGCTTCGCTCTTCGCGGAGCGAAGCACGACCGGTAGCCGATCGCCCATCGGGACGTCGGTCGGATGGTTCCACGGGTAACTTGAGCATCATGACGACTCGCGAGTGGCTGGGCCGACGCCTGCCGCTGTGGGCGCTGGTCCTCGTCGGTGTCGTTCTTCTCGGCGTCGCCGCGTCGCTGTTGGTCCTCGTCGACTCGATGTTGGTCTTCTTGGCTATCTCACCACTCAGCATCGTGGGGCTGTACACGCTCGCCTATGCAGGCGGGGAGTGGCGACGACGAAGCGACAAGCAGAGCTCCCGGTAGCCGATCCGCTAGCGGTCTTCGCCGTCCCGCAAGCTTTTCAAGCCCGCGTACAGCGGCCACGGCATGAGCACGATCAACAGGAGCCACGACCCGGGTTGGGTGGTGTTGATGATGAGGTTCAGCAGTCCGAGCGCGAGCAAAAGACTGGCTGCGATCACCATGCCGATCGGCGGCCGGGCAGCGGCTCGACCGCAGCGGGATCTAGAGTGCGAACTGTGCTCGTTCCGTACGATCCGTCCTGGCCCAACCAGTTCGATGCTGCCGCTGAGGAGATCCAGAAGCTGGGGGGCAAGTCAGGACCCCTCTCCGAACACGATCGGCAAGTGGCACAGGCGCTCCTGGACGATCTGCAGAACGCGATGGGAGGCTAAGCCTTGACGCCGACCGAATGGGGCGAACAGTTCGTGGTCAAGCACCCTGAATACAAGCAACTGCTCGACGACCCGGTCAATTGGGATGACAACCAGAATCTCATGGAGCACTTGTTCCTAGGCGACGTTGTCATCCAGATCTCCGCCGCATACCGGCTCGATCCCACGGGTGCACGCATTCAAATGACGCTTGACGATTTAGATATCGATTATGCCCGCGGCGAGGAATGGTTGCAGAATGCGATAGCTGTATCATTCGTCGAAAGTCTCGGTCGGCGATCCCCTATCGTCGAGATCCTCGGGCCGGAACTGCGCCAAGTTGCTCGGGAGATGTTGCACGTGAAGTAGGCGTCTGATAGTGCGATTCCGTCGTTCAGCTGCGTTTTTCCCTCATGTTTTCCTGAGGCCCTAGCCGATTACCAGTTGACACAAGAGCGCCCTATCGGCGCGCGGGGCGCGGCAATCGAGCAAGCCAATCGGCGACATGAGCGCGTGGTCGAGGCGACGTCAAAGCGGGTGACGGCCGTGATGGTGCAGCGTGGGCCGGGGGCCTCCCACCGAGCCCGAGTCGTGGATTCTCTAGGATCGACCCATGTCCACGACCATGCCCGGCTTCGGGACGGAGCGCATCACGCAGCTCGGCCTGCGCGACCGCGTCTACGACCGGGTGCTCGAGGTCCTGATGGGTCACGATGTCGAACCGGGCATGCGGCTTTCGATCGACGGCCTCGCCCGCAGTCTCGGGGTCTCGCCGACCCCGGTGCGCGAAGCCCTCGTGCAACTCGAACGCACCGGCCTCGTCACCCGTGAAGCGAACAAGGGCTACCGGGTCTCCCCGCCCCTGGCCGGCGACCAGCTCGAGGCCCTGTTCGACGCCCGGCTCATCGTCGAGAGCGGCGCCGTCGAGCTCGCGGCCCGCGGCGACGTCGACGGCCTGCGCGAGCGACTGGCGGCAGCGCTCGACGAGCAGGCCGCGGTTGCCGCCGAGGTCGCCTCCGTCGGGGCAGCGCAGGCGCCGGAGGAGCTGATGGCCCGCTTCTTCCGCAGCGACTGGCAGTTCCACCAGCTGATCTTCGACGCGACGCGCAACCCGTTCCTCGAGGAGATGTCCGAGATCATCACGACGCGCGTGCACCGCATGCGGCAGATCGTCGAAGGTGGCGGGGACGACACGGATCGTGCGGTCCAGGAACACCGGGCCATCCTGGAGGCGCTGGCCGCGGACCCGACGTCGGCCGTCGCCGCGATGCGGCTCCACATCGACGCCGTCCGGTTGCGTTCGCGCGCCGACGCGTCCCACACCAGCTGAGGCAGAGGGGTTGCGTTCCGTCGTCGTGCGAGTATCTTTCCTATAGGAAAGAGGTTCAAGGCTGAACCACCACGACATGCAAGGGAGCATTCCGTGACCACTCCACAGGACTGGGTCGACCAGGATTGGGACCCCACCACCTGGACGTCGAAGACCTGGCCGATCGCCGCCTGCCTGCACGGGTTCGCGCAGGTCACCCGCGACGCGACGGCCTTCCACGACGCCCCCACCGAGGTGTGGGACGAGGTGTTCGGGCAGATCGAGGCCGTCGGCTTCTCGCTCGCCGAACTCGCCGACAGTCACATCCGGCCCGCAGACCTCGAAGCCTCGCGCCGCGACGAGCTGTTCGCCGTCGCGAAGGCGCACGGCATCGGCATCCCGTCGGTGCACCTGCAGCGCAAGAGCGTCATCCAGCCCGGGCACGAGGAGGAGAACCTCGCCTACGCCCACCGCACCATCGACGCGGCGGCCGAGTGGGGCATGCAGGTGTTCTCGACCGGGCTGCACCAGCCGTTCACCGACGCCCAGAAGCGCGCGCTCTGGTTCTGGACGGCACCGGGCCCGAAGGACCCCGACGACCCCGAGGTCTGGAACGCGGCGGTCAAGCGCCTGCGGGAGCTCGGCGAGCACGCTGCGAGCGTCGGGCTGCCGATGGCGCTCGAGCTGTACGAGGACACGTACCTCGGCACCGCCGACAGCGCGGTCCGCCTGGTCGAGGAGATCGGGCTCGACAACGTCGGGCTGAACGCGGACGTCGCGAACCTCATCCGTCTGCACCGTCCGGTCGAGGACTGGCGGGAGCTCTTCGCGAAGACCATGCCGTACACGAACTACCTGCACGTGAAGAACTACACGCGTGACGAGGCCGGCGACGGCAGCTGGGCGACGAGCGCGCCGAGCACGATGGAGACGGGCCTCATCAACTACCGCCAGGTCCTGCGCGACGCCGTCGCCGACGGGTTCCGCGGGATCGTCATGACCGAGCAGTACGGCGGGGACAGCCTCGGCGTCTGCGCCACCAACCAGCAGTACATCCGATCCGTCCTCGCGACGACGAAGCTCGACGCGACGGCGACCCCGACTGCAGCAACCAGCACCGAAGGAGCAATCCGATGAGCACCCTCGACATCGCCGTCGTCGGGTCCGGCTACATGGGCGGCGGGATCGCCCAGGTCCTCGCCCTCGCCGGCCACACCGTCCGGATCGCCGACGTCTCGGCCGAGATCGCCCAGCAGAACCTGGAGCGACTGCTCGGCGAGACCGCACAGTTCGTCGCCGACGGGCTGTTCCCCGAGGACGCCGTCGAACGGGTCCGCGCACACCTGAGCGCTGCCGAGTCGATCGAGGCCGCCGTCGCCGACGCGGACTTCATCGAGGAGGCCGTGCCGGAGAAGCTCGAGATCAAGCACGCCACGCTCCGCCGCATCAGCGAGGCCGCCCGCCCCGACGCCGTGATCGGCTCGAACACCTCGACGATCCTGATCGAGTCGCTGGCCGAGGCGGTCGTGGGCCCGGAGCGGTTCCTCGGCGTGCACTTCTCGAACCCGGCACCGTTCATCCCCGGCGTCGAGCTCATCCCGCACCCGACCACGAACGAGCACGCGATCGAGGTCGGCGAGACCGTCGTCGCCGCGACCGGCAAGCAGTCGGCGCGGGTGAAGGACTCCACGGGGTTCGTCCTGAACCGCCTGCAGTACGCGCTGTTCGAGGAGGCCACGAAGATCGCCGACGAGGGCATCGCGAGCCCCGACGACATCGACACCATCGTGCGGACCACGTTCGGGTTCCGCCTGCCGTTCTTCGGCCCGTTCGCGATCGCCGACATGGCCGGACTCGACGTCTACGCGTTCTGCTTCGAGTCGCTGCAGACCCGCTGGCCCGAGCGCTTCGCCACCCCGCCGTCGCTGCAGCAGCACGTCGACGCCGGTGAGCTCGGCACGAAGTCCGGCGCCGGGTACCTCGACGTGCCGGCCGACCGCACGCCGGAGCTCGTCGCCTACCGGAACAAGGCGTACGTGGCGATGCAGAAACTCCTCGACGAGCTCGGCCCGGCACCGATCCACTGAGGCGGGAGGGACACCATGAGCGACCAGAACCAGTCAGCCGGCCAGCACCGCGACCGCACCGTCGTCCTCACCGGGGCTGCCTCACCGCGGGGCATCGGCCGCGCCACCGCCCACCACCTGGCCGAGGCCGGGTGGGACGTCGGGATCATCGACCTCGACCAGACGGCGAGCGAGCAGGTCGCCGCCGAGATCCGCGAACAGCACGGCGTGCGGGCCGTCGGTGTCGGTGCGAACGTCGCCGACGAGTCCGCCGTCCGTGCGGCCTTCGACACGATCGAGGCCGAGCTCCAGCCGATCACCGCACTCGTGAACCTGGCGGGGGTCTCGTCGGCGCACGCCTACCTCGACCTGCCCGAGGGGGAGTGGCACCGGGTGCTGTCGATCAACCTCGACGGCGTGCACTTCGCCAGCCTGCGGGCGGCGGAGTCGATGGTGCGGTCCGGCTACGGGCGCATCGTGAACCTGTCGTCCGTCTCCGCCCAGCGCGGCGGCGGCACCTTCAGCAAGACCCCGTACACGGTGGCGAAGGCCGGCGTGATCGGCCTGACCCGGGGACTGGCGCGCGAGCTCGGCCCGCGCGGCGTCACCGTCAACGCGATCGCCCCCGGTCCGATCGACACCGACATCATGGGCGGCACCCTGTCCGAGGAGCGGAAGACCGAGATGGCCGCCGACGGCGTCCTGCCGCGCATCGGCACCCCGCGGGACATCGCTGCAGCGATCGCGTACCTGATCAGCGAGGACGCCGGGTTCGTCACGGGCCAGACGCTCAACGTCGACGGCGGCCTGTACATGCACTAGGGCCAGCCGCCCACGGAACGCGCGCCGACCGGGCGACGCGATCCGTGCCTCCCGTCCGGACGACCGAACCGATCGCCGGACGCCAGAACGACCGCACCGTGCTCGCAAAGGAGCGAACCCGTGTCACTACCCCCTGCCCCCGCGCTCGGGTCGACGAACGACCCCGGCCTGAAGTCCGCCATCGGCAAGGCGACGAAGCACCTCATGCCGATGCTCGTCATCCTGTACTTCGTCGCGTTCCTCGACCGCACGAACGTCGGTTTCGCCGAAGAGGCCCTGCGCGTCGACCGCGGCATCTCCGACGCCGCCTTCGCCCTGGGCGCTGGCATCTTCTTCATCGGCTACGCGATCTTCGAGATCCCGTCGAACCTGCTGCTCAAGCGGTTCGGTGCGCGCTTCTGGCTCGCCCGCATCGCCGTCACGTGGGGCATCGTCGCCGCACTGTTCGCCTTCACGACGAACGACACGATGTTCATCATCCTGCGGTTCATCCTGGGTGTGACCGAGGCCGGGTTGTTCCCGGGCGTGATCATGTACCTGTCCGAGTGGTTCCCGAACAAGGTGCGCGTGCGCATGTTCGCGACCTTCTACCTGGCGCAGCCGTTCTCGCAGATGATCGGCGCCCCGCTGTCCGGTGGGCTGATCAGCATCGGTGACCAGGTCACCCCGTTCCACGGCTGGCAGGTGATGTTCGCCGGCGAGGGGATCCTCGCGGTGCTGGCGGGCATCGCGGCCCTGGTGTTCCTGACGAACAGTCCGCAGCAGGCGAAGTGGCTCGAACCGGGCGAGAAGGCGTCGCTCACCGCGGCCATGGAGCGCGAGGACACCGCCCGCAGCGAGGACGGCCCGAAGGGCATCTGGCGCGCGATGGCGAGCGGGCGCGTCTGGTACTTCACGATCATCTACTTCTGCCTGCAGGTCGCCGTCTACGGCACGACGTTCTACCTGCCGCAGCAGGTGTCCTCGCTGCTCGGGCAGGACGTCGGCTGGCAGGTCGGTCTGGTGTCCGCGATCCCGTGGCTCGTCGGGCTCGTCGCCTGCTACCTGATCGGGTCGCGTGCGGACTCCGTCGGACGCCGTCGTCGCTGGGGCACCCTGTTCTACGTCACGACCGGCCTGTCGATCCTCGGCTCGGCGTGGGCGGGTGCGAACGGGCAGCCCGTGCTCGGCATCCTGTTCATCACCCTGGCCGTCGCGAGCTTCCTGGCCGTCGGCCCGATCACCTGGGCGTACCCGACGGCGTTCCTGACCGGTGCCGCGGCGGCCGCGGGCATCGGCCTGATCAACTCGCTCGGCAACCTCGGCGGGTTCGTCGCCCCGATCATGCGCACCGCGATCAACGAGGTGGTGCCCACAGACAGCGGTGCGTTCGGCATCGTCTCGCTCGGCGTCCTGGCGTTCGTCGCCGCGGTGATGATCTTCTGCACCAAGTTCTTCCGCGGGGCCAAGGCCGACGAGCTGCTCGACACCTCGCACGTCCGCACCACCGACCCGAAGGGCAGCAAGCGATGACCAGACTGTTCAACGACCCGGCGGACTTCGCCGACGAGGCGACCGACGGCTTCGTCGCCGCGAACGAGCGGTGGGTGCGCAGGGTGCACGGCGGGGTCGCCCGTTCCACCACGAGCCCCGACGGCATGGTCGCGGTCGTGATCGGCGGGGGCTCGGGCCACTACCCCGCGTTCGGCGGGCTGGTCGGACACGGACTGGCCGCCGGTGCCGCGATGGGCAACCTGTTCGCCAGCCCCAGCGCCCAGCAGGTCACCGGGGTCGCGAAGGCCGCGGAGCACGGTGGCGGTGTGCTGCTCAGCTACGGCAACTACGCCGGTGACGTCCTGAACTTCGACGCCGCGGCGCGCACACTCGAGGCCGACGGCATCCCGGTGCGGACGGTCCGCGTCACCGACGACGTGACGAGCGCCCCGGCCGACGACCGCGCGAAGCGCCGCGGCATCGCGGGTGACCTCTGCGTCTTCAAGGTCGCCGGCGCCGCTGCCGAGCGCGGGGACGACCTCGACACGGTCACCGCCGTCGCCGAACGGGCGAACGACCGGACGCGCAGCTTCGGCGTCGCGTTCTCCGGGTGCTCGCTGCCGGGCGCCGAGGAACCCCTGTTCACGGTGCCCGAGGGCCGGATGGCGGTCGGCATGGGCATCCACGGCGAGCGTGGCATCGACGAGACGGACGTGCCGTCGGCCGACGGTCTGGCCGAGCTGCTGGTGTCCCGGCTGCTCGACGAACTGCCCGACGGCGTGACGCTCGAGGGCCAGCGGGTGGTCCCGATCCTGAACGGCCTGGGCTCGGTCAAGTACGAGGAGCTCTTCGTCGTCTACCGCTCGGTGCAGCGGCGCCTGGCGGACGCCGGCGTCGTCATCGTGGAGCCCGAGGTCGGCGAACTCGTCACGAGCTTCGACATGGCCGGGGTCTCCCTGACGCTCTTCTGGCTCGACGACGAGCTCGAGGAACTCTGGGCAGCACCCGCGGACACGCCCGCCTACCGCAAGGGCGGTGCGGTCGCCGAACAGCGCGTCGACCCGTCCACCGTGGCGGCGGACGCCGAGGGCGTCGGCATCGGTCCGGCGACCGACGAGTCCCGTGCGGTCGCCGAGCAGGTCGCCGCCGGGTTCGCCGCGGTCCGTTCCGTCCTCGACGAGCACGCCGACGAACTCGGGCGCATCGACGCCGTGGCCGGTGACGGTGACCACGGCATCGGGATGCAGCGCGGATCGCACGCCGCTGACGTCGCAGCCGCCGACGCGGTCACCCGCGGTGCCGGTGCCGGCACCGTCCTGCTGGTCGCCGCGGACGCCTGGTCCGACAAGGCCGGCGGCACGTCCGGTGCGATCTGGGGTGCCGCCCTGGAGGCACTGGGTCGCGTGGTCGGGGACGACTCGCGTCCGTCGGGTGCCACCGTCGCGCAGGGGGTCCGCGCGGCCACCGAGGCCGTGCTCGCGTTCGGCGCCACCGTCGGTGACAAGACGATGGTGGACGCCCTGGTGCCGTTCGACGAGGTGCTCCGCACCCGGCTCGACGCCGGTGCGGCGCTCGCCGAGGCCTGGGGTGACGCCGTCCGTGCCGCCCGCGAAGCGGCCGACGCCACGGAGTCCCTCGTGCCGAAGATGGGCCGGGCGCGGACGCACGCCGACCAGGCCGTCGGCACCGCGGACCCCGGTGCGCTGTCCTTCGCCCTCGTCGTGGAGACGGTCGCCCCGTGATCACCGTCGGGGTGTCGCTGAAGACGTACTTCTCGCACGCCCGGACGCTGGAGTGGGCGGCCGAGGTCGCCGACATCGCCCGGCGACACCCCGCGGTGCGCTCGGGAGCGGCGACGCTCTTCGTGGCGCCGACGTTCCCGGCGCTCGTGCCCGTCCGCGACGTGCTCTCCGGGTCGGGAGTGCTCCTCGCCGCGCAGGACCTGTCGTGGGCCGACGCGGGCGCGTTCACCGGCGAGGTCTCCGGCGCCGAACTGCGGGAGATCGGTGTCGACCTGGTCGAGATCGGGCACGCCGAACGGCGCTCCCTGTTCCACGAGGACGACGCGACGATCGCGGGGAAGGTGCACGCGGCGTTCCGCAACCACCTGCGTCCGCTGGTCTGCGTCGGGGAGCCGGACCGGGCCTCCGATACGACCGAGGCCGTGGCGGCGGTGACCGCGCAGCTCGACCGGGCCGTCTCGACGGCCGACGCGGACGGGCTCGCCGGACCCCTGACCGTCGCCTACGAACCGGTGTGGGCGATCGGCGCACCGGCACCCGCACCGGACGACCACATCGTGGCGGTGCTCGACGGGATCGAGCAGCACCTCGGCACCCGGCCCGAGCTGCACGGCAGCACCGTCCTCTACGGCGGCAGTGCCGGACCGGGCCTGCTCACCCGGGGGCAGGGGCGGATCGGCGGCCTGTTCCTCGGTCGGTTCGCCCACGACCCCGCAGCGGTCGAGGCGATCCTCGACGAGGTCGCGGCGCTCAGCTGAGCTGGTCACGCACCGGCCGTGGGGCGCGACCGAGCAGTTCGCCGAGCAGCGGATCGGTGCCGGCGAACAGGCCCCGCTCGGCGGCCTGGTACATGCCGAGCAGGAACCCGACCATGTGCGGGTCCTGCCCCGCGGCCAGCGCACGGGCACGCCACTCGTCCTCGCCCAGGGCCTCGAACCCGATCGTCCGACCGGACACCTCGGACGCCTGCCGAGCCAGGTCGGCGAAGGTCGGCGCGTCCGGAGCGGTGAGCGTCACCGGCCCGTCGAACGGCTGATCGGCGAGCAGGATCGCGGCGGCTGCCTCGGCGGCGTCCCCGCGGGCGGTCCACGACACCGGGCCGTCGACGGGGACGGACACCGTGCCGGTCTCCTGCCACGGTCCCGTCATCCAGGCGGCGCTGTGCGCGTAGAAGCCGTTCCGCAGGCTCGTCCACGGCAGCCCGGAGTCGCGGAGCAGGTCCTCGGTGGCGGCGTGGTGCGCGGCGGGCACGAAGGGCGAACCGTGCGCGGCGCCCTGGTGGCTCGTGTACAGGACCCGGCCGACGCCGGCGTCCACGGCCGCGTCGACCGCGGCACGGTGCAGCGCGACGGCGTCGGCGGCCGGGTCGCTCGACGAGACGAGCAGGAGCTGATCGGCGCCCGCGAAGGCTGCCTGCAGGGTCTCCGGTTCGGCGTAGTCGCCGCGGCGGACCTCGACGCCGCGGTCGGCGAACCGCTGTGCTCGGGCCGGCTCACGGGTCACCACCGCCAGGTCGGACGGCGCGAGGTGCTCGAGCAGGTGGTCGGCGGTCGCGCCGTTGAGGGCTCCGGTGGCCCCGGTGATGACGATCATGACTTCTCCGTATCGGTGGAAACAGCACGTCGGTAGCGCTGGTAACACAGTGATAGCACGGATCCGTTATCGTTGTTCCGTGATCGAGCAGGGAAGCCAGCGCGACGAGACGCGTGCGCGCATCGTCGAGGTCGCCGGCACCATGCTGCGTGAACGCGGCGCCGCGGCGGTGACCACACGGGCGGTCGCGGACGGCGCAGGCGTCCAGGCACCGACCATCTACCGGCTGTTCGGCGACAAGGACGGTCTGCTCGAAGCGGTCGCCGAGCACGCGATGGCGACGTTCTCGGCGATGAAGGCCGACGCTGTCCGGGCTGCTCGTGACGAGGCGACCGACCCCGTCGAGGACCTGCGCACCGGGTGGTCGATGACGATCGGCTTCGGGCTGGCGAACCCCGACCTGTTCGTGCTGTTGAGCGACCCGGAGCGCGGCCGTCGGTCGGCAGCCGCCCGCGCCGGTACCGCGCTGCTCGCCGAACGCATCCAGCGGGTGGCCGAGGCCGGACGACTGGCCGTGCCGGAACACCGCGCGGTCGAGCTCGTGCACGCGGCCGGCACCGGTGCGGTGCTCGCGATCCTGGCCGCTCCGGCGGACGAGCGGGACCCGTCACTCGCCGATGACGTCCTCGATGCCGTGCTCGGGCGGATCCTCGTGCCGAGCGGGCCGACGACGGACGACGGCGGCGCGGCCCCGGGTGGTCAGGGCCGGGGGCGTAACGCCGTGACGAGCGCCGCGATCACGCTCCGTGCCGCAGCGCCCCGGCTCGATCGACTGTCGCCAGCCGAGCGGACGATGCTCGCGGAGTGGCTCGACCGGATCGCCGCGGACTAGTCCTCGCGGGTGCCCGCCAGCCCGTGGTCGTGTGCGTAGACGACGAGCTGCACCCGGTCGCGCAGTGACAACTTGCCGAGGATGCTCGAGATCTGGGTCTTCACCGTCGACTCGGTGACGTACTCCCTGGTGGCGATCTCGGCGTTCGACAGGCCGCGGGACGCCCACCCGAACACGACGCGCTCCCGCTCGGTCAGGGTCGCGAACTCCGGCGGCTGCGGTGCCGGGGCCCGCGCCACGTCGGTGCCGAACAGCTGCGCGAGGTCGTTCGGTGCGATGACCGAGCTGCCCTCGTGCACGGCCCGCACCGCGGCGAACAGGAACGGGGGCGTGGTGTCCTTGAGCAGGAACCCGCTGGCGCCGAGCCGGATCGCGGTCGCCGCCGCCGGGTCGAGCCCGAAGGTGGTGAGCACGACGACGCGCGGCAGCGGACCCGGGACGGCGCCGGAATATAGCTGCCGGACGGTCTCCACGCCGTCCATGCCGGCCATCCGCATGTCGAGCAGCACCACGTCGGGCCGCACCTCGGGGATGAGCGCGAGCGCTTCGGCGCCGTCGGAGGCCTCACCGACCACGCGCATGTCGTCCTGGGCGTCGAGCACCACCCGGAGCCCGGCGCGGAACAGCGCCTGGTCGTCGGTGAGCAGGATCCTGATCGGTTCGGTCATCGGACGGGTCCCCCTTGGACGTCGAACGGGATGCGGGCGCGTGCCGTGAACACGTCGTCCAGCACGGCGGCGTCGAACGACCCACCGAGGGCGCCGAGGCGCGAGTCCATGCCGTCGATCCCGCGGCCGGAGCCAGCGGTGGTGCCGTCTCCGGCGACGTTCTCGACCTCGAGCACCAGGTCGGCGTTCCGCCAGGTCTCCCGCACGACGACCGGGTTGCCGGGGGCGCCGTGGCGCAGGGCGTTCGTGAGCATCTCCTGCAGCACGCGGCGGGCGGCCGTGCCGGTGTCCGGGCGCAGGGCCAGGGGGACCCCGCGCACCGTGCGGTCGACGTCGACCCCGGCGTCGCGGATGCCCTGCACGATCTCCTCGAGCGACCCCGGGCCGGTCGCCTCGGCGGAGCCGTCGATGTGCCCGAGGACCTGTCGGACCTCGACCAGGGAACTCCGGGCGGTGCTCGCGATGGTGGCGCTGACCGCTCGGATGCGCGCCTCGTCGTCGAGGAACGGCACCGAGTCGGCCTGCGCGATGATGACCGCGAGCGAGTGGCCGACGACGTCGTGCACGTCCCGGGCGATGTCCGCGCGGATGCGTTCGGACTCGGCGACGTCGATCGCGCGGGTGGCGGTGGCCTCGGCCTCGGTGGCGACGGCTTCGGCACGCGATGCTGCGGCCTCGGCGTCGGCACGGCGCTCCGACTCGCGGTCGCGGGAGCGGAAGGCCCGGACGGCGACCCCGCCCGCCCAGACCCCGAGCAGCGCGGTCACCGGGGCGGCCATCGCCAGGAACGCCTGGTCGCGCGGGCCGTTGATGAGCACGAGGAACCGGAAGCCGGTCGACGCCAGGTAGACCGTCGCACCCGCTCCGGCGACGACCGCGAGCACGCCGGAGACGACGACCTCGGTGCGGGTGCCCACGACCGCGGCGGTGCCGATCACGACGAAGAGCGCGAGGTCCACCAGCGACGGGCGCTCGCCGCCGCCGACCTGGATCACCCCGAGGACGACGACCATGGCCATCGCGGCGGACGGGGAGATGCGACGCAGGGCGATCGCCACCGAGGCCGACAGCACCGCGGCGAGGCTCGCGTGCTCGAGCTCGAGGTCGATGGGCAGCAGGAAGACGAACGCCGCCAGGGCCGCCCAGGCCACGTCGACGGCGATCGACCGGGTGGCGAGCGGCCGGAGGAACGTGCGCCGGTCCGTCACGGCTCGATCATCGCATGCCGCCCACGCCGGGCAGCGCGGACCGACGTCACGCGCCCGCGGTCATGGCGGCGAGGGCGATGACGGTCGTGGTGACGATCGCGGCGCAGAGCAGCAGCGTGGCGATCGTGTGCTTCGTCGAGGACTCCATGTCACCAGACTCGTGGCCCGGAGTCGCCGGGGCATCGGGCGCAGGGGCGAAGCGCTTCGTCCCTGCGGGTGAAGCGAGGGGTGATCACCCGGTACTCGGGGATCAGACGACGACGGACCCCAGCTGGCGGTGCGCGATCGAGACGGACTCGCCGGACACCGCGTTCAGCGGCGACGACAGGAACGCGACGAGGTCGGCGATCTGCTGCGGTGTCGAGTCGCCGGGGCCTCCCGGGCGGACCTCGGCGGACGGGGTGTCCGTCACGGTCCCGGGGTTGATGACGTTCACCGTGACCCCGGTGCCCGCCACGTCGTCGGCCAGGTTCTTCGCGATGACGCTCACCGCCGTGTTCCGGAGCGAGGCCGTGATGTTGCCGGAGAAGTAGGCGTTCTGCCCGCTCACCACGACCACGCGGCCGAACCCGGCCTCGCGCTGGGCCGGGAGCACGGCGTTCGCGACGCGGAGGAACCCGAGCGCCTTGCCGTCGATCGCGTCGAGGACCTGCTCCGGGTCGGACTTCCGGGCCGGGTCGAGGGTGCTCGCGCTCGGGGCAGCGGTCACGACCAGCACGTCGATGCGCCCGTGCCGCTCGAGGACGGCGGCGATGCCTGCGTCCACCGACTCCTGCGAGGCGGTGTCGATCGGCACGCTGCCGTCGGAGTCCTCGGCGCTGCGGGAAGCGACGACGACGGTCGCCCCCTCGGTGCGGAGGCGGTGGGCGACGGCGGTACCGATGTACCCCTTGCCTCCGACGACGAGTGCGACACGGTTCTTGAGTTCGAGGTCCACGCGGCCACGCTATGCCGGGACGGTGCGGTCTGCCCGCCCGTCGCGCACCGGAGCCCCCACCCGATGGCGGGCAGGAGCTCCGGTGGTCAGATCGCGATCAGCAGTACTTGCCGGTCCACGAGGCACCGGTCAGGGCCCCGTAATCCGGATTGGCGTACAACGTCGTCTCGCCGGCCGACAAGCACAGGCTCTTCGACGTGTACGTGTACTTGACGGTGATCTGGACCGGGTCCGACTTGCAGTTGTTGTAGGTGCCCTTCTCGTAGTGTCCGTCGTCCCCGCCGCCGATGTTCCCCGTCGTGATCGGGTAGAAACCGCACGGTGACGCGGCGTTCGCGGGACCGGCCGCTGCCAGCGACCCGCCGAACATCATGGTGGCGGCGAGTGCCGTGCCACCGATCTTCGTCCAGAGCTTCATCGCTCTCCCCCTAACAGCTTCCGACCTTGCTGGCCCCTGAGATCTGCTTGTCGTTCTCGGTGAATCCCAGTCGGACGTCGCCGGGCTGGACGCAGTAGTTCTTGCTCCCGCCCTTCATCGTCACCTTGATCTTCACATTGCCGCTGCCGCAATTCCCGTAATGCGCGACCTGGCGCTGACCACTGAACGGCGATATCGACCCGACCACTGGGACGTTGATCGCGAAGGTCGAATCGTAGTCCTCGATCTCTTCGCTGTACCCGCAGACCATCGCGCTCGCCGGCGCTGCGGTGACGGTACTCACACCGACGACTCCGCCGAGTGCGAGTGCGGCGGCCGCACTCCCCAGTGCTGCCTTCCGGATTTTCTGATGCAGATGCATTCTTTCTCCCCTCTGCGGGACTGCGGTAGGCTGTCCGCGCAACGAATTGTGCATCGTGCCCCGAATTCCGTTCGTGGAATTCGGAACAACAACGAACTTACTCTTGAAGAATCATCACGCAAGCCCGCCAGGTGTGCATGCGGTGGGTATCGCAACGGAACGAGGTGGACATGGGCTCACGATCAGCTGGCAATGTCGCGACGATCATCGCCGCAGGGTGTTTGGTACTGCTCCTCGTCGTCGTCTGGCTCCGCGGACAGCAGTCGATCGGAGATGGGTTCGCGATCCCCGTCGTGTCCGTGCTCGTTCTCGGGTTCACCGGCTGCACGGTCTGGGCCGGGGTCGTCGCCTTGCGTCGACGCGGGAGAGGACGCTGACGCCCGTCTGCGCGATCTGGCTTTCCTTGGGACGGCGCTGAGGCGGTCGCGCCGACCATCGCACACGGACCCGCTCGATCGACGGGCACCCGCTGGAGTGAAGGAGAGCCACGTGTACTTCCACAAGCAGGAACTGCAGTTCAAGGCAACGCCCGACAAGCCCGACGCGATCTACGCCCGCAAGCTGCAGGAGGTGCTCGGTGGCCAGTACGGAGAGATCTCCGTCGCCATGCAGTACCAGTTCCAGGCGTGGAACATGCACATCCCCGGCAAGTACCGCGACATGGTGTTCGGCATCGGCGCCGAGGAGATGGGCCACGTCGAGATGCTCGCGACGATGATCGCGCAGCTGCTCGAGAAGTCCCCGCTCGGCATCACCGAGGACGCGCTGCAGGACGACCCCACGGTCGCCGCGATCGTCGGCGGCACCGACGTCCAGCACGCGATCGTCGCCGGTGCGGGTGCCCGCCCGGTGGACAGCAACGGCAACCCCTGGCAGGGCTCGTACATCACCGCCAGCGGCAACCTGCTCGCCGACTTCACGGCGAACGAGAACGCCGAGATGCAGGGTCGTGTGCAGGCCGCGCGGCTCTACCACATGACCGACGACCACGGCGTGCGGGACCTGCTGTCCTTCCTCATCGCCCGCGACACCATGCACCAGAACATGTGGGCGACCGCTGCCGCCGAGCTGCGCGAGAAGGGCGTCGAGGGCTTCCCCGTGCCGAGCAACTTCCCGCAGTCGAAGGAGAACCAGGAGGTCAACTACCAGTACCTCAACTTCTCCGACGGTGCCGAGGCGAAGAACGGCCCGTGGGCGAGCGGCCCCTCGTTCGACGGCAAGGGCGAGTACTCGTACCACGACGGCCCGACCACCTCGGTCCCGATGCCCCCGCCCACGCACCCCGACGTCCGGCTCTACGGCACCACCGAGCTGCCGAACGTCGTCGAGAAGACGGCCGGCCTGGTGCAGGACAAGCTGAACAAGGAGTAGTCCCGACGGTCGCCCACGCGACCGACGGATGACAGGAGGCCCGGCGCACGACGTGCACCGGGCCTCCTGTCCGTCAGGTGGTCACCGCACCGACGGGGCGGACCCGCCCACGGTCATCAGCGCCCCCGTCTCGGGTTCTTCGTCGCGCGGTGCCTCGAAGATGCCCGAGTAGGCGCGCACCGCGCTCCACCCCGCGATCAGCAGGGCCGTGCCGAGGACCGCCGCGACCCAGGGCGCCAGGAGTGACTGCTCGAACAGCCGAGGCGCGGCGACCCAGGTCAGGAACGTGCCGGTCAGGCTGCCGGTGGCCCCGAGGAGCAGGGCGGTGCGCCGGTCCAGGCTCGTCAGCGCGAGCGCCGCGGTGACGACGAGGACCGCGACCACCGCGTTCAACAGGACGGACGTCATCGCTCAGCTCCTCACTCTGCGGCGGCGCCGGAACCGACCGCGCCGGAACCGACCGCGAGCTGCTCGGACGCGCCACCGACGGTGACGGCGATCTTGCGGGGCTTCGCGGACTCCTTGACGGGGATCGTGACGCTCAGCACACCGTTGTCGTACCCGGCGGTGATGCGCTCGGCGTCCAGGCCGTCGCCGAGCGTCAGCTGCCGGACGAACGTGCCGGGCTGGCGCTCACGCGTGAGCCACTGCGAGCCCTCGGGCGCGCCAAGGGTGCGCTCGGCGCGGATGGTCAGGACGGAACCGTCCACGTCGATGTCGACGGAGCCCGGGTCGATGCCGGGCAGGTCGACGTCGAGGACGTAGTGGTCCCCGGTGCGGTACAGGTCCATCGGCATCGAGCGCGGGCCGGCGGTGCCGAGGAGCGAACCCGCGAGTCGGTCGAGCTCGCGGAACGGGTCGAAGTTCATCGTCATCGAAATCAACTCCTTCGTGGTTCTCGTTGAGTCCCCTCGACTCAACTGCCACCGTTTTAGCACTCGACCCTGGTGAGTGCCAAGAGATCGCTCGGAGGACGCCGAGAGCTCAGCCGAGTAGGGGCTCGAGCCGCGCGACCGCCGTCCGCAGGTGCACCAGGGCCTGGCCAGGGGACTCCACCCGGGCCGCGGGCGCGGACAACGTCAGCCCCGCCACGAGCTCACCGCGCTCGCCGCGGACGGGCAGGGCCAGGCACCCGAAGCCCCGCACGAAGGCACCGACCTGCGACGCCGAGGCACCGCCGCCTGCATGCAGCCGCCCCATCGCGCTCGACCCGGGTGCCGATCGCAGGGCGGTCGCGTCGAGGAGCGGGAAGTCCGGGTCGACGTCGACGTCGCAGATCCCGTCGGCGTCGTACCGGGCCAGGTGCACCCCGGCGCGGACCGCCGAGCGCACGTCGGACAGGACGGACCGGACGGCTCGGGGGAGTGGTGGGACCGACGGGGCCGCGGTCGGGGCGACGCCGGCGAGCTCCGAGACCTTGTGCCCCAGGGCGAAGCCGCGCAGGTCCGGCAGCCGCACCAGGTACTCGTCCTCCACGAGCAGCGTGATGAGCCGGTAGGTGGTCGCCCGCGGCATCCCGAGCGCGTCCGAGATCTGCTGGGCGGTGACGCCGGGCCCGGCGTGCGCGACCGCCTCGAGCACCGCGAGGGCGTTCTGGATCGCCTTCGGCTGCCGCGCGCGGAGACCGGGTTCGCTCACCGCACCCCCGTCCCGGGGCCGGGTCCGGCGGACGACCGGGAGGCGCCCAGCAGGTCCGCCTCGACCGGCACGTCGTACACCGCCCGGCTCCGACCCCGTCGCCAGGGTCGCCGACGGGTCGCCACCAGGAACGCGACGACGACCGCGGTGACCGCCCCGACGGCGAGGACGACGGCCGGCCACCGGGGCGATGCGGCCTCCACCCCGGCGTAGGTGAGCAGCACGGCGGTGAGCAGGACACCGGTCGTCACCGCGGTGGTCGCCACCCCGGTCGTCAGCTCGCCGATGCGTCGCAGGAACACCGGAGCCGCGAAGCACGTCATCGCGTATGCCGTCAGGTACCCGAGTGCCGCGACGACGAGTTCGGCCTCCATCAGGGACCAGGTCGGGATGCCGGTGAGGAGCCCGAGGACGGGCAGCGCGGTCAGCACCGAGCACGCCAGCACGCCCGCGACGAAGGGTGTCCGGAACCGGGGCGACGCCCGCCCGAGCGCTGCGGGCAGCACCCCTTCACGGCCCATCGCGAACAGCACCCGGACGAGCGCCGTCGTCGAGGCGATCGCGCACGCGGCGAACGAGGCGGCGATCCCGAGGTCGAGCGCCCACCCGACCCACTGCATGCCGAAGGCCGTGGCGAGCTCGTTGACCGGCGAGGCGCTCGTGGCGAGGTCGGCGCCGATCGCGGCGAACCCGGTCTGCTGGGCGGCAGCGCTCACGACGTAGAGCACGCCCGCGACCAGGACGGTCCACGAGATCGCGCGGGGGATCGCCTGGAACGGGCGCCGGGCCTCCACGCCGAGCACCGACGCGCTCTCGAACCCGACGAAGGCGGTGACCGCGAGCGCCGTGCCCACCGCGAAGGGCGCCGGTGCGGTCGGGCCGAGTGCGAGGGCGGACGTGTCGACGGGCTGCAGCCGTGCGACCAGGGCGACGATCAGCACGACGATGACGGCGACGGACAGGGTCTCGACGAGCAGGGTGAGGCGCGTCGACAACCGGACCCCGAGGGCGATGACGGCGAACACCGCGGCGCCCATGACGGTGATCACCACGACCGTGACCAGGGAGCCGGTGCCGGCCAACGGGACGAACCGGGACAGCAGGTAGTCGAGGTAGTAGCCGCTGCCGGTGAGCGAGAACATCGCGATGAACCCGTAGCCGAGCAGCAGTGCGGCGCCCGCGACCACACCGGCCGCCGGCCCCAGGCCGAGCGAGACGTAGGTGTAGAGCGAGCCGGTGCCCGCCACGCGTCGGACGAACTGGTTCACGGTGCGTCCGACCAGGAACGACAGCGCCATCGCGGCGAGCAGGGACCACGTCGCGCCCTGCCCGGCGACGGTCGCGACGAGCACCGGGATCGTGGTGGCCGCCGCCGACGGTGCGACCGCGGACACCGACTGCGCCAGCACGTCGACCGGGCCGATGCTCCGCCGGGACAGCCCGTCGACGGGGGAGCGCGTGCCGATGCCCGGCACCCGTGGCGGGTCGGCGATGGCACGGTCGAGCGCGGTCATGCGGCAACGGTACGGGGGCTGCGTTGCCCCGGTGTCTCGGTCGTGTTTCGCGGTGGTCTCGGGCAAATGAGACGCCTCGCCCGGGCCGTCCCATTCGGGTGCGTGCGGGTTTCACACCCGTGGAACGGAGGCGCAACCCCAGCGCGGGACCGTGGTCCCACCCCGACCCAGTCACCCGAACCGGAAGGTCACGATGTCCAGCATCACGAAGGACCCCGCGTCACTCGGAGCCGTACCCGCACCGCAGCGGATCATGCGCGGCTCGCTCGGCGTCACCGCGATCGTGTTCATGGTCGTCGCGGCCGCCGCCCCGCTCACCGTCGTCGGCGGTGCCGCCCCGCTGGGCATGCTGCTCGGCAACGGCGTCGGGTTCCCGTCGCTCTACGCCGCGTCCGCCGTGATCCTGCTGCTCTTCTCGGTGGGGCTGGCGGCGATGACCCGGCACCTGCCACGACCCGGCGCCTTCTTCACGTTCGTGGGCCACGGGCTCGGTCGTCCGGCCGGTGCGGGGGCGGCCACCCTGGCGCTGCTGACCTACACGACGATCCAGGTCAGCGTGCACGGCTACATCGGGTACCTGCTCGGGGTGACCGTCACGGGCCTCGGTGGACCGGACATCCCCTGGTACGTGTGGTCCCTGGTCGTCGTGGCGCTCGTCGGGGTGCTGGGTTACCGGCACATCGACCTGTCGAGCAAGGTCCTCGGCGTCCTGCTCGTCGGCGAGGTCGGGATCGTGCTCGTCCTGGTCGCCGCGATCGTGTTCCGGGGCGGTGCCGACGGGCTCTCGCTCGCGCCGTTCGAACCGACCCACGTCATGTCCGGCTCGCCCGGCGTCGGCCTCATGTTCGCCATCGCGGCGTTCATCGGGTTCGAGGCCACCGCGATCTTCCGCGACGAGGCGAAGGACCCGGAGCGCACGATCCCACGGGCCACCTACACCGCCGTCATCGGCATCGGGGTGTTCTACACGCTGGCGTCGTGGGGACTCGTGATGGCCTGGGGTCCGGACGGCGTGCTCGCCGAGGCCGCGAAGGACCCGGGCGCGCTCATCCTCACCACGGCGGCGCGGTACATCGGCACCGCGGGCGAGGCCGTCATGAACGTGCTGCTGCTCACGAGCATGTTCGCCTGCGTCCTGTCCTTCCACAACGTCATCACCCGGTACCAGCACTCGATGGCGAACGCCTCGCTCCTGCCCGGTCGTCTCGGCACCGTGCACCGCAAGCACGAGTCGCCGCACACCTCGAGCGTCGTGCAGACCGTCACCGCCGCCGTGCTCATGGTCCTGTTCGCCGTCCTCGGCCTCGACCCGGTCCTGCAGGTCTTCAGCTGGTTCGCCGGGGTCGCCACCCTGGGCGTGGCGATCCTGATGGCCGCGACGAGCCTCGCCGTCATCGTGTACTTCCGCCGGAACCGCGCCGACCGCCGCATCTGGAACACCGTCATCGCCCCGGTCCTGGGGTTCGTCGGGCTCGTCGCCTCGGCCGTCCTGATCTGGGCGAACTTCCCGACGCTCGTCGGCGACGTCGACGGTTCCGGAGCGAGCGTCTTCGGTGTCGTCAGCACCGTGCTCACCGGCCTCGTCGTGGTCGTGCCCGCCGTCGGCGTGCTGCAGGCCGTGGTGCTGCGCCGGCGTGACCGCCGCCGCTACGACCAGATGCTCGACCGTCTCGCCAGCGACGGCTGACCGACCCACCCGACCCGCGCCTCCAGACCGAACCGAAGGAACCACCAGCATGACCCTCACCGATCCCGTCACCGCCACCACCCACCCGCTCGCGAACCTGAGCCCCGACGAGTTCACCGCCGTCCGCGACGTCGTCACGGCGCAGCCGGACTGGACCGACACCACGCGCTTCGTCTACGTCGGCCTCGAGGAGCCGCACAAGCAGCAGGTCCTGGCCTGGCAGGCCGGCGACGGTCCCCTGCCGGACCGCCGCGCCCGCGTGATGCTCCTCGACATGGCGACCGGACGCTCCACCGACGGCGTCGTCTCGATCACCGACCGGATCGTCCTGTCCACCGACGTGCTCGACGGGTCCCGTGGACAGCTGCCCGTCCTCATCGAGGAGTTCGACGCCGTCGGCGAGATCGCGAACGCGGACGAGCGCTGGGTCGCCGCCCTGGCGAAGCGCGGCCTGACGCCGGACGAGGTGAAGTGCGTCCCGCTGTCGGCCGGGTACTACGACTACCCCGAGGAGGAGGGGCGCCGGATCCTCCGCGTGCTCGCCTTCCGCCAGGACCACCCCGCCGACCACGTCTGGGCGCACCCCGTGGACGGCCTGTCCGTGTACGTCGACGCCGCCAACCGCGCCGTGACCCGCATCGTGGACGTCGCGGAGATGCCCGTGCCCGCGACGTCCGGCAACTTCGACGACCCGGCGGTGCAGGGCGAACCGCTCGACCTCAAGCCGATCGTCATCACGCAGCCCGAGGGGCCGTCGTTCTCGGTCGACGGCGAGTTCGTGGAGTGGGCGAACTGGCGGTTCCAGGTCGGGTTCGACGCCCGCGAGGGGCTCGTGCTCCGGCAGCTGTCGTGGCAGGACGGTGCGCGGCTGCGGCCGATCGTCTACCGGGCCTCGATCGACGAGATGCTCGTGCCCTACGGCGACCCGTCGCCGGTGCGGTTCTGGCAGAACTACTTCGACACCGGCGAGTACCTGTTCGGACGCTTCACCAACTCGCTCGAGCTCGGCTGCGACTGCGTCGGCGAGATCAAGTACTTCGACGCCGTCCTGGCCGACGAGCTCGGCAACCCGCAGACCATCCGGAACGGCATCTGCATGCACGAGGAGGACTTCGGCACGCTGTGGAAGCACGGGGACATCTACACCGGGTCGCAGGAGGTCCGGCGCTCCCGTCGGCTGGTGATCTCCTTCTTCACCACCGTCGGCAACTACGACTACGGGTTCTACTGGTACCTGTACCTCGACGGCACGATCGAGTGCGAGGCGAAGCTCACCGGCGTCCTCTTCACCTCGTCGTACCCGGGTCGGACGGAGTCCGGTGCGGACTACCCGTACGCCTCCGAGGTCGCGCCCGGCCTCGGCGCCCCGTACCACCAGCACCTGTTCTCGGCGCGGCTGGACATGATGGTCGACGGGCTGTCGAACGCGGTGGACGAGGTCGACGCCGTCCGGGTCCCGGTCGGCCCGGGCAACGAGCACGGCAACGCGTTCACGAAGTCGGTCACCCGGCTGTCGTCCGAGTCGTCCTCCGGCCGTCTCGCCGACGCGTCGAAGGCCCGGACGTGGTTCATCTCGAACACCGAGGAGCGCAACCACCTCGACCGCCCGACCGGGTACGTGCTGTACCCGCAGGACGCCCCGGTGCTGCTCGCGGACGACTCGTCGTCGGTGGCCGCACGCGCCGAGTTCGCACGGAAGCACCTGTACGTGACGCAGTACGACCCGGCCGAGCGTTTCGCCGCCGGTGACTTCGTGCACCAGAACCCCGGCGGGGACGGTGTCGCCCGGTACGTGCAGGGTGACCGTCCGCTCGACGGCGAGGACATCGTGCTGTGGCACACCTTCGGTCCCACGCACTTCCCCCGGCTCGAGGACTGGCCCGTCATGCCCGTCGACTACGCCAAGTTCACGCTCAAGCCGTACGGGTTCTTCCCGCGGAACCCGGCCCTGAACGTGCCGGCGTCGATCGGGGCGGCGGCCGGGTCGCACTGCTCGCACCACGTCTCCGGCGCCGTCGAGGCCGCACACGACGCAGCCGAGCACCAGCACGACCACGGGCACGGGCACGGGCACTGACGTGACCGATCTGCTCGGGCTCGCGGCCATCGTGCCGGCGTCGGCCGGGGCCTGCTGCACGGTCGGGGCGTGGCGCCCCGGCCGTGCGGTCGACGTGGTCGCCGCGGTCGCGATGGTGGCGGCGATGGTCGACGGGGCGTTCGGACCCCGGGTCCTGCCGGGTGTCCTGTGGTTCCTGGTGCTGGCGTTCCTCGCCGTGGTGGTCGCGGGGGTGCACCGGTTGCAGTCCACGTCCGCCTGGAGGCGCGGGTCGGCTCAGCCGCCGGGCGCGGCCTCGGCGCACGGCCGGTACGGGCGACTGCACGCTGCCCTGGGCCTGCTCGTGATGGGCGCGATGGGTGTCGGCATGGCGCACGACGCCGGCGCCGCGGGGATGCACCAGCACCTCGGGGTGGTCGCGGTGACGTGGCAGGTGGTGCTCGGCGGGTTGACCCTCGGGTACCTGGTGCTCACCGTCCACATGCTCCGTGACGGCGTCCGGCGACGATCACGTCCGCTGCCGCTGGTCGAGACCTTGGCGATGGGGGTCGCGGTCGCGGTGATGTCCGCGGCGATGGTCTGAGGCGCGTGCCGCGTGCCGCCGAACCGTTCGGCGCGCAAAACGTACACAGCGCGAATGGTTCGTTGAACTGACCGTTCACTTTGTGAAAGAGTTCAGCCGTCCGCAGGGGACACACGGCAAGCAAGAAGGGCGGGACACGACATGCACAGCACGTACTCCGGGATGCCTCGGACGGCTCGGATCGGTGGCAGCCACACCCGCGTCGGTCTCACCGACCCGGCGATCATCGACGCCTACGTCGAGCGTCGCATCCAGGACCCCTCGCTGCTCGCCGGTCGTTCCGAACCGTCCTACGCGGACTTCTTCAGCACGCCTGCCGTTTAGCAAGGAGCGCATGACCCCATGCCGTTGACCGTCGTCCGTCGAGAGCACGTCCACCTCTACGCCCGCGAACCCGAGTCCGGGGTCGCGAAGACCGCCGTCGACGCGCTGCTGCGCCTGCAGCACGCCGAGGACCAGCAGATCGAGTCCGCCCGCATCGAGAGCGGCCTGTCGAAGAACGAGTTCCTCGCCGTCCGGTACATGCTCCAGGCACACCGGGACGGCCGCGCCATGGGCCCGAAGGACCTCGCCGTGATGCTCGCCGTCTCGAACGCCTCGGTCACCAAGATCGTCGACGGGCTCGTGCAGAAGGGCCTGCTGTCCCGCACGGCGCACCCCACCGACCGTCGTGCGCAGGTGCTCGCCCCGACCGACCAGGCCGCCGACAAGATCGACGCCTCGTACGCGCGCTTCCACGCGGCCGTCGTCGAGGTGCTCGAACAACTCCCCGACGCGGACAACGCCGTCCTCGCCGACTCGCTCACGAAGATCGTCGACGCGCTCGCCGCGGGCACGCCCGCGCCGGTCGACGAGTACACGGTCGACGACCAGGACTGACGCGAGCGCGCCCGGCTGACGCGACCCGGCGGGTGCGACGCGACCCCGACACGGACTGGAGGCCCGTGGTGCGCCCGCCACGGGCCTCCAGGCCGGACGGTGGCGAGAAAACCTTCCAGCGGTAAGTTGGGTGCATGACCCACCCCGCGGACGACGCCGACGCGGCCCAGCCGCGCCGCGGCGGGTACCGCAAGGGCGCCGAGCGGCGCACGCAGATCCTCGACGAGATGATCCGCATGGTCGCGGAGCAGGGGGTCGACGCATCGTCGCTCCGTTCCGTGGCCGAGGCCCTCGGGATCACGCACGCGGCACTCCGCCACTACTTCCCGAGCCGTGACGAACTGCTGCTCGCCGTCTACCGGGAGCACGAGGTCCGCGAGCAGGGCGCGCCCGACCGGATGAAGTCGGCGATCGGCGACATGCGCGAGAGCGCGTCGCGCAACCGGGCCGTGCCGGGGCTGGTGCAGCTGTACACGACCCTCGCGGCCGACGCCGTGCAGGAGGGCCACCCGGCCACACGCGACTTCATGCGCGAACGCTTCGCCCGGCTGCGCGCCGAACTCGCGGAACTGATCGAGGCGGACCAGGCGAGCGGCCGGATCCGCGCCGACCTGGACCCGGTCGACCTGGCGAGCCTGAGCATCGCGGCGTCCGACGGCCTGCAGGTCCAGTGGCTGCTCGACCCCGAAGCCGTCGACGGCGAGCGGGTGCTGCGGCTGCTCGAGCAGCTCGTCCCGCCGGTGCGCTGAGCGGCCAGGGGTACGCCCAGACCGCCGGTGGCACAGCGACCGGCCGGTAGAAGGGCAGCATGACCACTTCCACGCGCACCCCGCTCGGCGTCACGCTCGTCGACGGGGGCGCCAACGTCGCCCTGTTCTCGAGCACCGCCGAGCGGGTCGAGTTCTGCACCTTCGACGACGACGGCACCGAGCACCGCACCGAGCTCCGCAACCGCACCGGCTACACCTTCCACGACGTCGTCCCCGGGGTGACCGTCGGCACCCGCTACGGCTTCCGCGTGCACGGCGCGTGGGACCCGGCGAACGGCCTGCGCCACAACGGCGCGAAGCTCCTGCTCGACCCCTACGCCACCGCGATCGACGGCGAGTACGAGTGGGGCCAGGCGCTCTTCGGTCACGACATGAACGAGCCCGAGCAGATCGACGAGACCGACTCGGCCAGCGCGATGCCCAAGTCCGTCGTCGCCGACCGGTCCTTCGACTGGGACGGTGACACCCTGCTGCGGACCCCGCTCGCCGACACCGTCGTGTACGAGGTGCACGTCAAGGGCTTCACGAAGCAGCACCCGGACGTCCCCGAGGAGATCCGCGGCACGTACGCCGGCATGGCCCACCCGGCGGCGATCAAGCACCTCACCGACCTCGGGGTCACCGCGGTGGAGCTGCTGCCGACGCACCAGTTCGTGCAGGACTCGACGCTCCTCGACAAGGGCCTCCGCAACTACTGGGGCTACAACAGCATCGGCTTCTTCGCGCCGCACGACGAGTACTCGTCCGCAGGCGCCGCCGGGCAGCAGGTCGCCGAGTTCAAGGAGATGGTGAAGGCCCTGCACGCCGCGGGGCTCGAGGTCATCATGGACGTCGTCTACAACCACACCGCCGAGGGCAACCACATGGGCCCGACGCTGTCGTTCAAGGGGATCGACAACCAGTCGTACTACCGGCTGGTCGAGGGTGACGAGGCGAACTACTTCGACACCACCGGCACCGGCAACAGCCTGAACGTCGGGCACCCGGCGGCCCTCGGACTCATCATGGACTCGCTCCGCTACTGGGTCGAGGAGATGCACGTCGACGGCTTCCGGTTCGACCTGGCCACGACGCTCACCCGCCAGGACGGCGAGGCCGAGAAGCACTCCGCGTTCCTCGACATCATCCACCAGGACCCCGTGCTGCGCGAGGTCAAGATGATCGCCGAGCCGTGGGACACCGCCGGCTACCAGGTCGGCGGGTTCCCGGCCGACTGGTCCGAGTGGAACGGCAAGTACCGCGACGACCTGCGTGCCTTCTGGCGCGGCGACGAGGGCGCACTCGGCGACGCTGTGCAGCGGGTCCTGGGCAGCCCGGACGTCTACGAGGGCTCGCGGCGCTCCCCGCTGTGCTCGATCGACTTCGTGACCGCCCACGATGGTTTCACCCTGGCCGACCTGACGATGTACGCCGACAAGCACAACGAGGCGAACGGCGAGGACAACAACGACGGTGAGAGCGACAACACCTCGTTCAACGGCGGCATCGAGGGCCCGACCGACGACGGCGCGGTGAACGACTACCGCGACCGGCAGCGCCGCAACTTCCTCGGCACCCTGCTGCTCTCCGCCGGCGTGCCGATGATCCTGGGTGGCGACGAGCTCGCCCGGTCACAGGGCGGCAACAACAACGCGTACTGCCAGGACGACGAGATCTCGTGGTTCGACTGGGCTGCCGCCGACCAGGACCTGCTCGCCTTCACCACGGCGGCCATCGCGTTCCGTCGGCAGCACCAGGCCCTGCGTCCGGAGTGGTTCCGCACCGCGCCGGGTGACTCGGAGTCGACGGTGACCGTGCTCCGTGCCGACGCCGCCGGGTTCGAGGACGGCGACTGGGCGGACGGCGGCAACCGGGCCGTGACGCTCGTGCTGCACCAGGGCGACGACACCGTGGCCGTGCTGCTGAACGCGTCGGACACCACGGTGGAGTTCACGCTGCCGGAGCGTCCGGGTGGGGGCAGCTGGTCCCTCGGGCTGTCGAGCGACCCCGACCAGGCCGTGGAGGGCGACGCCGCGACGCTGCTCGTGCGCGACGCGTCCTTCACCGCGCTGATCTGACGGGCGCGGGCTCGCGCGGGGGCGTCGTTCGCGTCGCTCGTGTCGTGGTCTTCGCTTGGTGAGCAGCAATGGTCGGGTCCCCGTTCGGGACCCGACCATTGCTGCTCACGAAGTGGTGCGCGTGGTGCTCGCGGCGCTCCTAGGCGTTCGCGCCCGCGGTCAGCACGGCTGCCGCGGGGTCGAAGTCCTCGGGCAGCGGCGGGATCGCGTCCACGGTCGACGTGATGTCGACGGCGGAACCCGACTCGGCCGCGTCACGGATGCCGAGCAGCACGTCGAGCACGTGCAGCGCGACGGCGCCGGAGGCACGCTCGGGGCGGTCCTCCGCGATGGCGCGGGCGAGCTCGACGACACCGGTGCCACGACCCCAGGTGGAGCCGACGGCCTCGAGCGTCTCGGGCTCGTCCTGCCCGTAGCGCCAGAGCTGCGACGAGCCCTCGAACGTGTTCGGGTCCGGCAGCGAGATCGTGCCGAGCGTGCCGTTGATCTCGACGAAGCCCATGCGCGGCAGGGCGTGCTGGAACGAGAACGTCGACTGGGCGGACTGCCCGCCGGCGAACTCGATCAGGGCCGCGTGGTGCGTCGGGACCTCGACCGGGAACGTCTCGCCGGCGCGGGGGCCGGACGCGATCGTGCGACGGTCGAGCGACTTCGACGAGACGGCCTGCACGCGCGAGGCGGTGCCGAACGCGTGCACCAGGGTCGTCACGTAGTACGGACCCATGTCGAACAGGGGGCCGGCACCGGTGGCGAACAGGAAGTCCGGGTTCGGGTGCCACGCCTCGGGTCCGGGGACGTGGAACAGCGTCGTCGCGGACAGCGGCTCGCCGATGTCACCGCGGGCGATGGCCCGGAGCGCCGTCTGGATGCCCGCGCCGAGCACGGTGTCCGGAGCGGTCGCGACACGCAGGCCCTTGGCCTTCGCCGACTCGAGCACCGCGGCGGCCGACGCGTGGTCGGTCGCGATCGGCTTCTCGCTCCAGACGTGCTTGCCGGCGTCGATGATCTGCTGGTCGACCTCGGCGTGTGCGGCCGGGATCGTCAGGTTGATCACGATCGAGATGTCGTCGCGGGCGAGGAGTTCCTCGACCGATCCCGACGAGGCGACGCCGTACGCAGCCGCCTGCTCAGCGGCACGCTCGAGCAGTACGTCGGCGACGAAGCGGACTTCGACGTCGGCGAACTTGGTCAGGTTCTCGAGGTACTGGGTGGAGATGTTGCCGGCACCGATGATGCCGATCCCGACACGGCTCACTTGTCGTTGTCCTTGAGCCAGGTGAGGGACTCGGTGATGCCCTCGAAGACGTCGCCCTTGTACGCGTCGAACTCGACCACGCGGATCGCCTGCGGTGCGGCGGCGAGGATCGCGGTCACGTCGACGTCGCCCTGACCGGCCGGCGTCTGGTTCTCGAAGGCGCGCTGCAGCGCCTCGGGCACGATGAGGGCGCTCTCGGACGAAGGCAGCGCGGTGCGGATGTCACCGTCGACCTTGCCGTCCTTGACGTGGATCGCGACGACGCGGTCGCCCAGGCCGTTGAGCACGGCGGGGGCGTCGGCGCCACCGACGGTCGCCCAGAAGGTGTCGACCTCGAGGACGGTCTCCGGCGACAGCTGCGACACGAACAGGTCGTAGACGGTGCGGCCGTCGACCTTGTTCGTGAACTCCCACTGGTGGTTGTGGTACCCGAACTGCAGGCCACGGCCGGCGGCCTCGGCGGTCAGCTCGTTGACGCGCTCGGCGATCTTCGCGACGTCGTCGGCGGTCTGCCAGCGGTCGGTCGGGATGAACGGGTCGATGACGGTGCGGATGCCGAGGCGCTCGGCGGCGTCCCAGATCGGGGCGGTGTCCTCGGCGTCGATCACGGCGACGTGGCCGGACGGAGCCTTGAGGCCGGTGGCCGCGAACGCACGCTCGAGGTCGGTGGCGCGCTCGACGAACGCGTAGGGCTCGACGTTCTCGTACCCGATCTCGGCGACACGGGCGATGGCCTTGTCGAGGTCTTCGGCGATGGCGTCGCGCAGCGAGTACAGCTGCACAGAAGTGGTGGGCATTGCAGAGGCTCCTTCGATCCTGTCTGGGTGTCGCGGCCCGTCGAGGAGCGATGCTCCGCGGCGAGATCGATGACGACGCTACCCCAAAAACCACCCGGTGTGTAGTTTTTGCTGCCCCGTGTGACGACCCCGGTGTTGCAGACAACACGTGTCGATGTATGCTCGCGTCGGAAAAACCTTGTCAGGCAAGGTTTTCATCGACTCAAGGAGGCGTCATGAGCACACCCGAACCCGGCAGCCCGGCACTGCTCAACCCGGAAGAGGGCATCACCCAGCCCGTCAGCACGGTGAAGGTGGGCATCGGCTACCAGATCGCCCTGTTCCTCGGGCAGTTCGGCCTCTTCGTCGCGCTCATGGCGCCCGTCTACGTGAGCATGCAGCTCAAGGCGCAGGCCCTGGTCGGCGACGACGCTGCGAACGTCATCGGCTCGGTGCTGCCGATCGGCGCGTTCGGTGCGCTCATCATGAACCCCCTCGCGGGTGCCCTGTCCGACCGCACCCGCACGCGCTGGGGCCGTCGTCGCCCCTGGCTGCTCAGCGGTGTCGTGGTCTTCGCGATCGCCCTCGCGTGGATCGCCTACTCGCCTGACGTCCTCAACCTGACGCTGGCCTGGCTGCTCGCCCAGCTCGCCGCGAACGCAACCCTCGCCACCCTGCTCGCGAGCTTCGCCGACAACGTGCCGCAGCTGCAGCGCGGCCGGTCCTCGAGCATCATCGCGCTCGCGCAGAACATCGCCGTGCTCGCCGGCACCTACCTGTCGGTCTTCTTCGTCGCGAACCTGCCCGTGCTGTTCATCGCGCCCGGCATCCTGGCGATCATCCTGGTCGCCGTGTACGCCGTCGTGGCCCGTGACGACCTGCCGACCTACAAGGTCAAGAAGTTCACGTTCCTGAACCTCATCGCATCGTTCTGGACGAACCCGGTCAAGAACCCGGACTTCGCGTTCGCGTGGTGGTCGCGCTTCCTCATCATCTTCGCGACCTTCATGTTCACGACGTACCGCCTGCTCTACATGGAGCAGCACCTCGGCATCGAGAGCGCGAAGGAGGCGACGGCCGCCGTCGCCTTCGGTGTGCTGCTCTACACGATCGCGCTGCTGGTCAGTGCGGCGCTGTCCGGCTGGGCCTCGGACAAGCTCGGTCGCCGCAAGGTGTTCGTCGGTGGCTCCACGGCGATGTTCGCGGTCGGACTCATCGTGCTGGCGCACGCCGACACGGTCAACGGCTTCTACGTCGCCGAGGTCATCATGGGCTTCGCCTACGGCATCTACTCCGCGATCGACACCGCACTCGTCGTCGACGTGCTGCCGAACGCGGACCGTCCCGGCAAGGACCTCGGCGTCATCAACATCGCCAACGCGCTGCCGCAGTCGCTCGCCCCGGCCGTCGCCCTGTTCTTCCTGAAGATCGGGTCCGGGGACGCCGCCGACAACTACACGCTCATGTGCTGGGCCGCCGGCGCGATCGCCATCATCGGCGCGCTCGTCGTCATCCCCATCAAGCGGGTGCGGTAGCGCCCGTCGCGCACCGCGACCAGAAGAGGGACGGGAGGCCCGTGGCGACGCCGCCACGGGCCTCCCGTCCGTCTGCCTGGTTGCGTCAGCCGGCCCCGATAGCGTGATCCACATGCTCGCCGCCGCCCCAGCCCCGTTCGACACCCCCGCCGGCCGCATCGTCGGGACGGTCGACGGCGACGTGGTGCGGGCGCTCGGGATCCCGTACGCGCAGGCCGAACGGTTCGCCCCGCCGCAGCCGATGCCACCGTTCGCGGGCGAGCTGCACGCGTCGACCCCGTCGCCGGTCGCACCGCAACCGCACGAGGAGTTCGTCGACCTGCTGCTCAACCCGATCCAGGGGATCGAGGTCGACGAGCGCTGCCAGCGGCTCTCGATCACGCTGCCCGCCGACGTGCGGCCGGACGAGCAGCTGCCCGTGATGGTCTGGATCCACGGTGGCTCGTACGTCATCGGCGGCGGCGACCTGCCGATCTACGACGCCCGCGACCTGGTGACCGAGCAGCGCGTGATCGTGGTGTCGGTCACGTTCCGGCTCGGCGTGCTCGGGTTCCTCGGTGACGGCGAGACGATCCCGGCCAACCTCGGGCTCCTCGACCTGGTCGAGTCGCTCCGCTGGGTGCGCGCGAACATCGCTTCGTTCGGCGGCGACCCCGACCTGGTCACCGTCTTCGGGCAGTCGGCCGGCGGGGACGCGGCCGCGCACCTGATGATCAGCGCCGGCGCCGAAGGGCTGTTCCGCCGCGCGATCATCCAGAGCGCTCCGCTCGGGCTGTCCCGCCGTCGGGCACGGATGAACCGCGCGATGGTCCGGGCGGTCGGCAGCGTGCACGCCGACACCCCGCTCGAGGACCTGCTCGACCGTCAGGCGCTCGGCACCCGGGCCGCCGCGCCGTACGGACTCGCCGCCGGCATGCCGTTCGGCACCCAGTACGGGTTCGCGCCGCTGCCCGCCGAGCGCGACCTCGACGCCGCGTGGAGCCGGGTCGCCGCCGACGTCGACGTGCTGATCGGGTCCGGTTCCGACGAGGCCGGCATGTACGTGCCGCTCGTGCCCGGGCTGCGTCGGGTCACCCGGTCGCGGGTGCTGCGGTCGGCCCTGCGGTGGTGGGTCGTGCGTCCGCTGTCCGACGTCATCTACGGGCGCGACGCCCGACGGTTCACCGAACGGCACCGACGCGCCGGCGGCCGGGCGACCTCCTACCGACTGCACCGCGGTGTCACGAGCACCCCGACCGGAGCCGTGCACATGAGCGACCTACCGCTGCTGCTCGGAGGCCGCGAGGCCTGGGCCGGCACCCGGTTCGTCCCCGAACGCGACTGGCCCGAGGTCGAGCGCCGCGGCCGGGCGTTCCGGGCGATCTGGGCCGACTTCGCCCGCACCGGCGAGGTCCGGGCCCCCGACGACGAGACGCTGACGTTCGACCGCGGCTGACCGGGAGCCGAGGACGGTGGCCGCGCCCCCTGAACTGGCGGTCGCGGGCCGCTGACCGGCCCCGCACAATCGTCTGCATGCCCACGACCGATGTCGACCTCCGCGCACGCATCGTCGCCGGGGCGATCAGTGCCTACCGAGCCGGGGACTTCCACCGTGTCGGGCCCGACGAGGTCGCCGAGCACGCCGGGGTCACGGCCGACGAGTTCCACCGGGCGTACCCGATGTGGGAACTCCTGGTGGTCGCGGTCATGGACAAGTGGAACAACGGCAGCCGACTCGAGCTCTGGCCGATCGCGGAGCGGGACGGCACGGTCGCCTACCTGCGGGCCCGGCTCGCGGCGGGCGTGGAAGATCCGGCTCTCGTGCGCCTCCGGGTCGCCGTGCTCAGCGCCGCCTCGAACCCCGACCACCCCGCCGCCGGGTGGTTCCGCACCCAGTACACGCGCGCGTTCGAGGACGTCACCCTCGCCCTGGTGCGTGACGTCGTTGCCGGCCGGGAACCCCGCGGCGCCTCGCCCCGGCACGCCGCCGAGCAGCTCATGGCGCTGTACGAGGGGCTCCAGCTGCAGTCCGTCATCCGAGACGACGGGGAACTGCTCAGCGCCTTCGACCGGGCGGTCGCCCGGATGCGGGTCGGCTGGGCAGCGGCACGCGTCGACGCCTGATCCGGGTCGGGCGAGCACGTCGGGTCCGGTTGGCCGGTAGGCCCATGGCGGCGGCGACTCGCGCCTGCCGGCCCGGGGAGTGGTCGCGACACACCGCACGTGCTGCGTCGCGTGGTCACGTTCCGTCGTTTGCGGGCGGCGGGGCCGACGGTCTGTGACCGCTCGGCGTGCGGGCCGCGGGGGGTCGTGACCGGTGGCGGGCTGGTGGAGCGTCCGCACCACCCCGGTCCACGGCCTGGAGGCCCGGCGCGGCTGGCAGACGTCGGTGCACCCACCTGGCATGGTCGGCCCATGGAGTACACGGACTACGACACCCGGCTCGCCGCCTACGGCGTGATCACGGACGGTGACCGCGTGCTCCTGGCGAAGCTGCGTCACCCCGACGCGGGCACGTGGACGTTACCGGGCGGCGGGGTCGAGTTCGACGAGACCGTCGAGCAGGCCGTCGTGCGTGAGATCCGCGAGGAGACCGGGTACGAGGCCCAGGCCGGTGCCCTGCTCGGGGTCCGGCACCACATCGTCCCCGCGGAGCGCCGCATCCACGCCAACGGTCGCCCGATGAAGGCCGTGCAGGTCGTGTTCCAGGCGACGATCACCGGAGGAGCCCTGCGGCACGAGCTCGACGGCTCGACCGACGAGTCGCGGTGGATCCCCGTCGCCGAGCTCCCGCACCACCGCCACGGCCTGCTCGTGCCGATCGCCCTCGGCTGGGCGGGCGCCCTGTCCCGCTGATCGCATCACCCGGCGGTCAGGACGGCGAACTGCGGCGGGACGTCAGCCGGTTGCTGCGCGGCCGACGCGGCCTGCTCGGTCATCGCTCACCGAGCAGGAACGAGATGCTGTCCAGCCAGTCCTGTGCGAGGTACTCGTCGATGAACAGGTCGCGCCACTGCTCGGTCGGCGCGAACTCCCGCTCGTCCAGGTTCCACTCTGCGCGGACTCGTTCGCGCTCGGCGAGGAGCCCCTCGCGGGTCCAATGCCGTCCCAGCACCTTCGTCATGGCCGTCCTCTCGTCGGTGAGAGGACGGTAGGACGATCAGCAGCGCCGACGCGAGCTTTCGGAATACAACATGTTCACTCCTCGATGACGCTGAGGACGTTGCCCGACGGGTCGGTGAACCAGGCGATGAGCGGCCCGCCCTTCCGGTTCACACCCCGGTCGTCGGTCATCCCCTCGTACTGCAGGAACACGACACCCTTCGCGGTGAGCTCGTCGACCGCGCCGTCGATGTCCGGCACCGGGAAGTTCAGCACCGTGAACGCCGCCGGTTCGTGACCCGGGCCCTTCGGGTAGACGAGCACCTGGTGTCCACCGCCGAGCTGCAGGAAGAGCATGCCGTGGTCCTCGGTGACCTCGACCCCCAGGACGTCCTCGTAGAACGCCTTCGCCTCGGGCACGTCGCGCACCGAGAACCCGCTGAACGCCTTCGTCGCATCGACCATGCGGCAAGTGAACCACCGCGGCCCGGCGTCGGTGCGCTCTGCGAGGATGAAGCCGTGAGCGACTCCGGCACGACCGTCGACCAGGCCGTCGAACGCGCCGTCGAACTGGCCCGTTCGAGCCACCGCACCGTGCTCGGGATCGCCGGAGCACCGGGCGCCGGCAAGTCCACGCTCGCCCGTCGCATCGTGACCGCAGTCGACGACCGCCTCGGTGCCGGCACGGCGGTGCAGGTCCCGATGGACGGCTTCCACCTGTCGAACGCGGCGCTCGACGCCCTCGGCCGGCACGACCGCAAGGGCGCGGCGGACACCTTCGACGCCGACGGCTACGTCGCGCTCGTCCGCCGACTCGTCGCCGCCGACGAGGACGTGGTGTGGGCGCCGGACTTCGACCGTCGCGTGGACGAACCCGTGGCCGGCAGCATCGCGGTGCCCCGCGCCGCCCGCCTCGTGGTGTCCGAGGGCAACTACCTGCTCGACGACACCGCACCGTGGTCGGCGCTGCCGGCGCTCTTCACCGAGACCTGGTTCTGCGCCGTCGCCGACGACGTGCGGCTCGACCGCCTGGTCGGCCGGCACATGCGGCACGGCCGCGACCACGACGCCGCCCGCGCATGGGCGGTGGAGGTGGACGGCGTGAACGCCGCGAGGGTCGCGCCCACGGTGATCCGTGCCTCCAGGACGATCTTGACGTGACCACGACGACCCCGACCACCACGACGCGACACCGACACGAGGAGCGACCATGACCATCGCCATCACCGGAGCGACCGGCAACATCGGGGGCGCCGTGAGCGCGGCGCTCGCCGCGGACGCCGTGCCGTTCCGGATGCTCGTGCGCGACGCCTCGCGTGCGCCGGAGCTCCCGGGCACCGAGGTCGCCGTCGCGACCTTCGCCGACGCCGACGCGAGCCGGACCGCCCTGCAGGGCGTCGAGGTGCTGCTCATGGTCTCGGCGGCCGAGGCCCAGGACCGCCTCGACCAGCACCGGGCGTTCGTCGCCGCGGCGGCCGACGCGGGCGTGCGGCACGTCGTCTACACGTCGTTCCTCGGCGCGGCTCCCGACGCGACCTTCACGCTCGGACGCGACCACTGGGCGACGGAGCAGGCGATCCGCGAGAGCGGGATGGCGTTCACGTTCCTGCGCGACAGCTTCTACCTGGACTTCGTCGAGGACCTGGTCGGCGAGGACGGCGTGATCCGCGGCCCGGCCGGCGACGGCGCGATGGCCGCGGTGGCCCGTGCCGACGTCGCCCGCGTCGCGACCGCGGTGCTGCACGACCCGGACGCCCACCGCGACCAGACGTACGAGCTGACCGGCCCCGAGGCGATCACCCTGGCCCAGGCGGCGGCGATCGTGTCCGAGGTCCGCGGCCGGACGGTCAGCTACCACCCGGAGACCCTCGACGAGGCGTACGCATCACGTGCGCAGTGGAACCCGGAGCCGTGGCAGGCCGACGCCTGGGTGAGCACCTACACGGCCATCGCCGAGGGGGCGCTCGCGCACGTGTCCGGCGACGTCGAACGCATCACCGGGCGTCCGCCGATGTCCCTGCGCGAGGTGCTCGCCGCGGGCTGACCCGTGGCGGCGGTGCGCACCGGGTCCGACGGACGGCCCGGGCAGCCCGCAGTGCCACACGGTCCAGGCGATGCCGTCCGCCCGGCGCGGCTGCATCGGCAGGCGTGCGTGCCGGGTGCCGCTGGTGAGTGCTCGGCAGCCCCCGGCCAGTGCGGCGCGCAGGACCGGGTCCGTGCGGGGCGCGTGGGCCTCTACGACGAGGACGCGCAGGCCGTCGGCGATCCTCCGGCGGATCTGGTGCGTCGTGAAGACGGGCACGGTGCCCGAGAACCCGCCGTCCGTCAGCACGGGGAGTCCGGTCGCGTCGATCACGGGTGCGGAGATGTGCCACGTGTCCGTCATGAAGAGCGGTTCGTCGTGCCGGTACCCCTCCAGGCGTCGCGCGGTCGCGACGAGTCGGCTGAGGGCACGCGGGTAGGGCGTCGATCCGCCCCACGGGTCCGGGCGCGACACGTGGAAGACGTCCGGGCTGCCGACCGGGATCGGCCAGCGCGCGGGCCAAGGCCCGACCGACGCGTCGACGCCGCTGCCGTCGCGGGTCGCGTCGAGGGCCTGCAGTGAGAACGTGGCGGGTCCGGCGACGAGCGCGAGCCCGGCTGCCAGCGCGATGACCGTCCGGGAGGCCCGGTGCCGGTCCGGCCCGCGCGTCGCCTCCCAGCGGGGTCGCCGCCACACCGCCACCAGCGTCGCGACGACGGCGACCGTCGAGACGGTGATCGCGGGCACGGCGAGCACGGTCGGCATCGCGGTGCCCCGCGCGAGGAACACCACCCAGCCGAGCTGCGCCGCGGCGAGGACGACCGGGAGCGCCCGGAGCCCTCGAGACTGCGCCCGGACGAGCCCGACCGCACCGCGCCACCCGAGGGCTGCGAGCAGGGCCAGCTGCACGCCGATCGCAGCGACGTAGGCGGTGTGCGGCACCGCGGCCACCGAGAGCACGGCCGCCGCGGTGCCGAACCAGACCACCAGGACGGCCAGGGTGGCGGATCCGGCGCGGGTGTCGAACGCGTGCCCGAACGGGGAGCCGAGGGCACCGGGTCGCTCCGCACGGCGGCGGACGAGCACCACGGCCGCGACCACCACGCCGAACACCGCCGCGGGCAGGAGCCAGGCGACCTGTGACGCCAGGTGCGGTCCGAGCAGCTTGCCGAACCCGGCCGGACCACCGCGCCAGGTGTGCGGACCGAACGGCACCGTGAACGACCGGACGGATCCGGGCACCGCGCCTGGCAGGAACCGGTCGATGCCGTTGTACCCGAACACCATCGCGAGCGGACTGTCGTCGGTGGAGCCGTCCGCCCACGGCCGCGAACCCGACGGTGTGAGTGCCAGCGCGGTCACCCACGACACCGACGCCAGGACCGCGACGGTCCCGAGCACTCCGGCGCGGACCACCCGGGTGCCGAAGCGGAAGGAGCCGCCGTCGTACCGGGCCGAGGCCAGCAGGGTGCCGAGCAGCAGCGCCGGCAGGACGAACCACGCCTGCACCATCTTCGCCTGGAACCCGACGCCGACGGCCAGGCCCGCGGTGACGAGCGGCCACCAGCGCCCGGTCAGTGCCGCGTGCTGCCAGCACAGCAGGGCGACGGCCAGCGCGGCGGTGACCATGCCGTCCTCCATCGGGTGCGCGAACATCGACACGAAGACCGGCGTCGACCCGGCTGCGGCGGCGGCGACGAGGCCCGTCCCGACGCCGGCCCAGCGGAGTCCGACCAGGGAGCAGGCCCACAGGGTGACGAGCCCCTCGACGACCTGCGGGAACGCGAGCGCGGCTGTGGAGTGCCCGAACAGCCGGAGGCTCAGCGCCTGCGGGACGGCGAAGCCGCTGAGCTTGTCGAGCGTCACCGTCGCGGAGGGGTCGAACGCGCCCGAGAACAGCGCAGGCCACGACTCGGACATCGACCGCGCCGACGCCTGGTAGAAGCTGAAGTCCCCGCCACGGCCCAGGTTCCAGGCGAGCAGCACGGTCGTGCCGGCCGCGATCACGAGCAGGGTGAGCTGTGCTGCGAGCGGCTGGTCCCGCCACCGGGCGGGTCGTCGGATGTCCACTCTCCGGACCTTGGCCGTCCGGGATGACGACCGGCCGGGACCGTGCCGCCAGCTGGCCGCGAAGCCGGTCCGCGCGCTGAGGGGTCGTGCGGGTGCGGCCCCCGTCGGTCAGCGCCTCGGGGGTCGAGCCGGAGCGGGGTCTCAGCCGGCGTTCGGGTTGGGGGTCAGGACACCCGTCGCGCGGCGAACGTCCCGACGACACCGAGGGTGAACACCGCGACGAGCACGACGAGCAACGGTGCCGTCCAGTTCCCCGTCGCACCGTGCAGGGCACCGGCGACGAGCGGCCCGGCCGACCCGAGCAGGTACCCGCCGCCCTGCACGAACGCGGACATCCGGCGGGCGTCGGCGTCGGTCGAGACGATCCGCACGATGACGATGAAGATCACGGTGATGCCGCCGCCCTGGGCTGCACCGCCGAGCACCGACCACAGCAACCAGAGCTGCGGGGCGAACAGCAGCCCGAGCGGCATCGCCAGCCACAGGGTGCCGACCAGGGCGATGATCGCCGCCGGACGCCACCGGGTCGCGAGCAGCGGGACACCGAGCGCCCCGACGACGGCCAGGATCTGGAACACCGACGAGCTCGCGCCCGACGACGCCTTCGAGAAGCCGATCTCGTCGTGCAGCAGCGTCGGGATCCACGCGGTGAGGGCGTAGTACGAGAACGCCTGGCCACCGAACGCGAGCGTCAGCCCCCAGGTGATGAGCCGTCGTGCCGGTCGGATGGGCTCGGCGGCGGCGACCCGTGCGGCCTCGGCGGCACGGGCGGTCCGGATCGCCCCGGTGTCGAGCACCTGGTCGATCGGACCGGTGACGGGCAGCGGTTCGTCCCGCTCGGACGGCAGCGGGCGTCGCCAGGCGGCGCGAGCACCGACCGTGTAGGTCCAGGCCGCGGCGGCGATGAGTGCGAAGACCGCCCAGATCGCGATGGCGACCGGCCACCCCCACAGGGCGGCCAGGGGAGCGGTGCCGAGCGACGTGATCATCGACCCGACGTTGAGCGCCGACGTGTAGACGCCGGTGACCAGGCCGACGCGTTCCGGCGAGGTGTCCCGCCGGATGACCACCGGGATCACCACGTTGCCGATCGTGATGCCGATGCCGATGACCGCGGTGCCGATCAGCAGCGCCGCCGACGAGGGCATCGAGCGCACGACGGTGCCGGCGAGCACGATGACGAGCGACAGGGACACGGCGCGCTCGGGGTCGGCCTTCGCGATGACCCAGCTGGCGAACGGCGTCGCGAGGGCGAAGCACAGCACCGGGATCGTCGTCAGCAGCCCGGCGATCGTCGCGGTCAGGCCGAGGTCGGCGCGGACGTCCCCGATGACCGGGGCGGTCGCGACGATCGGGCCGCGGAAGTTCAGGGCGATCAGGACGATGGCCGCCGGCAGCAGCCAGGCGGCACCGCGGAGGCCCCGCCGGACGACGTCGTCGCTCATGCGGACGGCGTCGCGGACGGCAGCAGGATCGGCAGCAGGTCGAGCGGGGTGGCGGCGCGGGCGATGGTGCCCTCGGCCTCGTCGGGGGAGCCGTAACCCCACTCGGCGAAGACGACCGGGACGCCGTGCACGGTCGCGCCCTCGACGTCGTGCTTCCGGTCGCCGATCAGCACCGGGCGGCTGGTGTCGAAGCCGTGGGCCTCGAGGCGTCGCAGTGCCTCTTCGACGACGTCGGCCTTGCTCGACCGCACCTCGTCGTCGCTCGCGCCCGTGATGATGTCGATGTCCCCGGTGAGCCCGTAGTGCTCGAGGATGTAGGTCGCCGGGGTCTCCGGCTTGCTCGTCGCCGTCGAGATCGGCAGCCCCGCCTGGTGCAGGGTGCGCAACACGACGTCGATGTCCGGGAACATCGCGGAGTCGAGCGCCCCGTGCGAGAAGTAGTGCTCGCGGTAGACGGCGAGGGTGCGGTCGGCCAGTTCGTCGTCCATGCCCATCGCGATCCGGAACGTGTCCATGATCGGCGGACCCACGAACGACATCAGGGTGTCGCGGTCCGGCACCGGGACGCCGACGGTGCGGAAGGTGTGCGTCAGGCTCTCGAGGATGCCCGGCGCGGAGTCGCTGATGGTGCCGTCGAGGTCGAACAGGATGGCGGAGAACGGGCTGGTCATGTCCTGCCCACCCTAGCCGGGCCGTGGCGGCGACCATCCGGGATCCGTCGGCGGCGGGGCGGGGGTGCGCCGTGCCTCCAGGCCGGACGGCCCGACGCGGGTCAGAACAGGCGGGTGTGCCCGCCCTCGATGCCGCGCATCGCGTCGTAGTCGAGCACGAGGACGCGGATACCGCGGTCCTCGGCGAGGGTGCGTGCCTGCGGTGCCACCGTCTGCGCGGCGAGCACGCCCTGCACCGGGCGCAGGTGCGGATCGCGGTTCATGAGCTCGAGGTACCGGGTGAGCTGCTCGACCGCGTCGATGTTGGCGTTGCGCTTCATCTCGACCGCGACGCTCGCTCCCGCGTCGTCGCGGGCCAGGATGTCGACCGGCCCGATCGCCGTCATGTACTCGCGGCGGACCAGGGTGTGGCCGTCACCGAGGAGCTCGATCTGCTCGGCCAGGAGCTGTTGCAGGTGCGCCTCGACCCCGTCCTTCACCAGGCCCGGGTCGACGCCCAGGTCGTGGGTCTCGTCGGACACCACCTCGTACAGGGAGACGATGAGCTTGTCCTGCGTCTTCTTCTGCGTCACCGTCCACACCTGCGTGATGCCGGCGACCGACTGCTCCTCGTCCGGCTCGGTGATCTCGATCGAGCAGGGCGGGCTCATCCAGTTCAGCGGCTTGTAGCTGCCGCCGTCGGAGTGCACGAGCAGGGAACCGTCCGCCTTGAGCATGAGCAGGCGGGTCGCGAGCGGCAGGTGGGCTGAGAGCCGGCCCGCGTAGTCGACGGAGCACCGGGCGATGACGAGACGCACCCCGGAAGCCTAACCGGCGTCGTGTGATCGGCCGGACGAGGCGCGCGGCCTGTGCAGCGCGCACGGATTCACATGCCCGTAACGACGTTCTGCACATGTACCGCAATCCGATGCCGTCCTACCGTGGCTGACACCCCGATCGGCCCACGCCGACACCCCTCCCCGAGGAGCCACGATGGCCAGCGAGACAGCAGTGTCAGCACCACGAACCCCCCGTTCCGAGTCGGTCGCCGTCGACGACTACTCGCTCAGCCGAGTCCCGATGTCCGCGCGCTACGGCTGGTTCCAGGTCGCCGTGCAGCGCTTCGGGCAGATCTCGGCCCTGTCCCAGTTCCTGCTCGGTGCGACGCTCGGCTTCGGCATGAGCTTCTGGGACGCCTTCTGGGCGATCACCCTGGGAGCCGTGATCCTGGAGATCGTCTCGGTCCTCGTCGGCGTCATCGGCGTCAAGGAGGGCCTGAACACCTCGGTCATCGCCCGCTGGACCGGGTTCGGCAAGGCCGGCTCGGCGCTGGTCGGGCTGGCGATCGGGCTGAGCCTGATCGGCTGGTTCGGCATCCAGTCGGGCGTCTCGGCGGCCGGCCTCGTCTCGATCCTGCCGATCCTGCCCGCCTGGGCGTGGTCGCTCGTGTTCGGGCTGCTCGTCACCGCGATCGTCCTGCGCGGGTTCCACTCGATGCAGTGGCTGGCGAACGTGACCGTGCCGCTGTTCCTGGTGCTCGTCGGCTGGGCGGTCATCGTCGAGCTGAGCCGGCACTCGATCGCCGAGCTCGCCGCGCGTGCCCCGGCTGGTCCGGAGCTGAGCTTCGTGGCCGGCACCACCCTGGTGGCGGGCGGGTTCATCGTCGGTGCGGTGATCACGCCGGACATGACCCGCTTCAACCGCTCGGTCGGCGACGTCGTGAAGCAGACGCTGCTCGGCGTGACGCTCGGCGAGTACGTCATCGGCCTGGCCGGTGTCCTGCTCGCCCACGCCGTCGGATCCGCGGACATCACCCGCGTGATCACGTCGAGCGTCGGCTGGGTCGGCATCCTCGTGATCCTGCTCGGCACCTTCAAGATCAACGACTGGAACATCTACAGCTCGAGCCTCGGCGTCACGAACTTCATCGACGCGGTGTTCGGCAAGCAGGTGAACCGCGGGCTCGTGACGCTCGTGATGGGCGTCGTCGGCTCGGTGCTCGCCGCGGTCGGGTTCCTCGGGGCCCTCACACCGTTCCTTTCCGTGCTCGGGGTCGTCTTCCCGCCGATCGCCGGGATCATGGTGGCGGAGTACTTCGTCGTGAAGCGCTGGCGCCGCGAGTTGAGCGACGCCGAGAACATCCCGGCGACCTCGCCCACCTGGGTGCCGGCCACCCTGGTCATCTGGGCGGTCGCCTCGCTCATCGGGTACTTCGTCGCCGTCGGCATCCCGTCGATCAACTCCGTGGTCATCGCCTTCGTGCTCTACGTGGTCGCCGGCAAGGTCGGGCTGATCCGCGGCGTCGGGGTCAGTCGGACCGAGGCCGCGCCAGCTGCCACCGAGGCCCCGGTCGCCGAAGCACCGGCCACCCCCGCCGCCTGACCCGGGCGCTCCCCGAACGGCCGGTCGCGTCGCCGCACCCCTGATCCGCGCGACGGCGCGGCCGGTCCCCACTCCACGAACCAGCACCCCCCCCGCGAAGACCCCGCGAACACCCCGTACCCGCACCACCGCACCCGCACCCGCACCACCGAAGGGAACCCCCCATGCGCATCGGCATCGACGTCGGCGGCACCAACACGGACGCCGTCCTGATGGACGGCAGCACCGTCCGTGCGGCGGTCAAGCGGTCCACCACCCCTGACGTCACCTCGGGCATCGTCGCCGCGCTCGACGGCCTGCGCGAACAGCACGCCTTCGGCCCCACGGACATCGACGGCGTGATGATCGGCACCACCCACTTCATCAACGCCCTGGTCGAGGCACGCGGCCTCGCCCCCACCGCCGCGGTCCGCCTGGGTCTGCCGGCGACGGCGTCGCTGCCCCCGTTCACGGACTGGCCCGGGCACCTGGTGTCGGCCGTGCACGCGCAGCCGTTCCTGGCCCACGGCGGCCACGAGTTCGACGGCCGCGTCATCTCCGAGCTCGACCCCGAGGAACTGAAGCGGCACGCCGGGGCCATCGCCGCCGCGGGCATCCGCTCCGTCGCGATCTCGTCGGTGTTCTCCCCGATCAACGACGAGTTCGAGCAGCGCGCGCAGGAGATCATGGCCGCCGAGCTCGGGCCGGACGTGGCGTTCTCGCTGTCGTCCGAGATCGGTCGCATCGGCCTGCTCGAGCGCGAGAACGCGACGATCATCAACGCGGCGCTCCGCGAGCTCGCCGACCGCATCGTCGACGGCCTGTCCGGGTCGGTCACGGGCAGCGGCATCGACGCACCGCTCTTCCTGAGCCAGAACGACGGCACGCTGATGGACGTCGAGTACGCCCGCCGCTACCCGGTCGCGACGTTCGCCTCGGGCCCGACCAACTCGATGCGCGGCGCAGCGGTGCTGTCCGGCTTCGACACCTGCGCGGTCGTCGACGTCGGCGGCACGACGAGCGACGTCGGCGTCCTGACCGCGGGCTTCCCGCGTGAGGCCACGGGCGAGGTCGCCGTCGCCGGCATCCGCACGAACTTCCGGATGCCCGACGTCCTGTCCGTCGGCATCGGCGGCGGCTCCCGCATCCGCGAGGACGGCAGCGTCGTCGGCCCGGACTCCGTCGGGTACCGCCTGACCGAGGAGGGCCTGGTCTTCGGCGGCACAACCCTGACCGCCACCGACGTGGCCGTCCGCGGTGGCCGTGGCGCGATCGGGGACCCGTCGCTCGTCGCCGGGGTGCCCGCCGAGGTCGCCGCCCGCGCGCTCGACGTCATCGCGGAGCGCGTCGCCGACATCGTCGAGCGGATGCGCACCTCGTCCGACCCACTGCCCGTCGTGGCGGTCGGCGGCGGCTCGGTGCTGCTGCCGGACACCCTGCCCGGACTCGGCACCGTGCACCGCCCGGAGCACTACTCGGTGGCCAACGCCATCGGTGCGGCGATCGCGCAGGTCAGCGGCGAGGTCGACAAGGTCTACGCGATCAGCGACGGCCGCCGGTCCGCCGTGGTCGACGAGGCCCGGCAAGAGGCCGTCGACCGTGCCATCGCGGCCGGCGCCGACCCCGGCTCGGTGGACATCGTCGACTTCGACGAGGTCCCGATCCCGTACCTGCCGGGCAACGCGACGCGGATCCGCGCCAAGGCCGTCGGTGACCTGGCACTCGGGGCGCTGGTCCGATGAGCGCCACGACCACAGCACCCCTCCTCACCGCCATCGGCGCCGACTGCTCCGCCCTCGCCCGCGGCGCCGCGATCCTCGGCACCGGCGGCGGCGGTGACCCCTACATCGGTCGCCTGCTCGCCGAGGCCGCCGTCCGCGCCCACGGCCCGGTCGAGATCGTCCAGGTCGAGGACCTGCCCGACGACGCCGTGGTGCTCTCGGTCGCGATGATCGGCGCACCCACCGTGATGGTGGAGAAGCTGCCGTCCGCCGGCCAGTTCGCCGAGGCCATCCGCAGCCTGTCGGCGTTCCTCAACGTGACCCCGACCCACCTGGCCTGCATCGAGGTCGGCGGCGTGAACTCGACGACCCCGATCGTCGCCGCGGCCGAGCTCGGCCTGCCCCTGGTCGACGGAGACGGCATGGGCCGCGCGTTCCCCGAGGTGCAGATGGTGCTGCCGACCCTGTCCGGGGTCAGCGCGACACCGATGGCCCTGGCCGACGAGAAGGGCAACACCGTCGTCTTCGACACGGTCGACAACCGGTGGGCGGAACGGCTCGCCCGCACGGCGACGGTCGAGATGGGCTGCTCCGCGATCACGGCGCAGTACGCCATGTCCGGCGCGCAGGTGAAGGAGTCGTTCGTCCGCGGCAGCCTGTCGCTGAGCGTCCGGCTCGGCGAGACGCTGGTCCGCGCACGCAGCGAGAACGCCGACCCCGTCACGGCGGTGACCGAGGTGCTCGGCGGCACGGTCGTGTTCGAGGGCAAGGTCGCCGACATCGAGCGCAAGACCGTCACCGGGTTCGCCCGTGGCACGGCCAGCATCGCCGGTTCCGGCAGCGACACCGGCCTGGAGGCGGTGCTCCGGTTCCAGAACGAGCACCTGCTGGTCGAGGTGGCCGGCCAGGTCCGCACCACGGCTCCCGACCTCATCATCACCCTGGACGCCGAGACCGGCGAGCCGATCACCACCGAGGCCCTGCGCTTCGGCGCCCGCATCCGGATCGTCACGGCACCGGCCGACGAGCGCTGGCACTCCCCGGAGGGCCTGCGCCTGGCCGGCCCGCGGTACTTCGGCTACGACACCCCCGCGGTCCGCCACGACGGCACCACGAGCGCGGGCGAGACGAACACGGGAGCGCACCGATGAGCTGGATCCTCGACGTCGACGACCTGCCCGACCTGGCCCGCGGCGCCGCGCTGCTCGGCACCGGCGGCGGGGGCGACCCGACCATCGGGATGCTCCTGGTCCGTGCCGCGATCGAACAGCACGGCCCCGTCACGATCCTCGACCCGTCCGAGGTGCCCGACGACGCCCTCGTCATCCCCACGGCGCAGATGGGCGCACCGACCGTGGTGCTCGAACGCATCCCCGCCGGACCGGAACCCCTCGGCGCCCTCCGTCGGCTCGAAGCCCACCTGGGCCGGACGGCGACCGCGACGATGCCCATCGAGTGCGGCGGCATCAACTCGATGATCCCGCTGCTCGTCGGTGCCACCGGCGGCCTGCCCGTCGTCGACGCGGACGGCATGGGCCGCGCGTTCCCCGAGCTGCAGATGGAAACGTTCTCGGTCTACGGCGTCCCCGGCAGTCCGCTGGCGATCAGCGACGAGAACGGCCACGGCGTCATCATCGAGACCGGCACGGACAACAAGAAGATGGAGTGGCTCGCCCGCGGGGTCACCATCCGGCTCGGCGGCGTCGCCTACATCGCCGAGTACGCGATGTCCGGCCGCCAGGTGCAGGAGACGGCCGTCCCGCGCACGCTCTCCCTGGCACTCGCCGTCGGTCGGGCCATCCGAGTTGCCCGCGAAGCCCACCGTGACCCCATCGACGCGCTCGCCGAGGCCCTCGGCACGACGATCTACACGCACCTGCGCGAGCTGTTCGACGGCAAGGTCGTCGATGTCGAGCGCCGCACGGTCGACGGGTTCGCCCGCGGTCGTGCCACCGTGCAGGGCACCGACGGTTCCGAGCTCGAACTCCGGTTCCAGAACGAGAACCTCGTCGCCCGGCGTGACGGGCAGCTCGTCGCCGTCGTGCCCGACCTGATCTGCGTCCTCGACGCCGAGACCGCCGAGCCGATCACCACCGAGCGCCTGCGGTTCGGGCAGCGCGTCCGGGTGATCGGCATCTCGACTCCCGACCTGATGCGGACCCCGGAGGCGCTCGCCGTGTTCGGGCCGTCGTGCTTCGGGCTCGACGAGCCGTTCGTCCCGGTCGAGGACCTGCACGAGCACGTCCGACCGGCCGCCCCGGCGGTCGGCTGACGAACGGCCGCGCGCCGGCCCCGGCGCCCGGCCCACGCACCCGACCCCGGGCCCCGGCCACGGCAGCAGAATGGACCCATGGACCAGGGTGAGCGGCGGGGCGGCGGTGTGGCGGGCCTCCAGGCCGACGACGCGACCGTCTTCGGACGCGGCACCGCCCTGCTCGGCTGCGGCGGTGGCGGCCGCGTCGACCACATGGTCAGCGCGCTGCGATTCGCGCTCGGCGACCGCAGCGTGCCGGTCGTCGACCTCGACGACCCCGCGCTCGGCTCGGTGGTGGCCGTCGGGCTGATCGGGTCGACGACCGTGCTCGAGGAGAAGATGCCGAGCGGCGAGGAGCTGCCGGCCGCGCTCGCGGCGGTCGAACGCTGGACGGGCGTCCGCGCCGACGCCGTCGTCGCCGCGCAGATCGGCGGCGTGACCGGACCGGCTGCGGCCCTCACCGCCCACGCCGCCGGACTGCCGCTCGTCGACGCGGACCTGGTCGGCCGCGCGGTCCCGCGCATCGACCAGCTGTCGGTCTTCGTCGGCCCGACCACGACGGTCACGGCAGCGGCGGCGACCACGAGCGGTCTGCGGATCGTCGTCGACGCCCGGCACCCCCACGACGTCGAGACCGTCTGGCGCGAGGCCGTCTCGCACAGCGGCGGCTGGGCGGCCTTCGCGATCGGCCCGGTCCCGGTGGCACTGCTGCGCGAGAGGGCCGTCGTCGGCAGCGTGCAGCGCGCGCTCCGGATCGGACGCGCAGCGGGCGGCGCACGCGACGCGGCGGAACTCGCCGCGCTCATCGGCGGCCGGGTCGTCGCCCAGGGCCGGGTCATCGACGTGCAGCGCGAGGGGGACGCGCTCGCGTTCGTGCGCAGCAGCCTGGCCATCCGCGACGCCGGCACCGGTGCGGTCGCCCGGGTCGAGGCGGGCAGCGAGTACGTGCACTGCCTGGTCGACGGCCTGCCGGTCGCCAGCACGCCGAGCGTCATCACCGTCGTCGACGCACGGTCGCTCGCGCCGGTGGCGACCGACCGCACGCGGGTCGGCAACGAGCTCGCGGTGCTCGTGCTGCCGTCGGCGCCGTGGTGGTGGGCGGACCCCGACCGCACCGCGCGCATGGGGCCGCGGGCGTTCGGCATCGACGCGGACGTCGTGCCCGAGGCCGTGGGCCAGGTGCTCGCGTGAACGCCGTCGGCGACCTGCTCCCGCTCCTGCCGCCCGGCACCCGCCTGCTCGTCGGCGCCGGCAGCACGGCGGTCCGGAGCGTCGGCGGGGTGGTGGGGACCCCCGACCAGGTCGGCCGGTCCCTGTCGCAGGGCGACGACGTCGTCGTGCTGCTCACCCCCGTCGACCGCGCGGACGCGCGCTTCGACGTGCTGCTGCGCCGGGCGTCCGCGGCCGGCACCACCCTGCTCGTCGTCGACGCGGCACTGGAACTCGGCCCCGGCACCACCACGCTCGCCGACCGGCTCGGCGTCGCCGTGCTCGCCACCCCGGACCCGTGGGCGACCTCGGTCCGCCTGCACGAACTCATCGGCACCGGGATGGGTCCGGCGGCCCGGGCAGCCCTCGACGCCTCCCGCGTCGCGCTCGACGCCGGCCCCGAACTCGACGACCTGTTCGCCCGGCTCGACCGCTCGCTCGGCCACCCGGTGCGGTTCCTCGACGCCTCGGGCCTGGCACTCCGCGGAGCCGCCGTCGACGACGCGGCCCGCGCGGTGCTCGTCCGCCGCGCCGGCACCAGCGACGTGCTGACCGCCGAGGGCGTCGACGAGACGCTCGTGGCGATCCCGGTCGGCACCGGCATCGGACCGCGCGCCTGGCTGGCCGTCGGCCTGCCCGTCCCGATCGCCGCCGAACAGCAGGTGGTCGCGAGTGCCCTGCAGGTGGCCGCCGTCGCCGTCGGGCACCGGCTGCTGCTCACCCGGCTCGACGACGAGCGCGACGCCCGCTACCGGATGGCGATGCTCGACGAGCTCCGCGCGGCCGACGGGGCACCCGCCCCGCAGCTCGTGCAGCGGACCATCGCCGCAGGGTGGCGGCTCGACGCCTGGCACGTCGGTGCGCGCGTGGTCGCGCGGCAGGGCGTCGACCTGGTCGCGCTCCGCCAGCAGGTCGACGCCGCGGTGCGGGCCGAGGGACTCGACGCGGTCGTCGTCGAACAGGCGGACGGCTGGGTGCTGTGGCTGTCGGAACCCGACGAGCCCGGCCGGGAGGCAGTGGCCGACATCGCGGGTCGGCTGCGGCGCGCGCAGAACACGCTCCGCACCACCGTGGAGACCAACGTGGGCGTCGGCAGTCTGCAGGCGGGCCCTGCCGGGCTGGTCCGGACGCTCGGCGAGGCCGGCGACGCCGCCCGTCTGGCCGCCAGCCGTCCGGAGTCGGGGCACTTCGTGCACGTCGACCGGCTCGGGCTCGCGCAGCTGCTGCTCGCGTGGACGCAGACGGACACGTTCCTGCCGGCCTCGCGGCAGTTGCTCGCACCGCTCGAACGCGGCGGTGGTGCGCTCCTGACGACGCTCGCCGCGTACCTGGACGCGGAGTCGTCGATCGCCGAGACCGCCGCGGTGCTCGGGGTCCACCGGAACACGGTGTCCGACCGCATCGCGCGGGTGGAGCGGCTGCTGGGGGTGGACCTGTCCGACCCGGAGACCCGCCTCGCCCTGCACCTGGCGACGCGGGCGCGGGCGGGCGACGGCGGCTGAGGGCTCGCTGCGTCAGCTGCGGCTGGACTCGCTCGTCTTGTCGGTCTGGCTGGCCTTCTCGGTCTCGCGCTTCGTGGTCCCGCTCGTCTTGTCGGTCCCGCGGGCGGGCCGGGCGGCGGCACCGGTCTCGCGCGCTGCACCCGAGGCCAGGCCGGCCGCGATGATGAACACGAAGACGATGAGCAGCGCGCCGAGCAGGCCGATCTCCTCGCCGAGGAACCCGATCAGGGGCGGTCCGGCCAGGAACGCCACGTAGCCGATCGTCGCGACGGCGCTGACCTTGGCGGCGGCGGTGCGGGGGTCGTCGGCCGCGGCGGACATGCCCATCGGGAAGCCGAGGCTGGCACCGAGGCCCCAGAGCACGACGCCCACGATCGCGAGCGGCACGTTGTCGATGAAGATGAGCATGCCGAGGCCGACCACCGCGACGGCGGCGCTGATGCGCAGGATCGGCACGCGGCCGAACTTGTCGATCAGCGGGCTGCCGGCGACGCGACCGGCGGTCATCGCGGCCAGGAACACCGTCAGCACGGCAGCGCCGCCGGCGTTGTCGAGCCCGTGGCCGTCGATCATCGCGAGGGGCAGCCAGTCGTTCGCGGATCCCTCGGCCAGCGCCATGCCGAGCACGATCACGCCGATGAGCAGCGTGGACGGCTGTGCCCAGACCTGCCAGCGGGTGAGCGGCGTCGCTACCGGGCTGGTGTCGGTCGACACCGGCTGCTCGACGAGGTGCTCGTCCTGGAACTTCGCGACGGCGACGAGCATGGCGGCGCTCGTGATGACGACGAGCACGATGAAGTGCCACGACACCGGGATCTCGAGCTTCTCGGCCAGGGCGCCGAGGCCTGCACCGGCGAGCGTGCCGAGGCTGAACGCGGCGTGGAACAGCGGCATGATCGTGCGTCCGCCGGCCTTCTCGGCGGCGGCGCCGGAGACGTTCATCGACACGTCGCACAGGCCGTTGCCGAAGCCGAAGGCGATGAGCGCGATCCAGATGGCGGCGAAGCCCCATCCGAGCGTGACCGCGACCCCCGCGAAGATCATCCCGACCGCCAGGCACGCCGCAGCCACCTGCACGCCCCGACGGGCACCGAGCTTCGCGACGATGTGCCCGGCGAAGGTCAGACCGCCGATGGAGCCGACGGCCATGCCGAGCACGAGCAGGCCCATCTCGAACGTGCTCGCCCCCAGGGAGTCGCGGACGCTCGGGATCCGGCCCAGCCACGTCGCGATGTCGAGCCCGGACAGGGTGAACACCACGAACACCGCGATGATCCAGGCCTTGGTGGTCGGGACGGTGCGGGTGGACGGCGTCGTCATGGTGGTTCCCATCGTGCTGCGGCGCGCTCGGTGCTGCGCGTTCTGGTGCGTGTCGGTGCTGGTCTTGTGACTGTCGAATCGATTCGACTGCTCGTTCCGGCTACGCTAACGGGCGATGGACGAACCGGCAACAGGACCCGGCGCGTCGCCTTCCCGCGGCGGCGTCACCCGTTCGTCGCGCCCGACGCTGGCCGCGGTCGCCCGTGCTGCCGGGGTCGCGCCGTCGACGGCCTCGCTCGCGTTCAGCGGTCTCGGCCCGGTGTCCGAGGACGCCAAGGCCCGCGTGCTCGCCGCTGCCGCCGACCTCGGTTACGGCGGTCCCGATCCCCGTGCCCGTTCCCTGCGCCGCGGTCGTTCCGGCGTCATCGGCGTCGTGATGGACGAGCGTCTGAGCGATGCCTTCCGTGACCCGGTCAACGTCCTGACGCTCGACGGCATCGCCGAGGTCGCCGGTGCCGCCGGTGCCTCACTGCTGCTCGTCCGGAGTCCGCTCGACGACGAGCAGGGTGCCGGCCCGCTGGTCGACGCCCCGATGGACGCCGTCGTGCTCGTCGGGTGCAACGTCCGGATCGACCCCGCCGTCGCGGTGCTGCGCCGTCGGCAGATCCCCGTCGTCGCGATCGAGGCGGACGAGATCGAGGGTGCCGTCCCCGTCCAGCTCGACAACCGGGATGCCTCACACCGAGCTGCGGAGTACCTGCAGGGGCTCGGCCACCGGGACGTGACCGTCGTGACCCTGCCCCTCGATGCCGCACGCCGCCGTGGCCCGATCGACGCAGCTCGGCAGGACGAGGGCATCGCCTTCACCACGCTCGAACGCCTGCGTGGTGTGCGGGAGGTCTACCCGGAGGCCGTCGCGATCGAGACCGCCGGTAGTTCGGTGGAAGAGGGGCGTCTCGCCGGCACCGAGCTCTTCGCACCGGACGGCCCCCGCCCCACCGCTGTCATCGCGCAGAGCGACCTGATCGCCGTCGGGGTGATCTCGGCCGCGCTCGACGCCGGACTTCGTGTCCCCGAGGACGTCAGCGTCGTCGGCTTCGACGGCATCACGGTGGACGACAGCCTGCTCCACCGCACCCCGATCCGGCACCTGACCACCCTGGTGCAGCCGTTCGTGCAGAAGGGCCAGGCCGCCGCCCGTGCCGCCCTGGCCATGCTCGAGGGTGCGGAGCCGCAGCCGGCATCGTTCACGTCGGAGTTGCGGGTGGGGGACACGACGGGGCCGCCGCCAGCTCCGAGCCCCGGCTAACGCAGGCATCCTGCCTGGGTGCGTGTGGCTTCAGGTCTGGATCCTTGCACGCATCTGTGGCGAAAGCGGTGTGACGTAGCCCAGAACAATACTCGTCGGTGCTTCCGACGCCGTGGCGTTGAGGTAAACCCCAAAACGCCACTACGGGCAGCGCCGGTGCTCGGTGAGCGACGAACGTCAGCGGCGCGGCAACTTCAAGATCCGACCGGCTTGATGCACACTCGGCATACTCGAGCCCACCTCAACATGGCTCGACGATGAGTCGAGGAGCCTCAGTGCAGCTGGCAAAAATTCAGGTTAACAACTTCCGTGCGCACACTGATACCACGCTGCCACTGACTCGTTTCGGCTGCATCATCGGGGAAAATAACGCCGGCAAATCGACTCTGCTGCACGCTATTCAGTTCGCGCTGGAGGGCGGCAAGCTAACAAGTGACGACTTCCGTGAGAAAGACGGCGCCGTCCAGGTGGCTTTGACCATAGACAAGATTAGCGAAGGCGATCTGCAACGCGTCGCCGAAGCGCATCGGGACAGTGTGCGGGCGATGATCAAAGATGATTCCCTTACTCTTATTCGCCGACAGGAGCCCAACTCGACGTCGGAAGTCCGATATATAGCCTGGGTCCCTAGTGATCCAATGTGGTCGCTGGATACGTTTGGTGACGTCATTAAGAACTTGCGTGGAGCTAATCTTCGCTCGGCCGCGGTGCATGCAGTTCCCGCGCTTGACGAAATGCTCGACACAACTCCAAAATCGAGCGACGTCAAGGATGCCTTCCAGGCGTTGATTGATGCATTGCCGGCCGAGCAGCTCGTACCTACCCCGCAGGTGATCAAGACTGGTATCTGGCAGGCAATCAAGCCCCTTCTCCCTGAAGTGATTTACATTGAAGCCGTGAAGGACGCCTCAGTTGAGGCGCGGTCCTCGGGGACTGCAACATTTGCGAAGCTGCTAGGTCTGCTCCTGACAGAGGTTGAAGACCAGTTCGAGGACATCACGAGGGAGTTTCTGAAGGTCCAAAAGAAACTGAGCCGGATACTCGCAGACGACGGCACGCTGGTAGACGAACGACTCGACGCGGTAAGGGCTATCGAGTCAACCATTCAGCAATTTGTTCGGGAAAGTTTTCCCGACGTTGAACTGACCATGAATGTGCCAGCGCCGGCGCTATCGACTATTTTGGGCGGGGCCGAGTTGCGAGTAAACGACGGCCATGACGGGTTGCTGGTGAGCAAGGGAGATGGGCTTAAGCGCACAGTGCTATTTGCGATCTTGCGTGCGTACACCGCACTTCGGGCAGGTGGTCTATCCGAACCCGGTAGTTCGAATCCGGCCCATCCCTGCGTTCTCCTTTTTGAGGAGCCGGAACTTTTCCTGCATCCTCGTGCGCAGCGTCAACTCATGAGCACTCTGGCCACGTTCGCGCTGGCGCACCAGGTGCTGGTCACGACACACTCGGCCGGATTCTTCGGCCCGAGCACTGACGGGTTCGCCAAGCTAACTAAGACGGGAACCGGCGTTGAAGCACTACCGGTGGACCTGCAGCTCGCTGACCGCGATGCTTATCAAATGGTGCAGTACGAGAATAACGAAGCAGCGTTCTTCGCCAAAACCGTTGTGCTCGTCGAGGGGGATAGCGACACTTTCACTTTCCCACATCTCGCGGGTCTACTCAATCCTGCTTGGAATCACGACGAGCACAATGTCAGTTTCATCAAAACCGGAGGTAAAGGGAGCATCTCGCGCTATCGTTCATTTTTTGGGCAGTTTGGCGTTCAAGTCCGCGTCATAACGGATCTGGACTCACTGAGTGACGGATTCAACCACCTCACCGATAGTGTGACGCTCCGCGAGCAGCATGCCAGATTGATGGATGATGTCTCCAAGCACCTTCCCGCAGTGAATGCGGTCAAGAGTGACAAAGTAAAGGGCATCGTGAAGAAGCGTAATTCCGCTCAACTTTGGGTCGCCGCCCAGGAGCAGTTTGAGGAGTGGAAGGCAGACCGGGATGATGATGCAGTCGCTGCGCTGCAGGACACCTTGACCGAGCTATTTGCGCAGGGAGAAAGTCGCAGCAAGACGGATGTACTTCGCACCCCGCCGGCCGAGCGGATTGCAAACAAACGTGACGACCTGATCTCGGCTTTGGCGAGCGAAGGTGTGTTTGTGCTTCGACGCGGGGACCTGGAGGCCTACTGTGCGCAACCAGCAGTCAACGGCGACAAGGTTTCGAGTGCGATGACGTTTTGTCGGGAAGTGACGACTCGGCACGATTTCGAGTCGCGACATGGGGTCGACGCCGCGGGTGTCGTCGGAGACCTCGAAAGCATCTTCGCAGGCATATTTCCTTGATTATCTAGTTGCTCGGACCCTGTCTCGTGCCTTATTTGGATGTGCGTGGCCTTCAGTTGGCATAAGAGCGTCATATCTGCTCGGTGCTGCGAACAACCGGACAATCGCTGGGCGCATCGACATGCCGGCCGAACACGCGATCGAGGTCGGAGCCTGCTCATGGGAGGTCAGCGGGCTGCTGCACGCCATTGGCAGGGGCCCTTCGGCCTTCGGAGTCGCGCCGACGTCCTGACCGACGAGCCACGCCTCCGGTCCGACGGGGGACGGGACCTGCATGGGCCCGGCGTTTACGGTTCGTCGTCGCAGGGGTCGCCCACGCCAGCGTCCGAAGCGCGGCGTAGTCACGCTTCGATGGCGGTGCCGCAGGCCTGGAAGTCGCGGACGGCCTGATCGCGGCGGAGCCCACCGACCAGGTCGAGCGGGGGCGCGGTTGGACGGGAAACGCCCTGTCTCCGAGCGCGTGGAGACAGGGCGTTTCTTCGGTCCGGCGCTTCGGGTTTAGCCGATCCCGGGGTCGTTCCGCATGCCGACGTTGCCGGCGGAAGCGAAGCCGTCCGTGCCGGCGTCGCCGGTCCACGTCCAGAGCGAGCCAGTGTTCGCCTGGACTGCGACGGCGAGGTGGTCGCCCTCGGTCACTGCTGAGGGGCTGGTGTCGGTCTTCATACCGACGTCCGCCGAGTGTGCGAACCCGGCATCGCCCGGAGCTCCGTGCCAGGTCCAGAGGTCTCCGGTGTTCGCTTGTGCTGCCACGGCGAGTTCCGACCCCACGAGCGTGATCGACGGGCTGGTGCCCGCCTTCATGCCGACAGCGGTCTGAACGGCGAGCCCGGTCGTCCGCGGTGTGCCGCTCCAGACCCAGAGCTTGCCGGTGTTCGCTTGCGCTGACACGGCGACGGTGGACCCGTTGACACGTGTGATCGCCGGGCTTGTCCCGTCCTTCATCCCGAGGCCTGCGCTCTTGGCGGTTCCGGTGGTCGCGGCCGGGCCGTACCAGGTCCAGAGGCCACCGCTTTCGGCCTGGTAGGCGACGGACACGCCGCTGCCGACGGTGGTGATGGACGGGTTGGTGCCGTCCTTCATGCCCTGTCCGGTGGACTGCGCGTAGCCCGTTGAGCCAGCGGTGCCCTTCCAGGTCCAGAGATCCCCGGTGTTCGCCTGGAACGCGACGGCGAAGTTTCCATCGCCGAGCGAGACGATGTCCGGGCTGGTGCCTGGCTTGACGCCGACTCCGGCCGAAGCGGCGGTGCCGGTCGTGCCGGCCTTGCCCTTCCAGGTCCAGAGCGTCCCGCTGGGGTCGACGTAGGCGGCTGCGGCGTTCGAGCCGTCCCGTGCAAGTGCAGGGGAGGTGCCGTCCTGGATCTGTCGGCCGGAGTTCGCGGCGAAGCCGGGAGTACCGGCGCTGCCGGTCCACGTCCACAGTGTGCCGGTGTTCGCACGCACCGCCACGGCGGTGCCGTTGGAGTACGACGACGGTGAGATCGACAGCGGGCTGGTCACGTTGCTGAAGTCCACGTGCTGGTGGTTGCAGGTGTCTGCGAACTGGCGGGTGATGTTCGTGAAGGACCAGGTGGACCTGCACTGTGACTGCCCGGCCTGCGTGCCGGACGGAACGAAGGTGTCGAGAAAGTCCAGCAACTCGTGCGTGCGTGCGTCAGGACCCTGAACAGTGGACCCGCCGACAGAACCGAAGTCGATCGCGACACTCGGGTCGATGCAGTGCAGGGAGCTCTCGTTGCTCGCGCAAGAGACGGGGTGCGTCATCGTCGGGCAACGACGGTTCAGGTCATTGACCCGCAACGATCCGAACTTCTTGGTCACGATGACGAGTGTCTGGAGTACCCGAGTGTCGAGCTGGCAACCCGGCGTCGGGTTTCCGTTCGCGATCGGGAGGATCTCGTTTCGGTACAGATCGTTGGTGTCGCCCGCGCCGTTCGCGGTCGCGGTGAAGGTACCCGCTGTGACGAAGCCCCCGAGCTGCTTCGCGAGCGTTGCCGGGTCGGCAGAGATGTCGTCGCAGGCCGTCCCACAAGCGCCAGCTGCCTCGGCTCGAGGTGGCGACATCGCCACGATCGAGGCGAGTGCAAGCGCGACGACCATGACGATCAGGACGAGCGACCGCCAGAGAGTTCTCGATCTCGGCAGCACGAACGGAGTATTCACTTTTCCCCACTTCACGGACGAGCCACACCGCCCCTCGGTGTGAACTGTCGTCTCGGCTGGAGAGTAGCCGGTTCTCCCGGCGCACCGCGAACCTTGCTGCTTCCACAGAAAATCGCTTCGTCAGCATCAGCGAGAACGGCCGGTCACCCGAAGGAATGGCCGGCTGTTTCGTGTCGGGGGTGGCGTCGGTGTGCGGCGTCGTGCGCGTCGCGGACGGCCCGGCGGATGCGGCAGCGCGAGCAGTAGCGGCCGTCGGCAAACGGGTCCGTCCGTCGGTTGGCGTGGCCGCTGCGGTCGGCGTGTGTGGAAGACGAGATTGTCGTGACGGCTCCTCATCGAACTCGACGATCGTTCGATCGCCAACAGCTCGTGCGCGTCGTCACGTTCGTCATCGTGGTCGGTGTGGCGTTGGTGTTCGCGTACTGGCACGTCGGTCGGCAGCGTGTGGACGTCGACGAGGACGTGTAGGTCGTCTCCGGGTGGGAGTACGTCCACGACGTCTTCATCCGGAACCTCGAGCACCCGCCGACCGCGAAGTACCTGTCCGGGCTCGCCGAACTCGCCCTCGGCGGGCCTGGATCGCTCGGCCCGCGCTACGTCGCAGGGGTACAACGTCGTCGCGTGGAAGCCGTACTTCCCACCGCCCCGTGGGACTTGGGAGCGGGACGCCGACGACCTCACCGCAGTCGTCCAGGGCGTGGATTAACGGTTCCCGATGCAGCCGGGAGTGGCGTCGTTCCTCCGCACCCACCACGACGAGCTCGAGCACTTCACTGTCGACTAGCTTCAGGTGTGGATCCCCGAGCACGGTTTGATCCGGGAACGTGACTACGTGCTCGAACTGGCTCCGTAGCGGCGCTGCAGCGAACTCCTGACCGGCGGGGTCGAGGGAGCTCGCCGCACCACGGCAACGGGCTCCGGCGCACGAAGCGTGTGCGGCCTAGTCGTCGGCGGCGGACAGTTCAGCCGTCATGCTCCACCCCTGACGTTCCGTCCACGACAGCGTGACCCAGCAGTCCTTCGCCCGCTTGTCCGCAGGGTGCACGAAGACGCCGACGATGGTCGTCACGACCGCGTCGTTTGAGGTGACCTTCGCACCCGGTGTCAGGAGCGGCTCGCAGACCTTCCACGCCGTGACCGCGCCGGAACGCTGATCCTGTCCCACCGCCGACACGAAGCGGTGTTCGTCGTGCTCCTCGAGACCCTCGACCGCTGCTTGTCTCGCGGCGGTCTCCGAGGCGTCGGAGGGTTCGCCTCCGACATCGGTCGGGACGTTGTGTCCGGAGCAGCCGGCCAACGCGACCGCGGCGACGATCCCGATGCTTGTGAGCAGCGGGGTCCGCGAGTGGTTCCGTGCGAGCTTCATGCGACATTCCCTACGGATTGTCGAGGCACGGCGCTGGTGCGCACCCCGAGCCCCACCACCGCAACCAGGTTCACCGCACTCCCCACCAAGAATCCCGTGGTGCCACCAGCGACACCTGCGACGGGCCCGAGTACCGCCATGAGCCCAGCCCCGACGACGAACCCGGCGACCGAGGCAAGGGCGACCTGGCGTGAGCGCCCAGCGGCGAGCAGCAACGCCGCCGGCACGAGTCCGACGGTGAACACCCACACCGCGACCATCAGGTACCGCAGGTCCGCGACGGCAGCGGCGCCCTCGGCGGGGTAGACGATCGGCAGGAACCACCCGGCGAGCAGCGCGACCAGGCCGAACACGACCGCGGACGCCGCAGCGAACCCGACGACGAGCAGCAGGGCGCCGCGGGAGCGCAGCGATCCGCCATCGGTCCGGTGCGCGAACGCCGGCACGAGCACCTGCCCCAACGCCTGCCCGAGCATCGACGCCGGCGTCGCCAGGGTGAAGGCAGCGGCGTAGACACCGGCGGCGTGCGCCGACGACGTCACCTGCGCCGAGATCATCGTCAACTGCAGCAACCCGTTCGAGGTCACCACCGCCAGCACGTTCCACGCCGCGAACCCGAGCACCCCGGCGGCGGATTCGTGTGAAGCAGGCGCGAAGCCGTTGCCCCGCGGCCAGCACGCGATCGCGAACACCGTGTACCCGATGGCCAGGGGCAGCAGCACGAAGGGCTCGAGCCGCGCGACGCATGCCACCACGAGCAACCCGAGCGCCAGCACGCTCGTCACCGAGTCCCACAGCGCGACCCGCGGCGCCCGGTCGTAGCCGAGCTGCGCACCGCGGGGGTAGCAGTAGAGGCCGTAGCCGACGACGACCGCGGCACCACCGAGCACCATCCCGGGTCCGTTGCCCCAGGCCAGCGCGATCGGCACGGTGACCGCGGCGAGCACCACGCTCGACACCAGCATCGACACCCCGAGCAGCCGGTTCACCGCGGCATCGGATCGCCGACCCCGCAGTGCGATCGCCAGGAACCGCGACGCGGTGTTGCCCGCGGCGTTCGGCCAGAGCAGCGCGACGAACACCGAGAGCGACAGCAGCGCGGTGGTCTGTCCGAGGGTCTCGGTGCCGAACACCCGCCCGACGACGACGGTCACGAGCAGCTTCGCGACGCCCTGCACCCCGATGCCGACCGTGGCGAGCACGGCCGACGAGGCCACCGAGGACGACGGTGCCGCAGAAGAATCAGGCCCGGAGGACGAAGCGGGCCCAGCCGGAGACGGCTCGCTCACCGCGCCAACGCCTGTTCCACCCAGCCGCGCCGGTGCGCCCGCACCCCGAGCGTCACCGCCCGGACCCCGATGTACCCGAGGGCGAAGGCCGCCCACAACCCCGCGAGCGTCCCGCCGGCCCACCAGAGCAGCGGCAGGTAGACGACGAGGTTCAGGCCTCCGGCGATGGCCAGGTACCGCGCGTCACCGGCGCCGATCAGCACCCCGTCGAGCACGAAGACGTACCCGGCGACGGGCATCCCGACGGCGATGAGCACCAGCACGACGGGCAGGGCGTCCCGCACCGCCTGGGAGTCCGAGAACACCGGCCCGAGCACGCCGCTCACGGCCAGGGTCAGCACCCCGAGCAGCACACCGCCGGCGATCCCGAGCAGCACGAGCCGTCGCGTCACCAGTCGCACCCGCTCCGGGTCACGCCCGCCGAGTCCGTGTCCGACGAGCGCCTGCCCGGCGATCGCCAGGGCGTCGAGCGCGAACGCCAGCGTCGAGAAGACGGTCAGCCCGACCTGCGTCGTCGCCAGCCCGGTGGTCCCCAGCCCGGCGGCGGCACCGACGGTGGCGAGCATCGCGATCCGCAGCGACGCGGTGCGCAGGAACAGCCACGCCCCCGATCGCAGGGCCCGGGCGACGCCCGAGGCACCGGGTCGCAGCGGCGCCCCGGACGACCGAGCGGCCCGCACCGCGATGCGCACGTAGACGACGGCCATCGCCCACTGCACGATGACGGTGCCGGCGGCGGATCCCTCGACGCCCCAGCCGGCGCCGTAGATCAGGACGGCGTTGAGCAGCCCGTTCGCGACGAACCCGATGGTCGCGACGACGAGCGGGGTCTTCGTGTCCTGCAGCCCACGCAGCAGTCCGGTCGAGGCAGTCACGACCAGGATGCCGGGCAGCCCGATGAGGGAGATGGTCAGGTACGCGGTCGCGGCGGCCGACACCTCGGCCGAGGCGCCGAACAGGTCGACGAGCGGCCCGGCGAGCGGCCACCCGACCAGCGCCAGCACCACCCCCAGCACGAGCGCGAGCCACATGCCGTCGATGCCTGCGTGCACGGCTCCGCGACGGTCGCCACCACCGAGCGCCCGTGCCACGGCCGGGGTCGTCGAGTACGCCAGGAACACCAGCAGCCCGGTCACCGTCGACAGCACGGCACTCGCGAGCCCGACGGCCGCCAGCGGCGTCGCCCCGAGGTGCCCGACGAGCGCGGTGTCGGTCATCAGGAACAGCGGCTCGACCACGAGCGCTCCGAGCGCGGGCACCGCCAGTCGCACGATGTCGCGGTCGACCGCGCGCCGCTCAGCGGTCACAGCGGGTCGCGTCGGTCGGTGCACCGACCCATTCTGTCGGCGATGCCGACCCGCGGTGGTCGCCAGGCGGTGTGGGCGCGACCCCGGAACGGACTGGAGGCCCGTGGCCGTGTCCGCCACGGGCCTCCAATCCGGTGGTCCCACGTCCTCGGGCTTGCGCCCCGCACGACCTCGTTGCGCGACGAGCCGATCCGCTGGCGTCTGTAACGCTGGAGCCATGACCGGACACTCCAGAGTGTGAAGGACGAACAGGACGACCACCCGCTGTGGACGCGAGCGGTCCGTGATGACGGGGCTGCGTTCGCCGCGCTGTTCGACCGGCACCGACCGCGCATCTACCGACGGGCGTTGAGCCTGACGGAGAACTCGCACGACGCCGAGGACATCACAGCGGCGGCGTTCTACGAGCTCTGGCGCAAGCGCAAGAGCGTCACCCTCGTGGCCGGTTCCGTCGCTCCGTGGTTGCTGGTCACGACGGTCAACCTGACCCAGAACCACCGACGCGCAGCGGCGCGGTACCGGAAGCTCCTCGACGCACTCCCTCGGGACGATCCCCACGCTCTTGCCACGGACGCCGAAGACCTCGAGGCCCGCGAACGCCTCCGGACGACGATTCGGGGACTCGCGCCGCAGGACGCCGCGCTGCTGGTGCTCACCGGGGTCGAGGAGATGCCGGTCTGGCAAGCCGCGCAGGCGGTCGGTCTCAAACCGCCGGCGGCACGCGTGCGGTTGCACCGGATGCGGCAGCGCCTGCAACGCGACCTGCACGACCTCCGTCCCACTGTCCGCAACGCACCGGAAGGCACCTACTGATGAGCATCGACATGAACCCCGACGCTGCGGCAGCGGTCCGCTCGGAGTTGGCCGCCATCGGGACACGACGGAGCGCCCTGCAGCGACAGCAACGACGTGCACGCATCGGCGTCTCGATCGTCTCCGTCGCAGCGATCGCGGTGACGACGAGCGCCGCCGCCCTGGTCGTCGCCGGGCTCCCGGGCACCACGACGACGGCAGCAGTCGGGCGCACGACCACTGCGACGCACACCGGTCCCGCCCTGATCGACATCGGGCAGGCTCCCGACACCGCGGGTGCCGTGATCATCGACATCACGTGCCGCAACGACGTCGGCATGGTCCGGGTCCTCACCGTCGGAGGGGGCGCATCCGGCCTGAGTTGTCGGGACGAAGGGACGATGCGCGTCGTCGACGGCCGGCTCCCGGAGCGAGGGACCACGACGTTCAGCATCGAAGCGTCGGCGGGGACGCGGTGGACGGCGACGCTGCAGTACGCCACCGCGGTCACGTCGGATTGGGCGGTCAACGACAAGGGCCAGACCTACGGAGTCCCGAACGCGTCGGGTCACCCGGATCTGGTCCCCGGGAGGGCGGACAACGGCCGCAAGGGCTGGGTTCTGTGGAGCGAGCCGGACGGCGGCGACGTGTACGAGTCCGACGGCACGACCGTCGTCGGGCAGTGGACGGCGGGGGTCGCCGATGAGGTCCCGCTCGATCAGCGGTACATCGACGAGCAGGAGTCCGTGCAGACCGCGACCCCGTCGCCCAGCGCGCCCCGCTGAACCGGGCGAGGAGCGCGTGCGGACCGGAGCGACCGACTGGGGGCGTTCCGGTCCGCAACGCACCACCTGACGGACTGGAGGCCCGTGGCCGTGTCCGCCACGGGCCTCCAGTCCGGTGGTCCCACGTCGTCAGGCCGGACGCGCGTTCCGGCCGACCACTCGCGTCAGTCGGCGCGCGGTTCCGCAGGGACGGCGCCGGTGGCGGCGTGTGCGGGGTCGGCGGCCTCGGTCGAGGGCTCGTCGGTGCCGCGGGCCCGGCCGATGACGTCCATCAGGTGGTAGACGACGATCGCGGCGATCGTGCCGACGATGATGCCGCCGAAGCTCGCCTGGCCGAAGCGGAACGTGAAGTCGGCGATGCCGATGATCAGGGCGATGCCGGCGGTCAGCTGGTTCTTCGGCTTCGAGAAGTCGACGCGGTTCTCGACCCAGATCCGGATGCCGATGACGCCGATCAGGCCGTAGAGCGCGGTGGTGGCGCCGCCGAGCACGCCGGCCGGCACCGAGGAGATGACGGCGCCGATCTTCGGCGACAGACCGAGCAGGACGGCCGCGATGGCGGCGACCCAGTAGGCGGCGGTGGAGAAGACGCGGGTGGCGGCCATGACGCCGATGTTCTCGCCGTAGGTGGTGGTGGCGGAGCCGCCGCCGACGCCCGCCAAGACGGTCGAGATGCCGTCGGCGAAGAGCGCGCGACCGGTCAGCGGCGTGAGGTCACGGCCGGTCAGCTGCCCGACGCCCTTGACGTGGCCGACGTTCTCGGCGACCAGCGCCAGGACGACCGGCACGAACGCCAGGTAGATCGGGAGCTGCGACGGGTCGAACGCGGGAGCGGTGAAGTCCGGCAGACCGATCCACGGCTTGTCGCCGACCTTCGAGAAGTCGACCTGACCGCCGATGAGCGCGGCGACGTACCCGACGAGCACGCCGATGACGATCGACAGGCGGCCGATCAGGCCCCTGAACAGAACCGTGACCAGGACGATCGTCGCGAGGGTGATGACCGCGATGACCGGGGCTTCCGTGAAGTTCTTCCGGGCCGACGGCGCCAGGTTGAAGCCGATCAGGGCGACGATCGCGCCCGAGACCACCGGGGGCATCAGCCGGTCGATCCACCCGGCGCCGGCCAGGTGCACGACGAGCCCGACGATCGCGAGCAGCGCGCCGACGACGATGATGCCGGACAGGGCGAGCGGGATGCCGCCGATCTTGGTGGCCGCGCCGATCGGGGCGATGAACGCGAACGACGAGCCGAGGTAGCTCGGCAGGCGGTTGCCCGTGATGAGCAGGAACAGGATCGTGCCGATGCCGCTGAACAGCAGCGTCGTCGACGGCGGGAACCCGGTGATCAGGGGCACCAGGAACGTGGCGCCGAACATCGCGACGACGTGCTGCACGCCGAGGCCGATGGTCCGGGGCCAGGTGAGCCGTTCGTCGGGTGCCACGATCGTCGTCGCGGAGACGGTCTTGCCGTCGCCGTGCAGCTTCCACGGAAGTCCCATGCGATGACCGTACCGGCAGCCGTGTGCCGGTGACGACCCTGATCGACCTGCCCCATGGGGTCGGTGGCTATCGTGGACCGCATGACCGACGTCGCACGTGCCTCCGGCATCCACACTGACGAACTCGACCCCGCGGTGCGCCCCCAGGACGACCTGTACCGCCACGTGAACGGGACCTGGATCGAGGCGACGCCGATCCCCGACGACAAGGCCCGGTACGGCTCCTTCACGGTGCTGGCCGAAGCCGCCGAGATCGCCGTGCGCGACATCATCGAGCGCTCGCAGCAGGCCGCCCCCGGCACCGAGGAGCGCAAGGTCGGTGACCTCTTCACCTCCTTCACCGACGAAGCGCGGCTCGAGGAGCTCGGCACCGCACCGATCGAGCACCTGCTCGCCGAGATCACCGAGATCCAGTCCGTGCCCGAGGTCATCGCCGCCGTCGGCCGCTTCGAGCGCATCGGCCTGCCGAGCTTCCTGCAGCTCTTCGTCGACAACGACCCGGGCGACCCCGAGTCCTACGTCGTGTTCCTGGAGCAGTCCGGCCTCGGGCTGCCCGACGAGTCGTACTACCGCGAAGAGCGCTTCGCCGACATCCGCGAGAAGTACCGCGAGTTCGTCGCGGCGATGTTCCCGCTCGCCGGCCTCGACGACGGCGGTGCCCGCACCGAGCACGTCATCGCGCTCGAGACGGCGCTCGCCGCCCAGCACTGGGACAACGTCACCACGCGTGACAGCCAGAAGACCTACAACAAGCTGCCCTGGGCCGAGGTCGCCGCGCTCGCGAAGGGCGTCGACCTGCAGACCTGGTGGCAGGCCATCGACGCCCCCGCCGGTGCGTTCGAGACCGTCGTGGTGCGCGAGCCCTCGTTCATCACCGGCCTGGCCGACCTGCTGAACGACCAGCCGCTCGAGGTCTGGAAGGACTGGCTGCGCTGGCAGGTCATCCGTGGCTCCGCCGCGTACCTGACGAGCGCGTTCTCGGCCACGAACTTCTCGTTCTACGGCACCGCACTCACCGGTGCGCCCAAGCAGCGCGAGCGCTGGAAGCGTGGCGTCTCGCTGGTCGAGGGTGCGATGGGCGAGGCCGTCGGCCGCATCTACGTGCAGGAGCACTTCGACGAGACCTCGAAGGCCAAGATGGACGACCTCGTCGCCAACCTGGTCGAGGCGTACCGGCAGAGCATCACCGCGCTCGACTGGATGACCGACGAGACCCGTGCCCGTGCGCTCGACAAGCTCGACAAGTTCACGCCGAAGATCGGCTACCCGGTGAAGTGGCGCGACTACTCGGCGCTGCCCGTCCTCGCCGACGACCTGGTCGCGAACGTCCGCGCCGTCGCCTCGTTCCAGGTCGACCGCGAGCTCGGCAAGATCGGCAAGCCGATCGACCGCGACGAGTGGTTCATGACCCCGCAGACGATCAACGCGTACTACAACCCCGGCTTCAACGAGATCGTGTTCCCGGCCGCGATCCTGCAGTTCCCGTTCTTCGACGCAGACCGCGACGCCGCGGCGAACTACGGCGCCATCGGTGCCGTCATCGGGCACGAGATCGGCCACGGCTTCGACGACCAGGGGTCGCAGTACGACGGCGACGGCAAGCTCGAGAACTGGTGGACCGAGGCCGACCGCGCGGCGTTCGAGGAGCGCACGAAGGCCCTCATCGCCCAGTACGACGCCCTGGTGCCGACCGAGGTGCCCGACAGCCACGTGAACGGTGCCCTGACGATCGGCGAGAACATCGGTGACCTCGGTGGCCTGTCGATCGCGTGGAAGGCCTATCTGCTGTCCCTCGACGGCCAGGAGCCCCCGGTCGTCGACGGCCTCACCGGTGCCGAACGCTTCTTCCTGAGCTGGGCACAGGCCTGGCGCATGGCGATCCGACCGGAAGAGGCGGCTCGTCTGCTGAGCATCGACCCGCACTCGCCCAACGAGTTCCGCTGCAACCAGGTCGTGCGGAACATCGACGTCTGGTACGACACCTTCGGCGTGACCGAGCAGGACGCGATGTACCTCGACCCCGCCGAGCGCGTCGCGATCTGGTGATGACGGAGCCGGACGCGGCCCGGTCGTCGCGCCGCCGGCGACCGGACGACCGCCCAGCAGGTGGCGGCCGCGGTCGTGGGCGGCACAGCGGCCGGGCCGACGACCGCTTCACCGCCACGACCGAGGCCCTCGGTGCCCTCGCGCTCGAGGGCGCCGGGGTCAGCGCCTCGGTGATCGACACCTCAAGCGGCAAGGCCCTGCTCGCGATCGACGACACCCTGGTGCAGCCGGTCGCGAGCCTGGGCCGTGTCCTGCTGCTCATCGAGGTCGCCGCCCAGCTCGAGGACGGCCGCCTGCACGGTGACCGACTGCAGCGCATGGCCCGAGACACCGCGACCGGTGCGGGCCTGTGGCAGTTCCTGCAGGAGCCGACCATGCAGGTGCCCGACCTGGCGACCCTGGTCGGGGCGACCGCCGACGCCTGGGCCATGAACGCACTGCTGTCGACCGTGGGCATCGACGCCGTCCGGGAGCGTGCGGAGTCCCTGGGCATCGAGCGCACCGCGTTGATCGACCGGGTGCGGGACCGCCGCGGTCCGGACGACGCCCCCGACGCCTCCGTCGCACCGACCGGGGAGCTGTCGTGGGTGATGCGCGGACTGGCGCTCGGCGAGGTCGTCGACGAGGCGGTGTCGAACCGGGTGCTCGGCTGGTTGTCCCTGGCGAGTGACCTGAACCTGGTCGCCGGGTCCTTCGGGCTCGACCCCCTGGCGCACCGTGCACTCGACCACGGGTTGCAGGTCGTCGCGGTCACCGGGTCGAGCACGGGCGTGCGGGCCGAGGCGGGGATCCTGCGGGGGCCGGGGTCGTCGGTCAGCTACGCCGTGACCGTCACGTTCGACGACGCTTCGTTGCAGCGGCGGTTGGCTGTGGTTGAGGCGCTGCGGACCATGGGGACCGAGGTGCTCGAGGCGGTGCACGCCCCCGCTCGTCGCTGAGGAGCTCGCACTCGGCGCCCGCGCCGAGTCCCGGTCCGGCGGACAGATCGCGGGCGCAGCAACGGCGAAACTGTCCGCCGGGCCGAGACTCGGGGAGCGTGGACGCCTGGTGCCGTTCCTGCTCAGCGGCCCTGGCCGGGGCGACCGTCAGCGATCGGCGGAGTCCGCTCCGCCGGACTCGACCTCGCGCATGGACGCGGTGATGTCGATCGGTCGGGTGTCGGGGAGCGTGATGTCCTCGGGGCGGATGGGACGCACGCTCATGCCTCCTCGTGGTCGATCACGCGTCGGGCGCCGGCTTCGACGCCCATCGCGACGAGCAGGGTCATGAACCCGGCGAAGCGGACGACCTCGGAGACACCCATCAGAGCGGCCCACGCGGTGAGCTGCGGTGCGCGGGTGAGGGAGTGCCGTCGCGCCGTCGGTGCGGAACGGGGAGCGGTGATGGTCGTCATGGGGTGCCTTCCGGTGGGGTTGGTGCCAATCCTCCGGATCGGGACGCGGCGCCTCGTCGTCGTCGCGGATCGTCGAACCTACTGCGTCCGCAGTACGTGTCGGTGAGGTGGAAGCAGGAGACTCGGGGGATGACGGACGACGGTGATCTCGTGCTGCCACCGAACCCGTGGTGGCTCCGGTCCCCGGCGCTCCTGCCCGAGCTGGCCGCAAGCCTCGCCGTGGCCGGTGCAGCGGTGGAGATCGTCCGAGTCCTCGTCGCGGGCGCCGGGGTCTTCCCGTTGGTCGGTGTGCTGCTCGGCATCGCCGGTGTGGCCGTGGCCCGTCGCTACCCGTGGCCGGGGGTGCTGCTCACCGTGGTCGGCTGTGCGGTGGCAGCGGTGCAGGGGTGGGACCCGATCGTGGGGTGGACGATCGTGGTGTTCGCGCTGTTCTCCGTCACCCTCCGCGGTGCGGCCCCGTTCCGCATGGTCGTCGCGACCGCGCTGCCGCTCTACCTCGTGGTCGCGGTGGAGTCCGGCGCGGGGCTGGTCAGTACGGACGCGTTGGCGGCGGTCGCGGCGTGTGCGGCGGCCGGAGCCACGGGGGCCGCGGTCTGGGCACAGCTCCGGTACTGGTCGGCCCTGCGGGAGCAAGCCCGCGAGGCGATCGCGTCACGGGACCTCGAAGCCCGCCGACGCGTGGACGCCGAGCGGCTCCGCATCGCCCGCGACCTGCACGACGTCGTCGGTCACCAGATCGCGGTGGCGAGCATGCACCTGGGTGCGGTCGAGGTCACCGTCGACCGCGACCCGGTGACGGCGGCACGCGCAGCAGGTGACGCGCGTGAGGCGTTGCGGATGGTCACCGCCGAGACGCAGCAGATCCTCGAGCTCCTCCGGTCACGGGATGCCGCTCCGGACCAGACCGTCGCCGGGCTGGGCTCGCTGCCCGCGTTGGTGTCGTCGTTCACGTCGATCGGGCTCGACGTCGTGGCTGACGTCGAGCTGCCGGACGAACCGGTCGCCCCCGTGGTCGAGGTCACCGTCTACCGCGTCGTGCAGGAGGCCCTGACCAACGCGCACCGGTACGGGATCGGCACGGTCACGATCACCGTCCGCGCCGAGCAGGGTCGACTCCACGTGGTCTCCGACAACCCACGCGCGCCGCGGACCAAGCAGACGCAGGGGTCCGGGTTCGGGCTCGTGGGCATGCGCGAACGCGTCGGGGCCGCAGGCGGGACACTGGACATCGACGAACGACCCGATCGGTTCGTCGTGCACGCCGTGCTGGCGCTGGACGGAAGGAAGCTGTCGTGACGACGATCCTGCTGGTCGACGACCAGGCGATGATCCGCGTCGGGCTCCGCACCATCCTCGAGGCGCACGACGACCTCACCGTCGTCGGCGAGGCCGGCGACGGCTTCGAGGCTCTGCGGTTCCTCGAGACGACGACGGTCGACGTCGTCCTGTTGGACGTGCGGATGCCGGGGATCGACGGCGTCGAGACCACGCGCCGCCTCCGTGAGCGGTTCTCCGCCGAGCAGCTCCGCATCGTCATCCTGACGACGTTCGAGCAGGACGAGATCGTGGTCTCGGCGCTCCGGGCCGGCGCGAACGGCTTCCTCGGCAAGACCGTCGGACCCCGCGAGCTCGTGGCGGGCATCAACGAGGTCGTCCTCGGTGGTGGAACACTCTCCGCGGCTGCGCAGGCCGCGGTCATCGCGCAGGTCAGCTCCCAGTCCGACCGCGTCATCGACACCGATGCGCAGGAACGTCTCCGAGCGCTGACCCCGCGTGAACACGACGTGGTGGTGGCGATCGCCCGCGGTGGCGACAACGACCGGATCGGCCGGGAGATGTTCGTCTCGCCCTACACCGTGAAGACCCACGCCAACCGCGCGATGGCGAAGCTCGGCGTCCGTGATCGTGCGCAGCTGGTGTCCCTCGCCTACCGCGCCGGACTCGTCGACTGACCCGGACCTACTGCGGACGCAGTAGGTCCGTCGATCCGACGGGACGACGGCCGGACGGAGCGTTGCTCGGAGCATTGAGGAGTACCCGCCGCGACGGTCTCCGCGTGGCTTCCTCTTCTTCTCTCCGGGAGCATCATGCCCAAGGTCCTCGCCGCGATCGGACGCTTCAGCGCCCGGCACCGGCTCATCATCGTCGCCGTCTGGTTGGTGCTCTTCGCGGGCCTCACCGCGGTCACCGCCGCCGGCATGGACACCAGTGCCACCGGCTCGGCCGGCAACACGACCGCCGCCGCGAAGGCGCTCACCGTCGTCAACGAGAAGTTCGACCTCGGTTCCTCGTCGTCGGGCGACGCGAAGACGCTGCAGCTCGTCCTCCAGGCGCGAGACGGAGCGAAGGTCACCGACCAGGCCACCGCCGCCGAGGTGCAGGCAGTCCTCGCCGACGCGAAGAGCCTTCCGCACGTGCAGACGGTCTCGGACCCGTTCGCCCAGCGGAACCCGATGGTCTCGAAGGACGGCACCACGGTCATCTCCACGCTGACCTTCTCCGGCGTCACCGAAGCGAACCAGGAGAAGACGTACGACACCGTCCTGGACTTCGCAGCAGACCACCGTGCTGCCTTCCACGCCGAGGTCGGCGGACACCTGTTCGGGGACACCTACGCCACCTTCGGTCCCGGCGAGGTCATCGGGATCCTGGTCGCGTTCCTGGTGCTGTTCCTGACGTTCGGTTCGCTCCTGGCCGCCGGAGCGAACATGCTCGTCGCGATCTCCGGGGTCGCCGTGGGGACGGTCGGTGTCCTCGCGTACTCCGCGATCAACCCGATCCAGGGGACCACCCTGACGCTCGCGACCATGCTCGGCCTCACGGTCGGGATCGACTACACGCTGTTCATCCTCACCCGGTTCCGCTCGGAGCTCCGCGAGGGGCGCAGTGTCGTCGACGCGGTCGCCCGGGCCACCGGCACCGCGGGCACCGCAGTCGTGTTCGCGGGCCTCACCGTCATCATCGCCCTCGTGGGTCTCGTCGTGACCGGCAACGAGGTCATCACCGTGATGGGCTTCGCCGGAGCGTTCAGCGTCCTGATCGCGGTGCTGATGGCCCTCACGCTGCTCCCCGTCATCCTGGGGACCCTCGGGTTGCGCGCCCTGCCCCGGAAGCACCGGGAACTCCTCGCCGCCGGCCAGCCGATCCCGCAGCGTCCCGCGAACCGCAAGAACTTCCTCCGCGGGTGGGCCAGGTTCGTCACCGGACGCCCGTGGCTCGCACTCTTCGGCGCCGTCGTCGTCCTCGGGCTCGTCGCCGCACCGGTCCTCGACATGAAGACGGCCTCCAACATCCCCGGTGGCTCCGACCCGACGTCGTCCGAGCGGAAGGCCTACGACCTGATCGTCGACGAGTTCGGCGGCATCCAGTCCCCGTTGCTCGTGCTCGTGCAGGGCGACGACGTCACCAGCAACCTCACCGCGGTCGAGGACGAGATCACGGGCCTCGACCACGTCGAAGCCGTCGTCCCCGGCCAGGTCACGAAGACCGACGACGCCGCACTCCTCACCGTCATCCCGACCGGCGGTCCGATCGCCGAGAGCACGAAGCAGCTCGTCACGGACATCCGCGACGAGACCACGGCGATCAGCGGCGTGCGCGTCGAGGTGACCGGCGAGACCGCGATCGGGCTCGACGACACCGCGCAGATGAACCGGGCACTGATCACCTACATCATCGTGATCGTCGCGCTGTCGTTCCTGCTCCTGATCGTGATGTTCCGATCCCTGCTCGTGCCCCTGTTCGCCACCCTCGGGTACCTGTTCTCCGTCGGGGCGGCGTTCGGTGCATCGGTCGCGATCTTCCAGTGGGGCTGGCTCGACCCGCTCATCGCCGCACCCCAGGGTGACCCGATGTTGAGCCTGCTGCCGATCATCCTGGTCGGGGTCCTGTTCGGGCTGGCGATGGACTACCAGGTGTTCCTCGTGTCCCGGATGAAGGAAGAACACTCCCGCGGGCTGAGCCCGAAGGACGCCGTGTTCTCCGGGTTCACCAAGTCCGGCACCGTCCTCGTCGCAGCAGCCACGATCATGGCCGTCGTCTTCGCGGGCTTCGCCACGAGTGAGATGGCCGTCGCCGCGTCGATCGCCGTCGGGCTGCTCGTCGGGGTCCTCGCAGACGCCTTCCTGGTGCGGATGATGATCATGCCGGCGCTCCTCACGCTCTGCGGGGAAGCAGCCTGGTGGATGCCGAAGTGGATGCAGAAGGTCATCCCGAACCTGGACACCGAGGGACACGGACTTGACCGGGCTCCCGAGCCCGACCGGGGGACCGGGGCCGTCCCGGTGCCGGTCAGCTAGTCGGTCAGCACGTCAAGACCGAAGGAGCTGTCCCGCTGCGATCGCAGCGGGACGGCTCCGTCCGTGGCGGCAGCAGCCCGTGCTCGGGACCCGCCGAGACCGCCCGGCTGACCGCTACGAGGTCGCCTGCCCCTCCGGCACGAACGCCTGCACGGACAGCAGTGAGGCATCGGCGGACGCACACGCCTGGTAGTCCGTGTCCTTCACGAACAGGGACTGCTTCGACCCGGGCGGGTACACACGGAAGCCGTCGGGGGTCTCGGGCGAGCAGTCGCCCGCCGAGTAGTTCTCGGCACGGACGATCTTGAGCGGCGCCACGGCGGTCTTCCCGGGCGCCAGCGTCACGGTGGGGTGCGGCGAGCTCTTCTCCGCCACGGCCGGCGCACCGATCTGCTTGCCGTTCCCGCCCCCGACGAACGAGACGCCGGGCCACCCCTGCACGGTGCAGGTCGTCGACCCGGTGTTCTCGAGCACCAGGTGCACGATGACGCTGCCGGCGGCGCCACCGCTGCCCGCCTCGATGCGTCCGGCGAGCGACGACACCGCGCACCGGTCACCAGCAGACGAACCGGTGGCACCGGATCCGGCGGACGAGCCGGACCCGGACGACGGTGCCGCCGAGGCGGACTCCTCGGACGACTGCGGCGTGGACGCCGACGCGGACGGCGACGGTGCGGGCGCCGTGACGGTCTCGGTGGCGGCGGGCTGCCCGTCCGAGGCGCACCCCGCCAGGGTCCCGACGGCGACGAGCCCGGTCACGACGAGCAGGAACTTCGATCGGCTGCTGCGTTGCATGGTGCACAGGCAACCACCGAACGCCGCATCCGGTTCGGTCGGCGTCCAGGGACCACGGGCACACTCCGAGGCAAGCAACCCGAGCAGCGGAGGTCGGACATGACGGGCAAGCACGAACAGGCACGAGGCGACGAGGGTCGCGCGGACGGGGTCGAACCCCGCGCCGGAGCCTTCACGGACAGCGAGATCCCGGGCGACGAGCACGTCGAGTCGACGGAGCCCGTCGGCGAGTTCGTCTCGAGCGACATCCCCGGCGAGACGCGTCCGACCGGAACCGGACCCGACGGCGAGTACGTCGACTCGGACATCCCCGGCGAGGCCGAGCCGGCCCAGAACGGCGAGGTCGGGGAGTACACCGACACCGACAAGGCCTGACGAACCCGAGCCGATGCGAGCCCATACTCAAGGATGAGTACTCATCCTTGAGTATGGGCTCCTCTGCGTCGTCGCTCTGCGCCTGACGGTCAGTCGATCAGCTCCGCCGCCACCAGGCGGCGGAGCGTCTCCACGCCCGCGGGCGGGCAGCGGTCCGCGTCGGCGGAGGTGACCCACTCGACCTCGTCCACCTCGGCGGAGGCGACGGGCGTGGCGGAGTCCAGCGGGCCTCCCGGCCGGACCAGGAACAGCGTCATCGCGACCATCGTCCCCGGAGCCTGCCCGTGGGCGGGCTCGAGCACGACGCCGAACGGGTCGACGTCGTCGGCGGTGAGCCGCAGGCCGGTCTCCTCGTACGCCTCGCGCACGGCGGCCTCGACGTCGGTCTCGTGCGGCTCGGCCTTGCCGCCGGGCAGGTAGAGCACGTCGCGCGCCCGGGCGCGCACCATCAGGACGCGTCGGTCACGCACCAGCAGCAGCGCACTCACGCGCAGCGTGGGTGGTTGCGAGCCTGTCTGGAGGCTCAGCTCGCGTCCGCCTGGTCGTCGCGATCCGAGGCGGTCGGGTCCAGTGCCGTGCGGTCGGCCAGCGGGACGACGGGCGACGGCAGCTCCGGCTCGGCCTCCGGCCGGACGCCGTACAGGGAGTCGATCGCCCCGACGAACTCCTCGCCGCGACCGGCGCGACCGAGCTCACGAGCGCGGACCGAGGGACGGTGCAGCAGGACGCCGACCAGGTGCCGGAGCGCCCGCTCGGTGTGCTCGACGGACTCGCCGTCGGCGTCCGCGCGGCGCTTGGCCCGCTCGATCTCGTCGTCGAGGATGTCGAACACGTGCTTGCGGAACGCCACGAGCGCCGGGGTCGTCGACTGCTCCATCGCCTGCGCGCGGAACCGGGACACGGCGTCGTCGACCATCGCGCGGGCCTCGGACTCGGCGTTCAGCTCGGAGATCGGGGCGTGGATGCTGATCGTCTCGAGGTCGAGCAGTTCGACGCCGTCGACGCCGGCGGCCGCGGGGTCGACGTTGCGGGGGAGTCCGAGGTCGATGACGATGCGGCGGACCCCGTCGTCGAGGTCGGCCGGTGCGACGACCGGAACCTCGCTCGAGGTGCAGGTGATCAGGACGTCGCTCTCGCCGATGGCCTGGCGCAGGTCGCGGGCGGCGACGAGGTCGTGCTTGGCGGCGAACCAGGGTGCCCGGCCCGAGGGCGAGAACACCTGGATGTTCGTGGCGCCGCGGTCACGCAGGGCGGCGATGGTGGTGGCCGCGTAGCTGCCGGTGCCGACGAGCAGCACGCGGGTGCGGGCCCAGTCGGTGACCCGCGACGAGGCGAGTTCGAGGCCGAGGCGCACGAGGGACCGGCCGGCGGCGCCGATGCGGGTGCGGGTCTTGACGCCGCGGGAGGTGTGCGCGGCCTCTTGGAACAGGCGCTCGAGGTCCGAGGTGGTGGTGCCGTTCGACCGGGCGTCCTCGAGCGAGCGCCGGACCTGGCCGGAGATCTCGGTCTCGCCGACGACGACGGACTCGAGTCCGCTCGACACGGCGAACAGGTGCTGCACGACGTCCTTGCCGTCCAGCACGTTGACGGAGTCCAGTACCTCGGTGGCGTCCAGGTCGCTTGCGGCGGCCACGGCCTGCACGGTGGCGGAGACGGCGGAGTCGCTCTCGTCGCCCGCGATGTCGAGGTACGCCTCGAAGCGGTTGCAGGTCGCGAGGACCACTGCACCGTCCAGGACGCCGGCATCCGTGACGAGTCGGCTGGCTGCCGCGGGTGCACCGATGCTCAGTCGCTCCAGGAGATCGAAGCTGGCGTTGCGATGCGACGCCGTGAGACAGATGAGCACGTAGTCAATGGTAACGCGCTCGATGGGAGAATCATCCGGTGACCGAAGCGACGACCACATCCCTCCCCGACTCCCACCCCCTGGCATCAGGGCGGACGAGTGGTTCCCGCCTGGTGCGGGCCCTGCGGGGTGACCGTCCGGAGACGCTCCCGGTGTGGTTCATGCGGCAGGCCGGACGGTCCCTGCCGGAGTACCGGGAGCTTCGGATCGGCACAGCCATGCTCGATGCGTGCCTCGACCCGGAGATGGCGTCGGAGATCACCCTGCAGCCGGTGCGCCGGCACGGGGTCGACGCGGGCATCTTCTTCAGCGACATCGTCGTGCCGATCAAGCTCGCCGGTGTGGACGTCGAGATCGTCCCCGGTCGTGGCCCGGTGCTCTCGTCGCCGATCCGCACCCCCGCCGACGTCGACGCGCTCGAGCAGCTCGACCCCGCGGCCCTCGCCCCGATCGAGCAGGCCGTCCGGCGCACGGTCGAGCAGCTCGGCGACACCCCGCTGATCGGCTTCGCGGGGGCGCCGTTCACCCTCGCCGCCTACCTGGTCGAGGGTGGCCCGTCCAAGGACCACATCCGCGCCCGCACGCTCATGCACGCCGACCCCGAGACCTGGTCGCGGCTGCTCGCCTGGGCCGCCGAGGTGTCCGGGATGTTCCTCCGGGCACAGGTGCTCGCCGGGGCCTCGGCCGCGCAGCTCTTCGACTCGTGGGTGGGGTCGCTGTCCCGCGCCGACTACGTCCGGTCCGTCGCCCCGCACTCCGCCCAGGCGATGTCGCACGTCGCCGAGCTCGGTGTGCCGCGCATCCACTTCGGCGTCGGCAGCGGTGAGGTCCTGGCCGACATGACGACCTTCGGCACGGACACCGTGGGCGTCGACGCGGTCGGGGTCGACTGGCGCCTGCCGCTCGACCAGGCGGTCCAGCGCGTCGGCACCGGCGTCAGCGTGCAGGGCAACATCGACCCGGCGATGCTCTCGGCACCGTGGGACGTCCTCGAAGCGCACGTCCGCGACGTCGTCCGTCGGGGCGGCGCCGCGCGGGCCCACGTCGTGAACCTCGGCCACGGGGTCCCGCCCGAGACCGATCCAGACGTCCTGACCCGCGTGGTCGAGCTGGTCCACTCGCTCGGCGACGGCCGCGCGGACGACGGTGCAGCGCAGGACGGAGCCGGCGCGTGACCGACGTCGTCGTGGTCGGCGGCGGGATCGCCGGGCTCGTCACCGCCCGTGACCTCGCCAAGGGCGGCGCCCACGTGGTGCTCGTCGAGTCCTCGGGTGCGCTCGGGGGCATGATCCGTCGGCACACCGTCGGCGGGATCGACCTCGACATGGCGGCGGACTCCTTCGCCACCCGCACGGACGCCGTCGGCCGCCTGGCGATCGAGCTCGGGCTCGGCAACGACGTCGTCGCCCCCGACCCCCGCGGCGCCTGGCTGATGACCCGCGACGGCCGGACCTCCCCGATCCCGGCGACCGGACTCCTCGGCATCCCGAGCACCCCGATGGCCGCCGACGTGCTGGCCGTGGTCGGGCAGAAGGGCGGCCTGCGCGCCCAGATGGACTCGCTGCTGCCGGCACCGGCGGGCGCCAAGGCCTCCTCGCTCGGCGAACTCGTCCGCCGGCGCATGGGGGAGCGGGTGCTCGACGACCTCGTGGTGCCGATCGCCGGTGGCGTGCACTCCACACACCCCGACCAGCTCGACCCCGACCGGGTGGCCCCGGGCCTGCGCGCCGCACTGCTGCGCGAGGGCTCGCTCGCCCGGGCCGTCCTGTCGCTGCGGGCACGCGCGGCCGCCGGCACCCCGGTGCAGGGGATCCGCGGCGGGACGGTGCGCCTGGTGGACGAGCTCGTCGCCGACATGGCGACCTACGGGGTGGACGTCCGGCTGCACACCCGGGCGACCCGCATCGAGGCGCACGCGGTCGAGATCGTCGGCGTCGACGGCACGACCGAACGGTTGCCGGCCCAGCACACCCTGTCCTCCGTCGTCGACCCGGAGCGCACCGCCGCCCCCGACCGGACGGGCATCCAGCTCGTCACGCTCGTCGTCGACCAGCCGGAGCTCGACGCCGCCCCGCGTGGCACCGGGATGCTCGTGCACCCGGACGCGCAGGCCGTGTCGGCGAAGGCCCTCACGCACGCGACGGTGAAGTGGCCGTGGCTGGCCGACGTGGCGGACGGACGCCACGTCCTGCGGCTCAGCTACGCGACCACCGCGACGGACCCTGCGGGCGTCGCCACGAGCCTCCCGGTCGACCCGACCGACCCCGTCGGCAGCCGTGCCCTGCAGGACGCGTCCACGCTGCTCGGTGTGGCGATCACGGCCGACCGCGTCAGCGGAGCCGCACGCGTCGGTTGGTACGGACCGGACCTCACCGCGGCCGGGCTGGCCGAGGGCGTCGTCGGGATCGGCGAGGCCTCGACCGGACGCGGCCTGGCGGGGATCATCGCCGCCGCTCGGAAGGCAGCCGACGAGATCCTCGGTTCCTGAGCGGACCGCGCAGCCCCTGAGGGCTACTGTTGGTGAGACCGCCGGACGTATTCCGTTCGGTGCATGACCACCGCACAACCAATGCACGGAGGAATCGCACATGCGCGGAAAGCTCCTGTTCGTCGCCGGCGCCGCACTCGGGTACGTCCTGGGATCGCGAGCCGGACGGGCGCGGTACGAGCAGATCAAGACCGTCAGCGGCAAGGTCTGGAACAGCAACGGCGTCCAGAAGGGCGTGCACGTCGCCGAGGACTTCATCGCCGACAAGACCCCGGACGTCGCCGAGTTCATCGGTGAGACGACCAAGAAGGCCGTCCGCAAGGTCGGCCAGAAGAAGGACACCACCACCTCATGACCGACACCCGCGATCGCAAGTCGCGTTCGCTGTTCGGCCTGGTCGGCGACGTCCCGAAGCTCGTCAAGGGCCTGGTCAAGGGCGAGATCGACCTGCTCAAGGCCGAGATGCTCGCGAAGGCGAAGATCTTCGGCCTCGCAGCCGGCCTGCTGGTCGGGGCGCTCGTCGTCGTTCTCTACGCGATCGGCGTCCTGCTGACCGCAGCCGTGATGGGCCTCGCGACCGTGATGCCGGCGTGGCTGGCCGCCCTGGTGGTGGCCGTGGTGATGCTGATCATCGCCGCGATCCTCGGCCTGATCGGCTGGAAGCGCCTGAAGAAGGGCCTGCCGATCACGCCGAAGCGCACGATCGCCAGCGTCAAGGACGACATCAACGCGGTCAAGGGCCTCGGCAAGAAGCCGACCCCGCCGACGCAGTACGGCAGCCGCAAGCCGGACGTCGACGGCCGCTCCTGAGCACCGACAGCTCCGACAGCCCCGACAGCCGCACCACCGACGGAGGAACCGTGACCGACCCGCACGACGATCTCGCTGCTCGCGTCGCCGCGACCCGCGCCCAGCTGTTCGACACCCTCGACGCGATCGAGGACAAGCTCAACGTCCCGAAGCAGATCGGGATCGCGGCGTCGAAGTTCAAGCGCGGCCTCGACGAGAAGCCGGTGCCCTACCTGGCCGGTCTCGCAGCCGGCGTAGCGGTGGTCGGGGGTATCGTCGTGCTGGTGCTCCGACGGCGGTAGACCGCCCGAGCGCGGTCCACCGGATGCGGGGCGGCCAACACCCTGGCAACCGATAGGACAATGGATCCATGAGCTCCGACGCGCCCACGAACACCGGGCCCGTGCCCGCGCACGACCACCCCCACACGGAACCCGCCGAGACCGGTCACCCGGACTCCGGGATCGACCCGAACCTGCTGACGGCCTACGCCCTCTGGGCAGTGTTCCGCCGGCCCCTCGGTCCGGTCCACCGCGTCGGCGACGACGCCGTGTCCGAACTCGACACCGTGATCGCCAGCGCCGCCGAGCGCGGGGTCACGATCCGTGGCTTCTACGACGTCTCGGCCTTCCGTGCCGACGCCGACGTCATGGTCTGGTTGCACGGCGACGACGCGCAGGCCATCCAGGCCGTGCTGCGCGAGATCCGTCGCACCGGCCTCTTCCAGGACGCCGAGCCGGTCTGGCACGTGATGGCCATGCACCGCGAGGCCGAGTTCAACAAGCGGCACACCCCCGCGTTCCTGCGCGGCAAGGACCCCGAGGCGTGGATCACGGTGTACCCGTTCGTCCGCTCCTACGAGTGGTACCTGCTGCCGGAAGAGGAGCGCTCGAAGATGCTCCGCGACCACGGCATCGCCGGTGCGAAGTACCGCCGCGTGCTCACGAACACCATCGCGACCTTCGCCCTGAGCGACTACGAGTGGATCCTGCCGCTCGAGAGCCCGGACCTCGTCGACCTCGTCGACCTGATGCGCGATCTCCGCTACACCGAAGCGCGCATGCACGTGCGCGAAGAGGTCCCCTTCTTCACGGGTCGTCGCGTGACGACCGCCGAACTCCCGGAGGTGCTGTCATGACCGACACCAGCATGATCACGAACGGCCAGGTCCTCGCCGCCACCCCCGCGGCGGCGTCCGGGCCCGAGCACGTCGAGACCCCGACCGCGTACGACGCGATCCTGCTCGCCGGCTTCGGCGGCCCCGAGGGCCAGGACGACGTCATCCCCTTCCTGCGCAACGTCACCCGCGGCCGCGGGATCCCGGACGAGCGTCTCGAAGAAGTGGCGCACCACTACCGCCACTTCGGCGGCGTGAGCCCGATCAACGCGCAGAACCGTGCGCTCAAGGCCGCGCTCGAGGCCGAGCTGGCGTCGCGCGGCATCGACATGCCGGTCCTCTGGGGCAACCGCAACTGGGAGCCGTACCTGGAGCAGGCCTTCACCGAGGCGGCGGACAAGGGCTACACGAAGCTCGTCGCCATCGCCACGAGTGCGTACTCGTCGTTCTCGAGCTGCCGGCAGTACCGCGAGGACTACGCCCGCGTGCTCAACGAGACCGGTCTGATCGACACCATCCAGATCGACAAGGTCCGCCAGTTCTTCGACCACCCGGGCTTCGTCCGCCCGTTCATCGACGGCGTCCGCGACGGCATGGCCCGCGCGATCGCCGAGAACGAGGGCCTCGACGTCGCGACCGAGCTGCAGGTGCTCTTCTCGACGCACTCCATCCCCTCGACCGACGCCGCCCGCTCGGGCCCCGACTACCGCGGGTTCGACGAGCACGGCGCGTACGAGGCGCAGCACCTCGCCGTGGGCGAGGTCGTCCTCGACCAGGCCTGGGCCGAGCTCCTCGAGCAGCCCGAGCACGCACACCTGCAGGGCACGTCGAAGCCCGCCTGGAAGCTCGTCTACCAGTCGCGCTCCGGCCCCCCGACGCAGCCGTGGCTCGAGCCCGACATCAACGACTACATGAACGAGGACCTCAAGGGCGGCCCGACCCGGGCCGTGCTGATCGTCCCGCTCGGCTTCGTCAGCGACCACATGGAGGTCATGTGGGACCTCGACGAGGAAGCCACCGAGACCGCCGGTGAGCTCGGCTTCTGGTCGCTCCGCACGCAGACCCCCGGCATCGACCCGGCCTACGTGTCCGGTCTCGTCGACCTGGTGCTCGAGCGGGTCAACGGCACGCCGAAGGCCGAGCGTCCGCACATGACCGACATCGGCCCCTGGTACGACGTGTGCCGTCCGGGGTGCTGCGAGAACGTGCGAGCGGGGTTCAAGCCCGCCGCCGCGGGCGTCGCTCCGTGACCGACACGACCGTGAACGACCCCAACACGGCGTCTCCCGACGGCCCGACCCCGATCCGGCTCGGCACCCGTGCCAGCCGGCTCGCGGTCGCGCAGTCGCAGGACGTCGCCGACCGCCTGGCGAAGGCGGCCGGTCGGCCCGTCGAACTCGTCACCGTCACGAGCGAGGGCGACACGAACCGTGCCTCCCTGGCGTCGCTCGGCGGCACCGGTGTCTTCGCCAGCGCCCTGCGTGAAGCCCTGGTCGCCGGCGAGGTCGACGTCCTCGTGCACTCGCTCAAGGACCTGCCGACTGCGCCGTACCCGGGCCTGACGATCGGTGCCGTGCCGAAGCGTGCGGACGCCCGTGACGTCCTCGTCGCCCGGAACGGCGCCACCGTCGACACCCTGCCCGAGGGCGCGAAGGTCGGCACCGGCTCGCCCCGTCGTGCCGCGCAGCTCCGTGCGCAGCGCCCCGACCTCGATGTGGTCGACATCCGCGGCAACATCGACACCCGCCTCGGCCGGGTGGACGACGACCTCGACGCCGTGGTGCTCGCCGCCGCCGGCCTCGGGCGCATCGACCGCCTGTCGGCCGCCACGGAACTGCTCGACCTCGGTTTCTGGCCGAGTGCTCCCGGACAGGGTGCGCTCGCGGTGGAGATCCGCTCGGACGAGACCGACCGTGGGCTGCTCGCCGCACTCCGCAAGATCGAGCACGCCCCCACCCGCCTGACGGTGACGGCCGAGCGCGAGGTCCTCGCCAAGCTCGAGGCCGGCTGCTCCGCCCCGATCGGCGCGACGGCCGTCGTGGACGCCGAGCTGCTGCTCGTGTCCGCGACCGTCTACCGCCCCGACGGCACCGAGTACCGCACCGCGTCGCACGCGGCCGTGCTCGACGGCTCGGCGCAGGAGCGTCTCGACGAAGCACTCGCGGTCGGTGGCCGTGTGGCGACCGAGCTGCTCGAGAACGGCGCCGCTGACCTCGCCGACCTGGCGACCACCGTCGCCGAGGACACCACGGACGGGCCGTACACCGCGGGCCCCGGCCTCGCGACGCCGGCCGAGTAGGCGGTCACCACGGAACCCTCCACCACCGCGACGGACGAGGCGCGACCCCCGGTCGTCCTCGTCCCGCGTGGCGGCGCGTGGGGGGACCGGGTCGCCGAAGCGGCGCGGGCCCGTGGGCTCGCCCCCGTCGTCGTCCCCCTCATCACGGACGCTCCGCCGTCCGACCCCTCCGCGCTCGACGCTGCGGTCTGCCGCCTGGTCGCCTCCGGGGCGGCCGGGAGGCTCGGATCACCGGATACCGTCGGTGACCGGACCCCTGTGGCTGGTTACGCATGGGTGGTGGTCACCAGTGCGACGGCCGTGACGGTCCTGTCGGAACGCGTGGCGGGCCTCCCGGCCGGGGTGCGCGTCGCCGCGGTCGGCGAGCCGACCGCCCGTGCCGCGCGCGCTGCGGGCTGGGTCGTCGACCTGGTGCCGGACGAGACGTCCGCAGCCGGCCTGGTGCAGGAGTTGCCGGACACCGACGGCACCGTGCTGTTCCCCCGCTCCGAGATCGCGGCACCCACGCTCGTCGACGGCCTCCGGGCCCGCGGCATCGACGTGGACGACGTGGTCGCGTACCGTACCGTGGGGACCGGCGACGAGCCGATCACCCTCGAGACGGCGCCCGCTGCGGTGCTCGTGACGAGTGGCAGCGTCGCCCGCGAGATCGCCCGCCGGATGACCCCGCTCGACCCCCGCACCATCGTGGCCTGCATCGGCCCCGGGACCGCGACCGACGCCCGTGCGGCCGGACTCCCCGTGCACGCCGTCGGAGGCACCCGGTCCGCAGAAGCCCTGCTCGACGCCGTCGTCGAGGCACTGAACCCAACCACCCCCCACCAGGAAGGTCACCCGTGACTGGACGCTTCCCCCAGGTCCGCCCCCGTCGGCTCCGCGCCACCCCCGCGATGCGACGACTCGTGGCCGAGACCCGGCTCCACCCCGCCGAGCTCGTGCTGCCGATGTTCATCCGCGAAGGCGCGACCGACGCCGTGGACATCTCGAGCATGCCGGGGGTGCAGCAGCACTCCCTCGACTCGTTCCGCCGCGCGCTGGTCGACGCCGCATCGGTGGGTGTGGGTGGCGTGAACCTGTTCGGCGTCCCGACCACGAAGGACGCGGAGGGCTCCGGCGCGACCGACCCGGACGGGATCCTCAACGTGGCGATCCGCGTCGCTCGGCAGGAGGTGGGGGATGCCCTCGTGGTGCAGTCCGACCTGTGCCTCGACGAGTTCACCGACCACGGACACTGCGGTGTGCTCGCCGCCGACGGCTCCGTCGACAACGACGCCACCCTGCTGCGCTACCGCGACATGGCGGTCGCACAGGCCGAAGCCGGTGCCGAGCTGGTCTGCATGAGCGGCATGATGGACGGCCAGATCGCCGCCGCACGTGACGCCCTCGACGGCGCCGGGCACAGCGGCACCGCGCTGCTCGCCTACGCCGCCAAGTACGCCTCGGCGTTCTACGGTCCCTTCCGCGAGGCCGTGTCGTCGTCACTCGTCGGCGACCGCCGGACGTACCAGATCGACGCCGCGAACGGTCGGCAGGGGCTCCGCGAGGTCGAGCTCGACGTCGACGAGGGCGCCGACATCGTGATGGTGAAGCCGGCGATGAGCTACCTCGACGTGCTCGCCGAGACCGCTGCGACCTCGCCCGTCCCGGTCTGGGCGTACCAGATCTCGGGCGAGTACGCGATGATCACCGCAGCAGCGCAGAACGGGTGGATCGACCGCGACGCCGCCGCGATGGAGTCGCTCGTCGGCATCAAGCGCGCCGGTGCCGACGCGATCCTGACCTACTTCGCCGTCGACATCGCGCGGAAGCTCAACGAGGGAGCGGGCCTCCGCACCTCGGGCAGCACCGCGGACGTCGCCGGCATCGCCTCGACCGGGAAGGCCCCCGAATGACCACGAACGACCAGCTCTTCGGCCGTGCCAAGAACGCGATCCCGGGTGGCGTGAACTCCCCGGTCCGCGCCTACGGGTCGGTCGGCGGCACCCCGCGGTTCCTGGTGTCCGCGAAGGGCGCCTACGTCACCGACGCCGAGGGTCGCGAGTACGTCGACCTCGTCGCGTCGTGGGGTCCCGCGATCCTCGGGCACGCCCACCCCGGCACGGTCGAGGCCGTGCAGCAGGCCGCCGCGCGCGGACTGTCGTTCGGGGCGTCGACCCCGGGGGAGACCGAGCTGGCCGAACTCGTGAAGCAGCGGGTGTCGGTGGACGGCGACGGCCCCATCGAGAAGCTCCGCATGGTGTCGACCGGCACCGAGGCGACGATGACCGCGATCCGGCTGGCCCGCGGCTACACCGGTCGTGACCTGCTCGTGAAGTTCGCCGGGCACTACCACGGGCACTCGGACTCCCTGCTGGCCGAGGCCGGCTCGGGCGTCGCGACCCTGGCGATGCCGGGCAGTGCGGGCATCACCGCCGAGACCGCCGCGCAGACCCTCGTGCTGCCGTACAACGACCTCGACGCCGTCCGCCGGGCGTTCGACGAGCACTCCGAGCGCATCGCCGCCGTCATCGTCGAGTCGGCCGCCGCGAACATGGGCGTCCTGGCACCCGAGCGCGGCTTCAACCGTGCCCTGGCGCAGATCACCCGGTCGCACGGGGCGCTGCTCATCGTCGACGAGGTCCTGACCGGGTTCCGCGTCGGCGCTGCCGGCTGGTGGGGACTCGAGGCGTCCAAGGTCGTGCCGGACGGCGCCGGGTGGAAGCCCGACCTCATCACGTTCGGCAAGGTCATCGGCGGTGGCATGCCCCTCGCCGCACTCGGTGGACGGCGCGAGGTCATGGACTTCCTCGCCCCGCTCGGGCCGGTGTACCAGGCGGGCACCCTGTCGGGGAACCCGTTGGCCGTCGCCGCCGGCATCGCCACGCTGCGGGCCGCGACGCCGTCCGTGTACGAGTCGCTGAACGGTACCGCTGCCGTCATCTCCGCGGCCACGTCGGAGGCCCTGTCGGCCGAGGGCGTCGCCCACACCGTGCAGCGCGCCGGCAACCTGTTCTCGTTCGCGTTCACCGAGCAGGCACCGCGGAACTACGACGACGTGCGGGCGCAGGACGTGTTCCGCTACGCGCCGTTCTTCCACGCGATGCTCGACGCCGGGGTGACCCTGCCGCCGAGCGTCTTCGAGGCGTGGTTCGTCACGGCCGCACACGACGACCGTGCCGTCGGACGGATCCTCGACGCCCTGCCCGCGGCCGCGAAGGCTGCTGCCGCCGCGACCGTGTGACGGGCGCGGAGGCTGCTGCCGCCGCGCCCGCGTGACGGGCGTCGGGGCTCAGGAGCAGTCGGCCTTCGTGAAGGTCGTGTCGACGGTCTTCGACGAGCCCTCGAACTTGTACGTGTACCGCATGTCGACGTCCTCGTCGAGGAGCTTCTTCGTCTCGCTGTTCGAGCAGAGGTTCGGCCCGACGGCGTCGCGGATCGCCCCCTCGGTGATCGAGGCCGGATCGACGTTCGACGACACCGTGTAGTCGTAGTGGATCGCGGCGCCCTCGGCCTCGATCCCGGTCCACGTCGTGACGGAGTCGACCTGCTTGGGCAGGTCGCTCTGCTCGCGGATCTGCTCGACGGCCTTCGAGACCTTCTCTTCCGTGGAATCGCTGAAGGCCGCGTTGAGGCCCTGGCGGACGAGGAACGCCACCACCACGGCGACCACGACGCCGAGCACCGAGATCAGGACGCGCTTGCCACGGGACGACGACGACTTGGGCGGGGGTGCGTAGGGAGCGGCTCCGGCGGGGGCTGCCTGGGCGTACGGCTGGCCGGCGGGCTGCTGCGGGTACTGCTGGCCGTTCGGCTGGCCGGCGTTCGGCTGCCCGTCGTTCGGCTGCGGCTCGGACCCCGGGTAGGGCGGCGGCGTGTTCGTCATGGTTCCCCCTGGTGACGGTCCGCGGCGTGACACCGTGGTGCGGTGCCGGGTCCCTCCCCGACACGGGCCGCGGACACTGAACGGCCATTCAAGCACGCGTCAGGCGGATCGGCGTGCCGCCCAGCGCCCCTCCGCCCGCAGGATCGCGAGCGGGAAGTCGAACGCGTGCGACACCGCCGACGACGTGATGACCTCGTCCGAGGTTCCCTGGGCCACGACGGCACCGTCGCGGAGCAGCATCGCGTGCGACGTCGAGGCCGGCAGGTCCTCCAGGTGGTGGGTCACCATGACGCTGCCCAGCTCGGGATGCCGGTGCCGCAGCGCGTCGACGGTCTCGAGCAGGTGCTCCCGTGCGGCGACGTCGAGCCCGGTCGCCGGTTCGTCGAGCAGGAGCAGCTTGGGTTCGGACATCAGGGCACGGGCGATGAGGGCGCGTCCCCGCTCACCCTGCGAGAGCACCGGCCAGCGGGCGTCCCGTCGAGCGGTGAGTCCGACGTCGGCGATGTGCTGCTCGGCCAGCGCGACCTGCTCGGCCGAGGGGTCCCACCGCATCATGAGGTCCGTCGTGCCGGTCAGCCCGGTCAGGACCGTCTCGAGCACCGTGAGCGGCGAGAGCATCCGGTGCCGGGGGTCGACGTGGCCGATGTGCTCCCGGAGTTCGCGGACGTCGACGCGTCCGAGCCGGCGGCCGAGGACCTCGACCGTGCCGGCGGTGGGGTGTCCGGTCGCGCCGAGGACGGCCAGCAGCGTGGACTTGCCGGCGCCGTTCGGTCCGAGCAGCGCCCAGTGCTCCCCGCGCCGGACGGTCAGGTCGACGTCGTGCAGCAGGTCGCGGCCGGAGCGCGTGACGCGGACCCCGGTGGCGTGGATCAGGACGTCGTCGTGCGGGGCGGTCATGACCCCATCGTGCCCCACCGGGCCGTGACGTCGTCCACGTGCGCCCGTGCGACGTCGACGAACCGGCGGGCCGCGGCCCGGGCGGCACCGACGTCTCCGCTGCCGGCCGCTGAGTCGAGCGCCAGCCAGAGCGCTTCAGCGTCCCACTGCCGGAACGCCGGGGCCTCGGGCAGCGCGTAGGCGAGCCGGGCCATCGAGAGGCGCAGGGCCTGACGGGTCCACCGGTTCCCGGACTGCTCCGACAGGAACCGCGTGACGGCGAACGCGCTCTCGGTGTACCGGTGGTCGCGCACCTGGCCGTCCGCACGCGCCCGTTCGACGAGCGCGCGGAACTCCTCGAGCGCGGGTCCCCGCAGGCCGGGCAGGACGTGGACGGCACCGTGCGTGAAGACGCCGGGGAGCAGTTCCATGGTGTCGCGCCAGGTCGCGAGCGTCGGTTCCACGACGCGGTACCGACCGCCGTCGTCCTCGACGAGCCCGAGGTCGTGCAGCCAGCGCAGCCCGTCGAGGACCTGCTCGGGTGGAGCACCGGTCCGTGTCACGAGGTCCTCGAGCGTGTGCCTGGACCCGACCGCCAATGCGTCGGAGCGGACGTCGCGGAGCAGGGCGCGGCCGACCGGGCCGACACGCTGTTCGGTGGTGTCGTCCGCCGAGCGGCTCGTCCGCGGGACCCCGACGTTCCGCCGGTGGATCTCGAACAGCCCGTCGATGACCTCTGCCGCGGTGGTCGCGACTGCCGGGTCGCCGGTGCCCACGGCACGGCCGGTGGTCACGAACCACGCGTGCACGTCGTGGACCGACCAGGTCTGGGTGGGGACGCGTGCCCATCGCATCCGCTCGAACGCACGCAGGCCCAGGCTGCGCACCAGGGTGTTCGGGGAGTGCTCGAACCAGAACTGGCAGGCGGCGGAGAACGCTGTCGGGTACTCCGGCAGCCGGAGGGCAGCGGTGGTGCGAGCCCGCGCGACCCGGCGATCGAGCTCGGCGTGCAACTCCGGGGTGAGCGCCGGGATCGTCGCGCGGAGGGCCGGGCCGACCAGGGACACCCAGAAGTCCAGTGTGTCCGAGAGGTCGGCGTCCGAGAGCTCCTCGTACCACCACGTGCCGTCCGGGCCCCGGGACAGGATGCCGAGGTCCTCGAGCCGAGCGGCCGCTGCACGGACGCGGCCGCGGGACGTGCCCCACTCCCAGCTCAGTGCGTCGAGGTCGACGGCCACGGGCCCGCGGGGGCCGGTCCGGACGTGGGCGAGCAGGGACGCGTAGGCGTCGTCGTTCGCCGCCGCCCAGGGGTCGGCGTCACCCCACTCGCCGGCGACCACGGGTCAGCCGCGGTCGGCGCGGACCGCCTCGATGTGCTGTTCGAAGTTGCGAGTGAGGGCGCGGCCGGCCTCGGCAGCGCCTTCGCCGTCGCGCTCGGTGAGTGCTTCGCGCAGGATCGAGAAGAACGCCTCGGACCCGTACTGCTCGAACGCCGGCGTGGGGTTGAGTGTGAAGCGGACCCGCTCCATGGCACCGACCGCGGCGTTCTGCACCAGAGGGTTGCCGGAGTGCTCGACCGCGAACTCGATGATCTCGTTGAGGGCGCCGCTGAAGCCGTAGTCCCGCACCTTGCGCATGCGGTCGGCCTTGTCGAGCAGAACGGTGAGGGCTTCGACGTCCTCGTCGCTGTACTCGGGGACGCCCCAGCGCAGGCTGAGCTCGAAGAACCCGGCGGTCGCGCGGGTCGCGGTGACCCAGTCCTCGAAGGTCGGGGTGGCGACGCGGGTGTACCGGTTCGCCTCCATCTCGACCAGGCCGATGTCGACGAGCTTCGCGATCGCCTCGCGGATCGGGGTGCGACTCACACCCAGCCACTGGACCAGCTCGTCGTCGTTCAGGCGCTCGCCGTGCTGCAGTGTGCCGTCGCGGAGGGCCGCGAGCATCTTGTCGTACACGACGTCGCGCAGGAGCTTCCGGGGAGAGCTCTCCACGGTGGACTTGGGGACCGGCATGTCATCTCCTCGAGGACGAAATCGACACTCGAAATCCTAGCGTGCCAATATGCAAACGTTTGCTAAATGAATCGCTCGAAAGCACGCCGGATCAGCCCGTGACGGCGACGACCGTCCGTCCGTGCACCCGTCCCGCGACGACCTCGGCCCCCACCGCGATGGCCTGCTCGGGCGTCACCGTGCGGGTGACGTCCGCCAGGAGCGCCGCGTCGAGGTCGGTCGCCAGGCGGTCCCACGCCCGACGACGGAGCTCGAGCGGGGCGTCGACGGAGTTGATCCCGAGCAGCGACACCGACCGCAGGATGAACGGCAGCACGGTCGTCGGCAGTGCGGAGTCCTGCGCCAGCCCGCACGCTGTGACGGCACCACCCCACCGGGTCGATGCCAGCACGTTCGCCAGCGTGGCCCCGCCGACGCTGTCCACCGCTCCGGCCCAGGTGGCACGCTGCATCGGCTTGCCCGACTCGGACAGGGTGCCGCGGTCGACCACCTCGGTGGCCCCGAGCCGGCGGAGCGAGTCCGTGTTGGCCGCGCGACCGGTCGACGCCGTGACCCGGTACCCGCGGGCCGCGAGGAGTGCGATCGCCACGGTGCCGACCCCGCCGGACGCCCCGGTCACCAGCACCGGCCCGTCGTCCGGCGCGACGAAGCGCTCCAACGCCAGCACACTGAGCATCGCCGTGAACCCCGCGGTGCCGATGGCCGCCGCGAACGAGTCGTCGATCGCCTCGGGCAGCACGACGAGCGACCCCGACGGCACCACGGCCTGCGTTGCCCAGCCCCCGTGCCGGGTCTCACCCAGGCCGGCGCCGTTCAACACCACCCGGTCACCGATCGCGACCTCGTGCACGCCCGGTCCGAGCCCCGACACCGTGCCGACGACGTCGATCCCCGGCACCAGTGGGTCGAGCCGGGCGACACCAGGGTTCCGCGCGAGGGCGAGGCCGTCCTTGTAGTTGACGCTCGAGTACGTGACGTCGACGAGGGCCTCACCCTCGGCCGGATCCGGCAGGTCGACGTCGGTGACGGTGGGCGGGGCTGCACTGGACACGAGGACGGCGCGGGTCATGCGCCGGACGCTACCCGGGCCTCCCGGCCTTCGGTCCGTTCTTTCCCAGAACGCGCGCGATGCCTGGTGGATTCGGGCGTACCGGGGCGGAACATCCGACCAGGTACGCCCGATTCGACGAGGTACGCCCGATCTGACCCGGCGCAGAGTCGGCGGGCGCCTCGGCTGCCCGTTCTTTCCCAGAACGCGCGCGATGCCTGGTGGATTCGGGCGTACTGGGTCAGAAGAACCGACGAGGTACGCCCGATTCGACCAGGTACGCCCGAAACAGCCCAGCCGCCCCAGCCCAGCCCCACTCAGCCGAACATGATGGCGGCCTCGTCGAACCGCGCCTGCGGCACCGTCTTGAGCTCGCCGAGCGCCTCCTCGAACGAGACGTGCTCGATCTCGGTGCCCCGCAGCGCCACCATCCGGCCCCAGCGCTCCTCGACGACCGAGTCGATCGCCGCCAGCCCGAGCCGGGTCGAGAGCACCCGGTCGTACGCGGTCGGCGTGCCACCGCGCTGGATGTGCCCCAGGGTCGTGGCCCGCGTCTCGATGCCCGTCATCTCCTCGATGAGCGGCGCGAGGCGCTCGCCGATGCCACCGAGTCGCGGCCGCCCGAAGGCGTCGAGCCCGCGCTCCGTGTGCGCCGTGTCCTCGTGGTCGGGGACGAAGCCCTCGGCCACCACCACGAGCGGCGCGCGACCGCGGTCGTAGGCGGCCCGCACCCACTTCGCGATCTGTTCCATGCTCGTCTTCTGCTCCGGGATGAGGATCGCGTGCGCGCCCGCGGCCATGCCGGAGTGCAGCGCGATCCAGCCCACGTGTCGACCCATCACCTCGGCGACCATGCAGCGCGAGTGCGACTCGCCCGTGGTGCGCAGGCGGTCCATCGCCTCGGTCGCGATGGCGACGGCGGTGTCGAAGCCGAACGTGTAGTCGGTCGCGCCCAGGTCGTTGTCGACCGTCTTCGGCACGCCCACGATCTTCAGGCCGGCGTCGGTCAGGCGCTTCGCAGCGGCCAGCGTGCCCTCGCCGCCGATCGCCACGATCGCGTCGATCCCGTGCCGCTGCAGGGTCGCGGAGATGTTCTCGAACCCGCCGTTGGGTCCCTCGAACGGGTTCGTGCGGCTGGTGCCGAGGATCGTGCCGCCCTGCTTCGCGATGCCCTGGATGTCCTTGCGGCCGAGCGGGACGATGTCGCCGTCGACCACCCCGCGCCACCCGTCGCGGAAGCCGACGAAGTCGTGTCCGTAGATGGCGATGCCCTTCAGGACGATCGCGCGGATGACCGCGTTCAGGCCGGGGCAGTCGCCTCCGGAGGTGAGGATGCCGATGCGCATGGGAACTCCGTCGTCGGGTGGTGGGGATCAGTGCCCATCATGACTGACGGTGGTTCCGCATTACCATCCCCGTGTGTCCCTGCTCGCTTCCGCCACCGTCGACGCCGCTGGTGCGTCCGGTGACGCGTCTCGCGTCGACACGGTGTACCGGCCTGGAGGCGCGGTGGACGTCGCGTCGACCCTGCGGCCCCTGCAGCGCGGCTCCGGCGACCCGGCCTTCCAGGTGGTCGGCGGCGTCGTGTGGCTCGCGCTGCGCACGCCCTCCGGCCCCGCTTCCGTGGCGATCCGGCGGGCCGGCGACACCATCGCGGTGTCGGCGTGGGGGAGCGGTGCGTCGTGGGCGGTCGAGCACGCCCCCGATCTGCTCGGACGCGGCGACGACTGGTCGTCGTTCGACGTCTCCGCCAACGAGTTCCTCGCCGCGGCACGACACCGACAGCCCGGGCTCCGGCTGCTCCGCACGAACACCGTCGTCGCGATGCTCGTCCCGGCGATCATGGAGCAGAAGGTGACCTCGCGGCAGGCGTGGGGCGCGTGGCGGTACCTGCTCCGTCGGCACGGCACCCCGGCGCCCGGTCCGGCACCCGCGGGCATGATGGTGCCGCCGGACGCTCGGACGTGGGCGCGGATCCCGAGCTGGGAGTGGCACCGGGCCGGCATCGAACCGGGGCGCTCGGCCACCGTGATGCGCGCCGTGAAGCTCGCGCCGGCACTCGAACGGACCCTGGCGCACGGGCGCGGTGGCGAGGTCGTCTCCACGAAGCTGCAGTCGATCCCCGGGGTGGGGCGGTGGACCGCCGCCGAGACCGCGCAGCGCTCCCACGGCGACCCGGACTCGCCGAGCGTGGGGGACTTCCACGTGCCGGCGCTCGTCGGGTGGGCGCTCACCGGTGCCCCGGTCGACGACGACGGGATGCTCGAGCTGCTCGAACCCTGGCGCGGGCACCGGGAGCGGGTCGTGCGGTTGATCGGTGGCTCCGGGTTCCGGAAGCCGTCGTTCGGGCCGCGGATCACGATCCAGGACCACCGCGGCCACTGAGCGCGTCTGTCGGGCGGGTGTGTGGGTCCGCAAAACACCGGTGTTCGCGCATTGCACACCGGCACGTGGGTGTTCGGAGTGCGAACACCGGTGTCTCGCGGGGCGTCAGGGGTGGCGTGTGCCCGCGCCGGCCAGCACCGCGCGGTAGCCCTCGCGGAACGTCGGGTACTGGGGTGCCCATCCCGTCGACCGGAGGAGCGCGTTCGACAGGCGCTTGTCGCCGCCGGCCTGCCGCGCGTCACCGTCACCCGTCGACGGCTCGGCGACGTCGAGTTCGTCGGCCAGGAACCGCAGCACGTCGTCCAGCCGGCTCGGCTCGTCGTCCGTCCCCAGGTAGAGCGGTGCCGGGTCCGGCAGCGCCGCCAGGTGCACGAGTGCGGCGGCGGCGTCGTCGCGGTGGATGCGGTTGGTGTGCGGTGAGGTACCCGGTGCCAGCCGTGCGGCACCGGACCGGACCTGGTCGATCAGTCGCTCGCGGCCGGGGCCGTAAACGCCCGACAGCCGGACCAGTACGGCGCCGGGAGCGCGCTCGCGCAGCAGGACCTCCGCCTCGACCAGGACCTCGGCGGTCGGGGTCGCACCGCGCGCCGGGGTCTCCTCGGTGACTTCGCTGCCGTCCGAGACGTCGTACACGGCGGTCGAGGACACGACGAGCACCCGCGGGTCGGCCTCCGAGGCGTCGATGCCGTCGAGCACGTTGCGCAGCCCGTCGACGTAGGTGGCGCGGTACTCGTCGACGTCGCGGCTGCCCGCGGCGAAGGCCACGACGACGACGCTCGTGTCGGCGGGTATCTCGGGGACCTCGTGGCGCAGGTCGACGCTCCGGCCGGTGATCGGTGCGGGGACCAGCTCGGCACGGCGGCGGAGTCCGATCACGCGGTGTCCCTGGTCGGCGAAGCGCAGGCCGGCTTCGGTCCCGAGGTCGCCGCATCCGGCGATGACGACTGTCGTGGAGTTGTGCACGGCTCGACCTTGGCACGGCCGGTTGGTGGTAGGCGGGGAAGCGCGCACATCGCAGATCACTAGGGTCGGCGCATGGGGCGGCAGCGGCGACGGGTGGTGCGTGACGTGGCGATCGCCCTGCCCCCGGTCGTCGAGATCGTGCTCGTCGTCGCCGGCTCGATCGTCTCCGTCGGAGCCGAGGGGGAGAGCGCGGAGTCGTGGGCGCCGTTGTCGTGGCCGCTGTACGCCGTCCTCGTGACGTTCCCGTTCGCGGTCGGCGCGCTCGTCGCGGCGGTGCGGCTCCGCGGACTCGAGGCCAGGACGCCGGCGATCTGCTTCGCTGCCCTGTCGGTGGCCGTGGGGGCCATCCCATTCGTCGGGATGCTGAGCGTCTTCGTACAGTTCTGGAGCGTCTCGTCTAGATGAGAACGGTTATCGTCTAGACGACCGTCATCCGACACTGCACCCCAGGAGCCCCATGTCCGCTCGACCTCCACGTCTCCTCCCCGCCCTCGTCCTCGCGGGGCTCGTCCCCCTCGTCGCCACCGCGATCGCCGTCCCCGCGTCGGCTGCACCCGCCGTGACGCGGACCGCCCACCACAGCTGGCTCGTCACGGCTGACCCGACGGCGAAGCGCGTGTACGTCAACGACGCCGTGACCGGTCGGCGCACCGCCACCCTGAGCGGGATCGAGTTCGGCACCCACGCGGGCTCCGTGCAGCTCGGCCACGGGCGGATCGCGTTCATGGACGAGTCGAAGCCGCAGCTCGACGTCCTCGCCATCGGCCCCCGCGGCACGGCGCACATCGCCCAGCACTACGCGATCCCCAACGCCGACAAGCGCTGGGAGCGTGCCGGCTGGCTGTCGACAGACACCGCACGCCGGCACCTGGCGGTCGGCTCCGACTTCGACGGCTCCGAGCGACAGCGGGTCACGGTCATCGACCTGCGGCGGAAGACGGAGCGCACCGCCCGGATCGACACCTCGGCGGTGCAGCTCGCCACGACGGGCAAGCGCGGCACCGAAGAGGTCGAGACGTTCCTGGTCGGCAGCCCCCTGCGCCTGGTCGTCACCGCGGGCGGACGCCTCGACGCCTACTCCGTCTCCGCGATCATGCGCGGTGCGACGCACCCGCGCCCCGTCGCGACCACGCCCCTCGGCGCGTACCCGCACGGCCCGATCGTCAACGCCACCGGGACGGTGATCGGCTCCGACCTCGCCGCCGGCGTGCAGACCGTGCGGGTGACGCGGACCGGCTTCACGGGCTCCCGGTCCGTCGCGTACCCGAAGCCGAGCGTGCAGAGCTACCGCCCCCGCATGGCGCCGGACGGGACGACCGTGGTCGGCACCCAGGCCGGTAGCACGGCTGCCGGTACCCCGTGGAACGCCGTCCCCGCGTACCTGACCACCTCGTCGACGTCGTCCAGCAGGATCGGCAGCGTCGACCTCGGCACCGGGTCCTTCACCCGGGTCGCCGTCACCGCCCGGTTCGCCGCCGTCGCGCTGACGTCGGGCACCGGGGACTCGCTCGTCCTGGTGCGGAAGCAGGCCGACGGTGTCTACTCCGGCCCGACGACCTCGGTCGCGCTCACGCCGCTCCGCAAGGGGCCCGTCGCCGGACAGCCGGCCACCGGGGCGTCGGTGCGGTTCACCGCGGCGACCGAGGACGGCCGCAGCGTGTTCGTGACACGGGGCGACGAGGGGAAGATCACCCAGATCGACACCACCGGTGCGAAGCCGTCCATGCTCCGCACCATCACGCTGCCCACGGCGCTCGCCGGGGGTGGGTACCTGACGACGGTCGACTCGACGGTGGCCCCGTACGACCTCAGCGGTCGCTGACAGGCCGACCGACCGGCCGAACCGCTGACTGCCCGGCCGACCCCAGCCGCCGACCGCCCCTCGGGGTGGTCGGCGGCTAGGGTCCTGGTGTGATCGTCTGGTTGAACGGAACCCACGGGGCGGGCAAGACCACGACGAGCCGACTGCTCCAGCCGCTGCTGCCCGGCTCGCGGATCCTCGATGCCGAGAAGGTCGGCGAGGTGCTGATGGACGTGACGCCGGGGCTGCCGGAGAGCGACAACTTCCAGCACTGGGACCCGTGGCGGCCGCTCGTGGTCGAGACCGCTCGCCGGGTGCACGACTACGTGGGCGGGCCGCTCATCATGCCGATGACGGTCCTGGTCGAGGCGTACTGGCGTGAGATCGCCGCGGGGCTCGCGGACCACGGCATCCCGGTCCGGCACTTCGTACTGCACGTCGACGAGTCGACGCTCCGCGACCGGATCCAGAACGACCCGATCGTGGGGCCGTCGACGTTCCGGTTCGCGTACGTCGACGCCTACGCCGAGGCGGCTCGCGGCTGGCTGCACGCCGAGGCAGAGGTCATCGACGCGACCGAGGTCCCCGCCACCGAGGTCGCCCGGGCCGTCGCGGACGCGGTGACGTCAGCGCGCTGACAGCACGGCTCTGTCCGCCGCACGCAGCCCCCGGGTTCGCCACCGCCCGGATCATGCCGGAGACTGGTGCGGGTCGCTCACGAAGCTGCCCGCCCCACCACCAGCAAGGAAGGCTCCGCATGCCCGAGCTCCCCGTCGTGTTCGAAGTCGGCTCGATGATCGCCCTGGTCGCGATCCTGCTCGCCGACCTGCTCATCGTCGCGCGCCGCCCGCACGTGCCGACGCTGCGCGAATCCGGCATCTGGGTGGGCATCTACGTCGGGCTGGCACTGATCTTCGCGGTGCTCATGCTGGTCTTCGCCGGTGGCGACTCCGCCGGGCAGTTCCTCGCGGGCTGGCTGACCGAGTACAGCCTGAGCATCGACAACCTGTTCGTGTTCGTCATCATCATGGCGCGCTTCTCGGTGCCGAAGAAGATCCAGCAGGAGGTGCTGCTGCTGGGCATCATCATCGCGCTCGTGCTCCGCGGCATCTTCATCCTGGTCGGCGCGCAGCTCATCGAGAACTTCTCGTGGATCTTCTACATCTTCGGCGCCTGGCTGATCTGGACGGCGATCCAGCAGCTCCGCGGCGAGGACGAGGACGACCAGAACGACACCTTCATCGTCCGGCTGCTCCGCCGCCGGGTCCGTCTCACCGACACGTACGACGGCATGAAGTTCCGCACCCACCACGACGGTGTCCGGCACTTCACGCCGCTGCTCATCGTGCTCATCGCGATCGGCACCACGGACCTGTTGTTCGCGCTCGACTCGATCCCGGCGATCTTCGGCATCACCGAGAGCCCCTTCATCGTGTTCACCGCGAACGTCTTCGCGCTGATGGGTCTGCGCCAGCTCTACTTCCTGTTGGGCGGCCTGCTCGAGCGTCTGGTCTACCTGAAGTACGGCATCGCCGTGATCCTGGCCTTCATCGGCGTGAAGCTCGTGCTGCACGCGCTGCACGACAACGAGCTGCCGTTCCTGAACGGCGGCCACCACATCGAGTGGGCGCCGGAGATCAACACGTGGGTGTCCCTGCTGGTGATCGTCGCCGCGATGGCCGTGTCGACGCTGGCGAGCCTCGTGCGGATGCGCGGGGAGACCCCCGCGACCGACGACGGCGCCGTGACGGACACCGCGGACGACACAGCGGCGGACGACGACCGATCCGACCAGGACCGCGCCGACCAGGACCGCGCCCGCACCTCCGACTGAAACCCGTTTGAACGATCCGCCCGGCTGCCTCGTCGTCTGGGTATGGCACTCCGCAAACGAACCAAGGTCATCATCGGGATCTCCGCCGGCGTCGTCGTCGTGGCGGCAGCAGCCGTCATCGCCGGCCCGGTCATCTACGCGAACACCGTCAACGGCCAGGCCGCCGCAGCACCCTCGCTGTCGGCGTCCTCGTCCGGAACCCTCGACGCGAAGGACGCCGACGGCACCTGGACCAGCAAGAGCAGCTCGTACGCCGGGTACCGGGTGCACGAGGTCCTGCAGGGGAATGATGTGAACGTGGTCGGTCGCACCAAGGACGTCAAGGGCACCGCCGTCGTCGACGGCGGCTCCCTCACCAAGGCGTCCGTCACCGTGCAGGTCGGCAAGATCAGCACCCCGGAAGCCGCCCGCGACGAGTACTTCCGTTCCACCGCGCTGCAGACCGACAAGTACCCGACGGCGACGTTCGAGCTCACGAAGCCGGTCGACGTCACGAAGGCGCTCGACGGCTCCACGCAGGACGTCACCCTGGCCGGCACGATGGACCTGCACGGCGTCGAGAAGCCGGTCACGGCCGACGCCCAGGTCGCGGTCGGCAAGGGCGGGACCGTCCAGGTCGCCGGCACCGTGCCGATCACCTTCGCCGACTACGGCGTGAAGGCCCCCTCGCTCGGCTTCGTCACCGTGGACGGGAAGGGCTCCGTCGAGTTCTCCCTCGACCTCGGGAAGTGACCGTGACGAGTCGTTCCGCGGACGAGCTGCTCGCGACGCTGTACCGCGAGCACGGTGACGCGCTCACGCGGTACGTCCGGCACCTCACGCGGGACGGCTCGACGGTCGAGGACGTCGTGCAGGAGACGATGGTCCGCGCCTGGCAGCGCCCGGCCGTGCTCGAACGGGCACCCGACAGCGCACGGGCGTGGCTCTTCACGGTGGCGCGCAACCTGGTGGTCGACGACGCACGGTCGGCCCGCAACCGCCGTGAGCACGGCACCGAACACCAGGTCGAACGGATCGAGTCGGACAGCACGGACGCCGTGCTGGACCGGATCGTGGTCGCCGACGCACTCGCGTCGCTGAGCCCGGACCACCGTCGCGTGGTGGTGGACGCGTACTGGCTCGGGCACACGGTGCCGGAGATCGCACGACGACACGACATCCCGGAGGGCACCGCCAAGTCGCGGTTGCACTACGGGCTGCGAGCCCTGCGGCTCGCACTGCAGGAACGAGGAGTGACCCGATGAGCGACGACAAGTACGCGGAGTGGGATGCGGCGTACGTCCTGGGGTCGCTCCCGGCGAGCGAGCGCCTGGAGTACGAACGGCACCTCGAGAACTGCGACCGCTGTGCGGCCGCCGTCGCGGAGCTGGTCGGTCTGCCGGGGCTGCTCGGCAAGCTGCCCGCCGACCAGGCGATCGAGATCGCAGAACCGGACGGGAGGCCCGACACCCGTTCCGAGAGCGACCTCGCCTCCGTCGCGCACCGCGTCCGACACCGTCGCCGCCGTCGCCGGGTCTGGGTCGCCGCAACCGCGGGGCTCGCGGTGGTCGCCGCCGTCCTGGGCGGGCTCGCGGTCGGCGCCGCGGGGGAGCGCACCACGGTGCAGGCCGGTGCCGCTCCGACGGCGGCTGCCACCGCCGACCGCTACGACATGACCGGCGTGCAGGGACTCGACGTCCAGCTCGCCATCAGCGGCGAGCAGTGGGGCACCCGCTTCGACTGGGGGTGCTCGTACGGCGGCAAGGAGTGGTCGCCGGACGGGTCGATCCTCTACGACCTCGTCGTCGTCCGGACCGACGGCACGACGCAGACCGTGGGCTCGTGGACGGCTGCCGGTGCCGATGCGCGCGGACTGTCAGCGTCGACGGACATCCCGCGGGACGAGATCGAGAGCGTGCAGGTCCGGCTGCGCGGTGAGCGCGGCGCGCTCGCCGTCGTCACGCTCTAGCCGACGTCGGCCTCGTCCGAGGCGTCGTCGGGGCCGATGGCGTCCTGGACGCGCGCACTGACGGACCGCAGCGTCGCGGCGTCGGTCCCCACGGGCCTCCAGAACAGGTCCTCGAGCGCACCGGTGTGCGCGCGGATGCCGGCAAGCACCGCGCGACGGCCGTCCGCGGTCATCACCACCCAGCTGCCGCGGGCGTCGCTCGGGCAGTCCGCCCGCTCGACCAGGCCGCGGGAGACCATCCGCGTGACCTGGTGGCTGACGCGCGACTTCTCCCAGCCGATGCCCGCGGCGATGTCCCGGACGCGCAGACGGTGGTCGGGGTCGCGGTGCAGGCCGATCAGGATCTCGAACTCGGGGACGGAGATGCCGGCGCCCGCCTGGACGGCCCGGTCGAGCGCCCGGTCGAGTCGTCGCCAGGCGTCGTGGTACGCGTCCCAGGTGGCCCAGTCGTGGCCACCGTTGCCCTCCGTCGACATGCCGACCAGCGTATCCACCGGGCGGACGATCGGACCGCGCCGTGAGCCCTTTCATCCGCTCGGATGACTCCTGGCCGACGTACGGCGTGCTCCGAGGTCGCGTCGGACGTGCGGCATACGATCGGGGGATGCCGAGCGCTCGCCTCCAGGACACCACCGATGACGCCGTTGCGCTCGTGCGCCGGTGGCTGGCGGCGTCCGCCGGGGTGAAGCCCGACCCGGGTGCGGTCCGTCTGGCCGAGGTCCTGCGCGACGAGCAGGGCCTCGACTTCACCCGGGGTTTCGTGGACAAGGTCATCCGCCCCGAAGACCCCCGGGTGGCGGCACGCAACCTCGAGCAGCTGAGCCGTGACGTCCCCGACTTCCTCGCCTGGTACCTGCGCGGGGCGGTGACGCTCGGCGGTGGGTTCGCCACCATGGCGCCCTGGGCCGTGATCCCGACCGCGCGCCGGATCCTGCGCCGGATGACCGGGCACCTGGTCATCGACGCGAGCACGAGCAAGCTCGGACCGGCCCTCGCCAAGGTCCGCGGTCCGGGGACGCGACTGAACGTGAACCTGCTCGGCGAAGCCGTCCTCGGCAGCGCCGAGAGCGACCGACGCCTGCAGGGCACCATGGACCTGCTCGCCCGCGACGACGTCGACCACGTGTCGATCAAGGTGAGCGCCGTCGTGCCGCAGACCTCGCCATGGGCCTTCGACCAGACCGTCGAGCGCGTCGTCGACCGGCTCGTCCCGCTCTACCGCCTGGCCGCGGCACCGACAGCCTCGGGACGCCCGGCCAAGTTCATCAACCTCGACATCGAGGAGTACCGCGACCTCGACGTCACCCTCGCCGTGTTCCGGGCGCTGCTCGACCGTGACGAGTTCGCCGACCTGCCGGCCGGCATCGTGCTGCAGGCCTACCTGCCCGACGCCGCGGGAGCACTCGACGCGCTGACCGCGTGGGCGCAGGAACGCCGGGCGCGCGGCGGCGCCCCGATCACGGTGCGGCTCGTCAAGGGCGCGAACCTCGCCATGGAGCACGTCGACGCGATCCTGCACGGGTGGCCCCTCGCCACCTGGGGCAGCAAGCGCGAGACCGACACCGCGTACCTGCGGCTGCTCGACGCCGCACTGACGCCGGAGCGCACCGACGCCGTGCGGATCGGGGTCGCCGGGCACAACCTGTTCGACCTCGCCACCGCGTGGGTGCTCGCGCAACACCGCGGGGTCACCGACGCCGTCGACGTCGAGATGCTGCTCGGCATGGCGTCCACCCACGCACAGGCCGTCCGGGCCGACGTCGGGCAGATCCTGCTCTACACACCCGTCGTGCAGCCGGACGAGTTCGACTCGGCCATCGCGTACCTGGCCCGTCGCCTGCAGGAGAGCGCGAGCCCCGAGAACTTCATCGCCGCCGCGTCCGACATCGACCACGACGCCAGCGTCTTCGAGCGGGAGCACAGCCGGTTCCTGGCGTCCGTCGCCGCACTCGACGAGCCCGTCCCCGCCACCCACCGCACGCAGGACCGCCACCGTGCCCTCGGCGAACCCGTCCTGCGCGACGCGTTCCGCAACGCCCCCGACACCGACCCGTCCATCGCCGCGAACCGCGCCTGGGCGCTCGACGTCCTGCGCCGGGTGCCGCGCTCGCAGCTCGGCGCGCAGACGATCCGCGGTGCGAAGGTCGCCGACCGCTCCAAGCTCGAGCGGATCATGGCGCGCACCGCCCAGGCCGGCGTGAACTGGGGGCGGCAGGACCCGTCCGACCGTGCCGAGCTCCTCGACCTCATCGGGCACGAACTCGAGACCCGCCGTGCCGACCTGATCGAGGTGATGGCCGCCGAGACCGGCACGACCTTCGCCGAGGCCGACGCCGAGGTGACCGAGGCCGTCGACGCCGCCCACTACTACGCCGAGAGCGCCCGCCGCCTCGGTGACATCGAGGGCGCGCAGTACGTGCCGCCGCGGCTGACCGTCGTCGTGCCGCCGTGGAGCTCCCCCGTCGCGATCCCCGCCGGTGGTGTGCTGGCGGCGCTCGCCGCGGGCAGCGGTGTCGTGCTCAAGCCCGCGCCCGAGGCCAAGCGCTCGGGCGCCGTACTCGCCGACGTGCTCTGGGACGCCGGGGTGCCGCACTCGCTGCTGCAGCTCGTCGACCTGGCCGAGGACGAACTCGGCCGCGACCTCATCGGCCACCCCACGGTCGACCGCATCATCCTGACCGGCTCGTCCGACACCGCCCGCTCGTTCCGCTGGTGGCGTGCGGGGCTGCCGCTCACCGCCGGGACGAGCGGCAAGAACGCCATCGTCGTCACGCCGAGCGCCGACCTCGACCTGGCGGTGCAGGACATCGTGCAGTCCGCCTTCGGGCACGCCGGACAGCAGTGCTCGGCGGCGTCCCTCGTGATCCTGGTCGGGTCGGTGGGTGAGAGCGAGCGCTTCCAGCGGCAGCTCGTCGACGCCACCCGCACGCTCCGGGTCGCGTGGCCCGACGACCCCACGGCGCAGGTCGGCCCGCTCATCGCCGAACCGCAGGGCCGGCTCCGCCAGGGCCTCACCGAGCTCGGGCCGGGGGAGTCCTGGCTCGTGCAGCCCGAGGCGGTCGACGACTCCGGCCGGCTCTGGTCGCCGGGGATCCGTGACGGCGTCCGCCCCGGCAGTGACTTCCACCAGACCGAGTACCCCGGCCCGGTGCTCGGCATCATGCGCGCCGAGACCCTCGAGCAGGCCATCGCCATCCAGAACGGCACCGACTTCGGGCTGACGGCGGGCATCCACTCGCTCGACGTCGACGAGGTGTCCGAGTGGCTGGCTCGCGTCCGCGCCGGCAACCTCTCCGTCAACCGCGGCATCACCGGTGCCGTCGTGGGACGCCAGCCGTTCGGTGGCTGGAAGGGCTCCTCGGTCGGCACCGGCACCAAGGCCGGCGGACCCATGTACGTCGCGACGCTCGGCCGCTGGCTGCCCACGCCCCGCACCGTGCACAAGAGCATCCAGCTGCACGGCCTACCCCCGCGCGTCACCGCGGTGATCGAGGCCGCACGCAGCGGGCTGTCCTTCGAGGAGTTCGACCGCGTCCGCGCCGGGGCCCTGAGCGACGTGCATGCACGAGAGACCCTCTTCCGGTCGCGGGACCTGTCCGGGCTCGTGGTGCAGCGGAACGTGCTGCGCCACCGCCCCCAGTCCGTCATCGTGCGCCAGGCCGAGGACGCCTCGACCGTGGACCTCGTCCGGACGCTCGTCGCCGCGACCTCGGCACGTGCGCACGTCCTGCTCAGCACGGCTCGGCCGCTGCCCGGCCCGCTCACGCAGCTGCTCGCGGGGAACCGGTCCCCGCTCGACGTCGTCGACCACCTGGTCGAGTCCGATCAGGAGTTCCACGCCCGCGCGTCGTCGGGGGCCGTGTTCCAGGCGGACTGGTCCACCGACCAGGACGATCAGCCCGTCGACGCGCTCGAGGCCGTGCTGTCACAGGGGCAGGACCGCCCGGCGCACACGGCCTTCGGTGGTCCCGGTGCCCGGATCCGGTTGCTCGGCGGTGACCCCCTGGCCCTCGAAGAAGCCCTGGGTGCGAGCATCGACGTCGCGATCCACGACGCCCCCGTCGTCGAGGCCGGTGTGATCGAGATGCTGCCGTACCTACGCGAGCAGTCGGTGTCGATCACCGCGCACCGGTTCGGCGACGTCGACAGCGACTTCTCCGAGTTGCGCGTGTAGGAGCGTCGCGTCTCGCGCGTCTCGCGCGTTCCGCTTGGTGAGCAGAAGAGGTCGGGTCCCGTGTGGGGACCCGACCTCTTCTGCTCACCAAGTGACTCGAGGATCAGTCCTCGGCGTCACCCGCTTCTTCGTCCTCGACGCCGGTCTCGTCCATGCGGTCGCGCAGGTGTTCGGCCATCGCGCCGGCACCCTCACCGGCGTGGTCGTGGTCGACCTGCTCGATCAGGCCCTGCAGCTTCTCGTGGTTCGTGGCATCGGTGGCACCGTCCATGACGGGCTCGGTCTGCTCGTTGTCGCTCATGCTCCGGACGCTACGCCGCGGTTGCTGCGGAACGGTAGTGGAGCTCGACCGCCCCGCCGTCGAACTGCGTGGTGCCGACGAGCTCGAACACCGGGGTCGGTGCGGCGACCGGCAGCAGGGGCGCTCCACCGCCGAGCGCGACCGGCATCACGGTGACCCGCAGCTCGTCGAGGATGCCCGCCTGCTGGTACTGCGCCGCGAGCAGTCCGCCGCCGACGACCCAGACGTCGCGGCCGTCGGCCACGCGCTCGAGGTCGGCCTGGTGGTCGCCGACCTCGCCGGAGACGAAGCGCACGTCGGCACCGTCCGGCACCGGTAGGTCTCGCGTGGTGAACACCCACGTCGCCAGGTCCGGGTACGCCCACGTGTCGTCGTGCTCGAGCAGCCACTCGTACGTCGTCGACCCCATCGCGATCGCGCCGACGCCCGCGTAGAACCGGTCGTGGTGCTCCTGGAACGGTTCGAAGCCGAACTGCAGCAGCCAGTCGAGGTCGTCGTCGGGCGCGGCGACGAAGCCGTCCAGCGAGGACGCGACGGAGTAGATCGTGCTCATGCCGGGGACGCTACCGAGCACCCCCGACAGGACTCAGCGGCGCCCTCCGCGACCGACGACCGCTGCCTCGGCGATCGCCAGGACGGCGGCGATCCAGAGCTGGTCGACCGCGAACCGGCGTCGACGGGGATCGACGGCCAGCGGCACCATCGTTGCACCGTGCAGGGCGTCCACGACGGCACTCAGGGTGTGCGCGTTGCCGGAACCCACCCGCGCGACGAGGACGGCCTGTGCGAGCTGCCGGACCCCGAGCACGCCGTGCAGCACGGCCTGGTCCGACCCTCGGGCCGCACGGCTCAGGTGCCACAGGCCGAGCCCGGCCCGGGCCAGCTCGACGACGGCTGTCCCGTTGCCGGCAGACGACCGGCGGCTCATCGTCGGCGTCCCGCGACGAGTGCAGCGGCCCCGGCGACACCGAGCACGGCCCCGATGATGCCGTTGCCGACCCGGCGGTGCTCCACCCACCACGTCTGCGGCGACCAGGCGTGGGCGGACTCGTCGAAGACGCCGTGCGCTCCGTGGTCGCCCGGCACCGGCTCGTACAGGTTGTCCCGCATCTCGAGGCCGTCCTTGTCCGGTGCCTGCTGCCCGTCGACCAGGGTCTTGGCGGCGTACCAGTCGGCGAAGCGTCCGCTGATCCGGTTGCCGAGGATCGTGTAGACCGTGGACTCGCCCACCCAGGTGCGGCTGCGCGGTCGTTCGGCCACGGCGGCGATGGCGCGGGCGCCGACCTCGGGCTGGTAGATCGGGGCGACCGGCTGCGGGTGGTGCGGCAGCTTCGACTTCACCCACTGGAACTGGATCGTGTTGAGCGCCGGCATGTCCACGCGGGACACCTTGACCTTGCTGCCCTGTTCGCGCAGCTCGGAGACGACGGACTCGGTGAACCCGACGATCGCGTGCTTCGCACCGCAGTACGCGGCCTGCAGGGGGATCCCGCGGAACCCGAGCGCCGAGCCGACCTGGATCACGTGCCCACGACCGCGGGGGACCATCCGCGACAGTGCCGACCGGGTGCCGTTCACGAAGCCGAGGTAGGTCACGTGCAGCGCCCGCTCGAAGTCTTCCGGGGCGGTGTCGAGGAACTTCCCGAACACCCCGACCATCACGCCGTTCACCCACAGGTCGATCGGTCCGAGCTCCTGCTCGACCCGGTCAGCCGCGGCCTCGACGGCGTCGCGGTCGGAGACGTCGGCGACCAGGGCCAGCCCGCGGCGCCCGGCAGCCTCGACCTCGGCGACGGCGGCGTCGACGCCCTCCTGCCCGCGGGCCAGGACGGCCACGTCCCACCCCCGTGCGGCGAGCTCCCGGACGGTCGCCCGTCCCAGTCCTGCGGATCCACCGGTCACCACTGCCACTCGAGTCATGGCTCCCTTGTACCTGCGGTCGGCCGTGCACCACTCAGCCGCTGTCCCCCGAAGTCGCCGTACCGAACCACGCACGCACCGATCGGACATCATGGCGAGGTGGAGACCCGAGACCCCGACACCGCCGGCCCCGCAGAGGAGGCGCCGCCCGGTTGGGTGCTCAACACACCGACCCGGCCGCTCGAGGTCTGGACGTACCCGGTCCTCGTGCTGCTCCTCGCCGCCGCGCACGTCGGCTTCGGGATCGCCTTCGGTGGTGCGTTGGCGCTCGTCGTCGGGGTGTCCGCCGCAGTGGTGACGACCGTCGGCGCAGTCGCCCTGTTCGTGACGGGTCGGCGCGCGTACGTCGAGCAGACCCGCGGAGCCTCGTGGCGGTCCCACGTCACCCGCGTGGTCGTCGCGGTCGTGAGCGTCGGCATCGTGTCGGTCACCACCCTGACCGTCGGGTTCCCCTTCGGCGCCCTGTTCGGTGCGATCGCCGGCGTCCCGACGGCGTTCCGCTTCGCTCGCTCCGTGCCGCGGATCGACCGCCTCGTCGTCGCGTGGACAGCACTCGCCGTCGCCGTGTGGTGCGGTGTCCTCGCGATCCTCGGCCTGACGCTCGCTGATCTCCCCGACTACCGGAGCACGACCTGGACGTTCGGCGCTGCCTTTGCGGTGATCAGCGCCGTGATGGCCGTCCATCAGTTCGTCGTCGCGCGTCGGTCACCCCACGACTGACGTCGTTCGGCCTCAGCGCCCCCGACCGAACCGCGTCGTGACCCCCGGCGAGTAGAGCACCGAGTCCGGCTCGAGCTCCGTCAGCCCGAAGGGCAGCCCGGCCGCTCCGACCAGGTCGTCCCGCAGCGACACCACCGAGGCCCGGTGCAACGGCCACGACTCGTGCTCGTTCGGCCAGAACCGCGTCCGTCCGGCCCGGTGCACGTGCATGCCCCACCGCGCGGTCAGGAACGTCTCGAGGGGCCCCGGCTCGTCGAGCGCCTCACCGATCCGGACGTCGAGCATCGACCGCAGGTGGGTGCCGTGCCGCCGCATCGCGTACCCCACGCGGCCGTCACCGCTGCGCGACTCCGCGACCGCCCACCGGTACGGCAGTCCGGTCGCGACGCGCGCCCCGATGGTCGGCAGGAGCTTGCCGGCGTCGAGCGACAGGAACACCACCCCGCGCTGCCCCTGCTCGTCGACCGTGTAGACGCGGACGTTCAGCTCGACGAAGTCGCCGATGCTCCCGGTCGAGAACGGCGGGAACCGCGTGTCCTCGAACCGGAACGCGATGAGGCCCACCCAGGTGGTCACCCCGTCGTCGGTGCCGTCGAGCGCCATCGTGTCGGGCCGGGTGCCGGCCGGCAGCAGCGGGGCCACCGCCGACACGTCGACGCGCCAGTGCACGAAGACGACGTCGAGCCAGTCCTGCGAGATCCAGGGGCGGCCCGGCAGGCCGGGGGCGACGGCCTGGAGGCCCGGGGTCACGTGGGTGGGTCGGGTGTCGGTCACGATGTGGTCGCCTCCGGTTCGATGTGGGCTGCGACGGGTGCGTCGTCCCACCCGCGCTGCGGGGTGTCGCAGGTGCCGCGGAACACGTACTGCGAGGGTCGCTTCCGCTTGCTCGAGGTCCAGTCGATGGCCGGACGTCGTCGTTCCGGTGGCAGGTACCCGATCCGGTAGACGGCCATCAGCTCGAGCGACTCTGGCACGCGGAGCAGTCCCTCGATCTCCTCCCACGCGCCGGGGGTCTCCATCGGGAAGGACACGAACTGGATCCCCAGGCCGAGCTCGGTCGTCGCGAGCCAGATGTTCTCCATCGCCGCGCCCATGCTGAACACCGAGTAGAAGCCGGACAGCTCCTCCTTCCGGTACTCGTGGCGGTCGAGCATCACGCCGAGCAGCAGCGGCGACCCGGCGACGAGCTTCCGGTTCTCCTCACCCAGGGTCTGCGGCACCCGGAGCGTGTTCATGAGCAGCTGCCCGCGCTTCGTGAACACCTGCTTCGTGAACGGCCGAAGCGGCCCGGGGAGCTTGTCGAACAGCATCCCGTCGCGCCGCTCGTCCATCTCGGCCTTCGAGAACCGGAAGTACGGCTTGTACCGCTCGAAGAACGTGCCCTCGGCCATGGTGCGGGTCATCGAGCTGCCGCTGATCTCGGCGACGCGGTCGATCGTCTGGCGCTCCTCGATCAGCACGAAGCGCCACGGCTGGCTGTTGAGCTGCGACGGCGCCCGGCCGGCGAGCTCCATGAGCAGCCGCTGGTGCTCGTCCGACACCGGATCGGGCAGGAATGGCCCGTTCGTCGTGCGTCGTCGTCGGATGGCCTCGAACAGCTCCACTGCTCACCTCTCTGATCGCCTGCGAGCGAGCACGGCCCCCAGGTAGGACGGTGCGGCGGCGACCGCGACCTTCCAGTGTGCTCCGGAGCGCGGGTCGGTGCGTGGAGCGACCGCCAGGGGTACGAGTGCCGGCAGCAGGAACAGTGCGGTCCGGTCCCGCGTCCACGCGGGGGTCGTCGCGGCGACGCCGGTCAGGGTCGCGGTCACGACGAACAGCCCGTGGTGCACGACCCGGAGCTTCTTCGTGCGGATCAGCCGCACGGCGACCGCGGTGCCCCACAGGCAGTTCGCGACGTAGGCGACGCTCGCGGCGGTGACCAGCTGCCGGGCCGGACGCGATCCCGTGGGCGGTGATCCGCGCCTCCCGGCCGTCTTCCGTCCCATGCGTGGGACGTTACGCGGTCTCTCGACTGACGAGCTTGGAGAGCACGATCGCGGAGCGGGTGTGGTCGACCTGGGGTGCGAGGCGGACCTTGTCGAGCGCCTCCTCGAGCGCGGACAGGTCCTTCGAGCGCATGTGCACGACGGCGTCGGCGCTGCCGGTGACCGTACCGGCGTCGATGACCTCGGGGACGGTGTCGAGCAGGGCACGCAGCTCGTCGGGCGAGACGGTGCCGCGGCAGTAGAGCTCGACCCAGGCCTCGGTCCCGCGGTCCTCGACGGCGGGGTCGACCTTGATCGTGAAGCCCTGGATGACGCCGTCACCGACCAGCCGGTCGACACGGCGCTTGACGGCCGAGGCCGAGAGTCCGACCACCGACCCGATGTCGCCGTAGCCGGCGCGGGCGTTGTCCCGGAGCTGATCCAGGATGCGGTGGTCGAGCGTATCCATTTGTCCCCATCGTACGCGGACTTGTTGCGAGGCTGGTGGGTCTCGCGCACGAAACGTGCGTCACCCGAACGGGTGTCAAGCCGTCAGAGCCCCGGTACTGCACTTGCCGGACGGTGTGTGGAAAGATCGACACGGCGTCGACCTGGTCCGCTGCGGTGAGTGAGCCTGCATCTCACCGGAGCTCTTCTCCTCGTTCCGTTTCGGTTCCTGGCAGGCTCGGGCCCCGGTCCCTTCCAGGAGGACTGATGTCGAACACCGCACCCGCCCCCGAGTCCGTCGCCACCCCGGCCCGTGTCGCCACCAAGCGCACGATCCTGATGTGCAAGCCGGACTTCTACACCGTGAGCTACCGGATCAACCCGTGGATGCACCCGGAGGAGCCGACCGACACGTCGAAGGCCGTCGAGCAGTGGGAGTCGCTCGTCGCCGTCTACGAGCAGCTCGGCTTCGACATCTCGTACATCGACCCGATCGACGGACTGCCGGACATGGTCTACGCGGCCAACGGCGGGTTCGTCCTCGACGGCATCGCGTACGGCGCGAAGTTCCAGTACCCCGAGCGCCAGCCCGAGGGCCCCGCGTACATGGACTGGTTCCGCCAGGCCGGTCTGACCGTCGCCGAGCCGGAGCAGACCAACGAGGGCGAGGGTGACTTCCTGCTCATCGGGGACACCATCTTCGCCGGCACCGGCTTCCGGTCGGACAGCACCTCGCACGACGAGCTCGCGAAGATCTACGGCCGCGAGGTCGTCACGCTCAAGCTCATCAACCCGAGCTTTTACCACCTCGACACCGCCATCGCCGTGCTCGACCCCGAGCCCGCCGTCGACGGGACGAGCAACATCGCGTACCTGGAGAGCGCCTTCGACGAGCCGTCGCTGGCGATCCTGCGCGAGCGCTTCCCGGACGCGATCATCGCCACGGAAGAAGACGCCGCGATCCTCGGCCTGAACTCGTACTCCGACGGGTACAACGTCGTGATCGCCGCCCGGGCTGTTCGGTTCGCCGAGCAGCTGCGCGAGAAGGGCTACAACCCGATCGGCGTCGACCTGTCTGAGCTGCTGCTCGGCGGTGGCGGCGTGAAGTGCTGCACCCTCGACCTGCACCCGGTCGGCACCGGCACCTCGGTCGCGCGTTCGCTCGGGGTCAGCTGATGTCGGCGGCAGCGTCGCTCGGGGTCAACACCGCGGCGGCGCTCGCCGTCGAGGACCGCGCCCTCGCGCACAACTACAGCCCGCTGCCCGTCGTCATCGCGTCGGGTGCCGGAGCGACCGTCACCGACGTCGACGGCAAGCAGTACCTGGACGGCCTCGCCGCGTACTCGGCGGTCAACTTCGGTCACGGCAACCCGCGGCTGCTCGACGCCGCACGGGCGCAGCTCGACCGTGTGACGCTCACGAGCCGCGCGTTCGTCAACGACCAGCTCGGGCCGTTCGCCGCAGCGCTGGCGGCGTTGACGGAGACCGAGATGGTCCTGCCGATGAACACCGGTGCCGAGGCCGTCGAGTCCGCGATCAAGGTGTCCCGCGCCTGGGGCTACCGGGTCAAGGGCGTGCCGGCCGAGCGGGCGACGATCATCGTCGCGTCCGGGAACTTCCACGGTCGCACCACGACGATCATCTCGTTCTCGGACGACCCCTCGGCCCATGATGACTTCGGGCCGTTCACGCCGGGCTTCCGCACGGTGCCGTACGGCGACGCTGCGGCCCTGCGCGAGGCGATGGACGAGACCGTCGTCGCCGTGCTGCTCGAGCCGATCCAGGGTGAGGGCGGCGTGGTCATCCCGCCGGAGTCGTACCTCCCTGAAGTCCGGGCGGTCTGCGACGAGTTCGGTGCGCTGTTCATCGCCGACGAGATCCAGTCCGGCCTCGGTCGCACGGGGCACACGCTCGCGGTGCAGCGCGTCGGGGTGCGTCCCGACCTGATCACACTCGGCAAGGCCCTCGGTGGCGGCATCGTGCCGGTGTCCGCGGTGGTGGGCTCGCGCGATGTCCTGGGCGTCCTGCGCCCCGGCGAACACGGATCGACCTTCGGCGGCAACCCGCTCGCCGCAGCCGTCGGCGCCGAGGTCGTGGCGATGCTCGGAGAGGGCACGTTCCAGCAGCGGGCCCTCGACGGCGAACCGCTGTTGCGCGGCCTGCTCGACGACCTGCTCGGCAAGGGTGTCGTCTCGCACCGGGTGGCCGGACTCTGGGCGGGGATCGACATCGACCCCGCGCTCGGCACGGGTAAGGCGATCTCGAAGGACCTCGCCGACCGCGGGCTCCTGGTGAAGGACACCCACGGGTCGACGATCCGCTTCGCGCCTCCCCTGGTCGTCACCGACGACGAGCTGCGCTTCGCGATCGGAACCCTGGCCGACGTGCTCGCCGCGCGCGCCTGACCTGATCCGCAAAACACCGGTGTTCGCGCGTTGAACCCCCGCATGCCGCGGTGCGGAGCGCGAACACCGGTGTCTTGCGTGCGCCGGCGCGCGTCACCGAGTGCGGCTCACACCGCCCAGCGCGCCGCCAGCTCGTCCATCAGGGCATCGAGCCGCTCGTCGACGACCTGCTCCTCGGGGTGCGCCTCGTACCAGGCGATGACCTCGCGCACACCCTGCCGGTAGGTCGTGCGCGGCCGGTACCACGGCACGAGCGACCGGACCTTGCTGTTGTCGAACACCGACGAGTTCGCCTTGTCGCCGAGCAGCGCCGCGCCCCACTCGGGGTCGACGGCGTTGATCGCGTCCGCCGGCGCGTGCACGATCCGCAGGTCCTCGACCCCGGCCGCCGCAGCGATCTCGTGCGCGATGGCGTTCCACGTCGGCGCCTCGTCGCTCGTGATCGTGAAGGGCTCACCGATCGCCTCGGCCCGGTCGAGCAGCCCCGTGAACCCGACCGCGAAGTCGCGGCTGTGCGTCAGGGTCCACAGCGAGGTGCCGTCGCCGGTGATGATGACCGGCTTGCCGGCACGCATCCGAGCGACCGCGGTCCAGCCGCCGGTCAGCGGCAGCTTCGTCTCGTCGTAGGTGTGCGACGGACGCACGATCGTCACCGGGAAGTCCTGCTCCCGGTACGCCTCCATCAGCAGCTCCTCGCACGCGATCTTGTCGCGCGAGTACTGCCAGTACGGGTTCTTCAGCGGCGTCGACTCCGTGATCGGCAGGTGCGTCGCGGGCGTCTGGTACGCCGAGGCCGAGCTGATGAACACGTACTGCCGCGTCCGCCCGGCGAAGAAGTCGACGTCGGCCTGCACCTGGTCCGGCGTGAAGGCGATCCAGTTCACGACCACCTCGAAGCGCTGGTCGCCGAGTGCGTCCGCCAGTGCGCTGCGGTCCGACACGTCGGCCTGGAGGCGCGTCACACCCTCCGGGATCGGCCTGCCCCCGGTGGTCCCCCGGTTGAGCACGGTCACGTCGAACCCCTGCTCGACGGCTTCCCGGACGCAGGCGGCGCTGATCACGCCGCTCCCGCCGATGAACAACACGCTCGCTCCGGTCATGGATGCTCCCTCGCTTCCGGCGGCACCGCTCCGTGCCGCAACCCTTTCGATCCTGCACCTACCCGTCGGGGCGGGCACGGAGCACGGCTTCGATCGAAGTGGTGCCCTCAGCCCAGGACGCCGCGTGTGGACTGATCCAGCCGAGCAGTTCGAGTGCGAAGTCGTGGTCCCGCTGCAGGTTCCGCGCGTGGATGGGTTCGTGGTGCGCGGCGCGGTTCCGCACGAAGTGCAGCTGCTGGAGCCGTCGCGCCACCTCGCTCCGTCGGATGCGCAGGTTGTCCGGCCCGTGCGGAAAGGCTCGATGCAGGCCAGGCACCCAGAGCGAGGTGTGGTACCGCGATTCGACGAGGTACCGCCAGAACCCGAAGCTGAGCTCCGCGATGACCCGTCCGTGTACTTCGGGACGTCGACCTTCTCGACCCGCCCGTGCCCGTGCCTTCGCGAGGTCGGCACGCCCGCGGCTGTCGAGTGATGCGATGTCGAACCAGGGCGGCCCGGTGCGGCTCGATGCCCACGCGCAGAGTTCACGGTCGAGCGCATTGCGAGCGAACACCTCGACGACGCCGGTGAGCTCCATGACTGCCGCCGCGGCTCGCATGTTCCACTCGTAGAGCCGCAGTGCTTCAGTCGACGACCCCGTCCGCCCTGCGTACGAACGGATCCGATCGGCTGTGATGAGCCGCTCGAGCTCGTCTTCCTGCATCCCGCCTCGCCTGCTACCGTTGTTCACGAAGACCCCGGAACGATCCCTGGCTCAGGCCACATCGCCGGGGTTTCGTCTTTTTCGATCGTCTCTGAAACATCAGCGTACAGGCGTGCACTCGCAGGCCGAGTGCTCCTGGGGGCGACGGGACTACCGTCACGGTTCGGGTCGCACCGACGCGCCCCACGACAGGAGTGACACGCACATGGAGTACCGCTACCTCGGCAACTCGGGCCTCAAGGTCTCCGAGATCACCTACGGCAACTGGCTCACCCACGCATCCCAGGTCGAGAACGACGCGGCGATCGCCTGCGTCAAGGCCGCCCTCGAGGTTGGCATCTCGACGTTCGACACCGCCGACGTCTACGCCAACACCGGCGCGGAGACGGTCCTCGGCGAAGCGCTCAAGGGGGAGCGGCGCCAGTCCCTCGAGATCGCCACGAAGGTGTTCGGGCCGACCGGTCCGAAGGGCCACAACGACACCGGGCTGTCCCGCAAGCACATCCTCGAGTCGATCGACGGCTCGCTGCAGCGGCTGCAGACGGACTACGTCGACCTGTACCAGGCGCACCGCTACGACCACGAGACCCCGCTCGAAGAGACGATGCAGGCCTTCGCGGACATCGTGCGTCAGGGCAAGGTCCTGTACGTCGGCGTCAGCGAGTGGACCGCGGACCAGCTGCGGGCCGGTGCTGCGCTCGCGAAGGACCTCGGCTTCCAGCTCATCTCGAACCAGCCGCAGTACTCGGCGCTGTGGCGGGTCATCGAGGACGAGGTCGTCCCCACCTCGAAGGAACTCGGCATCTCGCAGATCGTCTGGTCACCGATCGCCCAGGGTGTGCTCACCGGCAAGTACAAGCCGGGTCAGCCGCTGCCCGAGGGCTCGCGCGCGACCGACGACAAGGGCGGCGCGGACATGATCAAGCGGTTCATGCGCGACGAGGTGCTGTCCTCGGTGCAGGAGCTGCAGCCTGTCGCCGACGAGCTGAACCTGTCCATGGCGCAGCTCGCGGTCGCCTGGGTCCTGCAGAACGAGAACGTCGCCTCGGCGATCATCGGGGCTTCGCGTCCGGAGCAGGTGTACGACAACGCGGGCGCTGCCGGCGTCACGATCCCCGCGGAGCTCATGTCGCGGATCGACGATGCCCTGGGCGCCGTGGTCGAGCGCGACCCCGCGAAGACGAACGACAGCAGCCCGAAGGCCCGCGAGGCGTAGGCATTCCGCAAAACACCGGTGTTCGCCCGTTGAACACGCGCATGCCGCGGCTCCATGCGCGAACACCGGTGTTTTGCGAGCAGGTCACACCGGCCGGACAACGGAAAAGGCCCCCTGCCGAAGCAGGGGGCCTTCACCGGTGGCTGGACACGGCATCGATCCGTGGACCTTTCGATTTTCAGTCGAACGCTCTACCAACTGAGCTATCCAGCCGTGGCGACCCTGACGGGACTTGAACCCGCGACCTCCGCCGTGACAGGGCGGCACGCTAACCAGCTGCGCTACAGGGCCATATTGAATTGCTGTGGTGTTGTTCAGTACTACTTGCTCGCTCACTCAAGGAGTGACCCCAACGGGATTCGAACCCGTGCTGCCGCCGTGAAAGGGCGGTGTCCTAGGCCACTAAACGATAGGGCCGCAAGCAGTGCATCGCGCTACCGATGGACAAGCATACGGATGCCCCCCGGGTTTCACAAATCCGACCCCGCCAACCGCGCATCCCCGGCGTGTCGCGCCGTCAGCGCACGGGTCTCCGATGCTGTCGGTGCGAGCATCGTCGGCGTCCGCACCCCTCGTCCGAGGGGCTGTCGAGCCTGCGACCCGTGTTGTTACTGTTGCACCTGTTAACAGTGTTACGTGCGTGAGCCTTGCCGCGCTGTTACGAAATCGAGATACATGTCGACCTCCACTCCCTTCTCCCTCCGCTCCCGCAGCCGCCTGATCGCCGCCGCGGTCGCCGTCGCGCTCACGGCCGGCACGCTCGCGGTCCTCGCCTCGGCCTCGTCCGCCAGCGCCGCGAGCTACCCCAGCTGGGACGAGGTGCAGCGGGCGAAGTCGTCGACCAGTGCCCAGCAGGCCAAGGTCAGCGAGATCAAGTCGCTCATCTCGTCGCTGAAGAGCGAAGCGGCTGCCAAGCAGAAGGCCGCACAGGCCGCGGGCGAGGCGTACCAGGCCGCGCAGAACAAGTACGACGAGGCGACGCTCAAGCAGAAGAAGTTCCAGTCGCAGGCCGATGAGGCCAAGCAGACCGCCGCACGGTCCGAGGAGCAGGCCGGTCAGCTCGCCGCTCAGCTCGGTCGCACCAGCGGTGACGACGTGACGACGGACATCCTCACGCACCCGTCCGACTCCGGCGACCTCCTCTACGAGCTCGGCGCCATGTCGAAGCTCAGCGAGCAGTCCGAGGGCATCTACGCGCAGGCCTCGCAGGACCGCGGTGTGGCCCAGGGCCTCGCGGACAAGGCGGACCGCGCCAAGCAGGCCCTCGGGGACCTGGCCGACGCCGCACAGTCGAAGATGCAGCAGGCCCAGGGTGCCGCTGACGCCGCACAGACCGCGGTCGACGCCCAGAACGACAACGAGTCCCGGCTCGAGGCGCAGCTGACCGCGCTCACCTCGAAGCAGCGCGGCGTCGAGGCCGACTACCGCAAGGGCGTCGCCGCCGAGAAGGCCCGCCAGGCCCGCCTCGCAGCAGCCGCCGCGAAGGCAGCAGCCAAGGCCGCGGCGACCAGCCAGGGCGGCACGGGTGGCGGCAGCGCCAACCCGGCGGGCTGGGTCCGACCCGCCGGCGGGTTCCAGACCAGCCCCTACGGCTACCGCGTCGACCCCTACACGCACGTCAGCGCCCTGCACGCGGGCGTCGACCTGGCCCCCGCTTGCTACGCCCCGATCTACGCGGCGCACGACGGCACCGTCACCTTCGCCGGCAACGGTGGCGGGTACGGCAACGAGGTCATCCTCGACAACGGCGGCGGCATCTCCACCGCGTACGGCCACGTCGTCGACGGCGGGATCATGGTCACCGCCGGCCAGCACGTCACCGCGGGACAGCAGATCGCCAAGATCGGCTCGACCGGCTGGTCGACCGGGTGCCACCTCCACTTCGAGACCCGGATCAACGGCGCTGCCGTCGACCCGGTCCCCTTCATGGCAGCGCGGGGGATCTCGGTATGAGCATCAGCGCCACCAGAAGGCGTCGACCCACGTCATGACCACCTCCGCTCGCTCGTTCTCCTGCGGGATCGCGACCATCGCCGTGCTCGGCATCGGCCTGTCGGTCGTCATCGCCGGACCGGCCCAGGCCGCACCCTCGGGTCCGTCCTGGGACGACGTCAAGGCCGCCAAGTCCGATGCGGCCGACGCCCAGCAGACGGTCGACGAGCTGAGCGACCGGCTCGGCACGCTGCAGGACGCCGCCGACCAGGCCGGTGTCGCCGAGCAGCAGGCCGGGCAGGCGTACGCCCTGGCGGCGTCGCAGCAGCAGGAGGCGAAGGACACCCTCGCCGACCTGTCCGCGCAGTCGAAGCGTGCGAAGGCCCGGGCGGACGACTCGGCCGGCCAGGTCGCCGGGCTCGTGGTCGAGCTGTCCCGCACGGGCGGCGGTGACCTGTCGACGACCATGCTCATGGACTCGTCGGACTCGAAGGACCTGCTCTACCGGGTCGGCACGATGTCGCACCTGTCCGAGCGCTCCGCGACCGTCCTGGCCGAAGCGCGCGCCGACCAGAAGACCGTCGAGTCCCTGGCGGCCCAGCAGTCCGCCGCCGAGAAGGCCCTGAGCAAGGCGACCGAGGCGACGAAGACCACCTTCGCGACGGCCAACGACGTGGCCGCAGGCGCCCAGGCCCGGGTGCAGAAGGAACAGGACCAGCAGGCCGAGGTCCTGCGCCAGCTCGCGTACCTGAAGGGCACGAGCGTCGCGACGGAGACCGCGTACTGGAGCGCGCAGCAGGCGAAGGCCGCCGCGGCCGCCATCGCGAAGCAGACGCGCGACACCGGCACCGGGAACGGCTCCGGCACCGGGAACGCCACCGGCGGCGGCACGAGCGGCAGCAACACCGGCAACACCGGCAACACGGGCGGCACCGGCAGCACCGGCGGCGGGACCTCCACCCCGGCCGTGCCGAGCACGCCGTCCAAGCCCAGCACTCCGTCGAACCCCGGCACCCCCGCGAAGCCGAGCACCCCGAGCAAGCCGAGCACCCCCAGCACGCCGAGCAAGCCGGCACCCGCGCCTGCTCCGGCACCGGCGCCCGCTCCGGCACCGAGCAGCCCCTCGAAGGCCGCCGGCGCCATCGCGTTCGCCCGTGCCCAGCTCGGCGAGCCGTACGTCCTGACCGGCGCCGGCCCGAACACCTGGGACTGCTCCGGCCTCGTGATGATGGCCTACAGCTCGCAGGGCATCGCGACCGGCGGACACAACGTGGTCTGGCAGTACAACTACTTCAAGTCGATCGGCCGCCTCGTCCCGCTGTCCCAGCGGCAGCCCGGCGACATCCTGTTCTACTCGTCGAACGGCACGGCCTCGGGGGCGTACCACGACTCGATCGTGACGAGCTACGGCACCATGGTCGAGGCCGCGCGCCCCGGCGTCGGCGTCGTCGAGCGCGCGATCTGGCTGCCGAACCAGCTCATGCCGTACGTCGCCCGCCCGAGCGGTTCCCTGTAGCCCGCTCCCGGAGTGCCCGTTCTTTCCCAGAGCGGCTGCGGTACCAAGCGAGATCGGGCGTACCTGCACGGATCAACGCACCAGGTACGCCCGTTTCCACCCGGTACGCCCCCGGCATGCCCCGCGCCGCCTCCGCAAGCCCCCGCCCCGCGCGACAGCAGCCCACACCGCACACAGAACGGCGCCCGCCCTCCGGATGGAGAGCGGGCGCCGTTCGTCGTCAGGGGATCGTCAGTGCGAGCCGGGCACGTACGCGGCCTGACCGGCCTGCACGATGCGCTCGGCCTCGGCGGCGTCGCCCCAGCCCTCGGCCTTGACCCACTTGTTGGGCTCGAGGTCCTTGTAGCGCTCGAAGAAGTGCGCGATCTCGGCCTTCGTCTGCTCCGGCACGTCCGAGATGTCCTGGATGTGCGCCCAGCGCGGGTCCTTGGCGGGGACGACGAGGACCTTCTCGTCGTTGCCGGCCTCGTCGCTCATCTTGAAGACGCCGACGGGGCGGACCTTGACGCCGACGCCGGGGAACGTCGGGAACTCGAGCAGCAGCAGCGCGTCCACGGGGTCACCGTCGTCGGCCAGGGTCTTCTCGAAGAACCCGTAGTCGGTGGGGTAGACGAACGAGGTGAACAGCACGCGGTCGAGGTAGACGCGACCGGTCTCGTGGTCCACCTCGTACTTGTTGCGGCTGCCCTTGGGGATCTCGACGACGACGTCGTACGCGGCCATGTTGCGCTCCTGTGTCTGCTTCGGGGACTGTCGTGTGTTGCGAAAGCGCGGCTAACGTTACCGGGTGAACTCTCCGCGTCCCCGGCTCGACCCCGCCGTCGCCGAGACCCGCCTGGCGGTCCGCGACCTGCTCGCCGCAGCCGTCGACGACGGCGTGGTCGCCGCAGGCGACCTGGTCCTCGTCGCACTGAGCGGCGGACCGGACTCCCTCGCCCTGGCGGCGGCCACCGCGTTCGAAGCGGGCAAGCAGGGTCTGCGGGCCGGGGCAGTGGTCGTCGACCACGCGCTCCAGGCGGGCTCCGAGGCGGTCGCGAGCCGCGCCTCCCGGCAGGCATCCGAGCTGGGACTGGACCCGGTGACGGTCCGCAGGGTCACGGTCGGCTCCGACGGTGGTCCGGAAGGCGCCGCCCGGGAGGCCCGCCACGCGTCGATCGCCGAGGTCGCCGCCGCCACCGGGTCACCCCTGGTGCTGCTGGGTCACACCCTGGACGACCAGGCCGAGACGGTGCTGCTCGGCCTGCTGCGCGGCAGCGGGCCGGACAGCCTGTCCGGCATGCAACCGCTCGCCCGACGCGACGGCGGTCCGGCGTACGGCCGGCCGCTCCTGTCGGTCCGGCGCCACGCGACCCGGCAGGCGTGCGCCGCAGCGGGGCTGGCGCCGTGGCACGACCCGCAGAACGACGACCCCGCGTACACACGGGTGCGGGTGCGGAACACCCTGCTGCCGGTGCTCGAACGGGAGCTCGGTGCCGGGGTGCCCGAGGCCCTGGCCCGCACGGCCGACCAGCTGCGCGAGGACTCCGCGGCGCTCGACCACTTCGCCGAGGAGATCGCGGAGGACATCGCCGAGCACTCCGAGGCGGGCATCTCGCTGTCGGTGCGGGCGCTCGGGGCGAACCCGCCGGCGCTCCGGCAGCGACTCGTGCGCCTGGCGGTGGAGAGCGAGTTCGGGGTGACGCTGTCGCGCGTGCAGACGCTCGAGGTCTGCCGGCTGGTCACGGACTGGAGCGGACAGGGCCCGATCGACCTGCCGGGCGTCCGTGCCACGCGGACCGGCGACCGCATCGAGTTCAGCGCCGGTTAGGCTGGCGTGGTGGAACTCTCCGACGTCCAGGCAGACCTGTCCGAAGTGCTCTTCACCCCCGAGCAGATCGACGAGAAGCTCGCCGAGCTCGCGGCGGTCGTCGACGCCGACTACGCGGGCCGCGACCCGCTGCTCGTCGGGGTGCTCAAGGGTGCCGTCATGGTGATGGCGGACTTCTCGCGCCACCTCAAGATGCAGGCGCGGATGGACTGGATGGCGGTGTCGTCGTACGGCTCCGGCACGAAGTCGTCCGGTGTGGTGCGGATCCTCAAGGACCTGGACACCGACCTGCACGGGCGCGACGTCCTGATCGTCGAGGACATCATCGACTCCGGTCTGACCCTGTCGTGGCTCAAGCAGAACCTGCAGTCCCGTGGTGCCGCGAGCGTCGAGATCGTCGCCCTGCTGCGCAAGCCCGAGGCCGCCAAGGTCGAGGTCGACGTGAAGTACGTGGGCTTCGACATCCCCGACGCGTTCGTGGTCGGCTACGGCCTGGACTACGACGAGCGCTACCGCAACCTGCGCGGCGTCGGCGTCCTCGCTCCGCACGTCTACTCCTGACGGGCGGCCCGCCGCGCTCGGGTCGCACTCGGCCGACTCTGGCCCGGGGGTGAGTTCGCCCGCAGAGGACACCCATTCTCGCCACAGAATCGCGGCCGTATGCTGACCTGCACGCAACTTCGGCAGAGAAAGGTGTCGGGCACTCGCGCCCGGATCACATGAACTTCAAGCGCATCTTCCGCGGCCCGTACCTCTACGTGCTGATCGCGCTGGCGGGCATCTTCATCGGCTGGAGCGTCATCAGCCAGGGCAGCACGCAAGAGATCGACACCCAGAAGGGTCTCGAGCAGCTCTCCGATGACAAGGTCTCGTCCGCGACCATCAACTCCACCGAGCAGCGGGTCGACCTCGTCCTGAAGGACGGCGACAAGCAGGAGCAGTTCTACTACTCCACGCCACGCGGCGAAGAGGTCGTCCAGGCCGTCAACGACGCCAACCTGCCGGACGGCTACAACGACCGCGTCGCCCAGGGCAACTGGTTCCTGTCGCTGCTCGGCATCCTGCTGCCGTTCCTGATCATCGGTGCCCTGTTCTGGTTCCTGCTCTCGAGCGCCCAGGGTGGCGGCTCGAAGGTCATGCAGTTCGGCAAGTCGAAGGCCAAGATCAACAACAAGGAGAACCCGCAGGTGTCGTTCGCCGACGTCGCGGGTGCCGACGAGGCGATCGAGGAACTCCACGAGATCAAGGAGTTCCTCAAGGAGCCCGCGAAGTTCCAGGCCGTCGGGGCGAAGATCCCGAAGGGCGTGCTGCTCTACGGCCCTCCCGGAACCGGCAAGACCCTGCTCGCCCGCGCCGTCGCGGGAGAAGCCGGCGTGCCGTTCTACTCGATCTCCGGTTCGGACTTCGTCGAGATGTTCGTCGGTGTCGGTGCGAGCCGTGTCCGTGACCTCTTCGAGCAGGCCAAGGCGAACTCGCCGGCCATCGTCTTCATCGACGAGATCGACGCCGTCGGTCGTCACCGTGGTGCCGGCATCGGCGGTGGCAACGACGAGCGCGAGCAGACGCTGAACCAGCTCCTGGTCGAGATGGACGGCTTCGACGGTAAGACGAACGTCATCCTCATCGCCGCGACGAACCGTCCCGACGTGCTCGACCCCGCGCTCCTGCGTCCCGGCCGTTTCGACCGCCAGATCGGCGTCGACGCCCCGGGTCTCGCCGGCCGCAAGCAGATCCTCGAGGTGCACGCGAAGGGCAAGCCGCTCGCCGCGAGCGTCGACCTCGAGCTGCTCGCCCGCAAGACGCCGGGCTTCACCGGTGCCGACCTGGCGAACGTCCTGAACGAGGCAGCCCTGCTGACCGCCCGCTCGAACGCACAGCTCATCGACAACCGTGCCCTCGACGAGGCCGTCGACCGCGTGATGGCCGGCCCGCAGCGCCGCACCCGGATCATGTCCGACCAGGAACGCCTGATCACCGCGTACCACGAGGGCGGCCACGCCCTGGCGGCAGCGGCGATGCGGCACACCGACCCGGTCACGAAGATCACGATCCTGCCCCGCGGCCGTGCCCTCGGCTACACGATGGTGCTCCCGCTCGAGGACAAGTACTCGGTCACCCGCAACGAGCTCCTCGACCAGCTCACCTACGCCATGGGTGGTCGCGTCGCCGAGGAGATCGTCTTCCACGACCCGACCACGGGCGCCTCGAACGACATCGAGAAGGCCACCGGCACCGCCCGCAAGATGGTGACCGAGTACGGCATGAGCCAGGCCGTCGGGTCCGTCAAGCTCGGGTCCGGTTCGAGCGAGCCGTTCGTCGGCCGTGACATGAGCGGTGGCACCGGTCGCGACTACTCGGAGACCATCGCCCAGACGGTCGACGCCGAGACCCGCGCCCTGCTCGAGGCCGCGCACGACGAGGCCTACCAGGTGCTCAACGACAACCGCGACATCCTCGACCGCCTGGCCGGCGAGCTCCTCGAGAAGGAGACGCTCGACGCCCCGGAGCTCGTGGAGATCTTCAAGGACGTCCGCAAGCTGCCGGAGCGCCCGCAGTGGCTCTCCAGCGACAAGCGCCCGGTCAGCAACCTGCCCGCGATCGACGTGCCCGGCAAGGCCGCCTCGACCGCAGCGGACCCGTCGGACTCCGAGTCGACCTCGAAGACCCGTCGTCGCCCGTTCGGCAACCCGGGTATCGCCCCCGCGTAGGCCCGCATGACCGAGCTGCCGACGCGACGAGAGCGTCGACTCGCCGAGGTGAGTCGTGCCCGCGCCGCCGCCGCCGAACCGGCGACGGTCGCGATCGACCTCCGTGCACCCCAGCCGGTGCCCGAGGTCGTGACCGGCCGTCGCCGTGACCGCGGTGGCCCGGCCGAGGAGCGCACCCGGGTGCTCGGCATCCTCAACGTCACCCCCGACTCGTTCAGCGACGGCGGGCTGCACCAGGCCTACGACGCCGCCGTGCAGCACGCACGTGACCTCGTCGCGGCCGGCGCGGACGTCATCGACGTCGGTGGCGAGTCCACCCGCCCCGGTTCGGAGCGCGTGCCCGTGCCGGTCGAGCAGGAACGGGTGCTGCCGGTCGTGCAGCAGCTCGTCGCCGAGGGCATCCCGGTCAGCGTCGACACGATGAACGCCGCGACGGCCGAGCGTGCCGTCGACCTCGGTGCCGCCATCGTCAACGACGTCTCCGGTGGGCTCGCCGACCCGGACATGGCCCGGGTCGTGGCGTCGACGGGGGTCGGCTTCGTCGTCATGCACTGGCGCGGCCACAGCGACCGGATGTACCGCAACGCCGAGTACACCCACGCGGTCGAGGAGGTCCGGCGCGAGGTCGAACTCCGGGTCGCCGAACTCATCGTGCTCGGCGTCCGGCAGGAGCAGGTCGTCATCGACCCGGGCCTCGGCTTCGCCAAGCACGGCGTGCAGAACTGGGAGATCCTGGCCGGCTACGAGCGCTTCGCCTCGATCGGCCTGCCGGTGCTCGTCGCCGCCTCACGCAAGCGGTTCCTCGACGGTGTCGGGAGCCCCGAGGGTGCCCCGCCCAGGGAGCGCGACCTCGCCACCGCCGCCATCAGCCTGCTCGCCGCCGAACGCGGCGCGTGGGGTGTGCGCGTGCACGACCCGGCACCGACCCGTGCCGTGCTCGACGTCTGGGACGCCTGGAGGGCAGCTCGATCGTGAACGACACCATCCGACTCACCGGGGTCCGCGCCCGCGGACACCACGGCGTCTTCGACCACGAGCGCGAGGACGGCCAGGACTTCGTCGTCGACGTCGCCGTGGAGCTCGACGCCCGCGCCGCCTCGGGCAGCGACGACCTCGATGCCACCGTGCACTACGGCGTCCTCGCCGAGCAGGTCGTCGCCGAGATCGAACGCGACCCGGTCGACCTGATCGAGACGCTGGCCGAGCGCATCGCCGCGGCCGTGCTCACCCACCGTGCCGCATTGGCGACCGAGGTCACGGTGCACAAGCCGCAGGCCCCGATCACCGTGCCGTTCACCGACGTCTCGATCACCATCCGCCGCGCTCGCGGCGCCACGGTGCCGGACGAGGAAGAAGAATGACCCACCGGGTCGTCGTCGCCCTCGGAGCGAACCTCGGCGACCGGGGGAGCACGCTCCGCGCCGCCGCCACCGCGATCGCCGCCCTGCCCGGGGTCGAGCCGGTGGCCTCGAGCCGCGAGGTCGAGTCCGTCGCCGTGACCCTCGACGGCCTCGACACGTCGAAGCCCCGCTACCGGAACGCCGTCGTGGTCGTCGACACGGACCTCGAGCCGCAGGCCTTCCTCGACGCCCTGCACGGCATCGAGGACGCCCACGGCCGCACGCGCGAGGTCCGGTGGGGCGACCGCACCCTCGACCTCGACGTCGTCGCGGTGGACGACCTGCGGATCGCCACGGACACCCTGGTCGTGCCGCACCCCCGGGCCGCGGAGCGCGCGTTCGTGCTCGCCCCGTGGCTCGACGCCGACCCCGAGGCCGTCCTGCCCGGTGCCGGACCGGTGGCCGACCTGCTCACCGCCGTGGGGGACGACACCGAGCGCGTCGACGAGCCGCGCCTGTTCGCGGAGCCGGCACGGGCCTCCCGGCCTGCGGGGAGCGCGACCAGCGCATGAAGCCCACCCGCGCCTCCACGCTGATCAGCATCGCCGTCGTGACGGTGGTCGCCGGCTTCGCACTCGACGCCGTCCTGGCGTCGCGCCAGCTGCCGACGTTCCTGTTCTCGATCCCGCTCGGCGTGACGCTCGCGTTCATCGGCGTCGCCGTCGTGCTCATGGCGCGCCCGGTGCGCCGGCACGCGCGCGACGGTGCCGGACGCCAGCGGCCGGTCGACCCGCTCTACGCGACGCGGGTCGTCGTGCTCGCGAAGGCGTCCAGCATCTGCGGCACGCTGCTGGGCGGGTTCGCCCTCGGCCTCGTGCTGTACCTGCTGACCCGTTCCGCGACGCCTTCGCTAGGCTCGACCCTGCCGAACGTGATCGCCGTCGGGGGCGGGATCGTCCTGACGGTCTGCGCACTCGTGGCGGAGCGCATGTGCATCGCACCTCCGGGTGACGACGACGACCGTGACGATCCCCGCAACGGTTCGACGACGGTGAACTGACCGAGCAACCCCAGGAGGCCCGCGATGCCGCGTGAACGACTCGACGAGCCCGGCCTCGGCCTCGGTGGGATCGCCTGGCAGCGGGTGTCCGCGAAGCTCGTGTGGACCGAACTCATCACCACGCTCGTGATCGGTGTCGTGCTCACCGCGGGCTGCGTGCTCATCGGGATCGTCACCGACGGCTTCGGTTCCGGGGCCGGCACGGTCTGGCTCTCCATCGGCATCGTGGTGGCGGTCACCACGGCGATCACCGCCGCGCTCACACCCCGACGGGTCCGGGCCATCGGCTACGCGCTCCGCGACGACGACCTGGTCGTGCGCCGCGGCCTCATGTGGCAGCGGTTCACGGCCGTGCCGTACGGCCGGATGCAGCTCGTCGACGTCGCCCGCGGGCCGCTCGACCGGGCGCTCGGCATGAGCGAGCTCAAGTTCGTCACCGCCGCGGCCGCGACGAACGTCCGGATCCCGGGCGTCCCGGCAGCGGACGCCGACGAGCTGCGTGACCGCCTCGTCGAGCTCGCCGAGTCCCGTCGCGCCGGACTGTAGGGGTCGTCCGTGACCTTCCGACCGGGCACCCCGCCACCCGCTCCACCCGCGCCGCCCACCCGGGGCAACGCGGCCGCCGCGGCGCCCCTGACCGACGGTGAGTGGCACCGCCTGCACCCGCTCACCCCGCTGCTCAAGGGCGGGATCTTCCTCATCGTCATCCTCGGCTACGTGCTGAACAGCCTGCGCGACCAGCTCGTCGAGTTCTTCATCCCGGGCGAGCAGCAGGAGGACGGTGACCCGGTCCGGTACGTGTACGAGCACGGCGTCGTCGGCTGGGTCCTGCTCGGCATCGTGGTGCTGCTCCTGGTGCTGATCGGGTTGTTCTACCTGTCCTGGCGCATGCACGAGTTCCGCGTCACCGGCGAGATCGTCGAGGTGCGCTCGGGCGTGCTGTTCCGGAACCACCGCAAGGCCCGGCTCGACCGGATCCAGGGCATCAACATCCAGCGGCCGCTCGTGCCCCGGGTGTTCGGCACCGCCAAGCTCGAGATCGCGCAGGCCGGCAACGACGCCAACGTGCAGCTCGCCTACCTCGGGGCCCGCGCCGCCGACGACCTGCGGCAGCGGATCCTGGTGCTGGCGTCCGGCGCGAAGGACGACGACGGCCACGGTGGCCCGTCGCGGCAGTCGCACGGGGCACTGCAGGACCGCGTCGACGAGATGTTCTCGCCGGAGCTGGACCCGGCAGCCGTGCACGCGACCCGCATCGTCAAGGTGCGTCCGGGTCGGCTCATCGCGTCGATGCTGCTGTCCGGCACGACGCTGTTCCTGCTGCTCGTCATCGCCGGCATGATCGTCAGCGTCGCGCTCACCGGTGAGTTCGCGGTGCTCTTCGGGCTGTTCCCCGCCGTCCTCGGTGCCGGTGGCTACTACGTCCGCAAGTTCTCCCGTTCGCTGCAGTACACGATCGCCGAGACCCGCGACGGCATCCGGATCGGCTTCGGGCTGGTCTCGACGTCGAACGAGACGCTGCCGCCGGGGCGCATCCACGCCGTCAGCGTCGCCCAGCCGCTGCTGTGGCGTCCGTTCGGCTGGTGGGACATCCGCATCAACCGTGCGACGAGCGCCGGCAACGGGGCGTCGAGCAACCAGCAGGTGTCCTCGATCGTGCTGCCCGTGGGCACCACGGCGGACGTCCGCGAGGTCCTCGACATCATCCTGCCCGGGCTCGTCGGCACCGTCGTCGCCGGCCCCGAGGCGTCGCAGGAAGCCCTGCGCGAGGGCGCGGCCGAAGCCGTGGACGTCGTCGACGACAGCCTCACCACCTCGGGCGACCGCGGCGGCTTCGTGCACTCCCCACGCCGTGGCGCCTGGCTCCGTCCGTTCGCGTTCCGCCGCAACGGCTACCGGTTCGTGCAGGGTGCGGTGCTGTTGCGGCTCGGTGCCGTGTGGCGCTCGCTCGTCATCGTGCCGCTGCCCCGGGTGCAGAGCGTCAAGGTCGAGCAGGGTCCCCTCGAGCGTGCCCTGCGGCTCGCAGCCGTCCACGTCCACACCGTGGCCGGGCCGGTCTCGGCCCGCGTCGGCGCGCTCGACGCGCGTGACGCGCAGCGCCTGTGGTCGGAGACGACGCAGCGTGCCGTCGAGGCGGCCGCGGTCGACACGACCCACCGCTGGCGCGAACGGGAGGCCCGTCCCGCGGCCGCCACGCACGCTGCGGCCGACACCGTGCCCGGGTCCGGAGCCCCTGCCGGACCGACGGCGGACCACCGGTCCGGCGCCGTCCCTGCCGGCTGGGACGACGTCCCACCGACCGGAGCCGCACGATGAGGGCGGGGCGTCTCGGGGTCGGCATCGTCGGCGCCGGACGGGTCGGACCCGTCCTCGGAGCAGCCCTGGCGAACGCGGAGCACGCCGTCGTCGGGGTGACCGCCGTGTCCGACGAGGGCCGTGACCGCGCCGAGGCCATGCTGCCCGGTGCGCCGGTGCTCGCGACGCCGGACCTGGTGGAGCGGAGCGAACTCGTGCTGCTCGCGGTGCCGGACGACCAGCTCGCCTCGCTCGTGCAGGGGCTGGCGGACGCCGGGATCTGGCAGCCGGGGCAGCTCGTCGTGCACACCAGCCCGGACCACGGCGTCGGCATCCTCGCCCCGGCGATGGCGGCCGGTGCCATCCCGTTGGCGATCCACCCCGCGATGGCCTTCACGGGCACGAGCGTCGACCTGTCCCGGCTGCGCGACGCGTACTGCGCGGTGACCGCCCCGGCGCCCGTGCTGCCGATCGCGCAGGCGCTCGTGGTCGAGATGGGCGCCGAACCGTTCGTCGTGGCCGAGGGCGACCGGCCCGCCTACGCCGATGCGGTGCGGGCCGCCGTGAGCTTCTCGACCGCGATCGTCGACCAGTCGGCGGGCACCCTGTCCGGCATCGGCGTCGAACACCCGGGACGTGTCCTCGGTGCGCTCGTCCGCTCCGCCGTCGACAACGCGCTCACCGCCGCCGACGGGCAGTCGACGCTCTAGCGGTTCGGGGGCGGGACCGCGGCGCGGGTAGCATTTCCCCCGACCCCCACGACCATCGGAGCCGCACCCGCATGACCGACGAGACCGTCACCCCCGACATCGCGATCGCCGACGCCGCCGCACTGGCCGAGCAGGAGACCAGCGAGCAGCGACAGGTCCGGCTCGACAAGCGGGCGAAGCTGCTGGAGTCGGGCATCGAGGCGTACCCCGCCGAGCTCCCCATCACCACGACGATCCCGGCCGTGCGCGAGCAGTACGCGCACCTGGAGACCGGCGAGGAGACCCAGGACGTCGTGGGCATCGCGGGTCGTGTGGTGTTCTCCCGCAACACCGGCAAGCTCTGCTTCGCGTCCCTGCAGTCGGGCGACGGCTCGCGCATCCAGGCGATGGTCTCCCTGGCCGAGGTGGGCGACGAGTCCCTCGCCCGCTGGAAGGAGTTCGTCGACCTCGGCGACCACGTGTTCGTGCACGGCCGCGTGATCTCCTCGCGCCGCGGCGAGCTGTCGATCATGGTCGACGACTGGGCGATCGCGGCGAAGGCGATCCTGCCGCTGCCGAACCTGCACAACGAGCTCAACGAGGAGACGCGGGTCCGCCAGCGCTACCTCGACCTCATCGTCCGCGACGAGGCCCGCGCCACCGTGCGTGCCCGCGCTGCCGTGATGGCCTCGCTCCGCCAGACCTTCACCGCGCACGAGTACCTCGAGGTCGAGACCCCGATGCTGCAGACCCAGCACGGCGGCGCCTCGGCACGACCGTTCGTGACGCACTCGAACGCGTTCGACACCGAGCTGTTCCTGCGCATCGCACCCGAGCTGTTCCTGAAGCGCGCCGTCGTCGGTGGCATCGACCGGGTGTTCGAGATCAACCGGAACTTCCGGAACGAGGGTGCCGACTCGTCGCACTCGCCCGAGTTCGCGATGGTCGAGGCGTACCAGGCGTACGGCAACTACGAGCAGATGGCCGACCTGACGCAGGAGCTCGTGCAGAACGCGACCCGCGCGGTCACCGGTGGTGCGCTCGAGGTCACCCTGCCCGACGGCAGCACCTACGACCTGGGTGGCGAGTGGCCCCGCATCGACATGTACGGCTCGCTGTCCGAGGCCGCGGGGCGCGCGATCAGCCCGGAGACCCCGCTGTCCGAGCTGCAGGCGCTCGCCGAGGCCGAGGGCGTCGAGGTCGCCCACGCCACGCACGGCAAGTACGTCGAGGAGCTCTGGGAGCACTTCGTCATCGACTCGCTCGACCGCCCGACCTTCGTGATGAACTTCCCGGTCGACACCTCGCCGCTCACCCGGCAGCACCGCACCCGTCCGGGCGTCGTCGAGAAGTGGGACCTGTACGTCCGCGGCTTCGAGCTCGGCACGGCGTACTCGGAGCTCGTCGACCCGGTCGTGCAGCGGGAGCGGTTCGTCGAGCAGGCGAAGCTCGCGGCCGGCGGTGACCTCGAGGCGATGCGCGTCGACGAGGACTTCCTGCGGGCACTGGAGCACGCGATGCCCCCGTCGGGCGGCATGGGCATGGGGATCGACCGCCTGCTCATGGCCATCACGGGCCTGGGCATCCGCGAGACGATCCTGTTCCCGCTGGTCAAGTAGCTCCCGGTTCACCGGGGTACGATGCTCGGGTGCCTGAAGGAGTCGTAAGCGGGATCGTCTTCGCCCTGACGCCGACCATCGTCGTCGGCCTGATCTTCTGGTTCGTGATGCGCGCGATCATGCGTGCCGACCGGACCGAGCGTGCCGCGTACGCCAAGGTCGAGGCCGAGGAGCGCGCCCGCTTCGAGCGTGAGCACGGTCGCCCCGCGCCGGCTCCGACGTCGGCCGAGTAGCCGCCCGCGCACGATCCACTTCACCCCGTGTTCACCGCGCGGTGTGATCCTGTCGCGCATGCCCACCATCCCGGAGTCCGCCGCCGGCGTCGATGACCTCGACGACCTCGACGTGGAGGACGCCTTCGGACACCCGGCGTCCGAGGCGTCCGTCTCGCCCGTCGGCAGCGACGACGGACCCCTCGACGACGAGGGCGACGTCGACGACCTCGACGTCTGAGCGCCGACGGACCGTCACGCACCGTTCACCTCGCCGACGCGTGCCGGGGTGAGCATCGTCCGCATGGCAACCACCGCACATCCCTTCACGGGCCGCAGCCTCGTCGGTGACATCGAGAGCGAGTACGACGAGTTCGACCGAGACGCAGACCTCGAGGTCTCCAAGCGCCGGGACGGGTGGCTCGAACCCTCCTGGTGACCCCCACCCATTCGGTATTCGGGGTACGACGACCAGATCGCACTGATCCGGTCGGACGTACCCCTTTTGCATGTCCGGAGTACGCAGTCGCCTGGGGTACACGATCGGAAACGCTGGTGAAACACGCCTGCAACGCCGGAAACACGGCGTTATCCGCTTGAACCAGGGCCGATTGGGGGACCAGACTGGCGGTGGGCTGTACCCCGCGGGGGACGCTTTCGATGATGAAGCACGGAGAACCCTGAGAATCGCTCCGAACGATTTGTGGGGTACACCTCCGGGCCGCTTTACTCATCAGCACCCCCCGGCAACGCCCCACGAAGCCATCACCGTCGAACGCAGGGAGAAACACCATGACGATCGCAACGGCTGCACCCAGCACCACCCGCCGCACCGCCACCAAGAAGGCATCGGCATCGAAGACCGCGACCGCCGAGTCCGCCACCACCTCCCTCGACACCGAGGTCGAGGCCGACGAGCAGCTCGCCGGTGTCCGCGGCGCCTCGGTCGACCAGGTCGGCGACTACCTCCGTCACATCGGCCGTCTCTCGCTCCTCACCGCCGAGGAAGAAGCGCAGATCGCACGCCGCATCGAGGTCGGGCTCTTCGCCGAAGAGAAGCTCGCCACCGAGAAGGGTCTCGCGAAGACCCTGCAGCGTGAACTCCGCTGGCTGGTCCGTGACGGTGAGCGCGCCAAGGAGCGCATGATCACCTCGAACCTCCGCCTCGTCGTGAGCATCGCCAAGCGGTACTCGCAGCGCGGCCTGCCCTTCATGGACGTCATCCAGGAAGGCAACCTCGGCCTGGTCCGTGCCGTCGAGAAGTTCGACTTCACGCAGGGCTACAAGTTCTCGACCTACGCCACCTGGTGGATCCGCCAGGCCATCTCGCGTGGTCTCGCCGACAAGGCACGCACGATCCGCATCCCGGTGCACACCGTCGAGCTCATCAACAAGATCTCGCGCACCGAGCGTGACCTGACCGTCGACCTCGGCCGTGCACCGATGCCGGACGAGGTCGCCGCCGAGCTGAGCATGAGCGTCGAGGAACTCGTCGACCTCAAGGGTCGCTCGCACGAGCCGGTGTCGATCCACACCGTGGTCGGCGACTCCGACGACAGCGAACTCGGTGACTTCATCGAGGACGAGGACGCCGCGAGCCCGAACGAGCTCACCGAGACGACGCTGCTGCACCGCGACATCCGCTCCATCGTCGCCGAGCTGCCCAGCGACGAGGCGAACGTCATCCGCATGCGCTACGGCCTGGACGACGACAAGCCGATGACCCTCGACGAGATCTCGAAGATCGTGCACACGACCCGCCAGGCCGTCAGCCGGGTGGAGTCGCGCGCGAAGCTGCGCCTGTTCGCCAAGGCGGTCTCGCAGGACATGCAGCTGTACCTGACCGACTAGGTCAGTGGACTTCGGCCGGCACGTTCACCCGTGCCGGCGCGGGGAAACCGGGTCGTTCTGTGGGAAGACGATCCGGTGGGGTGATGGGACGGCCCGCTCGAGCACTGCTCGAGCGGGCCATTCACGTTTCCGGAGCCAGGACCGGCCCAGCGCCAGAGCCAGGGCCAGCCCCGGCGCGGCGTCAGTCGTCGATCTCGCGCCGGAGCTTCTGCCGCAGGTCGCTCGGGATGAGCTCGACCAGCTGGTCGGGACGCACCGGCAGGTCGAGCAGGCTGAGCTTCACGCGTCCGGTGCGCCCGTGCCGCTCGGCGTCGAGGCGCACCACGCTGCCGGCGTCCTTGCGGAGCCGCATGTCGATCTGCGCCCCGGTGGCCACCTCGCCGACCACGAGCCCGTCGACCTCGAGCGCCGCGCTCCTGGTGCCCTCGGCGATGTCGAACCGGTAGCGCTCCCGCGCGGCGAGCACCACCGAGCGGTCGATCCCGGCCATCGGCGCGACCGGCGTCACCACGGAGCCGGACAGCGCGGGGGAGAGCACCGGCCCACCGGCGGCGTAGTTGTACGCGGTGGAGCCGGCCGGGGTGGCGGCCACGATGGCGTCGGCTCGGTAGTACCCGTACCCGAGGCCCCCGACGCTGAGGTCGGCCGACACCTGCCCGGAGCCGGGTCGCCGCACGATGGTCAGGTCGTTGAACGCCAGGTAGTCGGTGCGGGCACCACCCCAGGACAACCGGGCCTCGAGCGCGTGGTGCGGTTCGAGCTGGTACTCGCCGGCGGACAGCCGTTCGAGCGCGCTCTCGAGCTCGGGCGGCTCGATCTCGACCAGGAACCCGACGTTGCCGTAGTTCACGCCGAGGACGGGCACCGGGCGCTTCGCCACGAGCCGCATCGCGCCGAGCATGGTGCCGTCGCCGCCGAGGGCCACGACCAGGTCGACGCGGTCCGTGAAGTCGTCGTCGTCGACCACGTCGACCCCGCCACCGATGCGCTGGGCGTCCGCACGCCGGGCGAGCAGCTCGCCCTGGCCGGACGCGTTCCAGCGCTGCAGGGTCGTCACGGACTCCTGCACGTTCTTGGTCGGGTGGACGACGAGGCCGACGACGGGCTGCTCCATGACCGGATCGTACCGAGCGGACCTCCGATGCGGTCTGTCTCTTCGCAGAGACATGCGATATTCTGAATACATGCAGACCGCTCAACTCTCCGTCGCCCTCCCTTCCGTCCGGCACGGCCGCGAGATCGTGCTGCTCGCCGACCTCGAATCCCACGAGTCCGGCTTCGGCTTCGTCGACGCCGAACACCTGCTGCTGGCCGCCGTCACGCTCTGCGCCGGCATGCCCCGCTTCCGCCCCCTCCTCGACGCCCACCGGATCACTCCGGACACCGTCCGCTCCGGCATCCGCGCCTTCGTCGGCGCCCACACCACCTGCCCCGGCGAACACGACCGGGTCGCGTGCACGCCCGCTGCGATGCGCGTGCTCGCCCGAGCCGCGACGATCGCCGGCCGTTCGGAGCGCATCCGACCGCCGCACGTCGTCCTCGCCGTGCTCGACTCGGTCGACGATCCGCTCGCCGGATCGGCGCACGACGTCCTCGACGCCCTGGGCGTCGACGCGCGCCGCTTCCGACGTGACCTGCGTCGCGCGGTGCGGCGCGCCTGACCCAGCGCGACCGACAAGCGGACTGGAGGCCCGTGGCGATCCCGCCACGGCCCTCCAGTCCGTCTCGTCCGTCTCGTCGTTCGCTCACTGCGCACAAGACGCACCCTGGTCACGCCCACGGCGAACAGGGGCAGCCCCCGGGGGGAGCGCTGGTTACTCTCGAAGTACTTGGCCGGACTCACACGAGACCGGCACAGCGTCGGCTCCGCTCATCAGGGGCCAAGGGAGAGCACATGTTCGAGAGATTCACCGACCGGGCCCGTCGTGTTGTCGTCCTCGCTCAAGAAGAAGCGAAGATGCTCAACCACAACTACATCGGCACCGAGCACATCCTCCTCGGCCTCATCCACGAGGGCGAGGGCGTCGCCGCCAAGGCGCTGGAGTCGCTGGGCATCTCGCTCGACGCCGTGCGCGAGCAGGTCCAGGACATCATCGGGCAGGGCCAGCAGCAGCCGACCGGGCACATCCCGTTCACGCCGCGCGCCAAGAAGGTGCTCGAGCTGTCCCTGCGCGAGGCGCTGCAGCTCGGCCACAACTACATCGGCACGGAGCACATCCTGCTCGGCCTGATCCGCGAGGGCGAGGGTGTCGCAGCCCAGGTCCTCGTGAAGCTCGGCGCCGACCTGAACCGGGTGCGCCAGCAGGTCATCCAGCTCCTGTCCGGCTACCAGGGCAAGGAAGCGGTCGCCGTCGGCGGCGAGCAGCAGCAGAACGCGCAGCAGGGTTCGCAGGTCCTCGACCAGTTCGGTCGGAACCTCACCCAGGCCGCGCGTGACGGCAAGCTCGACCCCGTCATCGGGCGCGAGAAGGAGATGGAGCGGGTCATGCAGATCCTCTCCCGCCGCTCCAAGAACAACCCCGTCCTGATCGGTGAGCCCGGCGTCGGCAAGACCGCCGTCGTCGAGGGCCTCGCCCAGGCGATCGTCAAGGGCGACGTGCCCGAGACGCTGAAGGACAAGCAGCTCTACTCGCTCGACCTCGGGTCGCTCATCGCCGGGTCCCGCTACCGCGGTGACTTCGAGGAGCGCCTGAAGAAGGTCACGAAGGAGATCCGCACCCGCGGCGACATCATCGTCTTCATCGACGAGATCCACACGCTCGTCGGTGCCGGTGCAGCCGAGGGCGCGATCGACGCGGCCTCGATCCTCAAGCCGCTCCTCGCCCGCGGTGAGCTCCAGACCATCGGTGCCACCACGCTCGACGAGTACCGCAAGCACTTCGAGAAGGACGCCGCACTCGAGCGTCGCTTCCAGCCGGTGCAGGTCAACGAGCCGTCGCTGCCCCACGCGATCAACATCCTCAAGGGTCTGCGCGACAAGTACGAGGCGTTCCACAAGGTGTCCATCACCGACGGCGCGATCGTCGCCGCGGCGAACCTGGCGGACCGCTACGTGCAGGACCGCTTCCTGCCGGACAAGGCCATCGACCTGATCGACGAGGCCGGCGCTCGCCTGCGTCTGTCGATTCTGTCGGCACCGCCGGAGCTCCGCGAGTTCGACGAGAAGATCTCGACGGTCCGCGGGTCGAAGGAAGCCGCCATCGAGGAGCAGGACTTCGAGAAGGCCGCGAGCCTGCGCGACGAGGAGAAGAAGCTCCTCGGCGAGCGTCTCCGCCTCGAGAAGCAGTGGCGTGCGGGTGACGTCGCCGCGTCCGGCACCGTCGACGAGGGCATCATCGCCGAGGTCCTGGCCCAGGCCACGGGCATCCCGGTGTTCAAGCTCACCGAAGAGGAGACCTCGCGTCTCGTCTTCATGGAGAAGGCACTGCACGAGCGCGTCATCGGTCAGGAAGAGGCCATCTCGGCCCTGTCCAAGACCATCCGCCGTACCCGTGCCGGCCTGAAGGACCCGAACCGTCCCTCCGGCTCGTTCATCTTCGCCGGCCCCACGGGCGTCGGGAAGACCGAGCTCGCCAAGGCCCTCGCCGAGTTCCTGTTCGACGACGAGGGTGCGCTGATCTCCCTCGACATGTCGGAGTTCGGTGAGAAGCACACCGTGTCCCGCCTGTTCGGCGCCCCTCCCGGGTTCGTCGGGTTCGAGGAGGGCGGCCAGCTCACCGAGAAGGTGCGCCGCAAGCCGTTCTCCGTGGTCCTGTTCGACGAGATCGAGAAGGCCCACCCGGACATCTTCAACTCGCTGCTGCAGGTGCTCGAGGAAGGCCGTCTCACCGACGGTCAGGGCCGAGTGGTCGACTTCAAGAACACCGTCATCATCATGACCACGAACCTCGGTTCGCAGGGCATCGCCGGTGGCCCGGTGGGCTTCCAGGTCGAGGGTGACTCGGCCGTCGGCTACGACCGCATGCGCGGCAAGGTCAACGAGGAGCTCAAGAAGCACTTCAAGCCCGAGTTCCTGAACCGTGTCGACGACACGATCGTGTTCCCGCAGCTGTCGCAGCCCGAGCTGCTGCAGATCGTGGACCTGTTCGTGAAGCGTCTGGCCGACCGCCTGCTCGACCGCGACATGACCGTCGAGCTCACGCTGCCGGCCAAGGAGCAGCTCATCAAGGTCGGGTTCGACCCGTCCCTCGGTGCTCGGCCCCTGCGTCGCGCGATGCAGCACGAGGTCGAGGACCAGCTGTCCGAGCACATCCTGCAGGGTGAGCTCAACGCCGGCGACCACGTGAAGGTCGACTTCGTCGACGGTGCGTTCCACTTCGAGACCGGGCGTCAGCCGGGCCGCGAAGAGGTCCTCGCCGGTGCAGCCGCGGTCGAGGCCGCGACCGACACGCCCCAGGGCGAGATCGAGTCCTAGGACCTGACACCCCACGGACAGGAGGCTCGGTGCCAGCTGGCACCGGGCCTCCTGTCCGTTCCCGGGTCGCGTTCAGATCCCGCATCGCCGATCTGCGCGTCCTTGCGGCCACGGACCCCCGTCCGGGGGTACTGTGATGGCAACGCGCGAGACGTTCCCCCCAACTCCTCGCGCGTCGCGCTCGATCGGTTCCCCCCAACGGATCGAGACGCAGCCGGCCCCGGTCTGTTCGCAGACCGGGGCCGTTGCGCGTTCGGGGACGGTGTCGGTCGTCCGTGCGGGCGGGCGCCCGTGGCGTCAGGCGGCGTCGGGCAGCTGTGCGGCGAAGTCGCGGACGGCGCGCTCCCAGCGCTCCGGGTCCTCGTTCCACTCGAGCGTGTGCGGTGCCGCGCGGAACGTGACCGTGGTGGCGCCCTGCCGCGCGGCGTCGGCGACGTCGTCCGCGGCGACCAGTGCGTCGGCCTCGGAGTGGATCAGCAGCGTCGGCGTCGACGAGTCCTGCCAGGCGGTCGTCGTGACGGGAGTCGGGGCCCCGGCGAGCCGCGACAGCACGTTCGTGGTCGCGATGCGGGCGGCGACGGTGCCGACGAACGCGGGCAGGTGCGCGCCCCGGACGGCTCCGCGGAGTGCCGAGGCGACGTCGAGCAGGGGCGAGACGGCCACGATTCCGTCGACGTCGACGCGTGCGGCGGCGACGGAGCAGGCGAGCGCGCCGGCGGACCAGCCCTGCAGTACGACGCGCTGGGCACCGCGGGCCCGGGCGGCGCGGACGGCGGCGACGATGCGGTCCGCTGTCCCGGCGTCGAGGGAGCGGAGCGGCAGGTCGGTGGTGTCGACGATCTCGGACGAGGCGCCGAGCGCACGCCAGACGCCGACACCGCGCAGGACCTGGCGCGGGCCGAGGGACTGGCCGTGCACGTGGACCACGTGGGTCGTGGCGGCCTCGGGCTCGGTACCGGGCACGTCGTCCGGTCCGTCGTACCGCAGGGCGTCCCAGCCCCACGCACCGGTCGCCACGGGGACGGTGACGCTGCGGCGGACGGTGTCGCCGTCGCTGCCGGTCCCGGTCTCCGTGCTCGCGGTGGTGATCGCGCCGACCTGCACCCGGGTGCCGTCATGCTGCAGGTCGTAGGTGCCCGGCAGGCGGGTGTCGCGGGTGGCGGTCAGCTCGACCTCGGTGTCCGTGGCGCTGCGGACCGTGGCGGTCGCCTCGTACGGCGTGGGGAACAGCAACCGCCGTGCGACGAACGCGCCGAGTCCGAGCGTGCCGACCGCCCCTGCCGCGGTCCCGAGTGCCGTGATGCGTGCGCCGGTCATGTGATCTCCCTGAGTCGTGCCGTGGTGAGCGCCGCAGCGGCCGGCACTGCTTGCCCGGCCTCGCGCGCGCGGTCTTCGATCTCGACGGACAGTCGGTGCTGCCGACTCCGCCACTGGCGACGCTGCCACACGATCGTGAAGTAGAGCCCGGTGTTGCCCGATGCCGTCTCGAGCCGCTGGAGTTCCGGTTCGAGCACGCGGAACCGGCGTCGGGCGGCCCGCCAGTCGCGGAACTCCCGTGCGGCGTCGGGCAGGACGCCGCCGGCCGCGCCGATGGCGAGCAGGACCATCGAGCCGAGGAACACCGGGGTGTAGAGCGTCGACAGGACCCCGACCGCACCGTCCGCGCCGGCGACGTGCACGGCGTCGAGGGCGATCGCGATGCCGGCGAGCAGCACGAGGCCGGCGGCACCGACGACGAAGAGCCAGTACAGGCGGCCGAGCCCGTCGCCGCTCCGGAAGCCGTGCAGCACGGCGACGGCCGACCGGGCGATCACGATGGCGATGTAGGTCATCTCGACCGCCGAGTAGAGCGCGGTCGGCAGCTGGTCGCCGTATGCCACCATGAACTGCGCCGTGGGGGTCGGCGCGTCGATGAGGCTGAACAGCACGACGAGGGCGACGAGCACGAGCACGCAGCCGATGATGCGGCTGGCGCGCAGGAGCTTGGCGGAGCGTGCTGCGGCCTCGACCGACTGCGCGAGGGCGAACATGCCGCACACCATCAGGCAGCGGCCGATCAGGTCGGCGATGTTCGGCACGTGCGTCACGCCGGCGAGGAACGTCGTCACGTCGGGCTGGTTGATCGTGAGCCCGACGGCGACGCAGCTGCAGCAGACCATCAGCCAGGTGACGCTGGCGGACTGGGTGCGCACCAGGAGCAGCCGGGCGACCAGCACCGCCAGGATCAGCCAGACCGGGATCGACCCCCAGACGTGCAGCGTCACCGCGTCACCGGAAGATCCCGGGCTGGCCCTCGGGGTCGAGCAGCCCGATCCGCAGCGCGAGCTGATCGGCGACGAGCTCGACGGCCTGTTCGTGCGGGGTGTCCAGCGAGCGGGTGAACGCCGTCCGGCCGCTGAGCAGCCCCGTGTACGCCTGGTGGTCGCAGCCGGTGTCGTCCATGAACACGTGGGCGAGCTCGTGCAGCACGCAGGCCACCCGGGAGCGCTCGGACAGCCCGGGGCGGGTCTCGAGCAGGGCGTGGTCGGTGCGCTGGATGAGCCGCGCGGACAGGTCGCCCGGCAGCTCCGTCGTGCGCACGTGGATCGGTTTGCCGAGCGCCGCCTCGGCGCGGGCGGTCAGCTCCGGCAGGGACAGCCGACGGGGGAGCCCGAGGCGCTGCACGCGGCGACGGGCCTCGGTCTGCCGACGCAGGGCGTCGAAGCGGTCGCGGTACCCGCTCACGGGGTGCCGCCCGACTCGTCGAGGCGACGCAGGTGGTCGGTGAAGTCGCGGATCTCGTCCGCCGAGGCGAACTCGCCCAGACGCCGGGTGGCGAACGCCACCACCTCGCGCTTGCGGAGTTCGAGCACGAGCTCCAGCTGCGCCTGCACCCGCTCCGGCACATCCGTGTTGCCGGCCGCGTCTGTCAGGTACTCCGCCGGGACGCCGAAGTAGGTCGCCAGGGCCGCCAGGAGTCGCTGGTCGCGGACGGCCGGACCGTTGCCGCCGAGCATGTAGCCCCAGCGCGGTCGGCTCATCGACGCGCCCTGCGCCTCGATCTCGGCGGCGATCTCCTTGTACGGGGGTCGCTGGCCCGAGTTGGCCTCGACGACGTCCATCAGGAGCTGCAGTTTGCGCGACAGTTCCCGACGGTGTGCGTCGTCGTCGTTGTACTCGATCACGTGTCCCCACTCTCACATCTGTCTCAGACATGATAAAACTGATCCAGCGCGTCGGCCGGTGTCACCACTCTGCCAGGCTCGCGCTCGCTCGTCAGGTCGGCATTTCGATGGGGGGATGCCGAACGGGGGACGAACGAACGGGAGGCGCGGTGCCAGCTGGCACCGCGCCTCCCGTCCGTCGTGTGGTGCGGACTACGCCTGCACGTCGCCGCGCCAGCCCGGCTGGGTCGGTGCGTTCTCGACGCGCTCCTTGTAGTTCTGCAGGTCCTTCTTGACGGCGTGGCCGCCGACGCCCACGACCGAGCCGAGCTTCTCGAGGATGCCGGAGGGCTCCCAGTCGATCTGCACGGTGACACGGGTCTCGGCGTCGGAGAGCTTGTGGAAGGTGACGACACCGGCGTGGTCGGTCTCGCCGTCCTTCACGGTCCAGGCGACACGCTCGTCGGGGTGCTGCTCCGTGATGAGGGCCCGGAACTCGCGCTCCTGGCCGGCGATCTTCACGGTCCAGTCGGTGGTCTTGTCGTCCACCTGGACGATCTTCTCGACCTCGTCGAGGAAGTGCGGGAACTCCTCGAAACGGGTCCACTGGTCGTAGGCCTGGCGGACGGGGACGTTGACGTCGACGGTTTCGATGATCTGAGGCATGCACCGGACGGTAGGCCGATCGACCTGGGCGGCACTCAGCAGCGCTGTCCCCCTGCGGCTTCGGCGGATGCGGGTCCGTCCGTCGCTGCGCAGTAGTGTGAGGCGGATGACAGAGCACGGCAAGCACGCGTTCCACGAGCGCGACGACCACGGGATCCTCGTGCGTCCGGCGCTCGCCTCGGACGTCCCGCACATCCAGCGGCTCATCGCCCCCTACGTCGACCGGCGCATCCTGCTCGGCAAGGAGAACGTCGCCCTGTACGGCTCGATCCAGCAGTTCCGGATCGCCGAAGGGCCCGACGGCACCCCGATCGGGTGTGGCGCGCTCGCCGTCTTCTGGGACGACATCGCCGAGGTGCGCACGCTCGCCCTCGACGAGCAGTGGATCCACAAGCGCGTCGGGCACCGGATGCTCGAAGCGCTCGAGCACGACGCCCGCGAACTCGGCGTCGCCCGGATCTTCTGCCTGACCTTCGAGGTCGACTTCTTCGCGAAGCACGGGTACCTGGAGATCGGCGAGAGCGTCGTGTCACCGGACGTCTACGCCGAACTGGTCCGCTCGTCGGACGAAGGGGTCGCGGAGTTCCTCGACCTCGCCCGGGTCAAGCCGAACACCCTCGGCAACACCCGCATGCTGAAGAACCTCTGACGCTTTCTCGTGCCGCCCGGCGGGGTGGCCGTGTGCGGCCCGCGCCGTTGTCTACCCTGTGCGCATGTCGTCGTTGCGTCACCCCGTCGGGCCCGAGAAGCCGGTCGTCTACTGGCGCCGCCGGGCGCTCGTGCTCGCGGCGCTGCTGGTCGTCGTCCTGGTCGTGGTGCTCATCGTCGTCGGGCGGGGGAGCGGGGCCACGTCGGCGGCGCCGAGTGCGTCGGCCTCTGCTGGTGCCGGGTCTGGTGCCGGTGCGTCGTCTGCCGGGTCTGCCGGTTCCGGTTCCGGGTCCTCGCGGTCTGCGGCGCCGAAGCCGGCGGCTTCCGCCTCGGCTGCTGCGACGAAGCCCGCTGCCGCGGACGGCTCGACCTGCACGAAGGACCAGATCGTCCTGACCCCGGTGCTCGACAAGTCGGCCTACGGCCCCACCGAGGACCCGAAGATCGCGATGTCGATCAAGAACTCCGGCACGAACTCCTGCCACCTGGACCTCGGATCGGCGCAGCAGGTGCTGACGATCAGCTCCGGCCAGGAGCAGTACTGGTCGTCGAAGGACTGCCAGACCGGCGGCACGAACCAGGACGTCACGATCAAGTCGGGTCAGACGCTCACGACCCCGGCGATCGCCTGGGACCGCACCCGCTCGTCCACTTCGACGTGCGACTCGTCACGGCCGGCGGTCACCGCGGGAGGCGCGAGCTACCACCTGCAGGTCGCCGTCGGGAACCTCGAGTCGAAGACCTCGGTGCAGTTCATCCTGCAGTAGGCGGCGGGTGCGCGGTTCGCGGTTCCGGCTGGCCTGTGCCGAGCAGGGCGCCGGGAACAGCAACAGGCCCCGTCGTCCGAAGACGACGGGGCCTGTTCAAGCTGATGTGATCAGCCGAGGACGGTGATGTTCTCCGCCTGCGGGCCCTTGCGGCCCTCGGTGATGTCGAACTCCACCTTCTGGTTCTCCTCGAGCGACTTGTAGCCGTTGCCAGCAATCGCAGAGAAGTGCGCGAAGACGTCAGCGCTGCCGTCGTCCGGGGCGATGAAGCCGAAGCCCTTTTCGTTGTTGAACCACTTGACGGTACCGGTAGATGCCATGATGGCGTTTCCTTAGCTTTCTTGCTTCCGCCAAGGTGCAGATGCACCGACGGAGACCCCGACGTACGTCGACGGGGGTGATGCGCCACGCGGGCAGGTGCCGGCGGGACGGGTTCGGGGCCAGGCCTGTCGGCCAGTGACCCTGGGGCCCGGGTTGAGGGGCAAACCACCTCGCCCGGACGTTGAGCGCCGCCGAAGCGGTTCCATCAGGCTAGCGTGCTCTGGGCCGACTGGCTACCCGTGCGTCACGGAACGACGAAAATCTGGTGGAATTGAGCTGATGGCAGACAAGGAACAGCGCTTCCGGAGCGAACAACTCGAGGAAGCCCTCGCGAAGCAGGACGTCGCTGCGGTGGCGTTCGCGCTCCGCCACGACATCGTGATCGTCCCCCGGCTCGTCACCGGCAAGAAGGACATGCAGGTGCGGGTGTTCGGCCGTGAGGGGTCGGACAAGCGCATCCTGCTGCTGTTCTCGTCGGCGGACGCCTACACGGCGATGGTGCCGGACGAGAAGATCCGGCAGGTCATGGTCTACGACGGGCCGCGGCTCGAGGAGTTCCTGGCCGCCCACCTCGACATGCTCGAGGGCGTGTTCTTCGACATCGCCGGCCCGCACACGATGCAGGCCGCGCCGGCGGACCTGCTGGCCGCTTTGCGCGCGTAGCCGCTCAGAACGCGCGGTCGAGCTCGCGTTCGCGCGGGGACTGCGTCATCGAGAACGCCACACGCAGGGCTTCGCGCAGGTGCCCGGAGTCCGAGCCGAGCACGGTCGTGAACCCGAGGCGGGTGGCCTCGTTCACGCGCTGCTTCGTGCCCGTGGCCGGACGGATCTCGCCGGCGAGGCTGATCTCGCCGACGGCCGCCAGCGTGTGCGGGTACGGACGGTCTCGTGCGGCGCTCGCGAGGGCCAGCGCGATCGCCAGGTCGGCGCCGGGCTCCGTGAGCTTCATGCCGCCCACCGTGGACACGTAGACGTCGGCGTCGGACAGCTTGAGGCCGGCGCGGCGTTCGAGCACCGCGAGCAGCATCGCCACACGGGAGGCATCGACACCGTTCACGACCCGGCGTGGCTGTGGCGCCGAACTCGGGACGATGAGCGCCTGCACCTCGACCGGCAGCGCCCGACGCCCCTCGAGTGCGACGGTGACGCAGGTGCCGGACACCGGGGTGGCGTTCTTCGACATGAAGAGGCCGCTCGGGTCGGGGACCTCGTGGATGCCGTCGCCGCCCATGTCGAAGCACCCGACCTCGTCGGTGGGGCCGAAGCGGTTCTTGAGCGCCCGGACGAAGCGCAGTGCCGTCTGCCGGTCGCCCTCGAAGTGGCAGACGACGTCGACCAGGTGCTCCAGGAGCCGCGGGCCGGCGATCGTGCCGTCCTTCGTGACGTGGCCGACGATGAGGACGGGCAGGGCGCGGTCCTTCGCGATGCGGATCAGGGTCGAGGCGACCTCGCGCACCTGGGACGTGCCGCCCGCGATGCCGTCGATCGAGCTCGACGAGATGGTCTGCACGGAGTCGGCGATGAGCAGGTCGGGCTGGACCTGGTCGATCTGGCCGATGATCACGCCGAGGTCGACCTCGCTCGCCAGGTACAGGTCGTCGTGCATCGCCCCGGTGCGTTCGGCACGGAGTCGGACCTGGTCGACGGACTCTTCGGCGCTGACGTAGAGGACGCGCTTGCCCGAGGCTGCGGCTCGGGAGGCGACCTCGAGCAACAGGGTCGACTTGCCGACGCCGGGCTCGCCGCTCAGCAGGACCGCGGCACCCGGCACCACGCCGCCGCCGAGGACGCGGTCGAACTCGCCGATGCCGGTCTGCCAGCGCTGCACCGAGGTGCCGCGGGCTTCGGTGATCGGTCGCGCGGCCCGGGCGCCGGTGACGGCGACCGCTGACGTGCCGCGGGTGCTCGCCGACGCCGCAGAGCTGTCCTCGACGGTGCCCCAGGTCTGGCACTCACCGCACCGGCCGACCCACTTGATGCTGGTCCAGCCGCACTCGGTGCAACGGTAGAGGGACTGCGGGCGCGCCATGTCGTCGAGGCTAGGCCGTACGGCCGACATCACCGGCGCGATCGTCCGGCTCGTCTGGTCCGCTTGGTTCGTCCGACCGGTCTCGTTCGTCGGGCACTGCGATCGAACCGGTCATCCGGTGGCGCAGGCGCTCGACCGGCCCCGGACCCTGGCGCGAGGCGTGGTCGAGTGCCTCGGCACCGTCGGTGTCCTGCTCGGCGCGGGCGTTCGCCACCGCCCCGGCTTCGCGACCGAGGTTCTCGGCCTCGCGCACGGACAGGTAGTGCCGGATCGCCGCCACGGTGTCGACGCGCGCGTCGACCGCGGGCTCGAAGGCGCTCGCCCAGACCTCGTAGCCGCGGTCGTTCGGGTGGAACAGGTCGCCGTAGCTGTTGAAGAAGGTGCGGCGGACCCCGACGCGCTTCGTGATGGTGTGCAGCGGCGCCACGGTCAGCCCGAACTCGTCGGCCACCCGGTGCACGATCTCGTTCGCCACCGCCACCTTGCGCTCCCGGTCCGGCACGAACATGCACGGCAGCTCGGCCACCACGGCGTGCGAGGGCACCGCGCCGTAGATCGCCCGGATGTTCCGCTCGAACTTGTCCGGATCGAAGTCGGCGATGTCGTTCGCCCCGATCGACACCGTGCAGACGTCGGGCGCGTAGTGCCGGAGCTTCGGCAGCTGGTCACGCTTCGCGCCCCACGTGGTCGAACCGGAGACGCTGAGGTTCACCACCCGCACGGACATGTGCGAGCGGTGCCGGATGCGCCGTGCGAGCAGCCCCACGTAGCCGCGCCCGGGTGCGGTTGCACCGACGCCCTGTGCCGCCGAGTCACCGATCGCCACGTAGAGCAGCTGCCCCTCGTGCTGCTGTCGTTCGCGCCACCAGTCGGCGTGGATCGGGAGCATGTCGACGACCCGTTGCGCCGCTGCCCGTTGGCCCTTCACGCCGGCGCGGGCACCGACGGCTGCGGCACCGACGACGCCGAGGCTGCCGACGACGGAGGTGAGGAGTGCGATGAGCGTGCGGGATCTCATGCCGTGGACGGTACGCCCGCCGGTCTTGCCGGAGACGAGGAGGACCTGTGGGTGTGGGGAGAGCCCTGCAGGTGACCCCCTGTGGAGGGCGACCCGGCCCGGGGTGTCATCACGGGCCTCCCGGATCGTGTAAACTCTTTCCCGGTACCGTGTCCGAGCGGCCGAAGGATCATGTCTCGAAAACATGTGTGGGGGCAACTCCACCGTGGGTTCAAATCCCACCGGTACCGCCAACGCAAAGAGCCCCAGATCCCCGTCACAACGGGGATCTGGGGCTCTTTCGCTCTGTCCCGGGAAGGTGTGAGCAACCGCAACTTCCGGGCCGTTACTCGGTGGCCGTCGTCTTCCTCGACGAAGGTGACACCCGACTCCGTTGCGGTCGTGGGCTCCGGAACTTGCGATAGGTGGCACTATGCGTTGGTTTGAGTCCCACCCTTTGAAGTGACCTGATGCTGCGTCTGTCTGCGGATGTCGATGACGTCGATCGCTCCGGCGGTGGTCGGTCGAGTGCCCGCGGCTCCTAGGCTCGACGCATGGGGATGAACAGGGATCAACGACTGGCCGCGATCATCGGAGGGCTCACGGCGGTGCTCGTCGGTGGCGGGCTGGCCGTCGCAGTGGCTCTCGGCTGATCGGCTCGTAGCCTGGGCAGCGAGCACGAGGAGGGGTGATGGCGCAGACGGCAGGACCGCCGGCGGCAGCGGACGGGCATCCGCAGCTCGGCTCGACGCACAAGAACGGCGATCGTCGCTTCGGTGTCGCGGGGCTCATGGCAGGTGTGTACGCCGGCCGAGGAACGCCGATGCTGTCGAGCCTGTACCAGTCGACGGTCACCGAGCACATCGGATCAGTCCGCGTCGGCGACGAGCTCCACGTCGAGTGGCGAGGGACCCACTGGTGGGCGTCGTCGGACGAAGGCGCCGTCGGCCGGCTCTCCTGGTCGAAGGGGCTTCGCGAGCAGACGGCGTACGCACCGGACGGGCCCAGCCCCTACGACTTCGACTACGGGACGCTGTACGTGCAGCACGTCACGGTGAACGCCGCCGGCGAGGTCGTCGACTGCGGCGGGTACGTCGTTCCGGACAACTACGAGCCGTCGGACTGGCCGATGACGCCGATCCCGGACCCTGCGGAGCGCGAGCTGACCATCACGATCGGCGCGCCGGCGCCCATGACTCGGCCCGTGCCGGCGGCGGGGGAGTCACCACCCCAGGCGAGTAGCGAGACCACTACGCGCTCCGGCTGGCTTCGGCGGCTGCGCGGGCGCGGCTGAGAGGGAGAGCAACCGATGACGACGTACACACCGCGAGAGCTGGCAGCCGAGCTCGGCTACACGAACGAGTCTCGTCCGGGGCGGGCCGTGCGGGCCTACCTGCGGGAGCGTTACCCGGAGCACACCGGATTCTGGGTACTCGACGAGGCGCAGGCCGACGACGTGCGCGCGAACGGGCCCCGCGCGTCGTGACGTGCGTCAGCCGCTGCGACGGTGCAGATCTCGCCCGTCCGAGGGCTTCACGGCGCGGCATTCGGACACGTCATCGGAAGCCGACGAAGGTATCCACTTCGCTGGTGCTGCGCGTCCAGGACCGATAGACAAGGAGCTCCGGGGAACGAAGGAGTTGCCGATGCTGGTTCAGGTCTGTGGTCTTCCCGGCGCAGGGAAGTCGACGCTGTCTGCTGCGATCGCGGAGCTGACGCCTTCACTGACGCTTCGCGTTGATGCGATCGAGGGCGCGATGTGGAAGTACCAGATTCCGCGCGAGCAGTCCGGGATCGCCGCCTACTCGGTCATGCACGCCATCGCGGTGCCGAATCTGCGGCGAGGACAGGTGGTCATCGCCGACGCGGTGAGTGGCGCGGAACCCGCTCGGGCTGGATGGGCGTCGACAGCGGAAGCCGCCGGGGTTCCGCTGCGCGTGATCGAGGTCGTGTGTGCGGACGTCAACGAGCACCGTCGCCGGGTGGAGCAGCGTGCGAATGACCTGCCTGGGTTCACCTTGCCGACGTGGGACGAGGTGCAGCGGGCCGCCGACGAGTACGAGCCCCGCACGGACGATCGACTCGTCATCGACAGCACCCGCCCGCTAGAAGAGACGGTGCGCCGGGCCCTTGACTACCTCGAGCTCCACGTCCGGTAACCGACAGTTCGACGGTCCGGCGGGAGTGACGGGTGCGCGGCTACTTCCTCTCGTACCTGCTCCAGTAGCGCGCGAGCGCCGCCTGACCCGGTCGCGCCGTTGTGAACAGGAGCAGAGCAAACCCGACGACGACGAGAACCGCCGCCAGACGGTCGAGCCTGCCGTCCGAGTGGGCCATCAACACGAAGCCGATGATGATGACCAGCAGCCCCAGCGTCATGAGTGCAACGCGTCGAGGGGTCATGAGTGCGAACATGTCGTCGCCGTACCCGGCGGGGTTCGTGGTGAGCAACAGCGCGAGTACGGCGGTGGTTCACACACCTGCCACTTCCGGTTCACGGGCCTGCGCCACGCTTCTGCTCTGTGTCACCGAATTGTGTGACCACGCCCCGAGTGGAGAGAACGCCATGCGCCGGTTCCTGATCGCTGTTCCGAGACGTCGGGCCCGCACGGTGCTGGGGGTCCTGGCGGTGGCGTGCGCCGTGTCCTTGATCGCTCCGGCGGGAGCGTCCGCGGCGACATCGCGGACCGCGCCGCGTCCAGGGGCCTACGGGTACTTCGTGGACACCTACAAGACGAACACCCCTGCCGCCACGACGCCGGAGACGAACGCCGCGACCGGGGTGCTGTCGCAGTTCGGCAACCTGTGGAGCCCGGGATCGTCGTGGGACAACGGGGTCGCAACCAGTGCCGCAGCGCAGCGGATCCTGGACTCGAACATCGCGCAGGCAGCGCGGACCACGCAGACCCGCACGGATGCGCAGGGGCACGAGGCGTACCTGATCGACCGACGGAACCAGAGCTACTCGGCCATCGCGGGGTTCGGTGACCTGTCCGACGCGGTGCGGACCGCGACGAACGCCGGCACGACGATCCCCGACGAGATCCCGGCGGATGCCACGACGAAGCAGTACGTCGACCAGGGCAACGCGAAGGGGTCGTGGGCGGACCCCGATTCGGAACTCGGCGACGTCGTCCAGCTGGTGAACACGCTGCGTGGCGACTACTCCTCGGCCAGCAACGCGAAGAAGTACTACCAGTACGCGCGGCCGTACCGGCAGAGCCAGGACGTCAAGGTGCTGCCGCAGCTCGTCCCCGAGAAGTCCCCGACGCCCGCCACCGACGGCGGGTTCCCCAGCGGACACACCAACGCCGGCTACCTGGCCTCCCTGGCGTTCGCGTACGCGTACCCGGAGAAGTACACCGAGCTCCTCGCCAACGGCTCGGAGATCGGCAACAGTCGGATCGTCGCGGGGATGCACTCACCGCTCGACGTCATGGGGGGACGAGTCCTGGCGACTGCTCTGGCGGCGGCCGTCCTGAACGACCCGGCCAACACGCAGCTCGAGCAGCAGGCGCACCAGCAGGCGGAGAAGGTGCTCGCCGCCGCCAGCCCGAGCACGGTCGATCGGGACGCGGACTACGCAGCGGACAAGAAGGACTACCGCGGGCGTCTGACGTACGGGTTCACGCGGACCGGCGCGAAGACGATCCCCGCCACGGTGCCGAAGGGTGCCGAGGCGCTCCTGCGGACCCGCCTGCCGTACCTCAGCGACGACCAGATCCGAGAGGTGCTCCGGACGACCGCGCTGCCGTCGGGCTACCCCCTGCTGGACGATGCGGAAGGGTGGGGGCGCCTCGACCTCTTCTCGGCAGCGTCCGGCTACGGAGCGTTCGACAGCGCGGTGAGCGTCTCGATGGACGCCGCCGAGAAGGGACTGGACGCCGCCGACACCTGGCGCAACGACATCGGCGGGACCGGGTCACTGACCAAGCGGGGGACCGGCACCCTCACCCTCGCCGGCTCGAACCGCTACACCGGCGGCACCGTCGTCCGCGGTGGGACGCTGATCGCGGACTCCGCTGCTGCCCTGGGCAAGGGGTCGGTGACCACTGTCTCCGGCACGCTCGCCGAGGCCAGCACGAGGGTGATCCGCATCGGCGGCAACCTGACGCAGCGCTCGCACGCCGTACTCTCGCTGAGTGTCTCCGGACCCCGTCCGGCCCTGCGCGTCGAGGGCACGGCGTCGTTCGGCGGGACGCTGCGGGTGCACGTCGCCAAGGGCACGGCTGTGGCGAACGACGTGGTCCTGATCACGGCGGACCGGATCGCGAAGGGTTCGAGCTTCAGCCGGGTCCGCGTCGCCGGCCTGCCCGCCGGGTACAAGCCCGTGGTGGAGCGCCACGGCAACGAACTGCACCTCGTCAACGCCAACGCGACGAAGCACGGCCACGGGCACAGCCGGGGCCACGGCGCCGCCTGAAGCGGAGCGCGTCAGGTCGGCTCCGAGTGCGGCCGGCACGACGGGCTGTGCTCAGGCCGCCCCGTCACCGAGGCCGAGCAGCAGCTTCCGGAGGAGCCCGGCCAGCTGCTGCTCCTCGTCGCTGCTCAGCGTGCTGAGGAGCGCCCGTTCGTTCTCGACGTGCCGGGCCAGCGCCGCGTCCACCACCGTCAGCCCGTGATCGGTCAACGTGACCAGCACGCTCCGTCGGTTCGCGGGGTCGGTCTCCCGCGTGACGTAGCCCTTCGCGACGAGCCGGTTCAAGCGGTTCGTGACGGCGCCCGAGGTCACCATCGTGGCGGCGAGCATCTGTCCGACGGCCAGCCGGTGTGGCGATCCCGAACGTCGGAGGGTCGCGAGGAGGTCGAACTCACCCGGCAGTAGGTCGTGCTCAGCGAGGACGGCACCGACCTTCCGGTCGAGGATCGCTTCGGCGCGCCCGATGCGCCCGATGACGGCCATCGCGCGGACGTCGAGGTCTGGTCGTTCCCGGCCCCACTGGGCCAGGACTCGATCGACGGCATCCTCCACCGGACCACTCCTTCACGCTGAACTGTTCGACGCGAGCCTATCGGAGCCATAATGTCTCAACGTTGAGAAGTTCAGCATGAAGGAACCGAGGCTCCGATGACCGATCGCCCACTGTCCACGTCGGCGACGGCCGGCCTCACGCTCAGCGCGGCAGTGGCGCCGATCGTGTGGGGGTCGACCTACGTGGTCACCACCGAGCTCCTGCCCGCCGATCACCCGATGACGGCGAGTGTCCTCCGTGCGCTCCCCGCAGGCCTGCTGCTGCTCGCGCTCCGGCCGGGAGTCCCACCGAGGGGCTGGCGCCTCCGGACGTTCGTGCTCGGCATGCTCAACATCGGGTGCTTCTTCCCGCTGCTGTTCGTCGCGGCCGACCGGCTGCCGGGTGGCTTGGCGGCCATCGTCGGTGCGCTCCAGCCGCTCGTCGTCGTGGCCCTCACCCTGGCGCTGCGGTGGGGACGGCCCGCGTTCACCCACGTGGCGTGGGGAGTCGTGGCCCTGGTGGGCGTCGCGCTCGTCTCCCTCAGCGGAGGTGCCGTGTTCGACGTGCTCGGGCTCGCGGCCGCGGCGCTCGGCACGGTGTCCATGGCACTGGGGCTCCTGCTCACTCGTCGGTGGGGCACCCCGGAGGGCACACACCCCCTGACCTCGACCGCATGGCAACTCATCGTCGGGGGCGTGGTGATCGCCCCGCTCATCCCGATCGTCGACAGCGGGCCGTGGCAGCCGACCGCCGCCGGGTACGCGGGGTACGCCTGGCTCACGCTGGTCGGTGGGGCCCTGGCCTACAGCGTCTGGTTCCGAGGCGCACGGGTGCTGCCGTCGGCCCGGATCGCGTTGTTGGGCGTCCTCAGCCCGTTGACCGCTGCGGTGCTCGGGTGGGTCGTCCTCGGCCAGGCGCTGTCGCCGCTGCAGATCGTCGGCTTCGTCGTCGCGCTCCTCGGTTCCCTGGGTGGGCAGCTCGGACGAGCGGTGTCTCGGGGGCCTTCCTCCGAGCCGCTCAGCCGTAGATCGAGTCCGGGATCTCCGGGCAGGCGGTGACGAGCTCGTAGTACTGGGACTGCGGCAGATCGACCGACCGGTACGGCGACCACGCCCCGTCGCTGTCGACGAACTCCTGCTCGCTCGGGCCGCGCCCCACCGCGATGCCGTGGTCCTGCAGGCACTTCGTGAGCTCGCCCGTGGAGTAGCGGTAGAGCCACTCCAGCTGGGACTCGTTGAAGGCAGTCTGGTACTTCGCGGCCATGGGGTACTTGGCCCCGCACGTGTACTCAGCGACCGCGAACGCCTCGGACCGTGCGTCCGGGACCTGCCCGGAGGCGAGGCTCGCGTCGGGCATCGCCTTCGCCTGCGGGAACCCCGCCGCGGTCATGCACCGTTCCTGCGTCGGGGCCCAGTCGGCGTGCGAGACGGTCCGGACGCGGTCGACCGCCGGCCGCTCGAGCCCCGGATGGCGTGACTCGACCAGCTGCCACGCCTGGTCGGCATTCGCGTCGAGGATGGTCTCCGCTCGCGCTGCGCTCAACGCATCGGGCTCCGGCCCGGAGGCAGCCCCTGGCGCGGCACATGCGGACAACCCGGTGACCACTGCGATGCAGACCACGCTCGCTGCTGCAGTGAGGAGCTGATGGTTTCGTCGTCGCAAGTGTCCCCCTGGAGCCGCGATCGTCAGAACTGCCGGTTCGCCACATCCGCCCGGTGCGACACCGCCAGTATGTCCCGCAGCCGCGCGGCGGGCAACGGTGCTCCCTGATCGGCCAGGTAGTCCGCCGCGAACCCCTCGGCACTCGCCGCGTAGATCCCCGTGTACGCCCCGGACTCCGGCTCGAAGCGCCACGACTCGGCGAGGGTCCCGGCGTCCACGGTGTCGAACCCGAGCAGCTGCACGAGCTCGGCGACCACGGCCTCGGCCTGCTCGTCGTCGCCCGCGATCGGCAGCGCCGTGCGGGGCGCGGAGCCGGCGAGGTTCGGGATGTGGTGCGCGACGATGTTGTTGAACGCCTTGACGATCCGCGTGCCGGGCAGGAGCGTCTGCTCGTACTCGGCGGTGGTCGTCGCGAGGCTGTCGAGCTGCTCGATCCGGCCGTCGCGACCGGGGTAGTAGTTGCCCGTCGACAGCACGGTCCGCCCGGCGAAGGCGTCGAGGTCGGGTGCGAGTGCCGGGTAGGCGGTGAGCGGGATGGCGAGCACGGGCACGTCGCCGAACTCGACGGCCTGCCGCACGGTGCCGGCCTGGGCGTGCGGACCGAGCTCGGCGACGAGGTCCTGCAGCGACTCGGGGCCGCGCGAGTTCGCGATGAGGACGTCGAGGTCGGCGGCGACGGCCAGGCGTGCGATCGCGGTGCCGATGGCGCCGCTGCCGATGATGCCGATGCGGTTCATGTGGTGCCCTTTCAAGGAGGTGGACGTCAAGGAAGAAGCGGGGCTTCCCAGCCCCGCCGCGACAGGGCGGAGAGCGCGGCGGACGACGAGTCGTCGGCCATCGCGGCACCCCGGACCCAGCTGGTCGCCAGGGCGGCGAGGAACAGGTCCCGCGCGCGGACGTCGGCACGCGCACGACCGGAACGCTGGGCGGCGCGGAGGAACTCGTCCGTGGTGGTGATGAACCCCTGGCAGGTCAGGGCGAGCGGCGACGAGTCGGACGAGGCGGCGGCGCGGAGCGGTTCGGGCAGTCCGTCGAACGTGCCCGCCCACTCGGTGACGGCGTCGAGCCAGCCGTGCAGGGCGTCGGCGGCGTCGACGGAGCCGTCGCGCAGGGCTTCGCGACGGGCCACCAGGTGCTCGTCGCGCGCGGCGAGGAGCTCGGCGAGCAGGGCCTCGCGCGTGGGGAAGTGCCGGTACAGGGTGCCGGCGCCGACGCCGGCCCGCTTGGCAATCGCGTCGAGCGATCCGGACACGCCCTGCTCGGTGAACGCCCGCTCCGCGACCCGCAGGATGTGGTCCCGGTTCCGCAGCGCGTCAGCGCGCGCGGGACGCGGCGGACGCGGGGAGTGCGGTGAACGCGGCGCGCGCCCGGCGGGAGCGGTCTGCTCGGGCATGGCGGGCCTCCAGGCTGCGGCGTCGAGTACCGGAGAGGCTCTCCGGAATCACCACAGTACAGGAGACGCTCTCCGTTTCGTCGCGGAAGCGCGACGCCCGGGCGTCAGGACTCCTCGGCAGCCTCCGCCGCGTCCGCCAGGTCCGACCGCGTGTTCGCGTGGATCGGCTCGCTGTGCCCGAAGGTCTTCGCGGCGGCGCGCAGCCGCCCGACGAACTCCCCGTTGTCCATCTCGAGTTCGTCCTCTTCCGCGTCCTCGATGACGATCTCGCTCGAGGGTCCGATGAGGATCTTCGTGGTGGTCATCGTCCCGTCGTCGGCGACGGCGGGCACGTCGACGGTGTCCGCTCGGTCCCCGCCTGCGAGGGCCGCGGCGTACTCGATCACGGCGTCGGCGACGTCGTCACCGACCAGGATCGTGGTGGCGTCGTAGTGGATGTGCTTCATCGCGTACTCCTTCCCGGACCCATACAAACGCGCGGCGCGGGAACCGGCTTCAGGATGACCGCTGCACGCGGTGGTCCGGGTCCGGGGACTCCAGGGCGTTCCACACATCGCCCCAGATCAGCTCGAAGTCGACGGGGCGGATGCGGTCGGCCCGGAGCGCCTGCTCCAGGATCGACAGCGCGTCCAGGGAGCCGGTGAGCAGACGCTCGTCGCCGTGGACCTCGCGGCGGCCGTCGCCCAGGAACGTCGTCACGGTGACGGACCGCACCCGTGGTCGCAGCGAGCGGGTGGTGCGGGCGAGGATCGCGAAGCCACCGCCGTAGACGAGCAGCGCGGTGGTCGTACCGACGGCGGGGACCGAGACGGCGAGCACCAGGGCGGCGAGGGCGACGACCGCCCCGACGGCCGGCCAGACGTGCCAGGCACGCAGCAGCAGGCGCTCGCCGGTGGTCGTGCCGGGCGGGAACACGACGAGGGTCCGCGAGCTCCACAGCGTCCGCCCGACGGGTCGGATCGTGTACCGGCCCCACAGGTGGGTGCCGTCGAGCAGCCGGGTGCGGACCGGCAGCGCCGTGGTCATCGATCCGCCGGCGCGAGTTCGGTGCGCACCGGCTCGAGTTCCGCGCGGACCGGCTCGAGTTCCGCCCGGACCGGCTCGACGACGTCGCGGTGCCGGACGGTCGCCAGGCACGGGAAGCAGACCAGGTCGCCTTCGCGGACGTCGGCGGGCAATGGAGCCGGGAGGCGGTGGAACGGACCGTCGGCCTGACCGTCACAGCGGGTGACGACGTACATCGGCGAGAGGGGAGCGGTGCTCCGACGTCCGATCAGGCGCACCTGGTCGAGCACGGCACAGGTCGGCAGGACCGCGTCCAGTTCCAGGAGCACCACCCCGGTGCGCGGTCGCCGCACGCGGGTGACCGACGCGACGGCGACGCTCACGTCCCGGGGTGCCCAGCCGCGCGGGCGGTACCGGGGCGGGGACTGCTCGGCGGTGTGCACGGTCGGGGTGCCGGTGAGGTCGGCGAGCCGGACCATCGAGATCGCCGAGACCAGCAGGTCGTCGGTGGTCGCGACGGTGTGGGCCGGCCAGAGGGACGGGTCCATCGGATCGGGGAGCGACGCGCGGAGCGTCGGCATGATCGCAGTCAGTGTCACGACCTCACGCTCTCGCGGGCTCGAGCAGCGCGGAAGGCCTCCTGACGGAACCCCTACGGCCGGGGGCGGAGTCCTGACGGAGCGCTCACCGGCGGGTGGCCGAGCGGAGTGCCGCGGTCCACCCGAGCGAGATCACGCCGGCGCCGATCAGGGTCTTCACCACGCCACCGAGGACGAACGGGTAGAGCCCGTACTGCAGGGTCTGCTGCAGGTCGAGGCCGAGTGCCACCGCGAGCCAGGCCATCCCGGCGACGAAGGTGACGACGGTGCCGAGGGCGAAGGACAGCAGCGCGTTCCGCAGCGGGCGGTCGCCGAAGCGTTCGGCGACCCAGCCGACCAGGGCCGCGGCGGCGACGAAGCCGACGATGTACCCGCCGGAGGGGCCGACGAGCACGCCGACCCCGGCCGAACCGTCCGCGAAGACCGGCAGTCCGACGACGCCGAGCAGTGCGTAGACGAGCATCGACAGGGCACCGCGACGGGCACCGAGCGCACTGCCGACGAGCAGCACGGCCAGGGTCTGCCCGGTGATCGGGACGGGCCAGATCGGCACGGACAGCTGTGCGGCACCGGCGGTCAGCAGTGCGCCGCCGAGGATCAGGGCGGTGCTGACGACAGCGGTGCGGGGGAGCAGGGCGTCGGCGAGCGGACGGTGTGCGGCGGGGGTGATCGTGGTCATGGTGACTCCTTGCAGAGGGGAGAGGGAGGGTCAGACCGCGACGGCGGCCAGCAGGGATTCGGCGTCGCGTCGGGCCTCGGCCACGGCGGCGGTGTCGAGGCCGCAGGCGCGCAGGCAGGTCGCCACGAGGGCGTCGCGGTCGGCGTCCTGCACGGGGCCGGACCGGCGGAGCTGGATGACGGTCTCGGTGATCTGGATGAGCACCGCACCGAGGCGCGACGGCGAGACACCGGCGGCGACCTCCGGGCTGGCAGCGCGCGAGCCGAGGCGCCCGTAGGCCTCCTGCAGTTCGACGCGCTCGGCCCGGAACCCGTCGTAGCGCTCGCCCTGCACCTCGGGCAGCAGGTACAGCGTGCCGATGTTGTGCGGCGTGCGGGCGAGGGTGTCCACGTCGGCGACGACCAGCGCGGCGAGGGCCCCTGCTGCCGAGGCGGACTCCGGCACGAGCTGCTCGAGGCCGCGGACCAGCTCGAGGCTCGGGCGCACCGAGGTCGTGAGCAGCTCGACGAGCATGTCGTCCTTGCCGGCGAAGTGGTAGTACAGCGAGGCCTGCCGGATCCCGACCCGTTCGGCGATCGCCCGGGTCGAGGTCGCGCTGATGCCGTTCTCGACGAACAGCGCGGCGGCGGCGTCGAGGATCTGGTCGCGCGGGCTCAGCGCGGAGTCGGCGTTCGGCACGACCCGCGGTCGGCCGGGGCGCACGGGCCGGTCGTCGGGGGACATGCCCCCATCCTGACAGCCGGTGTCCGTCACGACTGCTCCCGGTACGCGCGCCAGCCGCCGTGGTGGGTGATGTCCTCGGCCCCCTCGACCGCGAACGGCTCGACCAGGAACCCGGTGACCTCGGTGCCGTCGTCGAGTGCCACGGTGCCGATCGCCATCGGTGCCGGCAGGGCCGCGACGAAGGTGCCGAAGCCGGCGGCGGGCAGGCGCCAGACCTCCCCGACGATGCCCGAGCCCGAGCCCGACCCCGGCGCAGCAGCGCCGGACGCGACCGGACCCACGCGGACCAGCCCGGGCTTGGGCGGCACCGTGTCGAGGGCGTACAGCCGGTAGTCGGAAGCGGTGCGGGCCTCCCGGACGAACGATCCGCCGGACGCGACCAGCTGTCCGTTCAGCGGCTGACCGCGCAGGTGCGCCCCGACGACCAGCAGGTCGACGGTCGGGGCGACGAACGCGGCGGCCAACGCCGCCAGGCGCCGGTCGCTGAACGCCGGGCCGGTGAGCATGACACCGAACGGCAGGCCGTCGACGAAGCCGGCGGGCACGGCGAGCGAGGCCATGTCGAGCAGGTTCGCGAAGTTCGTGTACCGACCCATCCGGCTGTTCGCGCCGATCGGATCGGCCGCGACCTGCTCGAGCGTCGGGTGCCACGTCGTCGTCGGGGTGAGCAGGGCGGTCGTGCCCTCGAGCGCGGCGCGACCCGCTGCCCCGAACGCGTCGAGTCGTTCCTGGTCGGCGAAGAGCTCCGCGGCGGTCGGTCGTGCGCCACCGAGCACGATCGCGGCGACCGACGGGTCGAGGTCGGCACCGACCTCGTCGCGGTGGGCCTCGATGTGGGCGCCGACGGCCGCGTACCGCTCCGCGACGAACGCGCCGTCGTAGAGCAGCGACGCGGCGTCGAGCAGGGGTGCGATGTCGACCTCGACCACCTGGTGTCCGAGCGCACGGAACCGGTCGACGGCCGCGGCGAATGCCTCGGCCCAGCCGGGTGCGAGCCCCTCGAGCTGCGACGGCAGCGGCACCGCGATGCGCGGGACGGCCGGCAGGTCGGCGAGGGCGAGGTCGGGCCGCGCGAGCGGGTCGACGCCGTCCGGACCGGCCATCAGCTCCGCCGCCGTGCGCGCCAGGTCGAGCGACCGGGCGAACACCGTGACGCAGTCCTGTGAGCGGCAGGCGGGGACGACGCCCGTGTTCGGCACGAGCCCCTTCGTCGGCTTCACCCCGACCAGGTTGCCGAGCGCGGCGGGCACCCGGCCGGACCCGGCGGTGTCGGTGCCGAGCGCGAAGTCGACGATGCCCAGGGCGACCGCCGTGGCGGAACCGCTCGACGAGCCGCCGGAGATCCGCGTCGGGTCCCAGGCGTTCCGGACCGTGCCGAACGGTGAGCGGGTGCCGACCAGGCCCGTGGCGAACTGGTCGAGGTTCGTCTTGCCGACGACGACGGCACCGGCGGCGCGGAGCCGGGCGACGGCGGTGGCGTCGGCGGCGGGGTCGTGGGCGTAGGAGCGGGCGGCTGCGGTGGTGGGCAGGCCGGCGACGTCGATGTTGTCCTTCACGGCGAACAGCAGGCCGGCCAGGGGCAGCGTCGGGTCGACGGCTTCGGCCTCGGCCAGCACGTCGGCGCGGTCGCGCAGGGTGATCCAGACCTCGGGGCGGTCGACGGCGTCGATGCGGGCGAAGGCGTCGCGGACGCGGGCCGCGGCGGACGTCGTGGCGGCCGCGGTGGCGGCGGTCGGGCCGGCGCTCGCCGCGACGGCCCCGCTCACGCTGCCGCTCCGATCGCCGCGAGGACCTGCCCCGGCGCGACCTGGTCGCCCGGCTTGATGTACACCTCGAGCACGTGGCCCGGCACCGGTGCGTGCACCATCGACTCCATCTTCATCGCCTCCACGGCCAGCAGCTTCTGCCCCTCGTCCACACGGTCACCCGGGCGGACGTCCACCTGCCACACGGTCGAGGTGAAGGGGGCGTACACGGCGGTCGACCCCTCGGGCACGGTCACGGCGTCGGCCACCACGGCGGCCGGTTCGTCACGGACGTCGAACTCGCCCGATGCCCGCCACCGCTCCTTCTCCTCGCCGAACGCCTGCGCCTGCTGGGCCCGGAAGTCGGCGATGGACCCGGCGTTGTCGGCCAGGAACCGGTTGTACGACGCGATCGAGAACTCGCCCTCGACGGTCTCGAACGAGCCCCGTCCGGCGTCCGTCTCGGCGCGCAGCTCGAGCAGCTCGTCGGCACCGACCGGGTACCACTCGATCCGGTCGAAGAACCGCAGCGCCCACGGGTTCTCCTGGAACAGCCCGCCCCGGCGGAACCGGTTCCAGATCTGCACGGTGCGGCCGACGAACTGGTAGCCGCCCGGACCCTCCATGCCGTAGATGCACAGGTACGCACCACCGATGCCGACGGAGTTCTCGGCGGTCCAGGTGCGGGCCGGGTTGTACTTCGTCGTGACCAGGCGGTGCCGGGGGTCGAGCGGGGTCGCGACCGGGGCACCGAGGTACACGTCGCCCAGGCCGAGCACCAGGTAGCTCGCGTCGAACACGGTGCGGAAGACGTCGTCGACGCTCTCGAGCCCGTTGATGCGACGGATGAACTCGATGTTCCACGGCGTCCACGGGGCGTCGTTCCGGACGCCGTTCATGTACCGCTCGATCGCCAGGCGGGTGGCCGGGTCGTCCCACGACAGCGGCAGCTTCACGGTGCGCGACGGCACGACGAGCTGGTCGGTCGGCGGGATCTCGTCCTCGAGCTCGCGGAGCAGCCCCGCCACGTCGCGCGCCTTGAGCACGGACGCGTCGGTGTGCACCTGCAGCGAGCGGATGCCCGGCGTGATGTCGAGGATCCCCTTCGGCGTGTGCTCCTGCAGCTTCGTCATGAGCGCGTGCACGCGCATCCGCAGCGCGATGTCGAGGGTCATGTCGCCGTACTCGACGAGCACGTTGTCGTCGCCGTCGCGTCGGTACGCGACGCTCGGCCGCACGTCGGTCGCGTCCAGGCGGGCGATCACGCCGTCGTCGCCGTCGCCTCCGGTGCGCGGCACCGTCCTGGAGGCCCGGTGCGCGTCGAGCGCGGCGGCGTCGGCTTCGCGGACGGGGACGAACCGGACCGTGTCACCCGGTCGGAGCTGGCCCAGCTTCCACAGGTCGCCGCTGGCGACCACGGCGGGGCAGACGAAGCCGCCGAGCGACGGCCCGTCCGGTCCGAGGATGATCGGGGTGTCCCCGGTGAAGTCGATCGCACCGACCGCGTAGGGGGTGTCGTGGATGTTCGACGGGTGCAGACCGGCCTCGCCGCCGTCGGTCCGCGCCCACTCCGGCCGCGGCCCGATGAGCCGGATGCCGGTGCGTGCCGAGTTGTGGTGCACGGCGTAGTCGGTGGCGTAGAAGACGTCGAGGTCGGCGCGGGTGAAGAAGTCCGGTGCGGCGTGCGGCCCCTCGGTGACGGCGATCTCCCACGCGTCGGTCAGCGCGGTGCGGCGGTCGGCCGGGGTCGGACCGCCCACCAGGCCCAGACGGGTGCCGGACGGGAACGCCGGGTGCGGGGCGTCCGAGTCCGGGGATCCCGGGCGCAGGACGTCGCCGGCGAGCAGGGCCCGACCGGCGTGGCCGCCGAAGCCACCGAGCGTGAAGGTCGCGGTCGATCCGAGGTAGGTCGGCACGTCGAAGCCGCCGCGGACCGCCAGGTAGGTGCGGAGGCCCGGACCGGGGGCCGTGCCGATCGCCAGGGTCTGCCCGGCGCCGACCTCGACCGGCTCCCACAGCGCCACGGGTTCGCCGTCGAGGGTCACCGGCGCCGGCGCACCCGTGAGCGCGACCACCGCGGCGGCCGAGAACCGGAGCGTCGGGCCGGTGGCGGTGACCTCGAGCGCGGGGGCACCGTCCGGGTTGCCCACGGCGCGGTTCGCCTCGGCGAAGGACGCCGCGTCGAACGGGCCGCTCGGCGGGACGCCCACCTGCCAGTACCCGACCCGGCCCGGCAGGTCCTGGATCATCGTCATGGTGCCCGGGGCGACGACGTCGATCCGCGGGTCCGGGTCCTCGGTCGCGTCGAGCGTCGAGGTGGAGTGCGTGGCGGTGCGGAGCTCGAGGTCGTCGGTCAGTGCACGGAGGAGCCCGGCGTTCGTGACGATGCCGTCGATGCGGGTGGCCGCGAGCCCGTCGCGCAGCAGGTCGAGCGCGTCGTCGCGGGTCTCCCCGGTGGCGATCACCTTGGCGAGCATCGGGTCGTAGAACGCGGACACCTCGGAGCCGGTCTCGACCCAGCCGTCGACGCGGATGCCGGTGCGCTCGCCGGAGGGGGTGGTCGCGCTCGGGAACACGGCCTGGGTGACGAGGCCACTGGAGGGCAGCGAGCCCTTCGCCGGGTCCTCGGCGTAGACGCGGGCCTCGACGGCGTGGCCGTTCGGGGTCCAGGTGCGGTCGAACACGTCGGGGCCGATGCCGTCGGCGCCGTCGCGGGCCAGGCGGAGCATGAGCTCGACGAGGTCGACGCCGAACACTTCCTCGGTGACCGGGTGCTCGACCTGCAGGCGGGTGTTCACCTCGAGGAACGACGCCTCTTCGCGCACCGGGTCGTAGACGAACTCGACGGTGCCGGCGCTGCGGTACCCGACGCTCTCGGCGAGGCGGCGGGCGGACGCGTGCAGCTCGGCGCGGACGTGCTCGGGGAGTGCCGGTGCCGGGGCCTCCTCGATGACCTTCTGGTTGCGGCGCTGCAGGGAGCAGTCGCGGTCGCCGATCACCGCGACGCGGCCTTCGCCGTCGCCGAAGAGCTGGACCTCGACGTGCCGTGCCGGCCGCACGAGCCGCTCGAGGAAGATGCCGGCCGACCCGAAGTTCGCGGTCGCCAGGCGGACGACGCTCGTGTACGCCTCGCGGACCTCGTCGAGGGTCGAGCACGCCTGCATGCCGATCCCGCCGCCACCCCCGGTGGCCTTGAGCATGACGGGCAGGCCGATGCGCTCGGCCTCGGCCACGGCGTCGTCGACGCTGGCGAGCAGCCCGGTGCCGGCGAGCATCGGGACCCCGGCGGCGGCGGCCAGCTCGCGGGCGGTGTGCTTCGCGCCGAACCGGACGATCTGGTCGGCGGTCGGCCCGACGAACCGGATGCCGGCGTCCTCGCAGGCCTGGGCGAACTCGGTGTTCTCGGACAGGAACCCGTAGCCGGGGTGCACGAGTCCGGCGCCGGTGTCCTTCGCGGCCTGCACGACCGCGTCGATGCGCAGGTACGAGTCGCGGGCGGGTGCGGGTCCGAGCCGGACGGCGGTGTCGGCCTCGCGGACGTGGGGTGCCGCGCGGTCGGCGTCCGAGTAGACGGCGACGGTGCGCATGCCGAGCGCCTTCGCGGAGCGGATGATGCGGCGGGCGATCTCACCGCGGTTCGCGACGAGGACGGTGTCGGTGCTGAGGGCGGGGGTCTGGTTCACGGTGGCGGTCCCGGTGGGGTCGGGCGCGGCGGTCACGGCTGGACCACGATCATGCGCAGCGGTGTGCAGGAGAAGTCGTTGCAGGGGTTGTTCATCTGCGGGCAGTTCGAGACGACGACGAGCACGTCCCGCTCGGCCCGGATCGCGACCCGCTTGCCGGGGGCGCTCATGCCGTCGACGATCCCGAGGGCGCCGTCGGCCTCGACCGGCACGTTCATGAACCAGTTGAGGTTCGACACGATGTCGCGGGCACCGAGTCCGTGGCGGCCGGCCTCGGCCAGGAAGTTCTCGCGGCAGCCGTGCTGGTACTGGGTGTGGTGCCCGTACCGCAGGGTGTTCGACTCCTTCGAGCACGCGCCGCCGATGGTGTCCTGCCGGTCGATCTCGTTCGCGACGACGGTCATCAGCGGGCGGCCCTCGTTCGACATCAGGACGGTGCCGGTCCGGACGTACGCGTTGCCCTGTGCGGCGAGGGTGTCCGGCACGCTGTACCGCTCGTCGGGGTCGTGGGCGTCGTAGAGCAGGCAGTCGGCGCTCTGGTTGCCGCCGACGTCGACGATGGTGAGCACCTCGCCGGCGCGGACCACGGCGGACCACGGCGCGAGCGGGGCGACCCGGTCGTCGCGGACCACGGTGCCCGGCACCAGGGACTCGCTCCAGTCGAGGGCGACGTCCGGGTCGTGGACGGCTCCGACCGGGACGGTCGAGGCGGGGGTGTGGGTCGTCGTGTCGGTCATCACAGGCCTCGGGCTTCCGCGTGGTCGATCGAGTTCAGGTAGGCGCGGGTGAGCTCCGGCGTCGCGGTGAACCGCTCGTCGGCCGCGGTCGTCGGGGCCCCGCGCCAGGCGTGCACCCGCAGTGGTCCGACCAGGTAGTCCGGGCGCGGGTCGATCGGGTGCGCGACGTTCGCGACCAGCACGAGCAGCGGCAGCTCGGCGACGAGCGTGACGTGGGTGCCAGCGCCGGCCGAACCGGTGAAGGTCATCGCCCCCTCGGCGTCGATCCGCACGCCCTGGAAGAACGAGATGCTCGGCGGCAGGTCCCGCTTGGTGAGCCCGTGCTTGGCGGCGGCCTTCGCGAACAGCGACCGACCGCTCGGGGTGCGCCCCTCGGGTGCCGCGTCGCCGTACTTCCGCTCGTTCCAGGCGTCGGTCGAGGTGCCGCAGAACGCATCGTGGTGCCCCGAGGTGTCCTCGAGCACGGTCGCGAGTGCCCGGCCGTCCCCGCTCAGCAGGGGGGAACCCTGGCCCAGGTACGCCTGCCACGGGATCTTCTGGGTGTCGGCGACGTTGAGCCGCTCCCACGGTTCGAGCGCGTTGAACACCAGGACGTTGGCGCAGGCCTGACCCGTCGGGTCGTCGAACCGCAGCCGTGACCCGCGGGCCAGCACCTTGTGCGTGTACCCGCCCGGCGCCACCGTCTCGGCCCAGACGAGCTGAGCGGGGTCGACGCCCTCGGGGGCGAACGGTGACGACGACGCCGGCAGGTACGGCATGTACTCGGACTGCGCGCCGGCCTGGGCGCGTGCGTCGGACCGGGAGGCGAGCACGCTGTCGGTCTGGTGGAGGTCGCGCATGGGGTTCCTTCCGGATCAGGCTTCGACGGAGGCGGCGGTCGGGCTCGCCGCAGTCGCGGCTGCGGGGACGGGCACCGCCGCGGTGGTGGGGACCTCGGCCAGGGTGATCGGCCCGTGCGTGCGGTGCCGCCAGCTCGACCACGCCCAGCCGACGAGCAGCACGCCGCCGATGAAGAGCAGGGCGCTGTACTGCAGCCACCACGAGGTGCCGGTCAGGTCGTAGATCTCCGGCCGGGGCCAGATGAGGTTGATCGCCATGCCGATCTGGAACGCCACGGCCAGGGCGTTCAGCGGGATGCCCCAGCGACCGAGGGTGAACAGCGGCTTGCCGTCCTCGTCCACCCCGGTCGGCAGCCCGGTACGACGGAGCTTGATCCGCTGGACCAGCAGCGGCCCGGTGACGCCGAGGTACGCCAGGTAGAGCATCGCGATGCACAGGCTCGACAGGGCGGTGAAGATCGCGGACTGCCCGATGTTGACGGCGAGGGCCAGCCCGGCGCCGACCCCGACGACGATCGACGCGGCGATCGGGGTGCCGGTGCGGGGCGAGACCCGGGCGAGGGTGCGGTGGAAGGGCAGCGCCTTCTCGCGGGCCATCGAGTAGACCATCCGGGCGCCGGCGGTCTGCACGGCGAGGGTGCACGCGAAGACCGCGACGGCGACGGTGCAGAGCAGGAGCCGGCCGAAGACGTCGCCCAGGGTCGACGTGATCACCCAGGCGAGACCCTGCGTGGCGAGCTTGCCGTCGGTCAGGCTCGGGGCCGCGACGAGGGCGCCGATGATGAGCAGCCCGCCGCCGAGGCCGGAGACCGTGAGTGCCCGGACGATCGTCTTCGGGGTGGTCCGGCGCGGGTTGTGGGTCTCTTCCGCGAGCTCACCGGCCGAGTCGAAGCCGACCATCACGTACGCGGCCATCAGCGAGGACGCCAGGAACGCCCACACGTACGGCTCGGTGCTCGTCGACCCGGCGGTCGTGAACACCACGGACGCGCTGCGGTGCGGCAGCAGGAACAGGGCGCCGATGAGCACGACCACGCCGATGATCTCGATGAGCACGCCGAAGCTCGTCACGCGGGCCATCAGCCGGACGCTCGTGATGTTCACGATCGTCGTCACGGCGAGCATCACCAGCCCGAGGACCACCGCGTTCGCGGCACCGGTCGGCGACGCGACGGACGGGTCCGCGCCCGGACCGCCGACGACCTGGAACCCGTCCCAGATCGCGGGGAGCACGGCCTGCACGGCGATGGCCGCCACCGCGACGGTGAGGATCTGGCCGATGATCATCGTCCAGCCGGTGAACCACCCGAACCGGGCTCCGGCCAGGCGGCTCGACCACTGGAAGATCGCGCCGGAGATGGGCCAGCGGGCCGCGAGCTGCGCGAAGTTCAGCGCGACGAGCAGCTGGCCGCCGAAGACGAGCGGCCACGCCCAGAAGAACGCAGCACCGCCCAGCCCGAAGCCGAGTCCGAACAGCTGGAAGACCGTGGTGAGGATCGAGACGAAGGAGAAGCCCGCCGCGAAGGAGGAGAACGAGCCGACCCCGCGGTGGAGTTCCTGCTCGTAGCCGAGGCGGGCGAGCCCCTGGGTGTCGACGTCGGACGTGGCGCGCGGTGCGTGGAGCGGTGCTTGCGGAGAACGCATGACTGCAGACCTTTCGCGGAGTACCTGTCGGGTGACAGGTAGTGCGACAAGTGTCTTGCGGCCCTGTGTCGGCGCCGTTGCCCGTCTGTTTCGAGTGCGTGACGGCAGGCCCCGGCGTGTAAACGTTCCGAGTCGGCGGGCGGATCAGCGGCGGGGGATCACCGGTGGGGGATCACCCGTGGGGGTCACTCGACGTCCACGTCCCGCTTGCCGCGGCGGACGATGAGCGGGTCCGGCTTGCCGATGACGTCGGCGGCCTTGCCCGGGTAGTCGAACTGCGTCAGGAAGTACCGCATCGCGTTGAGCCGCGCACGCTTCTTGTCGTTCGACCGCACGATCGTCCACGGCGCGTAGCGCTTGCTCGTCCGGGTGAACATCGCCGTCTTCGCCTCGGTGTAGTCCTCCCACCGGTCGAGCGACAGCAGGTCGATGTCGGACAGCTTCCACCGCCGCACCGGGTCGAGCTGGCGCATCGCGAACCGGGTCCGCTGCTCGCGCCGGGTCACCGAGAACCAGAACTTCGTCAGGTGGATGCCGGAGTCGACCAGCATCCGCTCGAACTGCGGCACCTGGGTCATGAACGACTCGTACTCGTCGTCGCTGCAGAACCCCATCACCCGTTCGACGCCGGCACGGTTGTACCAGGAGCGGTCGAACAGGACCATCTCACCGGCGGCCGGCAGGTGCTGCACGTACCGCTGGAAGTACCACTCACCACGCTCGCGCTCGGTCGGCTTGCTCAGCGCCACGACGCGCGAGGTCCGGGGGTTGAGGTGCTCCGTGAACCGCTTGATCGTGCCGCCCTTGCCCGCGGCGTCACGCCCCTCGAAGAGCACCACGACCTTCTGACCGGTGTCCTCGAGCCAGTACTGGCACTTCAGCAGCTCGATCTGCAGCAGGTACTTCTGGTACTCGTACTCGTCCCGCGGCAGGCGCTCCGAGTACGGGTAGTCATCCTGCCAGGTGAGCACCGGGTTGCCGTGCGGGTCGATCAGTTCCGGGTCGGCCGTCTGGCCGTCCGCGACGCTGTACCCCTCGGTCCGCAGCTGTTCGATGTACTCCCGCAACGGCTGCGAGTACGGCGCTGTGTCCACGGTGTCCTCCCTCTGCGAGCCGATCGGCTGTCGGCCCCAGGGCCATCCTGGCCCGGCCACCCGCACGACCGCCCCACGCCTCGCCCTGGACGCGACCCGATGACGGCCTGGAGGCGCGGTGCGGGCCCGCCCCGTGCCTCCCGACCGCATGTGGCCCTTCACAGGCATGATGGGGCCATGACGGACCAGGCCGAGATGATCCACCCCGAGATCGCACCGAGCGGAGACGGGTGCGTCGAGTGCGACGCGACCGGTTCGTGGTGGGTGCACCTGCGCCGCTGCGCGGCGTGCGGCCACGTCGGCTGCTGCGACGACTCGCTCAACACGCACGCGACGCGGCACTGGGAGGAGACCGGGCACGCGGTCATCCAGAGCTACGAGCCCGGCGAGACCTGGGCCTGGGACTACCGCGACGACACCCGCTCCGAGGGGCTCGAGCTCGCTGCCCCCACCAGCCACCCCGTGACGCAGGCAGTCCCCGGGCCGGCGGATCGCCTTCCCGGGGACTGGTTGGAACTGCTCGGCGGATCGCGCTGATCCGCGGCGGTCGTCAGGTCAGACGGCCGCGGTCGCCTCGTCGCGGTGCGGGAGCTTCCAGCCCGGACGCACGAAGTGGCAGGTGTAGCCGTGCGGGTTCTTCTCGAGGTAGTCCTGGTGCTCGTCCTCGGCCTCCCAGAACGGGCCGGCCGCGGTGACCTCGGTGACGACCTTGCCGGGCCAGATGCCCGACGCGTCGACGTCCGCGATGGTGTCGAGCGCGACCTGCTTCTGCTCGTCGGTCGTGAAGAAGATCGCCGAACGGTAGCTGCGACCGATGTCGTTGCCCTGGCGGTCCTTCGTCGACGGGTCGTGGATCTGGAAGAAGAACTCCAGCAGGTCCCGGTACGAGATCTGGGACGGGTCGAAGACGATCTCGACCGACTCGGCGTGGTCGCCGTGGTTGCGGTACGTCGCGTTCGGCACGTCGCCGCCGGAGTAGCCGACGCGGGTGCTGACGATGCCGGGACGACGACGGAGGAGCTGCTGCGCTCCCCAGAAGCATCCGCCGGCGAGGATGGCGGTCTCGGTGGTGGTCATGGTGGCCTCCTGGGCTCTCGTGTCACTGGCTGCGACACCGTGTGGTGCAACCGGCAACAGGGACGATCTGTTCCCGTCGTCAGGTCCGCTGTGGGGCACGGACCCACCCGGGTGTGCGGTCGGTACGACTCGACCCTACGAGTCCGTGCTCCGTGTCACCCCTGCGGTACGGTCAGCCTCACATGAAGCGGTCATCCATCGACGAAGTCCAGCGCCGTCCACCTGGTTGGTGGCTGCTCGGACTCGCGTTCTGTTTCCTCGTCTTCCTCGAGGTGTTCGTGGCGATCGGCTCGCTGCCGGGGATGCTCGCCGCGCAGCTGCAGTACACCCCGTGTGGCTCCGACGAGACGATGCGGTGTTCGTACGCCGTCGGGGAGACCGCACAGTTCCTCGTGCCGCTCCTCGCACTCGTCGTCGCGATCACGACCTGGGTCATCGGGGCGTCCGGTGCTCCCACGGTGCGGCGACAGGTGCTGATACCCACGATCGGCCTCGTGGTCATCGTCCTGATCTTCGTGCTCGGTGTCGTCGCGATCGATCTGTCGATCCGATGACGGTCGTGAACCGTAATCGCCGCCCCACCCTCCCGAGGACCTGATGCCGTTCACTCCAGAAGAAGCCGCCGAGCAGTCGGCGATCCTGGCCGACCTCCGAGCGCTGGGGTACGACTTCTCGAACCTGTCCGCCTTCGCCCAGGCCGGTGTCCGGTACAAGGACGCGGTTCCCCTGCTGATCGAATGGCTGCGGAAAGCGACGACGCCAGCGATGCAACAGGACCTCGCTCGGGCGTTGAGCAATCCATCCGCGAAGGGGACCGCGATGCCGGCGCTGGTCGAGGCGTTCCGGAACTTCACTGACGAAGCGGGCACGCGCTGGGCGGCGGGGAACGCGATCGAGGCCGCGTACGTGGACACCTACTTCGATGACGTGGCAGCGCTCGCGCTCGATCCTCAGTACGGAGGCGCTCGCCAGATGGTGGCCCTCGCGCTGGGGAAGTCGAAGCGGCCCGAAGCGGTCGACGTCCTCCTGCAGCTCATGGACGACCACGACATCAGCGGTCACGCGGTGTTCGCGCTGAGCAAGCGGCCGAACCCGCGAGCGCGGGCGGCGTTCGAGGAGAAGTTGACCGACGATCGCCCGTGGGTGCGGAAGAAGGCTGCGCTCGGGCTGCGGAAGATCGGATGAAGCGCGCCGCGCTTACGAAAGGAACCGCACGAATGCCGGATGACACCGTCGTCACGCACGAGAACCCAGGCGTTCGATGCGTATGGCCGTCGTCGGTTCCTATAGAGGTGCCCAATGTGAACGATTCGTTGGTATGGGTAACTAACTTTGACACCTGAAGTAGGGGGTGTGTCGTGAGATACTCATAGTGCACTCTCAGGATTGGTGTTAATCACCAATTCTCAAATGGGGTGCTATGAAGAACAAACTCTTCATCTCGGCAGCATTGGCTGCCTTCCTTGTCGGTGCGGGGGCTGTCGTCGTAGCTCACGCGGACGATAGTGGGACAGAGATCGCGGATGATCCAGCGAAGCAGGCGGCGATGGAGTCCACTCCAACGCCGACGGATGTCTCTGCAGATGTCATCACTGATACACCGGCACAGGCAGCGGCGACGACAAACCAGTCGAACAGCTTCCAGCTGAACATCCTCGACCAGCAGTACGCAATTGAAGAGATGATGACTGGTTCAGTCGCACCGGGAAGGCTCCCGAAGACCGTGGTGGCGTCCGACCAAGATACGCAGCTCGCCGCGGCTCTCAACGACGACGCGGTAGCCGCTCGCAAGAAGACCATCGAGTACAACTACACGGCTGCCCAGGTCGACCAACAGCTCGCCACCTACAACGAAGGGCTTCGGTCAGCGATTACGAACCCGGACGAGGCGTGGCTTTACACCAACAACAGGTTCACGGTCACCGAGTGGCAGGGCATCCGCTGGACGAACAACAGCGGAACTGCGCTACTCATCGGACACCAGAGCTACCAGGAACCCGACGGTGAATGGGTGGACGACCCTGATGAACAGTGGAGCCTCCGCTTCAATCACGCTGACAAAGAAGGCCATTATCACCTCAGTAGCTACTCCGCCGTGCCGTCGAATGGAGACCAGGGATGATCCGCAAACTGTCACTTCGAGCAGCGCAGTTGCTCACGGTCGTCCTGGCGCTGTTCCTCGGCGTCGCGGTCGCAGCCCCGGCAACTGCTGCGGGCACTTACAACCGCACTGCCGCGGCCGAATATGCGCAAAAGTACTCGTGCAACGAGAAAACGTCGTGCCGCAACAGCAAGTTCAAGAGCATGGGCGCTGACTGTACGAACTTCGTCTCCCAGACTCTGTGGGCCGGGGGTAAGACCATGTATCAGGGCAAGGGTGCTACCTGGGCATGGCTCACTCGTGACAACTACACGAACAGCTGGGTCCAGGTCCCCAAGATGCGTCAGTTCTTGAACGAGAAAGGCCGATCGACTGTTCTCTCCGTAAACATGGATGGCGCGTTCACCGCAGCTAAAAAGGGCGACCTGTACATGTACGACTGGGGCAAGGGCTCTGGATGGAGCCACCTGTCGATCGAAACCGGCAACGGGACGTTCGCGAACATCGTCGACAGTCACACGAAGAAGAATTACCGCTCGATCACCGGGGGGAAGGGTGACTACATCGCCCAGCACACGACCGACCGTGACGGTTCTCCGTGGAACTGGGGCTACCAGACCGAAAAGGATCCCAAGATCAAGAAGAAGATGAAGACGGTCCTTATTCGCATCAACGATGGTTGGTGACAGGAAAGTCAGTAAGCAGCAAGGCGGCGAGCGTGATGCTCGCCGCCTTACTAATGCGCTTCGTAGGTATCGGCACGTGTATTACTCCACCAGGGTGCCACGTCGGCGCCGCTCCACTGGTCCCACCCAAGTAACCAACTTTGAGTGTAGACATTAGCAAAGACGCACAGTAAAGCAGCAACTGCAATGATGATCCATGTTGCTGTCGACAGCTGGCAACGGCGTTGCAGCACCATCACTGCGAGCAACGCCGTCAGCACGCACAAGACGATTGCTGGAAGCGTTGGGAATCGCGCTTGTAGAACATGGATGGTGTACGTACCTCTTGTCAAGGATCCCTGCGCGAAGATCGCAATTACAAGAATGCTTGCAAAATTCACCGCCACAAGCTGCATGAGCGGACCACGGCTGGCGGCAGGAAGGTTCGGCATTGGTCTCCACTGGGTAGGTACTCGAACGCTACTACCCTCATCGGCTACCGTCGTCACGGCCTTGGTCCCGCTCGTGCTGGTGGTCGCGCTCGGCCGTGTACCGACCGGAGGCGCGGTGCCAGCTGGCACCGCGCCTCCAGTCCGGGTGGGGTCGCGTCAGTTCGCAGTGTCCTCGAGTGCGTCGAGTGCGGCCACGTCCTCGGCGGCGAGCACGAAGTCGACGTCGGCGTTCTCGGCGATGCGTGACGGGGTCGTGGACTTCGGCAGCGGCAGGACGTCCTTCTCGAGCAGGTAGCGGATCGCGACCTGAGCGACGGTCTTGTCGTACTTCGCTGCGATCTCGGCGATCTGCTCGTTCTCGAGCAGGCCACCGGTGGCGAGCGGGGAGTAGCCCTCGGTCAGGATGTCGTGCTCGCGGTCGAAGGCGGTTGTCTCGTCCTGGGTGTTGCCGATGAACCAGCGGATCTGGTTGGCGTGCGGGACGACGTCCGTGCGGGTGAGCAGGTCCTCGAGGTCGGCGACGGCGAAGTTCGAGACACCGATGCTCTTGGTGCGGCCGGCGTCGTAGAGCTCCTCGAAGACCTTCCAGACCTCGACGTTGCCGTCGCGGTGGTCGGAGCCCATGTCGCTCCAGGGCCACGGCGCGTGGATCAGGTACAGGTCGACGTGTCCGAGGTCGAGGTTGCGGCTCGACTCCTCGAAGGCGTCGCGGGCGCCCGAGGCCGTCTTGATCTCGGCCGGCAGCTTCGTGGTGATGAAGAGTTCGTCGCGGGGGATGCCACTGTCGCGGACGGCCTCGCCGACGCTGGCCTCGTTGCCGTACGCCAGGGCGGTGTCGATGTGGCGGTAGCCGAGGTCGAGGGCGGTCTTCGTGGCGTCGTACGCGTCGGAGCCGGACGGGATCTGCCAGGTGCCGAAGCCGATCTTCGGGATGTGCAGACCGTTGGACAGGGTGAACGTGTCGATGAGTGCGGGCATGCAGCGGACAGTACGCCGCAACCGCACAGCGTTCCGAGGGGCTGCCGGGTTGCATGGCGCCCACCTCGAACGGACGGAAGGACGCCCGCATGCCCCTGAACCCCACCGTGCACGACCGGAAGACCGGTGTCACCCCGCCCGGAGCGGCCGGCGGCTTCGAGCTCGCCCTGCTCGACCGCGGCGCCGCCGTGCTGCAGACCTCAGCGCCGCTGCGGGGCTTCGACGTCTACGTGGTCGGGTTCCACTGCGTGAAGGGCGAGCCCGACGTGCAGATGGAGGCGCACCACTTCTGCAAGGTGGTGAACGCCGAGATGCTGCAGTGCGTGCTCTTCGACGGCAACACCGCCGACGCGAACCTGATCGGCATCGAGTACATCGTGTCCGAGCGGCTGTTCGACTCCCTGCCCGAGGACGAGCAGGCGTCGTGGCACCCGCACAACCACGAGGTGTTCTCCGGTGAACTCGTCGCTCCGGGCCTGCCGATCGCGGTGGAGACCGAGCTGATGGGGCACCTGGTGAACTCGTACGGCAAGACCTGGCACACCTGGCACAGCACCCCGATGGGCTCGCAGCCCGCACACGACCTGCCGATCGGCGATCCGATGCTCATGTGGTCGTTCAACCGCGAGGGCGAGGTGGACAGCGCGCTGCAGCAGGACCGGAACCAGGCGATGCGCACCGATCCGGAACCGCGCAAGGAGTCGCGGGCGAAGTACCTGGACCGCGCCCACCCGCAGCGCGGTGTCGGCACGATGCGCGACGCCTTCACCGGCACCACCCCGACCCCGGGCGTCGTCGACGCGGACGACGGACGTCCCTGACGACGGACGGGAGGCCCGTGGCGGTGTCGCCACGGGCCTCCCGTCCGGTGTGTGCTGCGGTTCAGCGCGCGGTGCGCGTCCCGATCCGCGGCAGGACGAACCCGAGCACGATCATCGCGACGGCCAGGAAGGCGTGCAGCACGTTGTCCGCGCTGTTCAGCGGCACGAAGTTCGCGCCACCGGCCATGCCCGCGGTGAAGAGCCCGTAGACGAAGAGCACCGCGTAGACGATGCCGCCGGCGACGAGGTACAGGCGTGCGGAGGCTGCACGCCGGGCGGCGAGCAGCCCGACGATGCCGAAGAGCAGGTGCACGATGTTGTGCAGGACGGACACCTGGAACAGGCCCAGGAGCAGGGCCATGGAGCCGTGGCCGGCCATGGACATCGAGCCCATGTCCATGGTGAGTCCGGGGATGAACCCGGCGATGCCGACGATCAGGAAGACGACACCGAAGACGAACGCGCCCCGCTGGGTCCACGTCGAACCGGAGGTGGTGCGTGCGGTTGCTGCGCTGCTGGTCATGATCAGCCCTCTTTTCTGTACGCGCCGCAGTGTGCGGCACACATGACATTCGGAGCGCTTCCCCGGTCGGTTTGCAGGTCAGTGCTCGGTGATCACGGCGGCGGTCACCGCGGTGGTCAATCCGCGCACCAGCAACGCCCGCGATCGGGCGGTCGCGGTGCCGTCCGGATCGCTCCACGCGGCGCGGGCGAGCCCGTCCACCAGGGTGATCACGGCGTCGGCGACCACGGGCACGGGCTCGGACGGCGTCGCCCCGTGCCGTGCGGTCCAGCGCTCGATCCCGGCGACCACGCCGTCGCGCCAGAGCCGTCGTTCGGCGTCGAGCAGGTCCCCGTCGCCGTCCGGGGCGAGGGACGTCGCGCTCAGGGCTTCGAGCACCCGGAACCGCTCGGGCTCGCGCCGCACCAGGTCGAGGTACGCGGAGATCCCCGCCTCGAGCGCGGCGGCGAGGTCGTCGTGCTCGTCGGCGGCCGCGAGCACCGGCGGCAGGACCGCACGTGCCTGCCGTTCGAGCAGCGCGACGACCAGGTTGCGTCGAGCACCGAAGACGTAGTGCACGACACCGTGGGCGACGCCGGCGCGAGCGGCGACGGCCCGCGTGGTGAGGCCGCGCAGGCCGTCGTCCCGCACGACCAGGGCGGCGGCGTCGAGCAGTTCCGCACGGCGGTCCTGTCGGCTGCGGTACCCGCGCGACTGCTGGTCCTCGGTCATCACAGGAAGCGTACGGGGCGCGTGCAGGACCGGCCGTGAAGATGAAGTCGGCCACGTGGCCAAATCATCGAGCACCCGAGGAGTCAGCATGGAGACCGTCGTCCGAGCAGCAGGACCCGCCGAGCTCGAGGCGGCCGCGGCCGTCCTCGCCGAGGCCTTCGCCGCCGATCCGGTCCTCGCCGAGTTCCGCCCGCCGCGACCCGGCGAGGACCGCCCCGCCGTGCTGACCGGACTGTTCGCCGCGCTCATCCGGTCGGTGCCGATGCCCGCGCGGCGGGTGGACGTCGCCACGATCGGTGACCGCGTGGTCGGCGCCGCCTTCTGGCAGGCACCCGGTCGGCAGCCCGGAGGCGTCCGGGCCTTCGTGCGGCAGGTGCCGGCGTTCCTCCGGACCCTGGGGCTCGGCGGGGCACTCCGCGCGGTGGCCCACCTGCGCCGCATGGAGCGCGCCCGACCGGTCGCCCCGCACTGGTACCTCGCCGAGATCGGGGTGTCGGCGTCAGCACGTGGTCGGGGCATCGGCGGACTGCTGCTCGGCCACGCACTCGAGCGCGCGGACCGGACGTCGGACGGCGCGTACCTGGAGTCCTCCACCCCGGTGAACCGCCGGCTGTACCGACGGCACGGGTTCGCCGACGGTGCGCCGATCGCGGGGTTCCGCGCGGCGACCCCGATCAGCATGTGGCGTCCGGCCGCCGGCTGAACCGCCGGGGGACATCGACCCTGTACCGGCGTGCACGAGCGCTGCCTACCGTCCACGGCACACCACGACGAGAGGAAACACCATGGCAAGTGGAGTCGCAGCAGTCTGGGTCCCGGTCAGCGACATGGAGCGCGCCGTCGCGTTCTACCGCGACACGCTCGGTCTCACCGTCAAGGACCAGTCCGACGACTGGAGCGAGATCGACGCCGGCGGCCTGATGATCGGCCTGAACGGGCGCGAGTCCGCCAGCCAGGCGAGCGACGGCGGCGCCGTCGTGTCGTTCCAGCCGGACGGCAGCATCGAGGACGAGGTCGCCGCGCTCAAGGAGCGCGGCGCGGACATCCAGGGCGAGATCAGCGAGCACCCGTGGGGCAAGATCATCCCCTTCAAGGACAGCGAGGGCAACGACCTGCAGCTCTACTCGCCGCCGCAGGGCTGACCCAGCGGGTGCGGGACGCACCCATCGACGGACTGGAGGTCCGTGGCGACGCCGCCACGGGCCTCCAGTCCGTCCTGCGGCCGGCTACGCGGACCCGCGCCAGACGACCTCCGTCGGCAACAGCAGACCGCGTGGACCGTCGTCGGTTCCGCCGATCTGTTCGAGGACCTGGTGTGCCGCCTGCTCGCCGAGCAGGCGCGCCGGCTGCCGCACCGTCGACAGCTGCGGGTCGCACCGCAGCGCCCAGGCGCTGTCGTCGAACCCGACCACACCGACGTCACCCGGCACGCTCCGGCCGCTGCGCTGCAGGACGTCCATCGCACCGGCGGCGACCGCGTCCGACGCGGCGAACACCCCGTCGATGTCCGGGGCTCGCTCGAGCAGCTCGCGCATGCCCTCGGCGCCGGCGGTGTAGCTGAACAGGGGGTTCCGGGCGACGAGGTCGGGGTCGAAGCGCTCGCCGAGTGCCGCGGTGAACCCCGCCAGACGGTCCTGGCCGGAGTCGCGGTCGAGCCCCGACGCCAGCATCCCGATCCGGCGTCGACCGGTGTCGACCAGTCGCCGGGTGATCTGCTCGGCGGCGGCGCGGTTGTCGATACCGATGTACGAGATGTTCGCGGCGTCGGACGGGTGCCCGACGAAGCACGCGGGCATGCCGATCTCCTCGATCGCGCCGGTGATCGGGTCGCCGTCACGGGCGGACAGCACGATGGCGCCGTCGACGAACCCGCCGCGCAGGTACTCGACCACGCGCTCGCTGTCACGGGCGGAGTCGACCATGATCGTGACGAGCTGCTGGTCGGCGTCGGACAGCACGGCGTTCGTGCCGATCAGGATGTTGCCGATGTTGGGGTCGTCGAGCACCACGACCGAGGGTTCGTGGACGATGAGCGCGATCGCCCCGGACCGCCGGGTGACCAGGCTGCGGGCGGCGGCGCTGCGCACGTAGCCGACGCGTCGGACGGCGTCCTGCACGGCCTCGCGCGCCTTCGGCGACACGTACGGCTCGTCGTTGAGCACCCGTGAGACGGTGCCGCGCGACATCCCCGCTTCGTCGGCGACGTCCTGGATCGTGGCGCGCTGACGAGCGGATCGGACCTCGGACATGGGGCAACCATATCCGCCACTGAGGAGCCCTCGGAACGCCTCGCAGTTGACAGGGTGCAGCCGCTGGTGTTTGATCTGGGAGCGCTCCCAGAAACATTCGGCCCCGATCGGCCGGTGTGGACTGGGAGCGCTCCCAGAACACTGGGTGGCCTTCGCCGTCGAAGGGGTCGCACGCGACCGAGGCGGCCGGGGTCGCCCCGATCAGCGAGGATCCCCGTGACGACCACCACCCTGCCGACGACCGCCACCGGCGCGCTCGGCCTCGGCTCGACGGGCCTCGCGTTCGGATGCGACTACAACCCCGAGCAGTGGGACCCCGAGGTGTGGGTCGAGGACGTCCGGCTCATGCGTGAGGCCGGCGTGAACCTCGTCGCGATCAACGTCTTCGGCTGGTCGCACGTCGAACCCCGTCAGGGCGAGTACGACTTCGCCGCGCTCGACACCGTCATCGAGCTGCTGCACGGCGCGGGCATCGGGGTCGACCTGGGCACCGGCACCGCCTCGACGCCGCCGTGGCTCACCACCCGGTACCCCGAGGTCCTGCCCGTCGTCGCCGACGGCACCACCCGCTGGCCCGGTGGCCGCCAGGCGTTCTGCCCGAGTTCGCCGATCTACCGCGAGCACGCCCTCGCCCTGGTCCGCGCCACCGCCGAGCGCTACGGCGACCACCCCGCCGTGCGGCTCTGGCACGTGTCGAACGAGCTCGGCTGCCACAACGCACACTGCTACTGCGACGTCTCCGCCCAGGCGTTCCGCGGCTGGCTGCAGGCCCGGTACGGCACGGTCGACGCACTCAACGCCGCCTGGGGCACCTCGTTCTGGAGCCAGCGCTACTCCGCGTGGGAGCAGGTGCTGCCGCCCCGCGCGACGCTGTCGTTCACGAACCCGGCGCAGACCATCGACTTCGACCGGTTCTCGTCCGACGAGCTCCTCGGCCACCACCGCGCCGAGGCCGCCGTCCTGCGCGAGCTGAGCGACAAGCCCGTCACGACGAACTTCATGGTCGCCGCGCACATCACGGCGCTCGACTACTGGTCGTGGGCCGGCGACATGGACGTCATCGCGAACGACCACTACCTGGACCACCGTCTGCCCCGGCCGCACGTCGAGCTCGCCTTCGCCGCCGACACCACGCGTGGCCTGGCCGGCGGCGCCCCCTGGCTGCTCATGGAGCACTCGACGGGTGCCGTGAACTGGCAGCCGCACAACGTCGCGAAGGCCCCGGGGGAGATGCTCCGGAACACCGCGGCGCACATCGCCCGCGGGGCCGACGGGGTCTGCTTCTTCCAGTGGCGCGCGTCCGTGCAGGGCAGCGAGAAGTTCCACTCCGCACTCCTGCCGCACGCCGGCACCGAGTCGGGGACGTGGCACGACGTGGTCGCGCTCGGCGCCCTGGTCGAGCGGCTCGGCGAGCTGCGCGGCTCACGCGTGGTCGCCGACGTCGCGCTCGTCTTCAGCTGGGAGAACCAGTGGGCGGCCGACCTGGAGGCCCACCCCAGCACCGCGCTCCGCTACCTGGAGCAGGTCCACGCCTTCCACGCCGCGCTCTGGGACCTCGGCGTGACCGTCGACGTCGTCGCCCCCGGGGCACCGCTCGACGGGTACGCGCTCGTCGTCGTCCCCGAGCTGTACCTGGTCCGCGACGAGCACGCGGCCGTCATCGCCGACCACGTCGCCAGCGGTGGGCACGCGATCGTCAGCTGCTTCAGCGGCATCGTCGACGAGCGCGACCGCGTCCGCACCGGCGGCTACCCCGGCGCCTTCCGCGACCTGCTCGGCGTGCGGGTGGACGAGTTCCTCCCGCTCGCCGCCGACGCCACGATCGCGCTGTCCGACGGCACGACCGGCAGCGTCTGGTCGGAACCGGTCGAGCTGCGCGGTGCGACGAGCGTCGTCGACTACGCCGAGGGCTCGCTCGCCGGCCGTCCTGCCGTCACCCGCAACGAGCACGGCACCGGGACCGCCTGGTACACGTCCACGGTGCTCGACGCCCGTGCGCTGGGCGGGTTCGTCCACCGCGTCCTCGACGAGGCCGGGGTGCGCGCCGACCCCGCCGTCCGCCCCGGACTCGAGGTCGTTCGTCGCCGGGACGACACCCACGAGTGGGTCTTCCTGCTGAACCACTCCGACCGCACCGTCGAGCACCACGAGGTCGGCCACGAGCTCGTCGCCGACCGCTCGGTCACCGGCACCACCGCCATCGCCCCCGGCGGGACCCAGATCATCCGCACCGACAGGAACCGCTCATGACCACCACCGCACAGTCGCCCAGCGCGACCCGACGACGCCGGGGCGGCGGGTTCCGCTACCGCCGCGCGATCGCGATCTTCGTCCTGCCGTTCGCCGTCCTGTTCACGGCGTTCTACCTGGTCCCCATCCTCTACGCCGTGTGGGAGTCGCTGCAGAAGATCGAGCGGCAGGGCACGTTCGGCGCCCCGACGCAGGTCTTCGGCGGCCTGAGCCAGTACGCCCTGGTGTTCCAGGACGGCGAGTTCTGGAGCTCCGTGCTCCGCGTGCTGCTGTTCGGTGTCGTGCAGGTGCCGGTGATGCTCGGGCTCGCGCTCCTGTTCGCCCTGCTGCTCGACTCCCCGCTGCTGCGCGGCAAGCGGTTCTTCCGCCTGGCGTTCTTCGCGCCGTACGCGGTGCCCGGCGTCATCGCCGCGATCATGTGGGGCTACCTCTACGCCCCCGACCTGTCGCCGTTCTCCGCCGTGACCTCGCGGGTCGACCTGCTCGGCGGCAGCACCGTGCTGTGGGCCGTCGCCAACGTCGTGACCTGGGTCTACGTCGGCTACAACATGCTCATCATCTACTCGTCGCTCCTCGCGATCCCCGCCGAGGTGTACGAGGCGGCGAAGCTCGACGGTGCGTCCCAGCTCCGGATCGCCCTGTCGATCAAGATCCCGCTCGTGGTGCCGGCCATCGTCCTCACCGCGGTGTTCTCCGTCATCGGCACCCTGCAGCTGCTGACCGAGCCGACCGTGTTCCGCCAGTTCACCTCGACCATCTCGTCGACGTTCACGCCGAACATGCTCGTCTACTCGACGTCCTCGGTGCCGAACTTCAACCTCGCCGCGGCGTTCTCGGTCGTCCTCGCCGTCGCCACGTTCGTCCTGTCGATCGGGTTCCTCCGACTGACCCAGCGGAAGGCCGCCGAATGACCGTCAACGCCCCGTCCCAAGGTGACCTCGTCCGCGACGTCGGCCGACCGCTCGAACCGAACCGGGCCTCCCGTCCGCACCAGCGCGGAGCGCGCGGTCCCCGTGAGAGCGTCATCTCGCGCAGCGCCGCGATGATCGTGATGGGGGTCTTCACCCTCTACTTCCTGCTGCCGATCTTCTGGCTGCTGGTCTCGTCCACCAAGACCGCTGCGAACTTCAACTCGACGTTCTCGCTGTGGTTCAGCGCCACCTCGGTGCAGGACTTCTTCGGCAACCTCGTCGAGCTGTTCACGCGGCAGGACGGCATCTACCTGCGCTGGCTGCTGAACAGCATCGCCTACGCCGGGGTCGCCGGCCTGCTCGGCACCGTGCTCTCCGCGATGTGCGGGTACGCCCTGGCCAAGTACCGGTTCCGCGGCCGCGAGGTGCTGTTCAACGTGTTCCTCGGCGGAGTGCTCGTGCCGGCGACCGCCCTGGCCCTGCCGCTGTTCCTCATCTTCAGCCAGGTCGACCTGACCGACACGTTCTGGTCGGTGTTCCTGCCGAGCATCGTCAGCCCGTTCGGCGTCTACCTGTCGCGGTTGTTCGCGGCGTCGAGCGTGCCCGACGAGATCATCGAGGCCGCGCGAATCGACGGCTCCGGCGAGGTCCGCACGTTCTTCACCGTGGCCGTGCGGCTCATGTCGCCCGCGCTCGTGACGATCTTCCTGTTCCAGTTCGTCGCCGTGTGGAACAACTTCTTCCTGCCGCTCGTGATGCTCCGCGACTCGTCGCTGTTCCCCGTCACCCTCGGCCTCTACACGTGGAACTCGAGCGTGAACCAGTACCCGGACCTGCGCACCCTCGTGCTCATCGGGTCGTTCGTCTCGATCATCCCGCTGCTCATCGCCTTCCTGAGCCTGCAGCGCTTCTGGCGCTCCGGCCTCGGCTCCGGCGGCCTGAAGTAGCCCCTCGACCCGCACCCCTTCCCGCACCAGCTCTCCCCACACCACATCCGAACGGAAACAGCATGAAGACAACGAAGTTCCTCAGCGTCGCCGCGATCGCCGTGGCCGCCACCGTGGCCCTCGCCGGCTGCAGCACCGGTGGCAGCAGCAGCGGCGGTGGATCCGACACCGCGGCCGCGAGCTGCAAGCCCTCGGACGGCAAGGTCACCCTCGACTTCACGACCTGGGTGCCGAACATGGACAAGGTCGTCGCGATCTGGAACAAGGCCAACCCGGACATCCAGGTCAAGGTCTCGATCGTCGCGAACGGCAACAGCGGCACCTACCAGAACTTCTTCAACCAGCTGAAGGCCAAGCAGGCGCCGGACATCGGCCAGGTCGAGTACGACACCCTGCCGGCGTTCCGCGTGCAGGGCGGCCTCGAGGACATCGGCGCGTGCGCCGGCATCAGCGACGCGAAGAAGGACTTCTCCGACGGCCTGTGGAACCAGGTCACCTTCGGTGAGTCGAAGTCGGTCTACGCCGTGCCGCAGGACTCCGGTCCGATGGCGCTGTACTACCGGAAGGACCTGTTCGAGAAGGCCGGCCTCGACGCCCCGAAGACGTGGGAGGAGTACGCCGAGGACGCCGTCAAGATCAAGAAGCTCGGCGGCAACATCACCAACTTCGCCAAGGGTGACGTCAACCAGTTCGCCGGGCTCGTCTCGCAGGCCGGCGGCCAGTGGTTCGAGAACTCGGGCCAGGACTGGAAGGTCAACCTGGACGACGCCGCGTCGAAGAAGGTCGCCGACTACTGGCAGGACCTGATCGACAAGAAGCTCGTCAACACCCTGCCGAGCTTCACCGACCAGTGGAACAACGCCTACGACAGCGGCAAGGACTGGACCTGGGTCTCCGCGGTCTGGGGTGCGAACACCATCTCGAGCGGTGCGCCGTCGACCTCGGGCAAGTGGGCCGTCGCTCCGATGCCGCAGTGGAAGTCCGGCGAGACCAAGTCGGCCGCCTGGGGCGGTTCGTCGAACGTCGTCTTCGCGGGCAGCAAGCACCCGGCCGAGGCGTCGAAGTTCCTGGTCTGGCTGAACACCTCGACCGAGGCGCTCTCCGCACTGAACAAGGAGGCCAACCTGTACCCGGCCTCGACCACCGGCGCCGACCTGCCGGCTCTGACCGAGGGGCTCGACTTCTACGGCGGCCAGAAGATCTACGAGGAGTTCGCCACCGCGGCGAAGGACATCCAGCCCTTCACCTGGGGTCCGACGATGACGCAGACCTACTCGGACGTGTCCGACGGCTTCGGGCAGGCGGCGTCCGGCTCGGGCACCCTGAGCGAGGCGCTCGAGTCCGGGCAGTCCAAGACCATCGCGGCGCTCAAGGCGCAGTCGATCCCGGTCAAGGGCTGACGGACGGCGGCTGACGTCGCGCGGTCCACGCGTTGACGACGGACAGGAGGCCCGTGGCGGGATCGCCACGGGCCTCCTGTCCGTCTCGGGTCGTTTCCAGCCCTACGCGACCGCGATCTCGTTCGGCACGCCCGGCAACTCGTCGCTCGAGGCGATGACCTTCCCGGTGGTGAGGTCGACCGCGTGGATCTTCCGCTCGGCGGGGTCGGTGACGTAGGCGACGTCACCCTCGACCTTCAGGGCCGGGTGGGCGTCCTGCCACTCGGTCGGGCCCTCCCACGCGTCGATCACCGGGTACGACTCCAGCTGCTCGCCGGTCGTCTCGTCGAAGGTGTGCAGGGCACCGTCGTCGCCGAGCACGACGGCCTCGTCGCCGGGGCCACGGGCCAGGTCGCGGAACGTGAAGCCGACGCCGTCGGGCATGTCCGCGACGGTGTACTTCCCCGAGGCCGCGTCGATCAGGGCGATCTGGTCGAGCAGGTACCCCTCGCTGTCGGGGTCGTCGTTGTAGTCGCCGACGGCGACGGACGAGTCCTCGGTGGTGAACAGGTTGCCGGTGCGGCCGTACTCGGTCGGGGCGTCGATCTTCTCGAACGCGCCGTCCTGGTAGACCAGGGCGCCGTCGGTGCAGCCGAACACCGCGACCTCACCCTTGACCGCACCCTCGCCGTGCACGTCGGGGCACTCCTCGGACCGGGTGGTCTCCGTGCCGTCGGCGTCCAGGGCGAGCACGCCGGAGCGGCTCTCCTCGGTGCCGATGGTCGTCAGGAGCGTGCCGTCCTCGAGCTCGATCGCGACGCCGTGGTGGGCGGCCTCGGACTTCGTCGTCTCGACCTCGGGCAGGTCGGCGCCGTCGAGCTCGGTGTGGTCGAACGTCGTCACGTCGCCGGTGCCGTCGGCGAACAGGGCGGTGCGGTCGCCGTGGACGACCGCGTGGCCACCGGTGTCGGCGGGGAAGACCGCGTCGGTCAGGGCCGGCTCAGCCTGGGTGTCGAGGACCCGGAAGCCCTCGGGCACGGTGACGAGCACGTGGCGTCCGTCACCGGCCGGGTTGACCCGGGTGAAGCCGTCGATCGCGTCGTCGGCCACCACTCGCAGGTCCTGGTCGAGGACGAGCAGGCCGCCGTCGTAGGTCAGGGTGATGCGGGTCCCGTCGGCCTTCGGGGTCGCAGTGGTGTCGGACCCGGCGTCGGTGTTCGTGGCGCACCCGGTCAGGGCCAGGGCGGCCGCGCCGAGCAGGGCGGCGGGCCACGCGGCCCGGAGCGTCTTCGTGTTCGTCATGCCGCTCACTGTATTGATTCTCATTCTCAATTACCAATCGACAGGCCGTCGACGATGGCCTCGGTGTTCGAGCGCATCATGCCGAGGTAGGTGGAGGCGTCGCCGTCCTCGGTGAGGGACTCCGTCGCCAGCGGTCGGATCTCGACGTGCAGGTCGACCTCTTCCGCGAGCACCTCGGCCAGTCGTGCGGGCTGCGAGGCGTCGGCGAAGATCGTCCGGACCCCCGCCTCGTCGATGGCGTCGGCCAGGTCGCGCAGGTCGGCGGCGCTCGGGGAGGCCAGGGTGGTCCCGCTCGGGATCACCGCCCCGACGACCCGGAACCCGTAGTGGTCGGCCAGGTACCCGAACACGTGGTGGTTCGTGACGAGCGCCCGGCGTTCCTCGGGCACGGTCCGGAACGCGGTCGTCATCGTGTCGTCCAGGTCGCGGAGCTCGTCCAGGTAGGCGTCGGTGCCGGTCGGCTCGATGCCGGCGTCGCGCAGGTCCTGGTCGAGGGCCTCGACCACGTCGACCATCCGGGCGGGGTCGGTCCAGAAGTGCGGGTCGGGGCCGCTGTCGTCCTCGGTGGTCCACTCCAGCGGGTCGAATGCGTCCCCGGCGGTGGAGACCGGCACGCCGTCCTCGGCCGCCGCCGCGACGTGACGGGCGACCCCTTCTTCGAGCCCGAGCCCGTTCTCGAGCACCAGGTCGGCGCTCCGCAGTCGTGCGGCTTCCTGCGCGGAGACCTCGAACGAGTGGGGGTCGGCGCCCGGGGGCATGAGGACCATGACGTCGGCCTCGTCCCCGACGACTTCGCTGACGACGTCGCCGAGGATGTTCGTCGTCACCGCGACGAGGGGTCGGTCGGAGCCGGCGGTGGTGCACCCCGTGGCGACGAGGGCGACGGCCGCGGCGACGAGACCCGCGGTCAGGGCCCTGGTGCGCATCACAGTCCGACCTCGGCGAAGGCGACGGGGGCGACGGGGAGTTCGATCGTGCGGGCGACCCGGGCGCCGTCGGCGTAGTCGATCTCGTGCACGGTGCCGTCCGCGGGGTCGGCCACGTAGGCGCGCTGGGCGTCGAGCTGCAGCATCGGCGCGGGGTCGTCTGCGCCGATGTCGATGAGCGCCGTCGTCGTGGACACCTTCCCCGTCGAGGCGGTCACGACGACCACCCGCCCGGAGTCGTCGACCCCGACGACGTGCTCGTCCTCGTCGTCCACCGCGACCACGGCGCGCAGGGGCCGTTCGGTCGGCACGAGCCGCCAGGAGCGCTCGCGCACGTCGAGCAGCCAGAACCCGGTGGTGCCGGCCAGCCCGGCGACGGTGGGCCGTCCGGCGCGGGCGGCGAAGGCGGTCGAACGCTCGGCGCCGTCGGGCAGGTCGACGAACGAGGTCTCGCCGGCGTCGTCCACCACGACCGCTCCGTCGGCGCAGCCCACGACGGCACCGGCGCGGGTGACGATCCCGCCGGCGGGGTCGGTGCAGGTCTGCGCGGTGTCGGCGGCGTCGGTCGCCTCGCCGTCCGCGTCGAGCACGCGGACCGTGTCGCCGTCGGCCGCCACGAGCTGCTCGCCCATCGGCAGCAGGACGCTCGCGTCGATCCGGGCGGTCTCGTCGACCTTGCCCTGGCCCAGTGCCTCGCGGTCGAGCACGACGGCCTCGGCGCGGTCCGGCCAGGTGATCGTCGTCATGGTCTCGGACGAGTGCACCTCGACCCGGCCACCGCCGTCGATCGTGCCGACGACCCGGGGCTCGGCTGCGTAGTAGTGCGTGTGGTCGCCGTGGTCGACGGTCCAGGACCCGCCGTCGACGATCGTCGTGCGGTCGGCATCGCTCGTCACGAGGAACCGGCCGTCGGTCGCCGAGTGCTCCGGTGCGTTCACGTCGTCGAGTTCGGTGGTCTCCTCGGTGAGCAGGTCGTGCAGCGCGGTCGCGCCGGTCGCCGACACGGCCAGGAGGCGCACCTGGGGTTCCTGGGACTCGCTCGCGCCCGCCACGTAACCGTGAGGACGGGCGGTGCCGGTCGAGCTGTCGGCCGACGGGGTGCCCGTGGAACAGGCGGTGACGGTGAGGGCCAGGCCGGTGGCGAGGCCGATGGTGGACAGGAGGCGCGCGGGGGCGCGGCTGGTGGTCGAGTGCTTCATGCTCCCTCTCGAGACGGTGCGGCGGATCGTGGTGCTGCCGGCGCGGCCGCGCGCGCCGGTGTGGGGATCGGGGTGCGCCGCAGGACGACGGCGGCCAGGGCGCGTGAGACCACGACGCCGCCGACGGCGACCGCGGCGATGCTCGCGCCGGCGGCGGTGCCGGCGTGCCAGGAGACGAGGAGTCCGACGAGCACGGCGGCCGCACCGATGCCGGCGCCGAGGAGCATCGTCGAGGCCACGTGCCGGGTCCAGGCGCGGGCGGCGGCCGCCGGCGCGAGCAGCAGGCCCACGACGAGCAGGGTGCCCACGGCCCGGTACGAGGCGACGACCGCCAGGGTGACGAGCCCGATGAGCACGACCTCGGCCAGTCGTGGGTGCAGGCCGAGCGTCGTGGCCTTGCGGGTGTCGAACGCCAGTGCGGTGAAGGGCCGGTGGAACGCCACGGCGACGGCCAGGGCCACGGCTGCGGCGATCGCGAGGCCGCCGACGTCGGCCCGGGTGACGGCGAGGACGTCGCCGAACAGGATCGCGGTGACGTCGGTGGCGAACGACCGCGAGGACGACACGATGATCACGCCGAGTGCGAGCATCCCGACGAAGAGCAGGCCGATCGAGGTGTCGTACGACAGTCGAGCACGACGACGCAGCGCCCCGACGCCGAGCACCATCACGCCCGCGCTCACCGCGGCACCGAGCACCGGCGGGATCCCGGTCAGGGTGGCGATCGCGACGCCGGGCAGCATGCCGTGCGAGAGCGCCTCGCCCAGGAACGCCATGCCCCGGACCAGCAGCCACGTGCCGACCACGGCGCAGAGGACCGCCGCCAGGGAGCCGCCGACCAGGGCGCGCAGCATGAAGTCGACGGAGAACGGATCGGTCAGCCAGGTCACGGTCCGAGACGCTACATGAAAACGAGTATCGATACTGATAGCGTGCTCAGGTGCCTGCGACCGAGCCGACCGACCCCGCCGAGCCCCGATCCGCCGTCCACCTGGACCGGGTGACGGCCGTCCTCGGCGACCGGACCGTCCTCGACAGGCTCGACGTGACGTTCCCCGCCGGGGTCGTGACCGCGCTCACCGGACCGAACGGATCCGGCAAGTCGACGCTGCTCGACGTGGTCGCGGACGTCGTGCGGCCGACCACCGGGCGGGTGACGGGCCTCCCGTCCGACGGCGTCGCCTACGTGACCCAGTCCGTACCGCCGACCGCGCTCCCGCTCACCGTCCGCGCGGCCGTCACGATGGGGCGGTGGCGGCACCGCGCGTGGTGGCGGCCGCTCGGACGCGCCGACCGGGCGATCGTCGACGCGCAGCTCGAGCGGATGGCGATCACGGACCTTGCCGATCGGCCGATCGAAGAGCTGTCGGGCGGGCAGCGTCAGCGGACGCTCGTCGCGCTCGGGCTGGCCCAGCGGGCCGGGGTGCTGCTGGTCGACGAACCGACCGCCGGCGTGGATGCCGAGTCAGCGGCGCTCGTGGTGGCGGCGCTCGCCGACGAGGCCGCAGCCGGCGTCGTGGTCGTGCACGCGGCCCACGACCCGGCGGCGATCGCTGCGGCCGACCGCATCGTCACGCTGACCTGACCCTGCGTCCGTCGTGCCGATTCCGCAAAACACCGGTGTTCACCCGTTGAACCGCGGTTTGCGCGTGTTCAGAGCACGAACACCGGTGTTCCGCGGGCCCCGGAACGGCGGTCAGGGGCAGGCGACGGCCACCGGGCCGGTCGGCGTCGCGTCGGCCGCGACCGGTTCGACCGCCGGCACGGCGCTCGACTTCCGCAGCCCCATCGCGACGAGCACCACGGCACCGACGATCGCGACCCCGCCGGCCAGCCAGAAGTCGGCAGCCAGACCGAACGACGACACCGCGGCCCCACCGAGCACCGAACCGGCGGCGATCGCGAGCTGGATCGTCGTGACGAACAGCGCGAGCCCGGTCTCGGACCCGGCCGGCGACGCCGTCGACATCCACGTCTGCATCCCGAGCGGCAGCGCACCCCACACCAAGCCCCACACGACGAGCAGCACGAAGACCCCCACGACGGAGTGGGCGAGCAGCGGGAGCAGCACGACGGCCGCCGCGAGCACGAACTTCGACGCCCCGATGGTGCCGAGGACACTGCGGTCGAGCGTGAAGCCGGCGGCGAAGTTGCCGACGATGCCCGCGACGCCGAACACCAGCAGCGCGATCGTCACGGTGTCCGGGCCGACGCCGACGAGCTGCTGCAGGTACGGCGCGATGTAGGTGTACGCGGCGAACTGGGCCGCGAAGACGAAGGCTGCGGCGATGAGCCCGACCCGGGCACGGGGGACGCGGAGCAGCGACCCGAGCGTGGCGAACCGCACCCGCTGCTGCGCGGGGATCCTCGGCAGCATCGCCAGCTGCAGGACGAGCGCGACGACACCGAGCGCCCCACCGATCACGAAGCCGAGGCGCCAGCTGGCGAGCGACGACACCAGGGCGCCGAGCGGCAGGCTCACGACGGTCGCGACGGAGACGCCGGCCGTGATGAGCGAGGTCGCGCGGATCGTCAGCTCCGGCCGGACGAGTCGCCCGGCGATCCCGGCACCGATGGCCCAGAAACCACCGATGCCGACACCGAGCAGCATCCGTGCGATGAGCAGCACCCAGAACGAGGGCGCGATCGCGGCGAGGCCGTCGGCGACGACGAGCAGCACGGTCAGGGACACGAGCACCACCCGGCGGTCGAGCCGCGAGGTCAGGACGGTGACGACCGGTGCCGCGACGGCGCCGACCAGTCCGGTGGCGACGACCATCAGGCCGGCGGTGCCGATGCCGACGTCCAGGTCGTCGGCGATGGCGGGGAGCAGCCCGATGGGCAGGAACTCGGACAGGACGAGCACGAACGACCCGAGTGCGACGGACGTGACGCTGAGCCACCCGCGGCGCGCTGCTGACGATGTCATGGGGGCGTCAAGCGGGTTCCGGCGGCCGCCATTCCCGTGTGACGGCGAGCGGGTCAGGCGTCGAGCGCGCGCCGTGCGGCCGCGACGACCTCGGCGTCGGTGACGAAGTGCGCGGAGCCGTCGTCCCCGGCGCCCATCGGCACCCCGGCGTGCGTGCTGTCCGCGGCCGGACGCTTGGCCGACAGGTGCACGGCGGCGGCGCCGGTGGCGAGCAGTGCGCGGACGTCGGCGGGGGTGACCCCGGCGCCGGCCATCACCTGCACGGGCCCGGCGGCCTCGACCATGCGGGCGATCGTCTCGGCGCCGGCGACCGCGGTGGGGGCGGCGCCCGAGGTCAGGACGCGGGTGAACCCGAGCGCAGCGAGCGATCCGGCTGCGGCGACGGGATCGGTCGCGTGGTCGATCGCGCGGTGCAGGGTGACCTCGGCGGTGGCGCTGACCGACCGGGCGGCGTCCACGAAGCGGCGGAGGGCGTCCTCGTCGAGGGTCCGGTCGGGGCGCAGGGCTCCGACCACGACACCGGCGGCCCCGGAGCGCAGGACCGTGCGGACCTCGCGCACCATGAGCTCGACCTCGTCGGGGGAGTGCACGAACCCGCCCGGGCGGCAGCGGACCAGCGCGTGCGCCGGGATCCCGGTCTCGTGGGTCGTCTCGACCAGGGCCTGCGAGGGGGTGAGCCCGCCGAGCTCGAGCCCGACGCAGAGTTCGACGCGGTCGGCGCCGCCGTCCCGCGCGGTGATCGCACCCGCCGGAGAGGTCACGGCGATCTCGAGTGCGGCGGTGGTGCTCATGCAGGGGCTCCGAGCGGTTCGTTGGAGGCGGGGACGATGCGGGCGCGGAGGTCCGGTGCCGTCGGGAACACTCGATCGTAGGGGAACATCGGCCGCTCGATCCTGTGGTGCCCGAGGCGCAGCAGATCCTGGTCGACACCGCCCGGGGTGAGCGCGAGCATCCAGTCGGCGGACATGTCGAACAGCTCCGGTTCGAGGTACCCGATCTTCACGATGACGACGTCCGCCTGCCGCGGTGCCAGGTCGAGGTCGGTGAAGTCGTGCTCGTGGTGGTACGGCTTCCGCAGCTTCGTCAGGATCGCGAAGACGCTGCCGACCTGCAGCACGACCTCGGTCTCGGCGTCCCGGTCGCCGTGCTTGATCGCGTGCACCCGGCCGGTCATCGTGATCGGGCCGGCATGCACGTGGTCGACCTCGGCACCGGCGGTCACGGTGATCGTCGCACCGACGCCGGCGTCCACCGCCGCGGCGACCGCGGCCGGTCCGGGCACGCTCGCGTAGATGACGGTCGGGCCGGACGGGTCCTGGAACTCGGGGCGGGCGAGCACCTGCGTCAGCCCCCAGGTCATGTCCCCGGAGCCGCCGGCCGTGGGGTTGTCGCCCGAGTCCGAGACGAAGTACGGCTTCGCGGCGCCCGGGGCGAGCGCGGCGTCGAGGCACTCCTCGAACGTGCCGGTGGGGGCGACGAAGACGAAGTCCTCGCGGACGTCCCAGAACGCGCGGGCGAGCCGTTCGGCACCGGCGGCGACGGCTGCCTCGTCCCACCCGGTGACGACGGTGACGGCCTGGTCGCGGGGCTGGTCGGCCCACGCGTAGCCGACCCAGATCGCGGCGTCGAGCACGCCCTCGGTCTGCTCGACGACCGGGACCTGCGCGTACAGGGACTTCGCCGGCTCGAGACGGGTCGAGGTCTGCTCGCCGGGCAGCAGGACGGGGATCGGGATCCAGGCCTTCACGGGTCGCTGCGCACCGACGGGTCGTTCGGTGAGCACGTCGACGAGGTTCCGGACGGCACGCTCCTTCGTCTCGAGGGTGTCCTCGTGCGGGGCCATCCGGTAGCAGGTGACGAGGTCGACCTGGTGCGCGAGCTCGCGCGTGACGTTGCCGTGCAGGTCCATCGACGCGGACACGATGACGTCGGGGCCGACGACCGCGCGGATGCGGCCGAGCAGGTCCGTCTCGGCGTCGTCGAGCCCCTCGACCACCATCGCGCCGTGGATGTCGTACCAGAGCCCGTCGACCGGACCCATCGCACCCAGCCGCTCGACGATCTCGTCGGCCAGGGCTTCGTACGACGCCCGGTCGACGATCCCGCCGGGCAGCGCGTGCCCGATGAGCGCCCCGCGGAAGTCCGCCCGGTCGGCCATGGTCGCCAGGAACGGGTACCGGGCGACGGCCTCGTCGCCGCGGTCCGGGTGGAACGCGGGGGCGTGGGTCCGGGTCGGCGTGAACGTCGACGTCTCGATGGCGAGCCCGGCGATGGCGATGACCGGGCGACGGGCACCAGCGGTGCTGGCGGGGGCGGCGGGAGTGACGGGACCGGTCTCAGACACGGACGCTCCTGTTCCTGGTGGTGGACTGGGGGATGGGCGCGGAGAGATCCTCGAGCGAGGCGGCGAGGCCCCGCTGCAGCGCGAACTGCCCGGCGCCGACGAGCCCGGCGTCGGCGCCGAGCGACACCGGCTCGATGGCCAGGTGCTGGGTCATCAGCGGGTGGCAGCTCTCGTAGAGCTGGCTCCGCACGGCGGCGATGAACGGGTCGAGGGTCGACAGGATGCCGCCCAGGTAGACGGCGTCCGGGTTGAAGAAGTTCACGTTGGCGGCGAGCACCTCGCCCAGGTACTTGCCCGCCATCCGCACGGCACGGGTGGCCTCGGGGTGCGCGTCCGAGGCGAGCCGGACGACGTCGGCGGTCGAGGCGACGTCGACCCCGGCGTTCGACAGGATCCGGACCAGGGCGGCGCCGGACGCCACCGTCTCCAGGCATCCGGTGTTGCCGCACGAGCACGGGGTGTCCCCGGCGGCGTCGATCCGCACGTGCGTGATGTCCCCGGCCGCACCGGTCGACCCCCGGTAGAGCCGACCGTCGATGACGATGCCCGCGCCGATCGCCGAGCCGGCCTTGATCGTGATGGTCTGGCGTCGAGCGGGATCCTGGACGGTCTGCTCACCCGCCGCCATGCAGTTCGCGTCGTTGTCGACGATCGCCGGCAGGCCGAACCGGTCGCTCAGCCACGCGGCCACGGGGAACCCGTTCCACCCCGGCATCCGGCTCGGCAGGTCCACGACCCCGGCGACGACGTCGACGGGCCCGGGCAGGCTGAGTCCGACGCCCCGCAGTCCTTCGCGACCACGGTCGTCGGCGAGCCGCTCGAGCAGCGCGGCCAGGCGCTGGAGCCCGGCGGTCGGACCGTCGGAGAGCGCGAACGGGACGTTCGCGACCGACTCGAGCGCGCCTCCAGGCAGGACCACGCCGATGCGCGCGTGGCCGCCACCGACGTCCGCGGCGACCGCGTACTCGTCGACGCCGCCGATGCGGAGCACCTTGCGGGGGCGCCCGCCGGTCGAGACGTCCGTGCCCTCCTCGGCGAGGATCCCGTGCTCCAGGAGCTGGCCGACGACGTGCGAGACGGTCGACGGGGCGGCTCCGAGCACCTTCGCGATCTCGGTCCGGCTGGCGGCCTGCCCCGAGGCGACGAGCTCGAGGACGCGGGCGCTGAGATCGGCCACGACTTTCTCCAATCCGGGCGGAACGGGAACGGAACACCGGTCGATGGTCCGTTCTGCCGCGAGCCTACGGGGCGGATCGAGCGGTCCACCCTTTCGTCCGTTCCGCAGTAACGCAGTTTTTACATCGAGATGTTTGTTTTTCCAATCGCTTTGGTCCTTGACTGTCCTCGTGCCGCTCGGCACCAGTGCTCCACCTCCCCGAAGTCCCTCGCACAAGGAGACACCGCATGTCCAAGCCCCGTCGCTGGGCGCTCCTCACCGGAGCTGCGATCGCCGTGAGCGCGCTGCTCGCCGGCTGTTCCGGAGGCGGCAACGCCTCGCAGGGATCGACCGACGAGATCGACTACGCGCTCCCCGCCAACTTCACGCCGAACTGGATCCTGCCGATCGGCACCGCCGCGCACCTCAACACGAACAACGGCTCCATCGCCCAGTCGCTGTACGAGCCGCTCGTCGCCTACGACGGCTCCACCGGCAAGATCGCGTGGAACAAGGCCGGCTCCGTCGCCACCGACGCGAAGTTCGCCGACGACGGCAAGAGCGTCACCATGACGCTCGGCGACCGGCACTGGTCGGACGGCGAGGCGATCACGAGCCGCGACGTCGGGTTCTGGTTCAACCTGATCAAGGCGAACAAGGACCAGTGGGGCTCGTACTCCAAGGGCAAGGCGCCGGACAACTGGACGTCGTTCAAGGCCGTCGACGACACGCACTTCACCATCACGTTCGACAAGGCCTACAACTCGGACTGGATGCTCGCCAACCAGCTGAGCCACATCATCCCGCTGCCCCAGCACGCCTGGGACAAGACCAGCGCGACCGCGAAGGTGACCGACGCCGACGAGACCACCGCCGGTGCGAAGCAGGTGTGGAAGTACCTCAACACCGCCGCCGGCAAGATCTCCGACTACGCCACCGACGACCTGTGGAAGACCATCTCCGGCCCGTACGGGGTCAAGACCTTCACCACGGCCGGCAAGGTCACCCTGACGGCGAACAAGAAGTACGACGGTGGCGAGAAGCCGTCGATCACGACGGTGAACCTGCTCCCCTTCACCACGGCCGACGCCGAGGTGAACGCCGTCCGCTCGGGCGAGGTCGACTACGGCTACATCAACGCCACCGACATGGACCAGAAGGCGTCCTTCACCGGGAAGGGCTACGAGGTCGAGCCGTGGACCGGCTGGGCCATCACGTACATGCCGTACAACTTCAACAACCCCGACATGGGCGCCGTCTTCAAGCAGCTGTACGCCCGTCAGGCCGTCCAGATGTCGATCGACCAGACGTCGCTGTCGAAGGTCGTCTTCAACGGCACCGCCACCTCGACCTACGGTCCGATCCCGCAGGCACAGGAGTCCGACTACGTCTCCGACGTGCAGAAGTCGAACCCGTACCCGTTCAGCACCTCGAAGGCCAAGGACCTGCTGACCAGCCACGGCTGGGAGGAGCAGGGCGGCACGATGGTCTGCACCGACCCGGGCACGTCCGCCAGCCAGTGCGGCGAGGGCGTCAAGGAGGGCACGAAGTTCTCGATGCAGGTGCTGTCGCAGTCCGGTTCGACCGTGACCGACAACATGATGAGCGCGATCCAGTCCTCGCTCGCGAAGACCGGCATCGACTTCACCATCAAGACCGCGCCGGTGTCGAGCGTGCTGTCGCAGACCCCGACCTGCACCTCGGACGAGGCCAGCTGCGACTGGGACCTGTCGTTCTTCGGCACCGCGGGCAGCTGGTACTTCCCGGCCTACCCGACCGGTGAGTCGCTGTTCCAGACCGGCGGTTCGGCGAACTTCGGCAGCTACTCGAACAAGGAGGTCGACTCCCTCATCGACGCGACCACCACCTCGACCGACGCCACCGCCGTGCAGGACTACAGCGCAGCGGTCGCGAAGGACCTGCCGGTGATCTGGCTGCCGAGCCCCGACTACCAGATCTCGGTCGTCAAGAAGGGCCTGTCCGGCTTCGACCAGGACTCGCTCGCCAACTTCCACCCGGCCCAGTGGAAGTGGACCAAGTAGGAAACCGACCCTGGAGGCGCGGTGCGCGACCGACGCGCACCGCGCCTCCTCCCCGGCTCACGTCTCCAATCCGACCATCGGAAGCCGCATGACCACAGCTCTCTACCTCACCAGGCGCGTCCTGCAGGCGCTCGCGGTGATCCTCATCGTCACCGTCGTGGTGTTCTGCCTGCTGCACGCGCTGCCCGGCGGCCCCGCCCGCGGCGTGCTCGGCGTCTCCGCGACCCCCACGCAGATCGCCCAGTTCAACCAGGCGCAGGGGCTCGACCAGCCGCTGCCCGTGCAGTACCTGCGGTTCCTCGGTCGCCTGCTCACCGGCGATCTCGGCACCTCGTACACCCTCAACGAGCCGGTCTCGCAGCTCATCGCCGAGCGCCTGCCGAAGACCCTCGTGCTCACCGGCATCTCCGCGGTGCTCGGACTCGTCGTCGCGATCCCGGTCGGGATGCTCCAGGCGGCCCGCCGCAACGGTGCGGTCGACTACGCCGCCACCGCCCTGGCCTTCGTCTTCTACTCGACGCCCGCGTTCTTCCTGGGCCTCGTCCTGATCATCGTCTTCAGCCAGCAGCTGCCGTGGCTGCCGTCCCAGGCGCCGAGCGGCACCACCCTGGCCGAGGTGTTCCAGGACCCCGCCGGACTCGTGCTGCCCGTGGTGACCGGAGCCCTCGCGATGATCGCGGTGTTCAGTCGGTACATGCGCGCCTCGACGCTCGAGAACCTGCAGGAGGACTACGTCCGCACCGCCCGTGCCGGCGGCGCCTCGACCGCGACGATCCTGCGGCGGCACGTGTTCCGGAACTCGCTGACTCCCGTCGTCGCGATGCTCGGGTACTACCTGCCGGTGCTGTTCGGTGGCGCGCTGGTGACCGAGCAGCTGTTCAACTACCCCGGCATGGGGCTGCTGTTCTGGAACGCCGCGCAGTCGTCCGACTACCCGACGCTGCTCGGCTGCGTGCTCGTCATCTCCATCGCGACCGTCATCGGCACCCTGCTCGCCGACGTCGCACAGTCCTTGATCGATCCCAGAGTGAAGGCGAGCCGCGCATGACCGCCGTCCAGATGGCCCCCGAAGCCCCGGGCGCCCCCGTCACCGTCGCGGCCACCGGGTTCCGGCTCGCCGCCCGCCGGTTCCGGAGCAACACCCTCGCCGTCATCGGCCTCGCCCTGATCGTCGTCATCGTGCTGTTCTGCTTCGTCGGCCCGTTCGTGTACCCGACCGACCAGACCCACACGCTGCTCGAGCAGGCCAACCAGGGCCCGAGCGCCGCGCACTGGCTCGGCACCGACGCCGTCGGCCACGACGTCCTCGGCCGCCTGATGTACGGCGGCAAGGTCTCCCTGATGGTGGGCATCGCCGCCGGGGTCCTGGCCACCGTCGTCGGCACCCTGTGGGGTTCCGTCGCCGGGTACGTCGGCGGCTGGGTCGACGCCCTGATGATGCGCGTCGTCGACGCCGGCATCGCGATCCCGGCCCTGTTCATCCTGCTCGTCATCTCGGCGATCACGAACCCGGGCGTCGGCGGCCTCATCGTCATCCTCGGCCTGGTGTCGTGGCTCGTCCCGTCCCGCCTGATCCGCGCCGAGACCCTGACGCTCAAGAACCGCGACTACGTCCTGACCCTGCGCGCGATCGGCGGCTCGCACGCCCGCGCCATCGGCAAGCACCTGCTGCCGAACTCGGTGTCGACGATCGTCGTCGCGGCGACGTTCCAGGTCGCCGACGCGATCCTGCTGGTCGCCTACGTCTCGTACCTCGGGCTCGGCGTGCAGCCGCCCGCGACGGACTGGGGCGGCATGCTCTCGGCGGGACTCACCGCCGCCTACTCCGGACGCTGGTGGCTCATCGTACCGCCGGGTCTGGCCGTGATCCTGGTCGTCTGCGCGTTCAACGCGGTGGGCGACGGACTGCGGGACGCCTTCGACGTGCGGGGCCGCTGATGACCAACGAACCGATCCTGCGGACGACCGACCTCGGCGTCTCCTTCAGCACCGAGTCGGGCACCGTCGACGCCGTGCGGGGGGTGTCCCTGTCGGTCGTCCCCGGCGAGACCCTCGCCCTGGTCGGCGAGTCCGGCTCCGGCAAGTCCACCGTCGCCCTCGCCGCGATGGGCCTGCTCTCCGGCAACGCGACGGCCTCGGGCAGTGCCGTCGTCGCCGGACACGAGGTCGTCGGCGCCCCCGAACCCGCGCTCCGGGCCCTGCGCGGCTCGACCGTCTCGATGGTCTTCCAGGAGCCCGCGACCGCCCTCGACCCGCTCACCCGCGTCGGTGCCCAGATCGCCGAGGTGATCCGGAACCACCGTGACGTCTCCGCGTCCGCCGCCGCGGCCGAGGCCGTCGACCTGCTGCGCCGCGTCGGCATCCCCGACCCCGAGTCGCGCACCCGGTCGTTCCCGTTCCAGCTGTCGGGTGGGCAGCGCCAGCGCGTGGTCATCGCGATGGCGATCGCGAACGCGCCGAAGCTGCTCATCGCGGACGAGCCGACCACGGCCCTCGACGTGACCGTGCAGGCCGAGATCCTCGAGCTCCTCCGCGCGCTCGCCGTCGAGACCGGTACCGGCGTGCTGCTCGTCACGCACAACATGGGGGTCGTCGCGGACTTCGCCGACCGGGTCGCGGTCATGCTCCAGGGCGAGATCGTCGAGACCGGCGGGGTCGAGGACGTCCTCCTCCGCCCCGAGCACGAGTACACCAAGCGGCTGCTCGCCGCGGTGCCGCGGCTCGACGTGGCGGGCGATCGTCCGCCGGCTCCCGCCACCGACGCGGAGACCGAGCCGGCCGGGAGGCCCGGTGCGGCCCCGGTGGTCGACCTGCGGGACGTCTCGGTGACGTTCGGGCGCGGGGCGCGCGCCGTCCACGCGCTCGCGGGCATCGACATCGCGGTGCACGCCGGTGAGACCGTCGGCCTGGTCGGCGAGTCCGGCTCCGGCAAGTCGACTGCGGCCCGGGTGGCGCTCGGGCTCATCAAGCCGACGTCCGGCACGGTGTCGCTGTTCGGGCAGGACCTGCGGACCGCGAAGGGGCGTGACCGTCGTGCTCTCCGCTCCGGCATCGGCGTCGTGCTGCAGGACCCGGTGGCGTCCCTCGACGCCCGGATGTCGGTGGCCGAGTGCATCGCTGAGCCCCTCGCCGTGCACCGTGGCGGGATGTCCTCGGCCGATCGTCGTCGTCGCATCGACGAGGTGCTCGACGCGGTGCGGCTGCCGCGGACCCTGGCGTCCCGTGCCCCCCGCGAGCTCTCCGGCGGGCAGCGCCAGCGGGTCTCGCTCGCCCGGGCGCTGGTGCTCGAACCGCGGTTGCTCGTCGCCGACGAACCCACCTCGGCGCTCGACGTCAGCGTGCAGGAGACCGTGCTCGAGGTCCTCGGCGAGCTGCAGGACGACCTGGGGTTCGCGTGCCTGTTCGTCTCGCACGACCTGGCCGTCGTGCAGCACTTCGCCGAGCGCGTCGTCGTGATGCGCCAGGGCGTCGTCGAGGAGCAGGGCACGACCGGCACGACGCTGCTGCACCCCACCACCGACTACACCCGGCGTCTGCTCGCCGCGGTGCCGGTGCCCGACCCCGTGCTGCAACGGCAGCGTCGGACGGAGCGCCTCGCCTCGCTCGCGGCGGTGACCGCGTGACCCGGGTCCTGGCCGGGGTCGACGTCGGCGGCACGAACACGAAGGTCGTCCTGACCACGCCCGACCTCGAGGTCATCGACCGCCTCGACCTGCCGACGCCCGCCCACGCGGGCGGGGCGGCGATCGTGACGGCCGCACTCGGGGCCGTGACGGGTCTGCTCGAGACGCACCGGGCCTCCTTGGCGGGTGTCGGGGTGGGCGCGGCCGGCGTCGTCGACCGGACCACGGGGACCGTCCTGGTCACCGGCAACTCGTTCACCGGGTGGGCCGGGTACGGCGTGACCCGGGCGGTGACGGACGCCCTCGGCGTCCCCGCGACCCTGGACAACGACGTGAACGCGTTCCTGCTCGGCGAGATCGCCACCGGTGCGGTCGTGGGGGAGTCCGACGTGCTCGGCATGACCCTCGGCACCGGTGTCGGCGGCGCGCTCGTGCTCGACGGACGGCTCTTCGCCGGCCCGCGCGGAGCCGCCGGCGAGATCGGCCACGTCCCCGGCTTCGGCGACGCCCGGTGCACCTGCGGGCAGGCCGGGCACCTGGAGACCATCGCGGGCGCGCGCGGCATCGCCGACCGCTACGCCGAACGCTCCGGGCGGATGCTCTCGGCACGGGACGTCGCCGTCGCCGCACGCGGCGGGGACGCCGACGCGGCCGCCGTCTTCGCCACCGCGGGGTGGGGCCTGGCGCGTGCCGCACTGCTGACCGCGGGGATCCTCGACGTCACCACCGTCCTGATCGGCGGCGGGATCGCTCGGTCCTGGGACCTGCTCGAACCGGCCATCTCGGCGGCGATCGCCGCGGAACCGCCGGTCAGCGGGGCGACGATCCGGCTCGCGCAGTCGACGCTCGGGTCCGACGCCGTGGCACTCGGCGCAGCGGCGCAGGTGCGGGCGCGCGTGCTGGAGCCGGAGACCGCGTAGCGGGGGAGCGCCCGGTCAGGGCACCCAGACGACGATGCCGCGCAGGTCGTGGAGCACGGCGGCGAGGCCGGCGCGCAGGCCGCGGGCCGCGCGGTCCTCGGTGAAGGTCTCCGGGTCGTAGTGGCTCGACGGCCCGAGGCCCTCGCCGCGGAACCCGCCGCCCGTCCAGTCCGCCGCCGTGACGTTCGACGTCGGCTCCGCGATCTCGGCACCGACGACCAGGAACTGCTGGTGGAGCGCGGTCGGCGAGACGGCCGCGAGCGGGTCGACCATGTGGTTGCCGACGGTGATGACCAGGTCGGGCTCGGCGTCGACGGCGCGCAGGACCGCGGCGATCCGGTCGTCGGGGCCCTTCGCCGAGACCGGGTTGACGGTGACGTCCTCGTCCGCGGCCCACGACTCGACGGCGTCGAGCAGGGTCCGGGTCGGAGCGTCGGCGGCGTCACCCGCGTCGGAGAGCAGCACGACGTCGTAGCCGGCGGGGGCGTGCACCCCGGACCACGAACCGGGCTCGGGGTGGATGGTGGCCTCGGGTGCCGGCGGCTGGTCGGGGTCGGAGAACCCGGTGCCCAGGACCCCGGCCGAGGCGTGCGCCGACGCGGTCGCCGTCGGGCCGGTGCCGGTCCCGCCGGTGGCGCCGTCCGACGTCCCGGAGCAGCCGGCCAGCAGCGCGGTGCCGGCCGCGGCGAGGGCGACGGCGGTCAACAGGGAGGTCGTCCGGGTGGCGGGGCGGATCACGGCACCATGCAAGCACGCTCGACGGCCGCTCCGGGCCGGTCCGGGGACCTGTCCGACCGCCGTCCCGTTGCTGGTCACCGGTTGTTCACCTGCCGGTCGTCTGCGGGCCGGATCGTCTGCGCGTGCCCTCCGGAACCACCGCCGCGCTCCTGCGCGCCCGCCCTGCCCGCTCCCTCCCCCTGTTCGCGCTCGTCGCACGGGTCGTCGCCGCGCTCGTGCTGCTCGGGGTGGTCGTGATCGGCGTGCTCGGGGGAGCCGCACCGGCGTCGGCGCACGGCTTCAGCTCGGTGGTCTACGCCGACGTCACGTCCACGAAGCCGACGGTGGTGCAGGCGAAGCTCGGGCTCGAGTACGACCTGATGCTCGTCTCGGTGGCCACGAGCGAGCACGACGACGCGCTGCACGAGCAGGGGCAGCGGGCGTGGGACGACGGGGACTTCCCGAGGATGGTGACGGCTGCCGAGGCGCACACCGACGCGATCGGGAAGTACGTGTTCGACCGGTTCCGGGTGACCGGAGCCGGCGGGCAGGCCTGCACCGGCACGCTCGACGACACGGTCACCGTCGACCTGCAGGACGAGGTGCCGTACGCCCACGTGACCGCGGACTTCGCCTGTCCGGAACCGTCGGAGACGCAGTCCGGGCACGTGGTGTCGTCGGAGCTCTTCCCCGACGACGAGACCTTCGTGCGCGACACCAAGACGATCGTCACCTACGACGTCGACGACCGGACGGGTTCGGCCACCCTCGACGCCTCGCAGCGCACGTTCTCGACCGAGCAGTCGGCGGGTGAGCGCTTCTGGGAGTTCTTCCGGCTCGGCGCCGAGCACCTGCTCACCGGGATCGACCACATCCTGTTCCTCGTGGCGCTCATCGCCGGGTCGCGTCGCCTGCGCGAGGTCGTCTACACGGCGTCCGCGTTCACGATCGCCCACTCGATCACGTTCATCCTCGCCGCGCTCGGTGTGGTCAGCCCGCCCGCGATCGTCGTCGAGCCGCTCATCGCCCTGTCGATCGCCGCGGTCGCCGGCTGGTACCTGTGGCGGCTCTGGCGTCGTCGATCGCGGGCTGACGAACTGGTGGTCGGTGAGCACGGACACTTCTCGCTCGACCGCGCCGGGTGGACCCGCCTGGCCGTCGTCTTCGCCTTCGGGCTCATCCACGGGCTCGGGTTCGCCGGGGCCCTCGGTATCCACGAGGCGTTCTCGTGGCAGCTGCTGGTCTCGCTCCTCATCTTCAACGTCGGCATCGAGGCCGTGCAGCTCGCGATCATCGTCATCGTCTTCCCGCCGCTCTCGCTGCTGCGGCGGAAGGCACACCGGGTGTCGCTCTGGGTGACGGGTGCCGTGACCGCCGGCGTGTTCGTGATGGGGATGATCTGGTTCGTCGAGCGGCTCGCGGCGGGCTGACGCTCACCACGGACCTGCTGGCACCTCGCGTTCGTTCCTGAACAGCGACGAACCGTCACTCAGCGTTTACCAAGACGTTTTGCAGTGCATGCAGAGTCTTCCGTGCTGCACCATCCCACGTCTGAGAAACGGACCAACATGAGTCTCCTGTCCGGCGCCACTACCCGGCGCAGAACCACCACCCTCCGCGTCTGCGGAGCCGTCCTCGGGGCCGCGCTCATCGCCGGTGCCTCGATGGTCGGCACGAACGCCGCCACCGCTGCGACGAACACCCCCACCACCAACATCTCGACCGGTGGCCCGATCCACATCCTGCTCGGCGTCGGCGCGACCGAGAGCCAGCGCATCGCCTCGTGGTACTTCCCCACGAACGTCGCGCAGTCGCTCGAGATCCAGAAGACCGCGTCCATGACGGACGGCGTCTTCACGGACGCCAAGCAGACGGTCGCCGCCTCGGAGGCCGCGAACACCGCAGCCGACTCGAGCGCGACCGACTCGAACACCAAGAGCATCCCGGGCATCGCCGCCGAGTCGGGCTACATCAACGCGCACGCGACGATCTCGGCCCTCGAGCCGAACACGTCGTACACGTACCACGTCGGTGCGGCGGACGGCTCGGCCTGGTCCGCGTCGTACACCTTCACCACGAAGAGCTTCTCCGGCGACTTCGACTTCCTGTTCTTCGGTGACCCGCAGATCGGTTCGTCCGGCTTCACCGACGACGACGGCGCCGGCTGGGCGGACACGCTCAAGTACGCCACGTCGACCGAGCCGGACGCCGAGCTCCTGGTCTCCGGTGGCGACCAGGTCGAGCACGCCAACAACGAGTACGAGTGGGGCGCGTTCGCGGACAGCAGCGACGTGCTGAAGCGTTACCCGTGGGCCTCGACCATCGGCAACCACGACGTGGGCGGCAAGGCCTACGAGCAGCACAACCAGGTGCCGAACTCCCTCAAGGTGCCGGACTTCTACCCGGGCGGCAACACGACCGCGAACTCGGGTGGCGACTACTGGTACATGTACAAGGGCGTCCTGTTCATCGACATCAACTCGAACGCCTACGCGGCCGGTTCGGACGCTGCCCACGTGAACTACGTGCGCGACGTCATCAACCGCTACGGCGACGACGCGAAGTGGACGACGCTGGTCTACCACCACTCGATCTACTCGCCGGCCGACCACGCGAACGACCGTGACAACCAGCAGCGTCGGTTCGACTTCACGCGTTCGTTCTCGGACATGGGTGTCGACCTCGTCCTGCAGGGCCACGACCACTCCTACTCGCGCAGCTACGCGATCAAGAACGGCAAGAAGGCCAACGTCAACGAGCAGCCCGCTGCTCCCGAGGTCTTCTCCGGCCCCGGCGGCGTCATCTACATGACGGCGAACTCGGCCTCCGGCTCGAAGTACTACGACCTCACCACCCCGGACGCCACCCAGGGCTACGGCGCGGACCCGCTCGACCCCAAGGGTGAGCGTCACTTCGCCAACTCGGTCGAGAACCAGGAGCACGTCCGCACCTTCGTGAAGGTCTCGGTCACCGACGACAAGCTCGCCGTCGAGAACATCCGCGCCAGCGACTGCACCACGCTCAACTCGGCGGTGCAGCACGGCAAGGTGGACAGCTGCGGTGTGACCCTCCAGCCGACGGCCACGGCCGACCCGGCTGCGATCGGTTCGACGGTCGACAAGTTCAACCTGCACGCCACGCTGCCGACGACGACCACCACGCTCACCGCGTCGGCCGCCGAGCAGACCTACGGCACCGCCAAGCCGGCCACGGTCACCGCGACCATCGCCGGTGGCATCGGTACCCAGCAGGGCACCGTGACGTTCAAGGACGGCAGCAAGGTCCTCGGCACGGCCCCGGTCAAGGACGGCGCGGCGAGCATGACGCTGCCGAAGACGCTCGCCATCGGCAAGCACGCGGTCACGGCCTCGTTCGTCAACGCGGACCCGGTGTACTCGGGAACGAACTCGAAGACGGCGAAGGCCATGACGGTCACCGTCGAGAAGGCCCCGTCCCGCACCGCCATCAAGTACAGCGGCGGCAAGGCGACCGTCCAGGTGAAGGCCACCGGCTTCAGCGTCGACGGCACCGCCCGGATCTACCAGGGCTCGAAGCGCCTCGCCACCGTCACGGTGGAGAACGGCGTGGTCACGTCGAAGCTCCCGCTGAAGAAGGGCACGCACAACCTGCACGCCGTCTTCGCCGGGACCTCGGAGCTCAGCACGAGCACCAGCCCGACCATCAAGGTCGTCATCAAGTAGCACCCGGCACCAGCAAGGGCCCCGCGATCCCGATCGCGGGGCCCTTCGCCGTGTGTCCGGGGGTGGGCGACCGGTCCTACCCGGGACCGGCGCCGCACCGGCTGACGGGAGACCCGAACTCCCTACCCGTCCGCTGGTGAGAGCGGCCGGTCAACCTGTGGTGAGCATGCGCTCACAGGCCGGGATCGCCTAGGCAGCCAGGCCAACTGCCAGGCTTTGGGCGAATGTTCAGACATTCCTAGGTAATCACTGTGGAGAAGCGCATACTTCGAGCCACCGAGAATGCGCGCTCGTCGCCGACGTCACCCCGCCTCTCCTTGCAGGAAGCGGTCGGACCGTGCAGGCTCGCCATCTCAGACGCAGTTCCCTCCTGGTCGTGTCGGCGGCTGCCATCGCCGCGCTGATCACCCTCGGGACCGGTGGCGGAGCATCCGCCGCCACGGTCATCGACGGTCCGGTCAACCTCGGAACCGCATCGACCTACGGCGTCCTCGGCGCGAGCGCGGTCACGAACACCGGCCCCTCCGTGATCAACGGCGACCTCGGGTTGTCGCCGGGCACGTCCATCACCGGCTTCGGCGGTGCACCGAACGGCGTCGTCAACGGCACCACGCACCAGACCGACGCCGCGGCCGCACAGGCCCAGCGCGACACCACCACCGCGTACAACGTCGCCGCGTCGCTCTCCCCGACCCAGACCGGTCTGACCGAGCTGAACGGACTCTCGCTCTCACCCGGCGTGTACTCCGGCGGCGCCCTCGCCCTGGCGAACAACGGTGCGCTGACCCTGGCCGGCAGCGCGAACTCCGTGTGGGTGTTCCAGGCCGCGTCGACCCTGACCATCGGGTCCGCCAGCCAGATCGTGATCACCGGCGGCGCCAGCTCGTGCAACGTGTTCTGGCAGGTCGGCAGCTCCGCCACCGTCGGCACCGGCGCCCAGTTCCAGGGCACCGTCCTGGCGCAGCAGTCCGTGACCGCCACCACCGGCGCGACCGTGCAGGGCCGCCTGCTGGCCCGCACCGGCGCCGTGACCCTCGACACGAACACGATCACGGCCTCCAACGGCTGCCCCGCACCGGGCACGCCGTCCGAGTCGCCGACCATCACCTCGGGCACCCCGTCCGACGGCACCGTGGACGTCCCCTACTCGTCCACCGTCACCGCGACCGGTACCCCGAACCCGACCTTCACCGCCACGGGCCTGCCCGACGGCCTGACGATCGACAGCACCACCGGCGTCATCTCCGGTACCCCGACCACCCCGGGTACCTCGACCGTGACGATCACGGCGTCGAACGGCACCAGCCCGGACGACACCCAGACGGTCACCATCACGGTCCGCGCCCCGGCACCGGTGCCCACCGCGACACCCACCCCGACGGCACCCGCAGTGGTGCCCACCGCCACCCCGAGCGGCCCCGCAGGCGCCGGCGGCGGCGGTGGCGGCGGAACCGACCAGCCCACCGGTGAGCTCGCGTTCACCGGCTCGGACCCGACCGTCCCGCTGAGCATCGCCGCGGCACTGCTCGCCGCGGGTGCCACGCTCATGGTCCTGCTGCGTCGTCGTCGCCGTACCGTCGGCCGCATCTGATCCACCCGCACGATCGACGGCCCCGCGACCCTGGTCGCGGGGCCGTCTGCGTGCCGTCGGGCACCCGGTGGTCGCACCCGTGAGGACCCTCAGGGACTGAGCCGCCACGTCATCCTCCAGGACGATCCGCGGCGAGCAGCGCGCTCCCTACTGTTGGCGACGGAGCGTGCGGTGGCGCATGCCCGTCGCACCAGGGGAGATCCGACGTGAACCGTTCGCCGAGACGCCGTTCCACCATCGCGCTGCAGATCGCGTGTTCGACACTCATCGCCGGGGCGCTCGCCGTCTCCGGCACGATCGCGGCGTTGCCGGCCACGGCCGCGCCGGGCGGCGGGTCCACCGCCGCGACGGGGACGACCACGATCACGACCCCGGGCACGCCCGTCGCGCAGGGTGACGACTGGACGGTCACGCCGACCGACGGCGGGTACACCGTCGTCCTGACCCTCGCCGACCCGCTGCCGCTCCGTGCGGCGGCCCCCGTCCTGCTCGTGGACGGTGCCGACATCGGCGTCGCGCAGACGAGCCTCGACCAGCGTCAGCTGACGGTCACCACGACCGACCCCGCGGTCGCCGATGCCCGCAGCGTCGAACTCGGGTGGACGGGCGAGACCGACCTGCAGGGCAACCGGCAGGCCGCCACCGCGCCGCAGACGGTCGCGCCGAGCGAAGCCCCGGCACCCCTGACCGACGACCCGGCGTCCGCAGGCCAGTACGCGGTCACCCGGGCCGACTACGACCTGGGCAACGAAGCCGAGACGATCAAGGGCTTCGGGCGCAAGGGCGAGATGCGTGCCGCCGTCTTCGTGCCGAAGGACGCCCCGGGCAAGCGCCCGGTCGTGGTGTTCCTGCACGGCCGCCACGAGGCGTGCTCCGGCGGCACGTACAACCCGAAGGCGTGGCCGTGCGGGAAGGGACAGACCGACATCCCGAGCTACCTCGGCTACAACGCAGCGGCGACCGCGCTGGCGAGCCACGGCAACGTCGTCGTGTCGATCTCCGCGAACGCGATCAACGCCCTCGACGGCAGCTACTCGGACGACGGCGGAGCGGTGGCCCGCGGGCAGCTCGTCCTCGACCACCTCAGCCTGCTGCAGCGGGCGGACGCCGGACAGGAGCCCCGGCTCTCGCCGCTGCTCACCGGCAAGCTCGACCTGCAGGACGTCGGCCTCATGGGCCACTCGCGCGGCGGTGACGGCGTGGTCCGCGCGGCCCTGCTCAACACGCAGCGCACGAACCCCTTCGGCATCCGTGCCGTCCTGCCCCTGGCGCCGACCGACTTCGGGCGCATGACCCTGCCGGACACGAACACGGCGGTCGTCCTGCCGTACTGCGACGGCGACGTGTCCGACCTGCAGGGACAGCACTTCTACGACGACTCCCGCACCGCCTTCGGGGACGACGTGCTGCGCTCCTCGGTGCTGGTGATGGGTGCGAACCACAACTTCTTCAACACGACGTGGACGCCCGGCAAGTACGCGAAGGCGTCGTCGGACGACTGGTACGACGAGTCCGACGCGGTCTGCGGGGCGAAGGCGAAGCACACCACGCGGCTGTCGTCCGACCAGCAGTACGCCGTCGGCACGAGCCTGATCAGTGGCTTCTTCCGCCTGACGCTCGACGGTGAGCAGCAGTTCCTGCCGATGTTCGACGGCACCAACCGCCAGCCCGCAGCCCTGGGCACGGCCGACATCCGGGTGAGCGCCTCCCAGCCCGGCGCGAGCCGGCGTGACCTCGCCCTGTTCGACACCGCGAACCCGGCGATCACCACGACCGGGGCCCTGACGGCGAAGACCTGCGCGAGCACCGACAACCTGCCCGCGAAGCAGATCCTGCCGGCGTGCGTCTCGATCTCGTCCAACGCTCCGGACTACACCCCGGCGTACCTGGCGTCCTCGGTGCCGGCCACCCCCGCCCTGCACGTCTCGCCCACCAAGGCGGCGACCGGCGGCCAGGTGCACGTCCCGGTGGCTCCGGCGGCCGGTGACTTCACGGGGTTCCAGGCGCTGTCGCTCCGCCTCACCCCGGACGACACCGCGACGACGAACGCGAACGTCTCGATCACCCTCCGCGATGCGACCGGTGCCGTGGCGACCCGACGCCTGTCCGACACCAGCCGTGCCGGACAGCTGCTCCCCGGTACCCGGATGGCCCCGCGCAAGACGATCCTGCAGCAGGCGCGCATCCCCCTCGACACGTTCACCGGCATCGACCTGACGTCGGTGCGCGAGGTGACCATCGACGTCCCGCAGAAGAACAGCGGGGTCCTGCTGAGCGACCTGTCGCTCGTGCCCGCCGCGACCCTCGGCACCCCGGTGGTCACGAAGCGTCCCGCCGCACGCATCGCGGACCGGTTCGTCGACGAGGGCCGCACCCGCACGGTGGTCCGGGCAGCGGTCGTGCTCTCCCGACCGGCCGAGCAGGCCACGACGGTGTCCTTCGACCTCGACCAGGCGTACGACGGGCGCATCCGCCCGGCGGTGCAGCCCGTCACGTTCCAGCCCGGCGAGGTCTGCCGCACGGTCGCGGTCTCGGTGAACGGTGACCGCACGCCGTCGTTCTCGCGGACGTCGGACTACGCGATGACCCTCAGCAACACCCAAGGCGGATCGGTGATCGGTGACTCGGTCGGCACGATGCGCATCCGCGAGGACGACGGCGTGCGCAGCGTGAACGGACGGCCGACCGCGTCCGCTCCGGCGGTCGGGACCCCGGGTGACGCGTGTGCCGAGGCACAGGCGACCAGCACGGCCATCGCCGTGACGCCGACGAGCAGCCGGAAGGGTGCCAAGGTCGCGATCTCGGCGACGGGGTTCCGTGCCGGGGAGTCGGTCACCGTCAGCATCGACGGCGGTCGGGCCACCCGCACGACCGCCAACGCCGACGGCAAGGTCCGCCTGAAGATCACGAAGGCCGTGGCGGCGCTGGCGCCGGGCACGCACGTGGTGCACGCCCGTGGCTACGGCTCGGACCAGCGGGCCCGGGGCACCTTCACGACGACGAAGTAGTCGTGCGCGGTCCGGAGCGTCCCGAGCGAACCCTCAGGACGCTCCGGCCCCGATCAGGTCGGCGAGCGGGACGTCGTCGCGCGCCACGGCGGCGGCGACCTGGCTCAGCGAGCGCCCGTGGGCGCGGGCGTAGCGACGGATCATGCCGAACGCCTGCTCGACGTCGACCCCCGCCGCACGGGCGAGGTACCCCTTGGCCTGCTCGATGGTGACCCGGCTGTCGAGCGCACGCTGGAGCTGCTCCGCGGTGAGGGTCGCGTGCTCGAGGGTCCGTTGCTGCAACAGGCTGATCGTCGCGACGTCGGCGAGGGCCTGCGCGGCTCGGGCATCGGCTCCGTTCAGCGCCCCCTCGGTCTCGCGGAACAGGTTCAGCGACCCGACGGTGGTGTCCCGCAGCCGGAGCGGGATGGCGTGGACGCCCGCGTACCCGCGCGCCCTGGAGGCCTCGGCGAACCGCGGCCAGTGCTGCCGCAGGTCGTCGGCGTTCTCCGAGGTCACCAGCCGGCCGGTGGTCACGGCGGTGATGCAGGGCCCCTCGCCGGCGTTGAGCTGGAGCAGACCGATGAAGCTGCTGCGCTCGCTCGTCGAGGCGACGACCCGCAGCTCGTCGTGCTTGTCGAGCAGGTGGATGGCACCCGCGGCGGCGTCGAACAGCTCGACGGCCCGGTCGACCAGCGTCTGCAGGACGTCGACCACGTCGTAGTCCGCCATCAGGCTGTCGGTGAGGGTCACGAACGTCTCGACCAGTCGTGCTTCGCGTACCTCGGTCATGTGGGGAACGGTCCTTCCGTCGAGCAGGCTGGACAACCGTAGCCGAGCAGCGGACACGCGGACCTGTGGCTTGCACCGAGGAGCGCGGCGGCTCTAGCGTTGGACCAGCAGCCCCAGACCCCGGCCGCCGGAACGATCCTCCATTCCGATGACGACCAGGGAATCCATGACCACGCAGCACGCCGGTACCAGCCCGCAGCGGGAGACCAGCTCGAAACCCCTCACCGGCGGCTACCGGAAGACCGGCTCCCCGGCCGGGCCGCGGACCGGCGGCACCTCGTCGTACTCCGCACTGCTGGCGCAGGTGAAGGAAGCGGGGCTGCTCGAGCGCCGTCGGGGGTTCTACTGGGCGCTGTTCTCCGCGCTCGTCGTGGCGACGGCCGCCTGCTGGGTCGCGTTCGCGTTCCTGGGTGACTCGTGGTTCCAGCTGATCGTGGCCGGGGCGCTGGGTGTGCTGTTCACGCAGTTCGCGTTCCTGTCGCACGAGGCCGCGCACCGTCAGGTGTTCGCGTCCCAGAAGTGGAACGACCGTGCTGGCCGCTGGGTCGGGACGTTCCTGGTGGGCCTCAGCTACTCGTGGTGGATGAACAAGCACACGCGTCACCACGGCAACCCGAACACCGTCGGCAAGGACCCGGACATCGCGCCGGACGTGATCCGGTTCCTGCCCGAGGACGCCGCCGCCGTCAAGAACGGGCCGCTCCGGGTGTTCGTGCAGTACCAGGGCTGGTTGTTCTTCCCGTTGCTCACGCTCGAGGGCATCAACCTGCACCGGGCTGCCGTCATGTCGGTGCTCCGCGGGACGGGTGGGCGCAGTGACGTCCGGGGGCGGGTCCTCGAGGGCGTCCTGCTCGTTGCCCGTTTTGCGATCTACCTGACGGTGGTGTTCTGGTTCCTGCCGTTCGGGATGGCGTGTGCGTTCCTCGGGGTGCAGCTGGCCGTGTTCGGCGTGATGATGGGCGCTTCGTTCGCCCCGAACCACAAGGGCATGCCGACGATCGCCCACGACGCGAAGGTCGACTTCTTCTCCCGCCAGGTGCGCACCTCGCGCAACATCCGTGGCGGCTGGTGGGTGTCGTTCCTGATGGGCGGCCTGAACTACCAGGTCGAGCACCACCTGTTCCCGTCGATGCCGCGTCCGGCGCTGAAGCAGGCCCGCCTGCTCGTCCGTGACCACTGCGACACCCTCGACGTGCCGTACACCGAGACGACGCTGCTGCGCTCGTACGGGATCGTCGTCCGGTACCTCAACCGCGTCGGCCTCGGCGCCCGCGACCCCTTCGTCTGCCCGATGCTGTCCGAGCTCCGGATCCACTGACCGCCGCCCCGTGCCGAACCTCCCGAACGAACCGCAGCAGCTCCGAGCGGCGGTGGTCGTGAACCCGACCAAGATCGACCAGGCCCGCCTCCGAGCGGTGCTCGGCGCCGAGGAGCGCGCACACGGATGGGACGAGTCGCTCTGGTTCGAGACGAGCGCTCAAGACGACGGGCGTGCTGCTGCCCGGGCCGCGCGCGACGCCCACCCGAGCGTCGTCCTCGTCGCCGGTGGTGACGGCACGCTCCGGGTCGTCGCCGCGGAACTCCGCGGCACCGGGATCCCGGTGGCGCTCCTCCCCAGCGGCACCGGCAACCTGTTCGCGCGGAACCTCGGTCTGCCCCTCGGCGACCTGGTGCGCTCGGTCCGAGCGGGCTTCAGCGGGACGGACCGCCCGATCGACGTCGGGCTGGCCGACCTGACCGACCCGGCGGGCACCACGACGTCGCACGCGTTCCTGGTGATGACCGGCATCGGGCTCGATGCGAGCATGGCCGCGGACACGAACGCGTGGGTGAAGAAGCGGTTCGGATGGGTCGCCTACTCGGATCCCATCGCCCGGTCCGTGATCGGCAACCGGCAGATCCCGGTGCACTACGGGATCGACGACGGCCCACTCCGCAGCATGAGCGCCCACACGATCATCGTCGGGAACTGCGGCACCCTGACCGCGGGCATCCTGCTGCTCCCCGCGGCCCGACCGGACGACGGCATCCTCGACGCCGTGGCGTTCCGGCCCGCCGGCTGGTTCGGGTGGACCAAGGTCGGCTACGCCCTGACGCTCAACCGCTTCTTCGCGCGCACCCGGTTCGGGCGACTCCTGGCGCGGGTGCTGCCGACCTCGCGCGCGCTCCGGTACACCCGGGCGAGGACGCTCCGGCTGACCGTCGACACCCCGGAGCGTGTGCAGCTCGACGGCGACGCGTTCGGCGAGGTGGTCGCGGTGACGCTCACCACCGACCACCACGGCCTGGTGCTGCGGACGGAGCCGGACGGGCCGCGGACCCGACGGGCCTAGCCGGTGCTGCCGAGGTCGGCGCCCCGGTGCACGACGTCCTCCGCCATGGCCCGGATCCCGCGGCCCGCACCGGCAGCAGCACGTCGCAGGATCTGGAACGCCTCGTCCATCCGGATGCCCCGTCGGTACGCGAGTGCACCCTTGGCCTGTTCGAGGAGTTCCCGGGCCTCGAGCGCGTCCTCGACCTGTTCCTCGATCGTGGTCGACACCCCGCGGTCGCGCTGTCGGACCAGGGCAGCTGAAGCCGCGTCGGCGAGCAGCTGCATCAGCACGACGTCCTGGTCACTGTGCCCGCGGGTGTGGTCGGCGAAGACGCACAGCGAACCGATGGTCCGGTCCCGCAGACGGATCGGCTCGGCGAACGTGCCGTGCAGCCCGCGTTCGCGCATCGTCGCCGCGAACGTCGGCCACTCCGACTCGTGCGTCGACACGTCGGGCACGTCGATCGTCTCGCCGGTCCGGTAGCAGTCGAGACACGAGCCCTCGTTCGTCCCGAGCTGCGCTTCCTCGGCCTCACTGCTGCGCTCGCTCGTCGAGGCGATGACCTGCAACGCACCGGACCGGTCCGCGAGCACGACCCCCGCCTCCGTCGCCGAGGTCCCCTCCACGCACGCCGCGATGACCCGGTCCATGGCGTCGAGCACCTCGAGGTCAGGGTCCAGGGCCGGATTCAACCGATCCGGCAGGTTGATCGCGTCACTGGTCGTCATGCTTCGACGCTACGACCAGACCGATGGCGCACGGCTCAGCCAGTTCGCGTACCGGATCACGGCGTTCGGGTCCGCAAGCAGCCGCGTCCGTCGAAGTGCGGACTGGTGCGACCCCTGGACAGGGGGACAGGATGACGCATCAGTTGCACAGAGCAACTGGCAGGTGCTTCACCGACAGAGGAGTCGTCATGAAGAAGTCCATCGCAGCCGCGTTCGCCGCGGTCGCCGTCATCACCGCCGGCGTGTTCGCCGCTTCGCCCGCGTCCGCGCTGCCCGTCAGCACGAAGGTCGTCGGCGGCGAGAAAGCCCCCACCACCTCGTGGGCGGTGCAGCTCGAAGCCTCCGGCGGCTCCATCCCCTCCGGCTACGTCAGCAACTGCACCGGCGAGCAGCTCAACGCCTCGTGGATCCTCACCGCCCGGCACTGCATCGACGGCATCGGCGCGATGAACGTGTACCACTCGAACTCCACCGTCAACCGCGGCACGGCCGTCGCCGTCGACCGCGTCAGCGCCTCGCCGGCGGGTGACATCGCGCTCGTGCACCTGCGGACCGCCTACTCGCTCTCCACCTACGCACCCCTCGACCTCACCGCGACGGCCAAGTCGAGCGGCACCGGCACCATCCAGGGCTACGGCCTGCGTGCGAACGCGACCCAGTCCGACGGCCTGTACCAGGCCACCGTCTCGCTCACCGGCGCGAGCACCGACGCCTTCAACGGTCGTGCCCAGCACCTCACCGGCGTGACCGGCGCATCGAACCACGGCGACTCGGGCGGCCCGCTGCTCGTCAACGGCAAGGTCGTCGCCGTCTGCTCCACCGGCGACAGCGCCGACCCCGGCGCGAACACCAAGGCCGGCTCGAACTACGCCCTGCTGTCGCAGGCCTCGTCCTGGATCCGGACCACGGCCGGCGTCTGAACCACCTGACGGACTGGAGGCGCGGTGCCAGCTGGCACCGCGCCTCCAGTCCGTCCCACCCGTCTCCAGGGCGTTGCTCGCCTGTTCGGCGTCCGTCACCCACCAGCTGAGCGCCCGTGCGGGCGCCGCGACGACAGTGGGGCCATGAGCCAGTACGAGAAGCGCGATCCGAACACCCTCTACCCGGCACCGCCGTACCCGAAGCAGGAGCAGTCGCTGCCGGGCGCCGCGTGGAAGATGGACCCGAAGCCCGACCACGGCGAGGAGAGCTACGTCGGGCTCGGACGGCTGAAGGGGTACCGCGGCATCGTCACCGGTGCCGATTCCGGCATCGGCCGTGCCGCCGCCATCGCCCTGTCGCGCGAAGGTGCGGACCTGGTGCTCTCGTACCTGCCGGACGAGCAGGAGGACGCGGAACAGGTCCGAGACCTGCTCGAGTCCGAGGGTCGTCGCGCCGTGCTGTTCCCCGGCGACATCTCCGACGAGCAGTACTGCACGGACCTGGTGCAGAAGGGCGTAGACGAGTTCGGCGGCCTCGACACCCTGGTCATGGTCGCGGGGCGCATGGAGAGCAACGAGGACATCCTCACGCTCGACACCTCGATGTTCGACTCCACCTTCAAGACCAACATCTACTCGCTGTTCTGGCTGACCAAGGCCGCCGTGCCGCACCTCGAGCCCGGGTCGACCATCGTGACGACCGGCTCGATCCAGGCGTCCACGCCCTCGCCGGACAAGATCGACTACGCCGTGTCGAAGGGCGCGATCAAGCTCTTCACCGAGGCCGTCGCGCAGCAGCTCGCGCCGAAGGGCATCCGTGTGAACTCCGTCGCACCGGGGCCGGTGTGGACGCCGCTGCAGCCGGGTTCCGACGACGCCGAGACGGTGTCGCACTTCGGTGAGAGCTCGCCGTTCGGCCGTCCCGGTCAGCCCGCCGAGCTCGGTGCCGCCTACGTGCACCTGGTCAGCCCGGAGTCGAGCTACCAGTCCGGGTCGACGATCACGATCGCGGGCGGGACGCCGGCGTTCTGATCTGCCGTTCTGGGCTTTTGGCGTTCTTGCGTTCGAGGAAGGGGACCACGTGTCCGGAGTGACGCACACCGTGCTGGTCGAGTGGGACGGGGAGGACCGGTCGTCCGAGGCCACGGCCTTGTCGCGCGACCACCTGCCACGGGTCGAGGGGGTCGAGTCGGTGCAGGCCGGCACGAGCGTGAGCACCGAGGGGTTGGAGGGCGGGTTCCACTGGATGCTCGTCGTCCGGTTCCGCGATCGGGCAGCGCTCTCCGGGTACCTGCCGCACCCGGAGCACCGGCCGGTGGCCGAGTTCATCGGTGCGGCGAGTGCGCGGGTCGTCGTGTTCGACGTCGAGGACGCCGCCTGATCGCTGCGCCGGAAGCTGTGTAACGCTCTGGTTGCGATGGGGGACGAGGGGTTCCGTTCCTCGTGGAGGCTCGACGTACGGTGGATCGGCCATCGCAACGGCGCGGGGGTCATCGGCTGGCGCTGTGGCTCTCCGGAGCGCGCGCCGGTCGGGTCCCCGCCTGCGGGCGGGGACCCTTCGACATCCGCCGACGGAGGGAAACAGACGATGCCCGGCAACCCGAACCCGTTCGTCCACGACGGCGCGAAGATCCTGCTCGGCGAGGCGGGAACGGCGCACTGCGACGAGTGCGGTGACGCCGTCCGGCTCGACCCGCGGATCGGCAGCTGGAGGACCGTGCAGCAACCCGGCCCCCAGCTCCCGCCTGACAGGCAGCGGCGCAGTGCGGCGGGGGCCGCGTGAACGGCACCGCCCGGACCGCGGGGGTGACCCTCGGGCTCATCGCAGCGATGGCGCTGACCGCCTGTTCCGGCTCACCGGCTGCGACGCCGACCCGGACCGTGACTGCGACTGCGACCCCGGAGGCGCCGGCTGACCCCGACACTGCGACCCCAACTGCGACCCCGACCGCGACGGACACGGCCTTCAGCCTGTCGGACCCCGCGACGTGGACCATCTCGACCGAGGAGGTCGGACCGATCGCCCTCGGTGGTCCGGTGCAGGGCGAGATCGACGACCTGGCAGCCGCCTACACCCGGAGTACGGATGCGTGCCCGGCCAGCCCGGAGACGACGTTCTGGGAGCGATCCGACGCCCCCGGGCTCATCGTCATCCCCCGCGACGGCAAGGTCGCCGGAGTGACCATCGGTGGGGTGGGGTCGGACCCGGTGACGACGAACTCGCCCGAGACCGACGCCGGGATCGGCATCGGAGCGCCCCTGACCGAGGTGCGCTCCGCGTACCCGGACCTGCAGTACACCGGCACCTACGGTGAGGACCAGGGGCCGTACTCGATGTGGAGCGTGCAGGCCGACGGGCGCTACATGACGTTCCAGCTGGGGACGGACGGCACCACCGTGGGTGCTATCTGGGTGGGGTCGGTCGCGATGTTGCCGTACGAGTACTGCGCCTGACGCCGCCGAGGGTCGAACGTCGCTGCTGGCAGGATGACCGGTATGGCCAGCGCTGTCCGTCTCATCCGGTCCGACGTCCTGAGCGACGCGGCGCAGTACGCGTACGCGTCCACCGTGCCGGCCGGGACGCGGCTCGTGTTCCTCGCCGGGGCCTGCCCGCTCGCCGCGGACGGGTCCACCGTCGCGGTCGGCGACTACGCGGGCCAGGCTGCCCGGTGCATCGAGACGATGCAGGAGGCGCTGCGTGCCGCAGGTGCGTCCATCGAGGACGTCGTGAGCACCCGGGTGCTCGTGGCGTCCTCGCGGCAGGCCGACCTCGTCACCGCATGGCAGGTGGTGCGCGATGCCTTCGGGACGCACGACGTGCCGAGCACCCTGCTCGGGGTCACGGTGCTCGGCTACGACGACCAGCTGGTCGAGATCGAAGCCGTCGCGGCCGTCGCCGACGGTCAGCCCACGTGACGACGCGAGGTGTCGAGGTTCCCGCGCTCGCGCGCCTCGCGCACGCTCGCCTCAGAAGCCCGGACCTGCTTTGACCAGGGCGATGCCGACACCGACGAGCGCGAGGACGAGGCCGGCCACGAACGTCCGCGGGGACGGGTTCTCCCCGCGGAGTCTGGCCACGACGGGCCCGAGGAGCGCGAGCCGGACCACGAGGTACGCGATCGCGATGATCTCGGCCGCGAGCCCGGATGTGCCGGTCAGCCAGGCGTATGCGAGGACGGCAGCCGGCAGGAGACCGGAGGTGAGGATGGGCAGCGAATCTCGCAGCTCGGCGCGGACGGTCTCCCCGGTGAGGCGGTGGTCGCTCCGCGCACGTCGTCCGACCGATTCGGCGAAGGTGTGTGCGAGGAAGGTCGAGAACGCGGTGGCGAGGACGTACCAGAGCCCCCGACCGCTCTCGGCGGTGTCCGGGAGCATGGGTGCGATCGTGCCGAGGATCACGATGTTGCCGTACACGAACGCGGTGATGCGGCTCGAGGCGTCCTCACGCGACAGGCGGCTCCGGCCCACGGAAGTCCTCTCGTGCGGGCTCAGTAGTACTCACCCTGCCGGTAGTCCCAGCTCGTGAACGTGTCCGCGAGCAGCCCCATGATCCGGTCGACGTCGAGCCCCTTGCGGATCAGCGTCGGTGCGGGGACGACCGATCGGCGTCCGTCCTGCAGCGGGATCAGGGCTCCGGCGCTGTCGACCATCGACACCATGACGCCCTGCTCGTAGCGGGTCTCGGCACTCTGCTCCGGCTGGATGGACGCGACGTAGTCGTCCGCCTCGACGATCACGTCGGCGCGCTCGGCGATGCGCTCGCCGATGCCGTCGACCACGCCACGGTTGCCGGTGCCCGACGGGTTGGCCGAGCTCGCGAAGGCGAACTTGCCGTGCTCGGTCCAGAGTTCGCGGGCGGCGAGCTCACCGGGGACGCCGAACTTGATGACGAAGCAGGACGTCCCGCGGGTGTCCATCATGAGTTCGTCGGGGCCGTCCGCCGGCAACGCCGCTCGGCCCTCGTCACTCCAGGGCAGGATGCACCCGAGCAGGATGTCCTCGTCCCAGCACCGCTGGTACAGGGCGTCGATCTCGGGGGTGAGCTGCGCGATGCTCCGGAGCATCTCGAGCGAGCTCACGAGCACGACGCCCGGCTTGTTGCGGTTGCGTTCCTTCGCGTCGAACTTGCGCTCCAGACCCGCGCGGTCCGAGGTCATCAGGATGTAGCCGACCTTGGTCGGGACCACCGCCAGCCCACCGTCGTGCAGCAGGGCGTCCACCGCACTGCGCGGCACGCCACCGTCCCAGTGCACCCGGTTCATGCTGACCTGCGTGTCGTCGTTCATGCCCGTCCTCGTCCCGTTCTGGAATCAGACGATCGTCTGACAGCGGGAGCCTATGGACGGTGTCCGAGCCGGACAAGGGCGAAGGACCCGACCTGTGGGCCTTCTCCGAAGGGTTCAGGCGGGCTCGCAGTGAACGGCCGAGGGGCCCAGCACGCGCTGGGCCCCTCGGTCGTTCATCGGTGGTGGGTCAGGATCGCTTCCGACGACGGGCCTGCAGCGCGATCACGCCGACGCCGGTCAGCGCGAGTCCCGCAGCCCACGGCAGCAGGTGCATCGCGTCGCTCCCGGTGTAGGCCAGCTGGCCGGTCGGGACGGCGGCGGAGACCGCGCTCGTCGGAGCGACAGGGGTCGCCACCGTCGAAGCGGTCGGACGGACGTCCACCGTGAACGCCGTCGCGAAGCTGCTCGACGCCACGGTCAGGGCGTGGGTCGACGCGTGCGGGAACGTCACTTCGGCACCTGCCCACGGGTCGGTGTTCGGGACGATGACGTCTGAGGTGTGGTCGGACGTCACCGTGAACGGTGCCGGGTAGCCGTCGGCGCCGTCGACCTCGTTGCCGAAACGGTCGACGAGGCTCCCGCCGACCAGGAGCGTGCCGCCCTGGTCGATGGTCGGCTGCCCACCCTCGAAGCCCACGCCCAAGGTGCTGTAACCGCCGTCGGGCTCGGGCGTGGTCTCGTTCTGGAAGGTCCAGACGGTGCCGTCGCGTTCGATGACCCAGCTCGTGGAATGAGCGGTGAGGAACGTGTCCTTGTCCTCGGCCGTCACCCGCACGCCGAGCGGTGTCGAGGCGTCCGTCGTGAGGTTCACGTACTGCGATGCGGTCGTCGTGCCGCTGGTCGCGACGATGCGGAAGGCGTACGTGCCCGAGTAGTCAGAGGTGCCGGACAGCACCCCGGTGGAGTGGTCGAGCGACAGCCCGTAGGGAAGGTAACCAGATTCGTCTTGATCGGTTTCGTCGGCGTACGGGTCGTCGAGCGAGAAGTACTCCACCGAGTACGTCGGCTTCGGGAACCCGTCCGCGGCGAACGTGTGGGTGAACCGTTCCCCGGCCGTCGTGGACAGCATGACCGGCTCGTCTTCGGTGGTCGCCTCGGGGAACGAGGCGGCCTGTGTCACCGCAGCGGTCGACGCCGTTGCTGTCTGGTCGTCATCGCCCGTGATCGTGACGGCGATGACCTTGCCGGCGTCCGAAGGGAGGACGAGGTAGGACTCGGTCGTGACGGGGAGCGTGGTGCCGTCACCCGTCCACACGTAGGAGAGCGTGCCGGTGAAGCCCGTCCCCGTCGCGGTGAGGGTGCTGCCCACGGTCGCATCCCCGGCGATGGTCGCGGTGGGGTCGGCGACGGCGGGAGCAGACGTCGCCGGGGCGGCCGGAGCGCTGCTGGGCGCGGTGGTCTCGTCCGCGGGCACCTCCGTGTCCTCGGCGGCATCCGGAACCGGGGCGACAGGAGTCGTCGCGTCGGGCGACGCTGCTGCGGTCTCCTCATCGGCGCCGGCGCCGGTGCCGGTGTCGGGGTCCGTGCCGGTTCCGGGCGCGGTGTCCTCGGTGGGGGCCGCGGTCGAACTTGCCGACGCGCTCGCCGGTGCTGCGTCCGGCAGTTCTGCCGCCGAGGCAGACAGCGCCCCGAAGCCGGTGCTCAGGCCGATGACGGCGATCGTCGCGCCGATCGCGCATGCGCGTCGGAGTGTTGCGGTGCTGTGTGGCACGGGTTGTCCCCTCGGGTGTGCCGTCCGACAACGGCCGGACGAGTGCGATCGCCGGAAGCCGGCGCCCTCGGATCGTAGCCAACCTGTGAGGCGTCCTTGAGCCCGAGGGCGGGCATCACCCGCGAAGTGGGGGAGCGGCATCGCGCCGCAGTCGTCGCAGCGCTCATCTGGAGAGGTGGAAATATTCCCATTTCGGGCATATGGTCTCACCATGCGAACAGCAGAGTTGCGAGAGCCGGCGTTCTGGGTCATGACCACCCTCGCCCGGGGACGGCTCCACGGGTACGGCATCATCCAGGCCGTCACCGAGCTCACGGAGGGCGACGTCAGCCTGCCGGTGACGACGCTGTACAAGACACTGGAACGTCTCGAACAGGACGGACTGGTGACCGGCGCCGGAGACGAAGTCGTTGGGGGGCGTCTCCGGCGCTACTTCGCCCTCACCACCCAGGGCGAACAGCGGCTCGCGCTGGAGACCGAGCGACTCGAGGTCAGGCTGCGCGCGGTGCGTGCCCGTCTGCCGCGCGCGTCGAGCATCTCCGGAAAGGTGGCCGGAGCATGAGCGCCGAACTCGAAGCTCGGTACCGGCGACTGCTCGCCTGGTACCCGGCTGCGTGGCGGTCCGCGAACGCCGACGCGCTCGTCGGGACACTCCTCGACGTCGCCGAGGGCGATGGCCGAGAGCGTCCGACCCGCCAGGAACGTCGGGCCATCGCTGAGCACGGCGTGGGCCTGCGGCTCGACAGGCTCGTGGTGGCCGATGTGCGGAACCCCGTGAGCACGGTGGCCCTGACCCTGGGCTCCGGGCTTGCTCTCGCCGAGTTCCTGTTCTCGAGTTGGGCGCCGTGGATCACCGGCAACCCGGCTCCGGGATCGATGGTGCAGGTCGGACCCTTCCGCGACACGGGCTTCGTGTTCGCGGCGCTCTGGGTGATCGCCCTCGTCGCTGCGCTCTCCGGCCGGTGGAACGTCGGGCGCGTCGTCCTCCTGGTGTCCGTGCTGCTCGGGACCGTGTCGCCGTACCTCCTGAACCGGTACCCGGGCGTCTGGAGTGTCGACCGGGCGACCTTGCTCCTGCTCAGCGCGTGTGCGGTCGTCGCGGTCCTCGGGCGCCCGCACCGCTCCCAGCACACCGCGGCAGCAGCCGTCGGATGGTTCCTGCTCGGCGCCCTCAGCTACTGCAGCGTCAGCGATCCCGGACAGTGGCAGTACAGCCGGTCCCTGTGGGACGGGAACCTCTACGCCTGGTACGGGACGGCAGTGCTCGAGATCAGCGCCGTCGTTCTCGCGATCATGCGGTGGTGGCGGACAGCGTTCACGATCGTCCTGAGTCTCGTCCCGTACGTCGGGGCGCTCGCGGTGAACGAAGTCCGCGCGATGGACGTCGGGAGCGGGTCCGTCGAGTTGGTGGCACTCCCGGTGGCCCTCGGGCTGGTCCTGCTCGTCCTCCACAGTCGTGGTTCCCTTGCGCTCCCACCGCGGAGACCTGTGCGGCCCGCTCGCTAGTCCGGCCGCGTCGGAGTCGGGGCACACAGAGATCGAACCCGCCTCACTCCACCAACGACTGCGTCCCCACCACGATCGCCAGCGCCAGACGCTCCGCGTCCACTGAACCGGGCTCGGCCGTGTACGCCAGGATCCGCAGGTCCTCCGGCCCGACGACCAGGGTGTCGCAGTCGAGCGTGATCAGCCCGACGTCCGGGTGGTCGATCACCTTCCGGCGGGCGGTCTCGCTGAGCGCGGTCGCGCCCGAGTCCCACAGCTCGACGAACCGCGGGCTCGCCGACCGCAGTTCCCGCACGAGCTGCTGCAGCTGGCGGTCGAGCGGGTAGCGGGCCGCGGTCATCCGGAGCCCCGCCACCAGGTTCGCCTCGAACGCCGCCTGCTCCTCGGGCGTGTGCACGGCGCGGCTGCCGGACCCCACCAGGTGCCGCCACGCGGTGTTCCGGTCGTTCCCGCGCAGCGCCCCGATCGGCCCCATCAGGGCGTCGTACGGGGCGTTGGCGACGAGCAGGTTCCCCGCGGCGTCGAGCACCGCGACCGGGGTGTCCGCCAGGCGGTCGAGCAGTCGCTGCACGCTCGGTGGGATCCTCGACGGCACCACGTCGGCGCCGGGGACCGCGTGCCCGGCGAGCCGGTAGAGCAGCTCGCGGTCGGCATCAGCGACCCGCAGCGCTCGCGCGAGCGCCTCGACGACCTGGGCGGACGGCGAGGTCGCCCGCCCCTGCTCGAGCCGGGTCAGGTAGTCGGCGGAGATCCCCGCCAGCCCGGCCAGCTCCTCGCGCCGCAGACCGGACGCACGCCGACGCGGCCCGACGACCACGCCCGCCGCCTCGGGGGAGACGTGGTCGCGCAGTCGCCGCAGGGTGTGCCCGAAGTCCGTGTCCGCCATGTCCCCAGTCTGCGCGCGACGGTCGACCGGGTCCTGGCCCTGCCGGTCCTACGACAACCGGGCGACTCCCTGCGGTCGTCGCCGAGCGTGACGCTGGACCCATGACAACGACACTCATCACCGGGGCCACCCGCGGCCTCGGCAAGGAAACCGCCCGCCAGCTCGTCGAGGCGGGCCACACCGTCTGGATCGGGGCCCGTGACGCCGACCAGGGCGCCGCGGTCGCCGCCGAGATCGGCGCCCGCTCCGTCCAGCTCGACGTCCGTGACGACGACTCGGTCGCCGCGGCCTTCGCCCACGTCGACGCGAACGGCGGACTCGACGTGCTGGTCAACAACGCCGGCATCGCCGTCTGGGGGCAGAGCGGGCCCGAGGCGCTCGCCGTCTTCGACACGAACGCCGTCGGCACGATCCGCGCGACCGAGGCCGCGCTGCCGCTCCTGCGTCGCTCCGCGAACCCGATCGTCGTGAACCTCTCGAGTGCGCTCGGCTCCTTCACCGCCACCCACGACCCGTCGAAGCCCGCGTTCACCGTGCCGGCGGTGGTCTACGGCGCGTCCAAGGCCGCCGTCTCGATGCTGACCGTGCAGTACGCACGCGTCGTGCCCGAGGTGCACTTCGTCGCGATCGAGCCCGGCTACACGGCCACCGAGTTCGGTGGCATGCCGAACCCGCACGGTCGCCCCGTCGAGGTCAGCGCGGCGACGATCGCGGCCGCCGCGAGCGCGGGCCCGGAGGGCCCCACCGGCGTGTTCCTGGAGGACGGCCAGACGCTCGGGTGGTGACGGGAAGGCGGCCTGGAGGCGCGGTGCCAGCTGGCACCGCGCCTCCAGGCCGTCATCCGCTGCCGTCTACAGCAGCTGGCGCGCGTTGGTGGACGCGAGGTCCAGCAGCTCGTCACCGCGACCCGACAGCACCGTGCGGATGGCGTAGAGCGTGAAGCCCTTCGCCTGCTCGAGCGTCACCGCCGGGGGCATGGAGAGTTCCTGGCGGTTCGCGCGGACCGACACGAGCGCGGGACCGTCGTGCGCGAGCGCGGCGGCCATCGCGTCCTCGAAGTCGTCGGACACGTCGACGTGGAAGCCCTTGATGCCGATCGCCTCGGCGACGGCGGCGAAGTCCGGGTTCTGCAGCTCGGTGCCGTAGTTCACGAAGCCGGCGGCCTTCATCTCGAGCTCGACGAAGTTGAGCGACGAGTTGTCGAACACGACGATCTTCACCGGCAGCTTGTTCTGCACGATCGTGATGAGCTCACCGAGGAGCATCGTCAGCCCGCCGTCACCGGCCAGGGCGATCACCTGCCGGTCCGGGAACGCGGTCTGCGCACCGATCGCCTGCGGGACGGCGTTCGCCATCGTGCCGTGCACGAACGAGCCGATCAGCCGGCGCTTGCCGTTCATGGTGAGATAGCGCGAGGCCCAGACGACGGGGGAGCCGACGTCGGGGATGAAGACGGCGTCCTCGGCGGCGAGCCGGTCGAGCACCCGGGCGACGTACTGCGGGTGCAGCGGCTTCTTCTTCCCGGCGGGGACCGCCAGGTCGTCGAGCTTCTCGCGGGTCTTCCGGTAGTGCTTGAGCGAGTCCTCGAGGTGCTTCGTCGGGTGCGAGCCGGTCAGCAGCGGGATGAGCGCGAGGGCGGTGTCCTTGACGGTGCCGACCAGCCCGATGTCGACGGGGTGCCGGCGGCCGAGCTGCGAGCCGCGGATGTCGACCTGCACGTGCTTCGCCTTGGCCGGGAAGAACTGCTGGTACGGGAAGTCCGTGCCGAGCATGAGCACGACGTCGGCGTCCTCCATCGCGCGGTACCCCGAGGCGAAGCCGAGCAGCCCCGTCATGCCGACGTCGTACGGGTTGTCGTACTCGATGTACTCCTTGCCACGCAGCGCGTGCACGATCGGGGCCTGCAGCCGCTCGGCCAGGGCGACGACCTCGTCGTGGGCGTCCACGACGCCGGCTCCGGCCAGGATGGTGATCCGGTCGGCACCGTTCAGCAGGTCGGCGGTGCGCTGCAGCTCGGCCTCGCTCGGCACGATGCGCGGGGTGGCCCGCTCGATGCGGGTGGCGCGGTCGTCCTTCGCCTCGGCGAGCAGCACGTCGCCCGGGATCACGAGCACGGCGACGCCGCGCTTCTCGATCGCCTCACGCATGGCGATCTCGAGCAGGCGGGGCATCTGGACGGGGTCGGCGACGTACTCGACGTAGACGGAGCACTCGCGGAACAGCTCCTGCGGGTGGGTCTCCTGGAAGTAACCGGAGCCGATCTCGGCCGTGGGGATGTGGGCGGCGATCGCCAGCACCGGTACCCGCGAACGGTTCGCGTCGTACAGGCCGTTGATCAGGTGCAGGTTGCCGGGCCCGCAGCTGCCGGCGCAGACGGTCAGGTCACCGGTCAGGGCGGCCTCGGCAGAGGCGGCGAACGCGGCCGCCTCCTCGTGACGGACGTGCTCCCACCGCATCGTGCCGTCCTTGCGCAGGGCGTCGGTGAAGCCGTTCAGGGAGTCCCCGGGCAGGCCGTAGACCCGGTGGATGTCGTTGGCGCGGAGGGTGGCGACGATGTTCTCGGCAACGGTTGGCATGTGCCCTGTCTACTCGCGACCGCTGCGCTGAACGCTTTCGGAGTTTTGTGAGGCTCACTCGCCCTGGGATGCCGGGGTCGGACTGCGACGATGGCGGGATGACCGACGACGCGCCGCTCCTCCGTCCCCGCCGACGGGAGCCCGCCGCGGACGGGATCCTCGAGCGCTCGCCGTACCCGCTCGTCTCGGTGGCGATCGCCGTCATCGCGGTCGTGGTCATCACCATCGTCGGGTTCACCCTCGGCACCGTGGACCTCGGGCTGTCCAAAGCCCTCAACGCGCTGCACACCGGGTTCATCGGGGCGTTCAGCACGGCGGTCTACCACGTGATCAGTCCGGCACCGGCGATCGGGATCACGGTCGTCGTCGTCGCCGTGATCTGGTGGCGCACGCGCGACCTGCGCCCGGCCCTGGCGTTCGGCGGCACCATCGCGATCACGTGGGTGCCGTCCGCGATCGTGAAGGAGATCGTGCACCGCGCCCGGCCCGACGTCGCCGTGCTGCCGCACCCGTTCCCCGTGCAGCCCGACCCCGGGTACCCGAGCGGGCACACGGTCTACATCACGGCGTTCGTCATCGCCCTGATCTGGCTGCTCCGCGAGACCCGGTGGCACCGGCTCGCCCTGACGCTCGGGGTCGTGGCCATCGTGATCGTGTTCTTCGCGGTGTCGATCGACGCGGTCCACTACCCGACCGACGCCGCTGCCTCGATCCTGTGGGCACTGGCCGTGGCGCCGGGGGTGCGGGTGGTGTGGGTCGACTGGCTCATGCCGCGGGTGCCGTTCCTGCGGCCGGCGCGGGGCTGACGCCGGGCTGGTTGGGGCCGGGTGCGGGGGCGGTCTGGTCGACGCGGAACGACACTGTCGATGTCGGGCGACGTCGACAGTGTCGTTCCACGTCAGCGGCGGGTGTCGTTCCGGCTCAGCTGAGCGCGCTGGTCCGGCTGGTCCGGCCCCGCGCCGCGAGCAGCGCCACGACGGCCACCACGGCGGCGGCGAGCATCACGATCGCCAGCGGCGCCGCGGTGTCCGAGCCGCCGATGCTGACGAGCGGGGACACGAGCGCCGCGAGCCCGAACTGCAGGGCACCGAGCACGGCCGAGGCGCTGCCGGCGGCCGAGGGCACGGCACCGAGGGCGAGTGCCGTGGCGTTGCCGAGCACCAGGCCGAGCGAGCCGACCGCGGTGAACAGCGGCACGGCGAGCCAGATGAACGGCGCCCCGGAGACGACGAGCAGCGCGAACGCCACGGTCGACGCGAGCACCAGCACGATGCCGAGCGACAGCACGCCCGTGACCGAACGGGTCGCGGTGAGCTTGGCGGACAGGATGCTGACGCCCATCAGCGCCAGGGCGTTCAGCCCGAAGGCCAGGCCGTAGCCGACCGTGCCGAAGCCGATCATGTCCTGGTACAGGAACGGCGACGCGGAGATGTAGGCCATCATCACGGCGAACGCGAAGCCGAACACGGCGGTGTAGCCGAGGAACGTGCGGGAGCGCAGGGCACGGAGCGCCGAGCCCGAGCCGCGGCGTTCCTCGCGCAGGGCGTCGCGGTGTTCCTTCAGGTGGGTCTCGCGGATCACGGCGAGGACCGCGATGAGCATGACGACCGACAGGCCGAGCACGATCGAGAGCAGGCCACGCCAGCCGATCGGACCGGTGAGCAGGCCGCCGAGCAGCGGTGCGACGACCGGGGCGACCCCGCCGACGATCATCATGAGCGAGAACGCACGGGCGGCGGACTTGCCGGTCGCCAGGTCGGAGATGACCGCACGGCTGATCACCATGCCGGCTGCACCGCCGAGGCCCTGCAGCAGGCGGGCAGCGATGAGCACGCCGATGTTCGGCGCGAGCACCGCGGCGATGCTCGCGAGCACGCACACCGCGGCACCGGCGATGAGCGGCGGCACGCGGCCGAACCGGTCGGACAGCGGACCGAACACGAGCTGGCCCGCGGTCACGCCCACCAGGAACGCGGTCAGGGTGAGCTGGACGGCGGTGGCGCTCGCCCCGAGCTCGGTGGTCATCTGCGGGAACGCCGGCAGGTACAGGTCGGTGGCGAAGGGGGCGACGGCACTGAGCAGGCCGAGCACCAGGAGCAGCGCGGTCGTGATGCCCTGCTGCTTGGTCGTGGGTGTCGCGATCGTCGCGCGGATGGTTCCGGTGTCCGTGGTCATTGTTATGAAAGCATAACTCATCGCCCGAGATCGGTACAGTACGGTCATGCACTCCGCCGTGTCCGACCACGTCCTCGCCGAGTTCGCGGACGTCCTGCTCCGGATCGCGCGCGACATCGACCCGCACGGCTCGGAGACCCTCGACATCGTGCCGCTGACCGGCACCGAGGCGCTCGTGATGCGCTGGATCAACCGCAACCCCGGCACCTCGCCCAGTGCCACCGCCGAGGCGACCGCCCTGCAGCGCAGCAACCTCAGCGTCGCGCTCCGGTCGCTCGTGGCGAAGGGCATGGTCGAGCGGCGCCAGGACCCGGCGGACGCCCGGACCGTGCAGCTGCACTCGACCGCCCTGGCCCAGGAGAGCGTCGACCGGCTCTACCGGCACTGGTCCGGCAAGCTCCGGACGGCCCTCGGCGGCGACGAACGGGGTGCGGTCGAGGCGCTGGAGCTGCTGCAGCGGATCGACGACGGACTGCGCGCGGGCTAGGCGACAGCGTCCTCGGCAGCGGCAGCGGCAGCGGCAGCGGCAGCGGCGTCGTCGGCAGCGGTGTCGGCATCGTCGGCCGCCTCGTCCTGGATCGGCAGCAGGCGACGCGCACCGTGCCCCTCGTCGCCCAGGGCATCACCGGGGTTCACGACCGAGCAGGCCCCGAGCGAGACGCACCCGCAGCCGATGCACTGCGTCATCTCCTGCTGCAGGCGCTCGAGCTCGAGCTGGCGGGCCCGCAGTCGTGCGCGCCACCGCTCGTTCAACCGGTTCCAGTCGCGCAGCGAGGGCATCCGGTCGGCGGGCAGGGCCTCGAACTGCTCGGCGACCTCGCTGAGCGGGATGCCGAGGCGCTTGGCCACCTGGATGATCGCGATCCGCCGTTCGACGTGCCGCGGGTACATCCGCGTGCCACCGTCGGTGCGCTCCGGGTGGATCAGCCCCTTGCGCTCGTAGAAGTGCAGGGCCGAGGCGGCGACGCCCGTGCGGCGCACGATCTCGCCGATGGGCAGCAGGTCGGTGGGACGTGGCGGCTGGATCTCGACCATGGTCGAGATCTTACGGCGGCTCGGACTGGAGGCCCGTGGCGGGCCCGCCACGGGCCTCCAGTCCGCCCGTGGGTCGCGTCTACCGCTGCTGGAACGACTCCCAGAGCAGGAACCCGGTGAACAGCACGAACGGCGTGCAGGCGACCACGTTGAGCCAGCGGTGCTCGACGATCACCGCGGCGAACTCCCGCAGGAACGCACTCGGGACGTAGTACGCCGCCGTGCGCGCGCCGACGACCTGGGCCGGCAGATCGAGGCGACGGGCCAGGGTCGCGGCCCGCAGCACGTGGTAGTTGTTCGTGACCACGACCATCTGGCCGTCCCGGCCGGCGGCCGTCTGCACGTCCCGCGAGAACCGGAGGTTCTCGCGGGTGTTCCGCGACGCGGTCTCCGCCACGACGTCGTCCGCATCGGCACCGTGCGCCACCAGGTACTCGGCCATCGCGGTGCCCTCGGGGCGGGGTTCGTCGTCGCCCTGTCCGCCGGACGGCACGAGGAGCGGATGGCGTCCGGCGGCTCGTTCGGCCCGGTAGACGCCGAGCGCGCGGTCGAGCCGGCTCTGCAGCAGGGGCGGGACCTCGCCGTGCACGAGACCGGAGCCAAGGACCACGATCGTGTCGGGGACGATGCCGTGCCGCGTCCGCCCGTAGACCACCGAGTACAGGGCGAAGGCGACCAGCGACAGGGCGAAGTACCCGCAGACGAACACCATCAGGACGGCGACCGCGATCTTCGTGCCGTCCCAGAGCGTGAAACCCTCGCCGCTGCCCGAGACGAGCAGGGCGATGGCGATCGCCGGCAGCACGAACACCGCCACCCCGGCGGCGAGCGACAGCAGGTTGCCGACGCTGCGTCCCTCGGCCCGGAGCATCTGCAGGCCGTTCGCGACCAGGGCGACGCCGAGCACCACCACGGCGAGCGGCACGAGCAGCAGCACCACGGCGACGAGCAGGCTGAACCCGGGGACCACCCTGGTGAGCACGGCCACGACCGTCGCGAGCCCGAACAGCACGGCCGCCGTCAGGAACACCCCGTTGCGGAGCATCCGCGGGTCCCGTCGCCGCCCCAGGACGTACAGCACCAGGAACAGCAGGGCGAAGACGGGAGCGGCGCCCAGCCCGACCACCGTCAGCCGACCGCGCGACGGATCAGGTCGGCCACCCGTGCCTCGTCGGCCTCGGAGAACTCGGGGCTGATCGCCCACGACGTGGGCCAGAACGTGCCGTCGTCGAGCGCGGCCGAGTCCTGGAACCCGAGTGTCGCGTAGCGGGCCTTGAACTTGGCGGCGTCCTGGAAGAAGAACACCGCCTTGCCGTCCCGCGCGTAGGCGGGCATGCCGTACCAGAGCTTCGGCGCGAGCTCAGGCGCGACCTCGAGCGCGATGCGGTGGATGCGCTCCGCCAGACCGCGGTCCGGCTGGGGCATCTCGGCGATCTTCGCCTCGACCGCAGCGGCGTCGGCCGCTGCCTTCTCGGCCTTGGTGCCCTTCGTGCCGCGGGCGCGCTTGACCTCCGCGGCGTGCTCCTGCATCGCCGCGCGCTCCTCGTCGGTGAAGGTGGTCTCGGTCTTCGTCGTCCGTGCCATCGTCGTCTCCTCGTGGTCTCGTGCACCCATCATGGGTCCGCGAAGCGAAGCATGCGAGGCCATGGCTCGAACGAGTGCCAGGCTCGTCCCATGACCTACATCGCCAGTGACGACCGCTACGACTCGATGACGTACCGCCGGACCGGCCGCTCGGGCCTCGACCTGCCGCTGCTCTCCCTGGGGTACTGGCACAACTTCGGGGACGACATGCCCTTCGAGAACCAGCGCGCCATCAGCCGCCGGGCGTTCGACCTCGGGATCACCCACCACGACCTCGCGAACAACTACGGCCCGCCGTACGGTGCCGCCGAGGTGAACTTCGGCCGCCTGATGCGCGAGGACTTCCGGCCCTACCGCGACGAGATGGTCGTCTCGACGAAGGCCGGCTGGGACATGTGGCCGGGGCCGTACGGGCAGGGCGGTGGCTCGCGCAAGTACGTGCTCGCCTCGCTCGACCAGTCGCTGCAGCGCACGGGCCTGGACTACGTCGACGTCTTCTACTCGCACCGCCTCGACGCCTCGACCCCGCTCGAGGAGACGATGGGCGCCCTGCACACCGCGGTCCAGCAGGGCAAGGCGCTGTACGTCGGCATCTCGTCGTACGACGCCGAGCGCAGCCGGAAGGCAGCCGAGATCCTCCGCGACCTCGGCACCCCGCTCCTGATCCACCAGCCCTCGTACTCGATGCTCAACCGCTGGATCGAGACCGAGGGGCTGCTCGACGCCGCCGGCGAGCTCGGCTTCGGCGTCATCGGCTTCACCGCGCTGGCGCAGGGGCTCCTGACCGGCAAGTACCTGAACGGTGTGCCCGAGGACTCCCGCGCGGCAGCGGGCAAGTCCCTCGACGCGTCGAGCATCACGCCCGAGGTCGTCGAGCACCTCCGCGCCCTGAACGACGTCGCGGCCGCGCGCGGACAGTCCCTCGCGCAGCTCGCCCTCGCCTGGGCGCTCCGTGACGAGCGGGTGACCTCGCTCGTGATCGGCGCCTCGCGGGTGTCGCAGCTCGAGGACAACGTCGCCGCGCTGTCGAACACGTCGTTCACCGACGAGGAGCTCCGCGTCATCGACGAGCACTCGGTCGGCATCACGGACGTCGACCTGTGGGCGGGAGCCCGCGCGGGCGAGGTCTCCTGACCCGAGCGCCGCGCCGCAGCAGTCCCTCGGACGGTCGCATCTGGTTGTTCGGCGGGTCCCGCCGGCTGGTCGCGACACGTCGCGGGTTTCCTGCCGACCGGTCACGAACCGTCGGCTGGCGGCGCCGCAGGCGACGGTCTGCGACCGTGCCGCGCACGGCCGACGGGGTGTCGTGACCGCTGCGGGGCCCTGGGCGCGCGGCGCGGCGGCCGGGAGGCGCGGGGCACGCCGCCACGCGCCTCCCGTCCGTCGTCCGGTCGCGTCGCGTCGCGTGGTCGGCCCGCGCCGACTGGTCACGACACGTCGCGGGTCGCCCGCCGACCGGTCGCGACCTGTCGGCTGACGGCGCCGCAGGCGACGGTCTGCGACCGCAACACGGCTGACCGCCGGGACGGCGCCAGGAGCGAACTCCTCCGGTGCGCGGCGGCCGGTTGGTACCATCGACAGCGTTCGACAACACGCAGTGTGTATCTACCGGCCGCCGGCATCCCGGCGGACAACGGCGGCACCCGATGGGTCCGCCGCCACCGAACCGGGCGGGCCGAGAAGGCACAACCCCGATGCTCCAGACCCGCTCAACCGACGCCCCGCCCGCTCCGGACCGCTCACTCGTCTCCCTCGCCGGCCGCTGGTACTTCCCCGTGGCGTTCATCGCCCGGCTCCCGTTCGCGATGATGGTGGTCGGCGTCCTGACCCTCGTCGTCGCCGCCCGTGACTCCGTCGCCCTCGGCGGCATCAACTCCGCCGCCGTCGGCATCGGCTCCGCGATCTTCGGCCCGATGGTCGGCGCCGCGGCCGATCGCTACGGCCAGCGGGCGGTGCTCGTCCCCGTCGGCCTGGTGAACGCGGCGCTGCTCGGGTTCTTCCCGTTCGTCGTCAGCGGCACCGCGCCCGACCTCGCCGTCCTCGCGGTCGCGTTCTGCATCGGTGCCTCGGCCCCGCAGGTCGCCCCGATGTCCCGCACCCGGCTCGTCGCGATCATCCGGCAGCGGATGGCCCCGGCGCGGCGCGAGAAGACCCTCAGCGGCACGATGGCCTACGAGTCCGCCGCCGACGAGACCGTGTTCATCATCGGCCCGTTCCTGGTCGGCATCCTCGCCAGCGCGATCGCCCCGTGGGTGGCCGTCGCCGGCGCCTCGGTCCTGACGTTCGTGTTCGTGACGGCGTTCGCGCTGCACCCGACCGGCAAGCTCGTGGTCGGCCAGCACGCGGAGTCGACGCAGGCACCCGCGCGGCAGCTCCTGCGTCCGCGGCTCGTCGTCGTGGTCGTCGGCATCCTCGGCATCGGCCTGTTCTTCGGCTCGACGCTCACCTCGCTGACGGCGTTCATGGAGACCCACGGCGAGGCCTCGCAGGCAGGCCTGCTCTACGGCCTGATGGGCATCGGATCCGCCGGGTTGGCACTCGGGTCGGCGGCGTTCCCCCGGGCCTTCGGCCTCGGTTGGCGCTGGCTCGTGTTCGGCGTCGTGCTCCTCGGCGGTGCGATCGCGTTCGCCAGCGCCGACTCCGTCGTCGCCGCGGGCGTCGTCCTCGCGATCATGGGCATCGGGATCGGGCCGACCCTGGTCGCCCAGTACAGCCTCGGCTCCGACCGCTCACCGGTCGGCCGGTCCGCCACCACCATGACGATCCTCGGGTCCGCCGTCATCGTCGGCCAGTCCATCGCCTCCGCGATCACCGGGGACGTCGCCGAGCACCACGGCACCGCGGCCGCGATGCTGCTGCCGGCGGTCTCCGCCGCGATCGTCGTGGTCGCGGCGGTCGGCAACCTGCTGCTCCCGCGCCGGGTCGCGACCGCCTGACCGCGAACGTGACCACCTGACGGACTGGAGGCCCGTGGCGACGCCGCCACGGGCCTCCGGTCCGTCAAGTCGGTGCGTCAGGACTCCGTGTCGTCGACGAGCAGGTCCTCGTGCCGGTAGTCGTCGGCACGCAGGCCGGCGCGCGCGATCATGTGCGTCGACACCGGCACCAGGAACAGCTGGAACACCATGATCGGCAGCACGACCCAGAACGCCGTCCACGTCCACACCGCGACCACGATGGCGGCCAGAGCGAGTGCGAGCCCGAGCACCTGCGGCTTCGCCATGGCGTGCAGACGGACGAGCGGGTCCGGGAACCGGACGATGCCGACCCCGGCGCCGAGCGACAGCAGCGACCCGACGAGCAGCAGCCCGATGGCGATCCAGGCGCGGATGCCGGCGTCGTCGACGAACGACTCGATGATCTCGATCACGACTGGTCCTCCTCGGCGCGCTCGGGGGTGGTGACGGTCAGTCCCTCGTCGGACGGGTCGGCCGAGGGCGTGACGGCCCGGGCGACGGCGACCGTGGCGAAGACGCTCGTCGCCGAGATCACCACGAGCACGGGGATGCCGGTCAGGTCCTGGCGGATGACCATCGCGGCGGCGATCACCACGAGCACGGTGGTCAGCACCATGTCGGAGCCGATCATGCGGTCGAGGATCGTCGGGCCGCGCACGATGCGGAACACCGCGAGGGCGAACGTCGCCCCGAGGAGCGCGAGCACGAGCGCGACGGCGATGCCCATCACGACGACGGCGGGGCTCATCGGGTCACCTCCGGCAGGGGCTCGGACAGCTCGGAGACGTCCTGCTTGGATCCCAGTGCGCGGATGACCATGGCCTCGATCCGGAGTGCGACGCGGCGTTCGTCCTCGACCTGCTCGAGGCGCTCGGTGTCGAGCACGTGGAGCAGCAGGCGACGGCGCCGCAGGTCCACGTCGGCGACGTACGAGCCGGGCACGAGCGAGATCGCGAGCGTGGCCAGGGTGAAGGTCATCTCGGAGGTCGAGTGCAGCTGCACGAGCGTGATCGAGCTCCGCCGTACACCCCGGGGACGGAACGCGACCCAGGCGACCCGGAAGGACGCCACGACGACGAGCCCGGACCAGACCGCCAGGAACCGCAGCACGTGCACGATCGAGAACCGTGCGGACAGGGGGACCGGCGGGAGCGGCAGCGCCTGGGTGACGATGAGCGCCACGACGATGCCGCACAGCAGCGTCAGCGGGGTCCACGACCCCCAGAGCAGCGCCCAGAGCACGGTGAGCCCCGCGACCAGGGGCACGTCGTAGCGCCACGCCAGCGCGATCCGCCTGGCGTTCGAGATGCGGCGGACGTCGGTCATCGCTCACCTCCGAGCACGGCCTGCACGTAGCGGTCGGGCGACTCCAGCGACTCCGCTGCGCGGGTCGCGTAGCCGTAGAGCGGGCCGGCGACGACCGTCAGGGCAACGGACCCGAGCACCGCGACGGTCGTCACGCCGACGAGCATGCGCGGCAGGCGCACCTTCTCGGGAGCCTCGCCGACCGCCTCGGTCGCGCCGGTGGTCGGACTGGAGGCACGGGCCGCGTGCGGTGCGTCGGTGACCGTCACCGAGCCTCCCGGGTGGTACGCCTCGCCCGTCTCCTCGGAGACGGTGAGCGGCGCCGGTTCCGGCGACCGCAGGTGGGCGTGCGGTTCGGCACTCGTCGCGTGCGGGGCGGCGGCCTCGGCCGCCGGCTTCGGCCGCCAGAAGGCGGCGTCCCAGACCCGCATGAGCGCGTACAGGGTGAGCAGGGAGGTGACGACGCCGGCGCCGATGGTGACGTACGCCATCGGGGAGCCGTCCTCGGCGGCGGCTCGGAACAGGCCGAGCTTGCCGATGAAGCCGGAGAACGGCGGGATCCCGCCCAGGTTGAACGCGGGGATCAGGTACAGGGCGGCCAGCAGCGGTGCGGCCTTCAGCAGTCCGCCGAGCGACCGGGTCGAGGTCGTCCCGCCGACGCGCTCCATCAGACCGGACACCAGGAACAGCGTGGTCTGCACGACGATGTGGTGCACCGTGTAGAACACCGCTGCCGCCGTCCCCGCGACGGTGCCGAGTCCGACGCCCATCACCATGAAGCCGATGTGGCTGATCAGCGTGAAGGACAGCAGCCGTTTCACGTCGGTCTGCGACACCGCGCCGAGCACCCCGACCACCATCGTCAGTGCGGCGACGACGAGCAGCACCTCGTTGAGCTGTGGTCGTGGGAAGATCACCGTCTCGAGCCGGATGATCGCGTAGATGCCGACCTTGGTCAGCAGGCCCGCGAAGACCGCGGTGACCGGTGCCGGGGCCGTCGGGTACGAGTCCGGCAGCCAGAACGCCAGCGGGAACACGGCCGCCTTGATGCCGAACCCGATCAGCAGCATCGTGTGCAGGAGCAACTGGACGTGTTCCGGCAGGTCGGCGACGCGCTCGCTGATCTGGGCGATGTTCACCGTGCCGGTGGCGCCGTAGACCAGCCCGATGGCGGCGAGGAAGATCGCCGACGCGATCAGGCTCGTGACGATGTACGTCGTGCCGGCCCGGACGCGCTGTTCGCTGCCGCCCAGCGTGATGAGCACGTAGCTCGCCACCAGCAGCATCTCGAACGCGACGTACAGGTTGAACAGGTCACCGGCGATGAACGAGTCGAGCACACCGGCCGCGAGCACGAGGTACGTCGGGTAGAAGATCGTGACCGGGGCGTCCTCGTCGTCGGCGGCCAGGCCCTGTCCGATCGAGAAGAGCAGGACGAGCAGCAGGACGCTCGCGCTGACGGTGAGCAGCAGCGCGCTGAGCCGGTCGACGACGAGCGAGATGCCGTAGGGGGCGTCCCACCCGCCGACCTGCACCACGATCGTGCCGTGCCGGTCGACCAGGACCATGAGCGTGGCGGCGACGGCCAGGGCCACGACGAGCACCACGACGGTGATCGCACGCTGGAGCTTCTGGTGGCGGAGGAGTCCGAGCGCGACCGCGGCACCGAGCAGCGGGACGAGGACGAGGAGCGGGACGAGCCAGGTCATCGGGTCGCCTCCTGTTCTGCGTCGGTGGTGGTCTCCGGGTCTTCGTCGGCCGCCTCGTCGCGGTCGCGGCCGATGGCGGCGTCGGCTTCGTCGACCTCGACCTCGTCGGCGCGGGACAGCTGCCACGACCGGTGGATCAGGGCCAGCAGGAACGCGCTGACGGCGAAGGTGATCACGATCGCGGTCAGGGCGAACGCCTGGGGGAGCGGGTCGGTGATGCCCTCGGCGCTCTTGCCGATCGGCGGGTCGCCCGCGGCGCCGGACATCACCAGCAGCAGCAGGTTGAGCGAGTTGCCGAGCAGCAGGAAGCCGAGGAGCATCCGGGTCAGGGAGCGTTCGAGCAGCAGGTAGACGCCGCACGAGAAGAGCACCGCCATGGCGATCACGAGGACGAGGGTGACGGTCACGTGGCGCTCCCTTCCGGGGTGGGGGCATCGAGGGCGTCGCTGACGGACCCCTCGGTGGTGTCGCGGGTCGGGGTCGAGGCGTCCTCGAGGCGCTGCCGGTCGACCTCGGCACCGAGACTGCGGAGGACGTCGAGCACCAGGCCGACGACGACCAAGTACACGCCGATGTCGAAGAACGTGGCGGTGACGAACTCGACGTGCCCGAGGATCGGGACCGTGGCCTCGAAGAACTCGGAGTACAGGGCTTCGCGACCGAAGAACAGCGGCACGATCGCGGTGATGGCTGCCGTCGCGACCCCCAGGCCGAGCAGACGACCGGCACGCACCGGAGCCGCTGCACCGAGTTCGGCCGGGCCGCCGGCCAGGTAGCGGGCCGCGAGCGCGATGCCGGCGACCAGGCCACCGGCGAACCCACCACCGGCCGAGTTGTGCCCGGCGAACAGCAGGTACACCGACAGCACGATCAGGCCGTGGAACAGCAGGCGGACGACCACGTCGAGCAGTGCCGAACGGCCGGTCGGGATCGCGGCGCTCGTCGGCAGCCAGGCGCGGGGCTCGCCGTCGGTGCGCTCGCCGTTCGCGGTCAGGGTCTCGGGCAGGTCGCGCAGCCGGGGCAGGGTGTCCTCGCGCGAGTTCACGAAGATCAGGCTCGCGACGCCGGTGGCCGCGGCGACCACGACGGTGAGCTCACCGAGGGTGTCCCAGCCGCGCAGGTCGACGAGGGCGACGTTCACGACGTTCAGACCGTGCCCGAACGAGCTCGTCAGTGCGGGCAGGTCGGGCCAGAGGGGGCGTGCCGTTCGGGCCGAGGCAGCGACGACGACGACGATCGCCAGCGTCAGCCCCGCCAGCCCGGCGAAGAGCGCCCGCACGACCCGGAACCGCGACGGGTTGGTCGTGGCGATGCGCGGGGGCAGCCGTCGGAGCACCAGGACGAAGGCGATCAGGGTGACCGTCTCGACCACGAGCTGCGTCAGGGCGAGGTCGACGGCGCCGTGCAGGACGAACAGCACCGAGAGGCCGTAGCCGGTGACGCCGACCAGGACCGCGGCGGCGAACCGGGTCTTCGCCGTGAGCACCGCGATGCCCGCGATCGACATCACGATCATCACCGGGATCTGGCCCCACGAGTCGGCGAACCGGACGTGGAACTCCCACGGCCCGCCGAGCACCAGGTTGGCGAGCGCCCCGGCGACGAAGACCGACAGGATCACGGTCAGGTAGTAGGGGAGCGAGCCGCGCTGCAGGCTCGCGGTGAGTCCGGTCGCCCCGCGGTCGAGCAGTCGCATGCCGTGCCGGTACGTGCCCGCAGCGCTCGGGAACCCCGCGAGCCGGTGCTGGAGCGCTTCGACCGGACGACGCAGGGCGAACAGTGCGAGGCCGCCGACCAGGGTGATCGCGGACAGGCCGAGCGCGGGTTCGAGGCCGTGCCAGAGCGCGAGGTGCGGGACGTCCTCGCCACCGAGTGCGGCGGTCGTGGCAGCGGGCTCGATGCCGTGCGCGACCACCGGGGTGAGCAGGCCGAGGGCAAGGCCGGCCAGCGCGAGCACCGAGGGCACGACGGCGAGGCCGTGCAGGGCGTGCGGCTCGGTGGTCGCGATGCCGGGCTTGCGGGCGAAGGCGCCCCACAGGAACCGCAGCGAGTAGGCCACGGTGAGCACCGATCCGACGGTCACACCGATCAGGGCGAACCAGGCCCAGCCGGCGTCGGGGCCGTGCAGGGACTCGGTGAACCCGGTCAGCACGGCTTCCTTCGCGACGAACCCGATCGTCGGCGGGATCCCGGCCATCGACAGCAGCGCGAGCACCGCGACGACCGCCAGCCACGGGCGGGCGCGGCCGAGCCCGCTGAGTCGACCGAGGTCACGCGTGCCGGTGACGTGGTCGATCGCGCCGACGACCAGGAAGAGCGTCGACTTGAAGGCGGCGTGGGCCACGAGGAGCACGACCCCGCCGAGGGCGACCGCGGGGGCACCCCAGCCGGCGGCGAGCACGAGGAACCCGAGCTGGGCCACGGTGCCGTAGGCGAGCAGGAGCTTGAGGTCGGTCTGCCGCAGGGCGCGGTACCCGCCGACGAGCATCCCGGCGACGCCGAGCAGCGTGATCGTCTCGCGCCAGCCGTCGAGCAGCGCGAACGCGGGGGCGAGCCGGGCCACCAGGTAGATGCCGGCCTTCACCATCGCCGCGGCGTGCAGGTACGCGCTGACCGGTGTGGGTGCGGCCATCGCGGCGGGGAGCCAGAAGTGGAAGGGCACGATCGCCGACTTCGTGAGCGCCCCGAGCAGCACGAGGACCACCGACACCGAGACGACCGTGCCGCTCGGGGGATCGGCGACGATCGCGGACAGCGAGGTCGTGCCCGCCGAGACCGAGAGCATCACGAGGCCCGCGAGCATCGCCAGACCACCCGCGGTGGTGACCACGAGCGCCTGCATGGCGGCGGCACGACTGGCACGCTTCGCGGCGTCGTGCCCGATGAGCAGGTAGGAGAAGACCGTCGTGGCCTCCCACAGGACGAACAGGACGATGACGTCGTCGGCGATCACGAGGCCGTACATCGAGCCGGCGAAGGCGGTCAGGACCCCGGCGAACCGACCGAGCCCGGGTTCGTCCCGCTCGAAGTACGAGGCGCAGTAGACCAGCACCAACGCGCCGACGATCGACACCACGAGGGCGAGCACCCACGACAGGGCGTCCATCCGCAGCGTGACGTCGAGGTCGAGCTGGGGGACCCACTGGTGCCGTTCGACGACGCTGCCGTGCAGGGCGGCGTCGGTCTGCGCGATCGTCAGCACCGCCGCCGCGGCGGGGGCGAGGGCCGCCACGTAGAAGACGCGGCGGCCGAGGACGGGGGTCAGGGCGGGGACGATCAGGGCGACGATCGCGAACGCGACGAGGACGAGGACCATCGGGCACCTCCTCGGGGTCGGGCTGCAGTCCGGCTCACTGGGCTTTCACAGCCTACGGAGGAGGCCATGTGGAGAACCTGTGCGGCCGGACAGCAGTCCGCTCAGGTCCGGCCGTGCGCGCGAGCGGGGATCTGGGTCGCGAGCTTGCCGCCGGAGACGTCGAGCAGGGTGCCGGTGATGTACCCGGAAGCGTCGCTCGCCACGAAGACGAGCAGGTCGGCGACGTCGTCCGCGGTCTCCCACCGGCGGAGCGACAGCGTGTCGAGCAGGCGGTCCTGCGCCTCGGCCGGCATCGTCGCGAAGCCGTTCATCGCCGTCGGCACCATGCCCGGTGCGTAGGCGTTCACGGTGATCCCCCACGGGCCGAGCTCCGACGCCAGGACCCGGGTGAACGAGACGACGGCTGCCTTCGACGCCGCGTAGGCAGCGCTCCCGACGCTGGGCACGATCGCCGCGAACGATGCGGCGTTGATGATCCGCCCGCGCCCGGCGGCCTGCATCACCGGAGCCACGGCCTGGCTCATCAGGAACGTGCCGCCGAGGTTGACGTCCATGCAGCGGCGCCAGGCGTCCCACTCCAGTTCGGCGACCGTGCCCGTGACGTTGATGCCGGCGTTGTTCACCAGCACGTCGATCGTGCCGTGCCGCCGGACGACCTCGTCCACGGCGTCGCGAACCGACTGCGGGTCGGCGACGTTGCACACGACGTGGTCGAGCGGGAAGCCCGGCTCGAAGGCCAGGTCGAGCGCGACGACGCGGCTCCCCTCGCTGACGAAGCGGTCGGCGAGCGTGCGGCCGATCCCGCGCGCTGCGCCGGTCACGACCACCACGCGGTCGGTCAGGTCGAGGTGCATCGTTGCTCCCGTCGTCGGTGCCTTGAATAGGCATACTATTCGAGCATGACGGATCAGCGTGTGCTCTGGGTCACGGGTGGGGGCAGCGGCATGGGGGCCGCGAGCGCCGAGGCGGCGGCGCGGGACGGCTGGACCGTGGTCCTCAGCGGGCGCCGTGCCGAGCGGCTCGAGCAGGTCGCACGCACGATCCGCGACGCCGGGGGAACCGCGGACGTCCTGCCCCTCGACGCGAACGAGCCCGACGCCGTCACCGCCGCGCGGGACACCGTGCTCGACCGGTACGGGCGGCTCGACGGGCTCGTGCTGGCGGCCGGGCTCAACGCCCCGAGGCGCCGGTGGGACGACCAGTCGCTGACCGACTTCCGCGCGATCGTGGACACGAACCTCACCGCCGTCGTCTCGCTGGTGGACGCCGCGCTGCCGGCACTCCGCGCGGCCGGCGGCGTGGTCGTCGTCGTCTCGTCGTACGCCGGGTGGTCCTTCCAGCCCGGGGCGGGTGTCGCGTACTCGGCGAGCAAGTCGGCGCTCGCGTCGGTCGTCCGGACGCTCAACCAGCAGGAGGCCGAGCACGGCGTGCGTGCCACCCACCTGTGCCCGGGTGACGTCGCGACGGACTTCCTCGACCAGCGGCCGGAGGTCCCCGACGCGGCCGCGCGGCAGCGCATGCTCCAACCGGAGGACATCGGGCGGACGGTCGCCTTCGTGCTCGGGTCGCCGGCGCACGTGCGCATCGACGAGCTCGTGCTGTCGCCGGTCTCGCAGCGGTGACGAGCACCTTCGAACGGGTCCTCGACCAGGTCGGTGCCGCTGTCGTCTCCGGTGCGGTCGCCGTGGGCAGCCGCCGGAGCGTCGACGACCTGGTGACCTGGACGGGCGCCAGTCGCAGCATCGTCCGCGAGGCCGTCCGCGTCCTCGTCGCCCTCGGCCTGCTCACCGCGCGGCGCCGGGTCGGCGTGACCGTCCTCGACCTGCGGGAGTGGGACGTCCTGGACCCGCGTGTGGTGCGGTGGCGCCTGCGGGGCCCCGACGGCGAGCGCGTGGCGGCCGAGCTCCGCGAGCTGCGGGCGGCGGTCGAACCCGCCGCCGCTGCCGCAGCGGCCCGGCGAGCGGCGCTCGACGCGTGCGCGGACCGACGGGAGGCCCTCCGCACCACCGCGGACGAACTCGCCGCCGCCGCGACCCGCGACGACCGCCCCGACTTCGTGGCCGCGGACGTGCGGTTCCACGCGCTCGTGCTCGACCTGTCCGGCAACGCGCTGTACCGACGACTGCACCAGGTCGTCGGCCAGGTGCTGCGCGAACGCGGGGGCATCCGCCCGGACCGGCACGACGTCGGCCTCCACCTGGCACTCGCCGACGCCGTCCTCGACGGCCGGCCGGACGACGCGGCCGCGACGATGCGGGCGATCGTCGACCGCACGTGAGCGGGGCGCGCCGGACCTGCGAGGATGGACCCCGGCGCGCCCCTCCGGTGCCCGTGGAGGGTGAGTCGTGGACGCAGCACAGGACCTGGTCGTCCAGCTCGTCGGCACCCCATGGGCGTTCTTCGTGGTCGGCCTCGTGCTCGCCGTGGGCAGCGTCGCGGTCTTCCTGCCCAGCCAGGCACTCGTCGTCGCGATCGGCACGCTCCTGGTGGGCGGTGACGGTGGTCTCCTGCCGGTCCTCTTCCTCGTCGTCGCGGCGTCGATCGGGATGGTCCTCGGCGACCTCGGGCTCTACCACCTGGCGCGGTCGGTCGACCTCGGCTCGAGGTCGTGGTTCGCGCGTCCGAAGGTCCGCGCGGCCCGGGACGCCATCGACGGCCGCTACCGTGCCGCTCCCGGGCGCATCGCGGTGCTCGGACGCTTCATCCCGATGGGCCGGTTGACGACGAACCTGGTCGGCGCGGACAGCGGGCTCGACCTCCGGCGGTTCCTGCTCAGCTGTGTGCTCGCCGACGTCGTGTGGGCCGCGTACTGCGTCGGCATCGCCTCGGCCACCGGGCGCTGGAGCCGCGAGCAGCCCTTCCTCGTCACGACCCTCGCGGTCGTGGCGTCGATCCTGCTCGGCCTCGCGATCTCCGCGATCGAGAAGGCCGTGCGACGCCGGAGCGAGGCTGCGGCCGCGGCCTGACGAACGTAGGCTGAGCACCCCGTTCGAAGGAGAACCCGTGCTGCTCGACGACCTCGTACCGGACCCCGACGCGCTCGAGCGCATCGCCACCGGCAGCACCTGGGCCGAGGGGCCCTGCTGGCTCCCGTCGACGCGCACGCTGCGGTGGTCCGACATCCCGGGTGACCGGATCCTGCAGTGGCACGCGGACTCGGGGGAGACCTCGGTGTACGCGGACGGTGTCGAGTTCACCAACGGCCGCACGCTCGACCGGGATGGCAGCGTCGTGCAGTGCTCGCACGGGCTGCGTCGGGTCGAGCGGGACCGCGACGGCGTCGTCACGCCGATCGTCGACGTGTGGGACGGCGGTCGGTTCAACTCCCCGAACGACGTCGTGGTCGCGCGGGACGGCGGCGTCTGGTTCACCGACCCCGCCTACGGCATCACCCAGCCGCGCGAGGGACACCCGGGCGTGCGTGAGTACGGCGACCACTGGGTGTTCCGGTGCGGCCCGGCGGGCGAGGACCTGCGACCAGTGGCGACCGACCTGGACGAGCCGAACGGCCTGGCCTTCGACCCGGACGAGCGGGTGCTGTACATCGCGAGTTCGTCGGGCGACGAGCCGGTCATCCGCGCCTACGACCGCCGAGGCGACCTGCTGAAGAACGGCCGGGTGTTCGCGCGGCTCGAGCCCGGAGAGGGTGCGCCGGACGGCATCCGGGTCGACGTGCACGGCAACGTCTGGTCGTCCTCGCACCGCGGCGTCGTCGTGTTCGACCCGACGGGTGCCCGGATCGGTGCGGTCGCCGTGCCGGAGGTCACGTCGAACCTGTGCTTTGGCGGCGACGACGGCACGACGCTCTTCCTGACCGCGACCACGTCGGTGTACCGGATCGCCACGACGACGCGGGACGCTGCCGTATCCTGACTCGGCCATGCAGTGCGACTACTTCGACCGCGGGGTGTGCCGGTCGTGCACGCTCATGGGCCAGCCCTACGCCGACCAGGTCCTCGACAAGGAACTCCGCACGCGCGAGCTCCTGCACGCCGCGGTCGAGGCCGCCGGGGGCCCCGGAGCGGTCTCCTGGTCGCCCGCGATCACGAGCCCGGAGTCGGGGTACCGGAACAAGGCGAAGATGGTCGTGGGCGGGACCGTCCAGCACCCCACCGTCGGCATCCTCGACCACCGGCAGCGCGGGGTGGACCTGCGGCACTGCGGGATCTGCACGCCCGGCATCCGGCACGCGTTGCCCGTGCTGGCCGAGTTCGTCTCGACCGCCGGGCTGATCCCGTACGACGTCGCCGCGCGCCGGGGTGAGCTCAAGTACGTCCTGGTCACCGAGTCGCCCGACGGCGAGCTGATGATCCGGTTCGTGCTGCGTTCCGAGGGGCAGCTCCCGCGGCTCCGCCAGCACCTCGACGCCCTGCGTGCCGCACTGCCGGACGCGGTCGTGGTGACCGCCAACCTGCTGCCCGAGCACAAGGCCGTCACCGAGGGCGACCGCGAGATCGTGCTGACCGAGCAGGAGACCCTGCCGATGCGGCTCGGCGGGATCACGATGCACCTGCGGCCGCAGAGCTTCTTCCAGACGAACACCGGCGTCGCGACGGAGCTGTACGCGCAGGCGACGGCCTGGATCGACGAGCTCGACCCGGCGTCGATGTGGGACCTGTACTGCGGCGTCGGCGGGTTCGCGCTGCACGCTGCCCGTCCCGGCCGCGTGGTGACCGGCATCGAGACGAGCGCCGAGGCGATCCGCTCCGCGAAGCAGTCCGCTCGTGAGGCCGGCCTCGAAGGCCTCCGGTTCGCCGCCGACGACGCGACCGAGCACGCCCTCCGGGCTCGTCCGGACGCGGTGCCCGAGCTCGTCGTCGTGAACCCTCCGCGTCGCGGGATCGGGGAGCGGTTGTCGACCTGGCTCGAGGAGTCGGACGTCCAGCACGTCGTCTACTCGAGCTGCAACCCGGTGACCCTGGCGAAGGACCTGGCACGCATGCCGTCGTTCCGGCTGCGTCGGGCCAGGGTGCTCGACATGTTCCCGCAGACCGGTCACCTCGAGGCCGTGACCCTGCTCACGCGCGCCTGATCCCGACCGCCGATCGGCATTGCCAGGGAATTGCCAAGGACACGTACCCGGGTACGGCTCGATCACCATGGCCATGGGCATCGAGCCGTTCAGGTTCTGGGGCGGGGTACATAGCATGCACGGGTAGAACCGTTTGTCTCGGTTTGATAACGGTCAAGAGTTTCCTATGGTTGCCGACCGAGGTGCCGCCGGCCCGATGACCACTGCCCCCGGTGGCGCACCCCCACAACTGACCGCGATCGGTCGGGGTGGGCAGTGGATCCCGCAACAGATGCGGCTCGTGACCCCGGTGGAGCAATCACATGAAGAAGCTTTCCCGTACCCGCACCATCGTCGGTGGCCTGGCGTTCGCCGGCATCGCCGCGACCGGTGTCGGCCTCGCGGCAGCCCCCGCGAACGCAGCGTCCGGTTCGACCTGGGACCAGCTCGCGCAGTGCGAGTCCGGCGGCAACTGGGCCATCAACACCGGCAACGGCTACTACGGCGGCCTGCAGTTCAACCTCGGTACCTGGCAGGCGAACGGTGGCGCGGGCAACCCCGCCTCCGCCAGCCGCGAGGCCCAGATCGCCGTCGCCGAGCGTGTCCTCGCCTCGCAGGGCTGGGGTGCATGGCCCGCTTGCTCCGCCCAGCTCGGGCTGAGCGGCACCAGCGGTGCAGCCCCCGCCGCGGCGGCTCCGGCCCCCGCACCGGCTCCGGCGCCCGCACAGCAGGCCGCCCCGCAGCCCGCTGCTCCGGCACCGGCTCCCGCCGAGCAGGCTGCCCCGCAGCCGGCCGCGCCGAGCACGACCGAGTCGACGCCCGCCCCGGCAGCGACGACGCCGAGCAAGCCCGCCCCGGTCAAGACGAGCGGCAAGACGTACACGATCGCCTCGGGTGACACGCTCGACACGATCTCGACGAAGCTCGGGATCGACGGCGGCTGGAAGCAGCTCTGGGCCGCGAACACGTCGACCATCGACGACGCGAACCTGATCTACGCCGGCCAGGAGCTCCAGCTCCCCGCCTGATCTCTCCGCAGACCGAACACGACGACGCCCCACGACCTCGAGTCGTGGGGCGTCGTCGTGCGTGCGGTGCCGGGCTACTGCGGGTTGTCGGCGAGCCAGCCGGCGACGTCGTCGGACCGGAGCGCCTGGGACAGGGACCCGACCGAAAGCTGGTTCAGCGTCACGATCGACTGTCCGTCCGGTGACGTCCCGGAGCCCGCCGTCGGCACCGTGAAGGTCACGAGGTCGTCGGCCCGGACCGCGCGGAGCGACCACCCGAGTTCCGCCATCCGAGCGAAGGTGAACCCCGCGTCGACCGACAGGTGCTCACTGGTCGCGGCGACGAAGTCCTGGATGCGCCCCGGGTTGGTGACCGTGCCGCTGGACAGCAGCCCGTCCACGACGCCGCGCATGAACGCCTGCTGGTTGCGGACCCGGGTGTGGTCGGCGTCGGCGAAGGCGTGGCGCTCCCGCACGAAGGCGAGTGCGTCGGCGCCGTCGAGGCGGTTCGTCCCCGCCACGAAGTCGTGGTGGGCGGTCGAGAAGGCCTGCGGGGAGGACACGGTCACGCCGCCGAGGGCATCGGTCATGTCCGCGAACCCGGCGAAGTCGATCTCGGCGACGTGGTCGACCCGGACGTCCAGGAGCTGCTCGACGGTCTGCACGGTCAGGGGTACCCCGCCCCAGGCGTACGCGGCGTTCATCTTGGCGCGCCCGTGCCCGGGGACCTCGACCCACGAGTCCCGCATGATCGACATCAGGTAGACGTGCTGACGATCGGCGGGCACGTGCGCCAGCATCAGGGTGTCCGAACGCCCGCCGGACGTCGAAGGGCCACCATCGGGGTTGCCCTGCGCCCGGGAGTCGGAACCGATGAGCAGGACGTTCTCACCTGACGTCGGCGTCGGTCGGGTGCCGCTCGGGAACGGGTTCGTGATGGTCTCGCGTCCGGCGTCGAAGCTCCGAGCGAGACCGCCGACGAACGCACTCGCGACGACGGCGACGACCAGGGCGACGCCGACGAGCGAGCCGAGCGTCGTGATCAGCGCGACGAGGAACGGCCGCCGCCGTCTGCTGCTGGCGGCGTGGCGAGTGTGTGCAGCGGCCGCGCGGGCGGCTCGGCGTTCGGACATGCGGGGCTCCTGTGGTCAGGTCGGCACGCACCGACCACAGGATCTTATCGCATGTGGTATTTCATGAACAGTGTGTCACTCGGACTGCGGCTTGGCGAGCAGTTCGCCCAGTGCCGTCCGGAGTGCGGGGTCCTCCGGCAGGACCTCGCGCTCGATGTGCCGCGCGGTCTCCCAGGCGGACCGGCCAGCGGACGTCACGCTCACCACGCGGCGCCGGCGATCGGCGGGATGCGGGGTGCGCTCGACCAGGCCGTCCCGCTCCATCCGCTCGAGCGTGCGGGACATCGTCTGCGGCTGGACCCGGGCCGTGCGGGCGATGGTGTCCGCGCCGGTCGGACCGGTCCGGATGAGGATGTCGATCGCGACGACCGCGGCGTGCGAGAGTCCGATGGCGCGGAGTCGTTCGTCCCAGTCCCGTTCGACGGACCGTGCAGCCGCGGACAGCAGGCGCCCGAGGGGCCACTGCTCGCTCGTGTCCTGCATGCCGTGATTCTATGGTCGTCAGGAGCGCTCGACCGTCAAATGATCAGCATGCTGACGATCGGTGTACGCTCACCGACGTGTCCCGCTTCCTCCGCATCGTCCTCCCCGCGCTCGTCATCGTGGTCTGGCTCGGCATCGCCTCGGTCGGCGGCCCCTTCTTCGGCAAGATCTCCGAGGTCTCCACCAACGACCAGACCTCGTTCCTGCCCGCCTCGGCCGACGCCACGAAGGTGCAGGAGCGGTCCTCCGAGTTCCGTGACGAGTCCGGAGCGCCCGCGATCATCGTCCTCGAGCGCGACGGCGGACTGACGTCGACCGACCTCGCCGACGCGAAGACACTCGCCACGACGCTGTCCGACCGCGCCGACGTCGATGCCGTCAGCCCCGTGATCCCGAGCGAGGACGGCGACGCGGTCGAGATCGTCGCCACACTCACGCAGGACGCCGAGACCGGAGATGCGGTCGAGGCCATCCGGGCCGACGTCGACGACGCACTGCCGTCCGGTGTGAGCGGCTACGTCACCGGCCCCGCCGGGTTCACCGCGGACCTGACCGAGGCCTTCGCCGGCATCGACGGGCTGCTGCTCGGGGTGGCGCTCGCCGCGGTGTTCGTGATCCTGATCATCGTCTACCGATCACCCCTGCTGCCCGTCCTCGTGCTCGGGACCGCCACGTTCGCCCTGTGCGCCTCGATCCTCGTGGTCTGGTGGCTCGCCAAGGCCGACATCGTGACGGTCAACGGGCAGGTCCAGGGCATCCTGTCGATCCTGGTGATCGGCGCGGCGACGGACTACGCGCTCCTGTACACCTCGCGCTTCCGGGAGGCGCTGCGCGACCACCGCACCGGCTGGGACGCGACGAAGGCCGCCCTGCGGGGGAGCCTCGAGCCGATCCTGGCGTCGGGCGGCACGGTGATCGTCGGGGTGCTCTGCCTGCTGCTCTCCGACCTCAACTCGAACAAGGCGCTCGGCCCCGTCGCGGCCATCGGCATCGCGTTCAGCCTGCTCGCCGCCCTGACGCTCCTGCCCGCGCTGCTGCTCGCGTTCCGCCGCGCGGCGTTCTGGCCGCTGCGTCCCGCGTTCGGCAGCGCCCACCCCGTGCTCACCGGTCCGGACGCCCGCGGCATCTGGGCGCGCGTCGGCCGGCTCGTCGCCCGGCGGTCGCGGGTGGTGTGGATCGTCTGCACGGTCGGCCTGCTCGCGATGGGTGCCGGCCTGTTCGGACTCAAGGCGGACGGGGTGCCGCAGAGCGACCTGATCATCGGGTCGTCGCAGGCCCGTGATGGCCAGGACGTGCTGGCCGGCCACTTCCCGGGCGGCTCGGGGAGCCCCGCGCAGGTCATCGGAGCGGAGCGCGACCTCGACCAGCTCGTCGACGCGATCACCGCGGTGGACGGGGTCGACGGTGTGGTCGCCGCGGCGAAGGACAGCCCCGCCGGGACCGTCCCGGTGACCGGGGGCGCCGCCGGCAGCAGCACGCCGACCGTCTCCCGCGGTGACGTCCTGCTCGAGGCGACGCTGTCCGATGCCGCCGACTCGGACGCCGCCGAGCAGACCGTCCGCGACCTCCGCACCGCCGTCGAACGGGTCGACCCGGGAGCGATCGTCGGTGGGGTCACCGCGACGGCGGTCGACACGAACGACACCGGCATCCGTGACCGCACCCTGATCATCCCCGTGGTGCTCGTCGTGATCCTGCTGATCCTGATGCTCCTGCTCCGCAGCATCGTCGCGCCGCTCGTGCTGATCGGCAGCGTGATCGTGTCCTTCGCGGCGGCCCTGGGTGTCGGAGCGCTCGTCTTCGACCACGTGTTCCACTTCCCGGGCGCGGACCCGAGCGTGCCGCTGTACTCGTTCGTGTTCCTGGTGGCACTCGGCGTCGACTACAACATCTTCCTCATGACGCGAGTGCGTGAGGAGGCGCTGCGGCACGGTCCACGCGAGGGTGTCCTGCGCGGACTCGGCGTGACCGGCGGAGTGATCACGTCGGCGGGCGTCGTGCTCGCCGCCACGTTCGCCGCCCTCGGCGTGATCCCGATCCTGTTCCTCGTGCAGATCGCGTTCGTCGTCGCGTTCGGCGTCCTGCTCGACACGATCGTGGTTCGTTCGCTGCTCGTGCCGGCGCTGGCCTACGACCTCGGGCACCGCGCCTGGTGGCCGTCGCGCCTCTCGCGCACGAACCCTGACATGTGACACGCTGGACCCATGCCAGTTCCCTCGACGCAGCCCGCTGCCGAGCGCAAGCTCCTCCGTGACACGGTGCAGGACAAGATCCGCGACGCCATCATGGACGGCACGCTCGAGCCCGGGGAACGGCTCAACGACGACGACCTGATCGCCTGGCTCGGGGTCTCCCGCACCCCGATCCGCGAGGCCCTCGCCGAGCTCGCCCGGGCTGGCCTCATCGAGATGGCGCCGAACCGCTACACCCGAGTCGCGGCGCCGACGAAGGGTGAGCTCCTCGACGCGTACCGCACCCTCGGCGTGATCTACGGCGGCGTCGTGCGGCTCGCGGTGCCCCGGTTCACGGACGCGCAGCGCAAGAAGATCGTGAAGATGCTCGACGACGTGCACGCGCGGGTGAGCGCCGACGAGCAGGACCAGGTGGCGCGCGACGGAGCCGGCATCTACTCGATGTGGGCGGATGCGTGCGGCAACCCGTCGCTCGTGCAGCTCTGCAACTCGACGACGGACGGGCTGTCCTTCAAGCTCCGCGTGCCGGAGCTCGCCGAGCTCCTGCCGGCCGACGTGATCCTGCCCGAGCTGACGAAGCTCAAGGACGCCGTCGTCGCGAAGGACCCCATCGCTGCCGAACTCGCCATGGAGGCGATCCACCTGCTCCCGTCGCGCGACTAGCGCGCCGAGCGCGACCAGGAGACGGACTGGAGGCCCGTGGGGACGCCGCCACGGGCCTCCAGCCCGTCACGGGGTGACGGCGAGTACGGGGTGACCTTCCAGGCGCATCCCATGTCCGTTCCCCGCGCGGCGGTTATGGTTTCCCGGTGAGCAACGAACCCGAGCAGACGACCGAGCCCGCACACCGCGGTGCTGCGACGCCGCGCCACGGGCGCCAGAAGCGACGCGCAGGCGTCGTGTTCCCGGCGGTCGCGGGGGTGCTCACGATGGCCCTCCTGCTGGGCGTCGGCTACGCGGGGTACGCGTACAACCAGCTGTCCGACGGCGTCACGATCGTCAACGCGATCACCGGCAAGAAGGACACGAAGGACGACGTCGACGGCAAGGCGCAGAACATCCTGCTCGTCGGCGACGACCACCGGCCGGAGAACGCCACCCCCGAGCAGATGGCGGAACTCAGCACGACGTCGGACGGTGGTGCGACGAACACCGACACGATGATCGTGCTGCACATCAACGCCGACGGCAGCCAGGCGACGATGATCTCGTTCCCCCGTGACTCGTACGTCGACATCCCGGACGTCGGCAAGGGCAAGCTCAACAGCGCCTTCTACTACGGCACGCTCAACGGCGGTGGCGACACCGGCGGTGCGAAGATGCTCATCAAGACGATCGAGAACCTGAGCGGCCTGCAGATCGACCACTACGTCCGCGTCTCGCTGCTCGGCTTCTACCAGGTCGTCAAGGAACTCGGCCCGGTGCAGGTCTGCCTCAACCAGGCGACCAGCGACCCGTACTCCGGCGTCGACCTGCCGGCGGGCAAGTCCTCGCTCAACGCGAAGGAGGCGCTGTCCTTCGTGCGACAGCGCCACGGCCTGCCGAACGGCGACCTCGACCGCAACGTCCGCCAGCAGTACTTCCTGTCGCAGGAGGCCCGGAAGGTCACGTCGGCGGGGACGCTGCTCAACCCGGTGAAGATGGGGAACATCCTCAAGGCCGTCGGCGGATCGATCCAGACCGACACCGACCTCATCGACCTGGCGTCACAGATGCGCAACCTGCGGCCCGGCAACATCCAGTCCGCCACGATCCCGACGCTCGGCACGCCGACCATCTACGTGAACGGCTCCGCCCTGTCGATCGTCGAGGTCGACACCGTCGGCCTGCCCGCGTTCGTGCAGGGCCTGGTCGGCGAACCCGAGGCGTACACGAAGGCCGGCCGCGCACAGCCGGCGAACACCTCGGTCACGGTGCTGAACGGCAGCGGGGTCGAGGGCGCAGCGACGGCTGCGGGGCAGGTCCTGACCGCCCGCGGCTTCCAGGTCGCCCCGGCCGGCTCGTCCGCGACGACGAAGACCACCCAGGTGCAGTACCCCGCCGGTCAGGAGTCGCAGGCGAAGGCCATCGCGTCCGTGGTGCCCGGCGCCGTCGCCGTCCGCACCAGTGCGGTCACCGGTGTCACGCTCGTGCTCGGCACCGACGGCAAGACCGCGAAGCCGATCGCGACCGAGCCGAGCGCCGGGGCCTCGACGCCGTCGACCGGCGGTTCGAGCACCGGCTCGAAGCCGACGAAGAAGCCCGCGAAGGAGCCGACGCCCAAGTCGACCGACGTGCACAACTACGGCACCGAGGGCACCTGCATCAACTGATGGGAACCCGCCGGGCAACCGATCGGTAGGTTCACGGTGTGACCAGCGCCGCACGCCCGATCGTCCTGATGACCTACAACATCAAGAACCCGGACCCCGCGCACGACTGGCCGGCCCGCCTGCCGGTCGTGCTCGACCTGATCCGCCGGCACGACCCCGACCTGCTGTGCGTGCAGGAGGCCTTCGCGCACCAGATGGACGACCTGCGTGCCGGCCTGCCGGACCACGCCGACGTCGGACAGGGGCGCGAGGGCGGTGACGCCGGCGAACACGCGTCCGTCTTCTACCGCCGCGACCGGTTCCGGCCGTCCGACGAGGGGTCGTTCTGGCTGTCGGACACCCCGGACGAGCCCGTTTCGAACACCTGGGGCAGCCTGTACCCGCGGATCGCGAACCACGCCCGGTTCCTCGACGCCGAGGGACCCGCGTTCACGCTGCTCACCACGCACCTGGACCACGAGCCCGGCCCGCACGGTGACGAGGTCCGGGGCCGGAGTGCCGCGCTCATCGCCGAACGACTGGCGGGCACCACCGGCCCGGTCGTGTTCGCGGGGGACTGCAACGAACCCGCGGGGAGCGGGACGGCCTCGCGGGTGTTCGCCGAGGCCGGGTTCGCCGACGCCTGGCTCGCCGCGGGGGACCTCGCCGACCGCACCGCCACGTTCAACGACTGGCAGCCGCCTGTCGACTCGGGCGAGCGGATCGACTGGGTGCTCACCCGCGACGTGAGCGCCGTGGACCGCATCGTGATCGACCACGACGGCCCCGAGACCTGGTTCGCCAGCGACCACTTCCCGGTGATCGCGACACTGCGGGTCTGAGTCGCTTCAGCAGCTGCGCTGCGCGTGGACGGGCATCGGTGAACCGAGCACCGTGACGGTCGTCTCGTTCGTCAGGGCGGAGACCCCGTTGGTGCCGGCGTCGTCGGAGTGCTCGCTCGACTCGTCGTCGTCGTCGTGCCGGTCGGCCCAGCCCTCGCGGAGCAGGAGCTGCCAGGCGCGCGAGTCGTCCGAGCCGTAGGACACCCGCTCCGAGCGGGGAGCGTCGGCGATCTCGTCCGCGATGTCGTCGCCCACCCGGACACCGCCCGGGCCGGTCAGCTCGATCTGCCGGCCGAGCACGCTGCGGACCGAGTCGCGCAGCACCCGGATCTCGACGGCGTTGCCGGCCGCCGCGTCGGTCGTCAGGGCTGCGACGCGGATGGCGCCGCCCCAGGTGTAGGTGGTGCCCGCGGGGAAGCACGCCCCGCCGTCGCCCTCGGCGGTCTGCGTGCGGGACGGTGTGCCGAGCAGACGGTTCAGGACGCTCACGGTCAGACCGGAGTCGCGCATCGAGGACTCGACCACGGTGTCGTCGCCGTCCCGGAGCACCAGGGCCTCGGCGTCGAGCTCGATCGAGTCGACCCGTCGGAGTTCCGCCTTCGTCACGTGCACCGGAGCGGCGTCGTGCGAGGTCTCGGCGGCCACGGCCACGTCTGCCCCGAGCCCGGCGGTGCCGTCGAACGCGAGCGCACCGGCCGAGAAGGCCAGCACGGCGGCGCCGAGCGCCAGCAGGGTCCGAGGAGTCACCGTTCGACGGTAGGGCCTCGATCGGAACAGAACGACAGGTGTTACCGAATCGGAGCCTGCCCGTCACCGGACCGTGACAAACGAGGATCACGCACCTGCGGCCCTGGAACGGCGCGGTCGACGTGCGCAGGCCGCTCCGCGCAACGGGGGACAGCCTCCTGGACGGCCCGCAGCGACCCCCTGCGTACCGTCGGCGGCATGACGGACCAGCAGAACGACCAGACCGGGCCTGACCAGTACGTGATGCAGGACCCCACGAAGATGTACGCCGACAAGAAGCCCGACGAGCAGTACCTCGAGGGTGCCGGCACCGACGCGGAGATGGCGCAGAACGTCCCCGCCGACCACGGTGAGGACACCTACCGCGGCTCGGGTCGTCTGACCGGCCGCAAGGCGCTCGTCACCGGTGGCGACTCCGGCATCGGTGCCGCCGTCGCCATCGCCTACGCCCGCGAGGGTGCGGACGTCGCGATCTCGTACCTGCCCGAGGAGCAGGAGGACGCCGACCGCATCGTCGGGCTCATCGAGGCCGCCGGACGCAAGGCCGTCGCACTGCCGGGCGACATCACCTCGCTCGAGGTCTGCGAGCAGCTCGTCGCCGACGCGGTCGAGCAGCTCGGTGGCCTCGACATCCTGGTGAACAACGCCGGCAAGCAGCAGAACGTCGACGACATCACGAAGATCTCCGACGAGGAGTTCGACGAGACCTTCAAGACGAACGCCTACGCGACGTTCCGGATCACGAAGGCCGCCGTGCCGCACCTGCAGCCCGGCTCCACGATCATCAACACGACGTCGATCCAGGCGTACGCCCCGTCGCCGCACCTGGTGCACTACGCGGCCACGAAGGCGACCGTGAACAACATGGCGAAGGGCCTGGCCGCGCAGCTCGCGCCGAAGGGGATCCGCGTCAACGCGGTCGCTCCTGGCCCGATCTGGACGCCGCTGCAGCCGGCCGGCGGTCAGCCGCCGGAGGCGCTGCCGAGCGCGGGCGAGCAGACCTACCTGGGCCGCTGGGGCCAGCCTGCCGAGCTCGCGCCGGCCTACGTGTTCCTGGCGAGCGGTGAGTCGTCGTACGTCGTGGGCGAGACGCTGCACGTCGACGGTGGGATGCCGACGCCGTAGGGCGCCTGCTCCTGACGGGGCTCTGACGGGAGGCGCGGTGCCGGTGGGCACCGCGCCTCCCGTCGTCCGTGTGGTCCGGTCCACGGCGCCTGGTCGCGTCAGCAGCTGACGGAGCGCGCCATCCGCTCGAGGAGCTCGCGCGCCGACATCGCGGCGGCCAGCTCGACCTCGACGGGGTTGATGCCGATCGCCTGCTCGAACGCGCGACGGCGGGCCTGGTCGGCGATCGGCACCTCGGGGCGCTGGGGCAGCACGGCGATGGCCCGGGCCGCGGCCTCGAACGCACCGGCGGGCCGTCCGAGCTGCTCCCACATGGCCCGGACGTCGTGCGCCACCTGCTCGGGGTCGCCGCCGAACTCGAAGCCGGTCGAGGCCATGGTCGCGAGTCCCTGGGCAGTGGGGTCGTTCGGGGTCATGCCCGCATGGTCGCACGGACGGCCGCGAACCGGCTCGACGTCAGGGTCTGTCCCCCCTTGTGCCGACACCCGTACCGGGGATTCTGGTGTCCCCCGTTCTGCGTTTGGATGGAGGTACCCCGGATCCGGGGTGACACGGACAGGACGTCCGGGGACGACGGAGGGCACGATGCTCGAACACACCAGCGCCGACACGCAGGCCGCTGCGGCCGCGGCGGCCACGCTGCACCTGCGGATCACGATCGTGGGTGCCACCGTCGACCTGCTCCGGGACGTCCCCTTCCACGAAGCCCGGCCCGTGCAGGTCGCCGAGCGGATGGGCATCAGCGTCGCCGAGCTGGAGCAGCACTTCCCGTCGTGGGACGGCCTGGTCCTCGCCGCGCTGGACCGCTGGAACGGTGCCCGGATGGACGAGGTCACGCACGAGGTCGGTGACGGCTCGACCGTGGACCTGCTCCGCGCCATCGTCGCCTCGAACGCCGAGGACCCGGCCCTGATGCGCCTGCTCGTCGCCCTGCTGTCCGTCGCGGGCAACCCGGCGCACCCGATGGCGACCTACCTGCGGTCGCGGTACCAGCTCTTCTTCGCGCAGATCAAGCGCGGCCTGGAGCACGACGTCGCGATCGGCCGTGCCCCGCACACGATGGACCCGCGCCGCGGTGCCGAGCAGCTCATCGCCCTGTACGAGGGGCTGCAGCTGCAGGCCCTGCTGCGCGCCGAGCTCGACCTGGTGGCGGCGTTCGACCGCGCGGTCGCCCGGCTTGAGCGCGGCTGGATGGAGCGGTACGAGCCGCAGGCCGCCCGCCGTCTGGCGATGTGGGACGACGACGACTCGGGCAGCTGGGAGATCTGACCGGCGGTTCGTCCGCGGAGCGCGATCCCCGCGCCGTCGTGCAGCGCCCCGCGGGTACTCCGGGAGTCGCAACCTGACGGAAGGAACCGACATGGCAGCACCGAACCCCATCCAGGTCCAGAAGTACCTGAGCGGCATCGACTACCCGGCGTCGAAGGACGACGTGGTCTCGACGGCCGAGCAGGAGGGCGCCCCGGACGACGTCCTCGAGGCGCTCCGTGCGATCCCGGACGGCGACTACGACGCCCCGACCGCGGTGTCGAGCGCGGTGTCCGACGCCGGCTGAGCGCGGCGGACCCACTCGGTGAGCAGAAGAGGTCGGGTGCGTGCGTCGCACTCGACCTCTTCTGCTCACGAAGCGCCTTACGAAGCGCCGGCCTCGCAGCTCACGGAGCGCCGGCCGAGCGGGACCCGCGCGGCACCGAACCGTCGCCGGGGTCGTACCCGGTGTCACGGATGACGCGCAGCGCCGTGGTGTCGTTGTGGACCGAGTGCACGACGACCCGACGCGTCCGGCGGAGCGCTCGACGGGCACCGGGCGTCGCGAAGAGCCCGCCGAGCACCAGGCCCGCGCCGATCCCGAGTGCCACGGACACCGCCGCCACGAAGTCGAGCGCGGCGCTCGACGACCCGGACATGAAGTTCAGCAGGGCGCTCGACACGGCGACACCGGGCAGCAGCGCCCCGCAGAACGCCGGCACCGCGATCGCCGCAACGGCCGTGCGCATCCGGACGGCCGCGTAGGTCGAGAGCACCCCGAGCAGCACCGCCGCCAGGAACGTCGCCCCGAGGAGCGGCAGCCCTGCCTGCCGCAGCGCCCACAGCGCGGCACCGGCGGCGACCGAGAACACCACGGCGACCGGGATCACGCGGGCGCTCGCCTGCTGCACGAAGCAGTTCGCGCCCGCCGACACCACGGTCAGCGACAGCGACGCCCAAAGCGGCAGGGTCTGCGTCACGATGCCGGACGGGTCGACCTCGATCCGCAGCCAGTGCGTCATCGCGATCCCGGCCGGTACCCCGACCACGATCGCCGCGATGACCAGCCCGATGTAGAACGCCCGGGCGACCGCCATCGCCCGGAACCCCGAGATGGCGTCCTGCGCCCAGGTCACCAGGGACGGGTGCGGCAGCAGGAGCACCACGAGCGCCGCCACCATCGTCGCGGCGCCGTTCGCGTTGAGCACTCCGGCCCAGATGGCCAGCGTGCCGATCGCCGACGCCACCGCGCCCTGTGCCCCGGACACGAAGAACTGCGGGTACCCGCGGTCGGTCAGCCAGCGTCCGGAGACGATGATCCCGAGCATCAGCACGAACGCCCCGAGTCCCGCACGCCATCCGCCGCCGGCCTGCACGGCGATCGAGATGCCGAGGATCGACAGGCCGACATCGGACAGCCACATCGGCCACCGCGGCGGGAGTCGCAGGACGGCGACCAGGGCGCTCACCGCCGAGGTCATGTCGCGGTCGTCGTGGATCAGGTCGTCGACGATCTGGTTCGCCCGCGCGAGCTTGTCGAGGTCGGAGCCGTCCGACCGCACGGTGCGGACCTTGACGAGCGGCGGGACGTCGGCCGGGGCGTACTGGATGGTCACCGAGCTGCCGGAGAAGTCGAGGTCGAGCGGTGCGAGGTTCCACTTCGTCGAGACCGCGACGACGGCCGTCTCGACGCTGCGGGTGTCTGCACCCGAGGCGAGCATCACCTCGGCCAGGTCGAGGCAGAAGTCGATGATCTGGGTCGCCGTGTACTGGTCGCGCCCCTTGGCGTCGGGCTCGACGTGCTCGTAGATCGTCCCGCGCAGGCGGGCTCGTGCGTCGCGCAGGTCGTGCTGCGCGAGGCTGCGGCGTCGTGGCCGGGGTGGGCGGCCCGGCTTGTGCGGGCCCGGGGGGTGCTGCTCGGCCATCACGCCATGGTGCCAGTCGACGGCGGCCGAGTCCGGACGTCCGCTGGACGCCTTCGGATCAGCCCCGGCGGCGCGTGCTCAGACGACCGAGGGCGAACGCCGCGACGACCGCGCCCACCAGCACGAGGACCGGTCCGGCGGTCAGCTGCCACGGTCGGCCATTGGCGACGAACGCGTAGTCGGACAGCGGGGCGTACGCGAACCACCCGAAGGACGACGGCGGAGCCGTCAGCACGAACACGATCCCGACCACGACGGCCAGCAGGCCGAGCCAGAGGGCGACGAGGGTCGGGGTGGCGAAGAATCGGGGCACGGCACCCAGCGTAGGTGGACGGCGGACGGGAGGCCCGGTGCCAGCTGGCACCGGGCCTCCCGTCCGTCACGTGGTGACGGTTCCTGCTTCGCGCGCCTACTGCGCTGCGTTCGCTACTGCTCGAAGGTCGCGTGCAGCGTGATCTCGACGCCGGTCAGCGCCTTGCTGACGGGGCAGGTCGCCTTGGCGTCCTCGGCTGCCTTGAGGAAGGCGGCCTCGTCGATGCCGGAGACCTCGCCGCTGACGGTCAGGACGATGCCGGTGAGGCGGAAGCCGCCGGCCGGGTCCGGGCCGAGCGAGACGTCGGCCTTGACGTCGAGGGCCTCGACCGTGCCGCCGGCCTCGCCGAGGACCGCGGAGAACTGCATGGCGTAGCAGGCCGAGTGTGCGGCGGCGATGAGCTCCTCGGGGCTCGTGGTGCCCCCGGCGTCCTCGGCGGTGCGCTTCGGGAACGAGACGTCGTACGTGCCGACCTTCGAGCTCGAGAGTTCGACCTGGCCGGAACCGTCCTCGAGGCCGCCGTTCCAGGCGGTGCGTGCGGTGCGAGTGGGCATGCCCGCTCCTTTCGTGTGGGGGAGCGGCCCCGATCGGGACCACCGCTCCTGAGTCAATCGGAGAACGAGCGTTCTCGCAACGGGCTCACGGCGAAGACGCAGGTCTGCCCTACGATCTGGCACATGGGGGACAGCGACATGAGAGGCTTCCGCGAGTCCGTGCTCGAGCAGGGTCCGGCCGACGTGACGAACCCGGTGGTCGCCTGGCTCCGGTTCTGGACGCAGGGGTGGCGGTTCCACGGGCGGGCGAGTCGCTCGGAGTTCTGGTGGGTGATCGCGCTCGAGCTCGCGCTGGTCGGGGTCGCGCTCTGGGTCGTCGGCGTGCACGGGACCGGAGGGCGGTGGGAGATGTACATCGACCCGTTCGGGGTCGTCCCGTCACCGCGGGTCTCGTTCCACCTGATCGACCGCGGGCAGGGGGCGTGGTTCGGCTGGGGCGGCGGCGAGCGGGACGTCTGGCCGGACGCGTGGGACCTGGCGATCCTCGTTCCGACGATCCTGACCATCGTGCCCCGGTGGTCGCTGCTCGTGCGGCGACTGCACGACCGGGACCACGCCGGGCTGTAGATCCTGCTCCTCGTGTTCACCGGACCACTCGGTGCGGTCGTGCTGGGTGTCATGGTGGCGCGGTCGTCGCGCCCTGGTGGGGCACGGTTCGACCGCGGACTGTTCGCGGGAGGGTGGGGTCCCGAGGCAACTGGGCGACACATGTCGTCCTCGACGACAGGTGTAGCGTGAAGGGCGATCAAAGGAGAACCCCATGCGCGCCGTCGTGTTCGAGCAGTACCAGACCTTCCCGTCCCTGACCGAGGTCCCGAAGCCCGCACCCGGGCCGGGTGAAGTCCTGCTCAAGGTCGCCGGCGCTGGTGCCTGCCACTCGGACGTCGCCGTGTACCGCGAGTTCCAGCAGGGGCAGCCGGGAGCCCAGGCGCCCGCGTTCGTGCTCGGCCACGAGAACTCCGGCTGGGTCGAGGCCGTCGGTGACGGGGTCACCGGCTTCGCCGAGGGCGACGCCTACCTGGTCTACGGGCCGGTCGGCTGCGGGCACTGCTCGTACTGCTCGAAGGGGCAGGACACCTACTGCGAGAACGCCGCGACGAACCCCTACATGGGGATCGGCCTCGGGCGCGACGGCGGCATGGCGGAGTACGTGAGCGTCCCGGCGCGGAACCTCGTGCCGCTCGGCGACGCCGACCCGGTCGCCGCCGCACCGCTGAGCGACGCCGCCCTCACGCCGTACCACGCGATCAAGAACTCCCTGCCGAACCTGGCTGGTGGCGGTCGCTTCGCGCTCGTCGTCGGCCTGGGCGGCCTCGGGCAGATCGCCGTGCAGATCCTCACGGCGCTCACCGGTGCCACGGTCATCGCGACCGACATGAAGCAGGACGCGATGGACCGCGCCGCCGCCCGTGGCGCGATCACCGTCCCCGGCGGCCCGGACCAGGCCGAGCGCATCCGCGAGATCACCGGCGGACGCGGCGTCGACGCGGCCTTCGACTTCGTCGGTGCCACCCCCACGATCAAGGTCGCGCAGGCCTCGATGGCGGTCGGCGGGCGGTTCACCGTCGTCGGGATCGCCGGCGGCACCACCGAGTGGAACTTCTTCGCGACGCCGTACGAGTCGACGATCACGAACACCTACTGGGGCACCATCGAGGACCTGCACGAGGTCGTCGCGATGTACCGCGCCGGGCAGATCGTCCCCGACGTCGAGCGCTACGCGCTGTCCGACGCACTCGAGGCGTACCGGAAGCTCGAGGCCGGGGAGCTCTCGGGTCGCGCAGTGGTCGTCCCGACGCTCTGAACCGGGCGTGCCCGGTCGAATCGGGCGTACCTGGTGGAATCGGGCGTACCTGGTCGAATCGGGCGTACCTGGTCGGAAGTTCTGACCAGGTACGCCCGATTCCACTTTCCAGTGCGGGTGTTCTGGGAAGGAACGGGCGTCGGTCAGCGTCCCGCGGCGTAGCCCTGCGCGCCGCGGGGGTTCGCGGCGGCGCCGAGGATCCCGGTGTCCGGGTCACGGGTGACGCACGACAGCCGGCCCAGGCTCCAGTCACCGCCGCGGGTCACGACGTGTCCGCGGGCCTCGAGCGCCTCGATGACCTCCTCACCCAGGCGGTCCTCGACGACCAGTCCGGCGGGCTCCCACGTGCGCGGCCAGAACGACCCCGGGAACGACGTGGTGTGCAGCGCCGGTGCGTCGATGGCCTGCTGCGGGGAGTAGCCGCCGACGATCCAGCGCAGCAGGAACAGCAGCTGCCACTGGTCCTGCTGGTCACCGCCGGGGGAACCGAGCGCGGCGACCGGCTGCCCGTCGCGGAGCACCAGGGTCGGGGTCAGCGTGGTGCGGGGGCGCTCGCCGGGCCGCAGTGTCGAGGCCGTGCCCGGTTCGAGCCACGTCATCTGCAGGCGGGTGCCGAGGCAGAACCCGAGCTCGGGGATCGTCGGTGACGACTGCAGCCAGCCACCGGACGGGGTCGCACTGACGATGTTGCCCCAGCGGTCCACGACGTCGATGTGGCACGTGTCGCCGCGGGTCTCGCCGTCGGGGGTCACGAACGGCTCGCCGCGGTCCTCGGGCGGAGCGGCCGGCGGGACCTCGGTGCCGGCTTCGGTGTCACGGGCGACCTGCACGGTCGGTTCGCCCACCCCGACCGAACCGGCGGAGTCGTACGAGGTCCGGACCGGCGGCAGTGCGTGCTCGACCCCGGCGATCGTGCCGGGCCGGAGCTCTGCCGAGGCCCGCTCGCCGATCAGCGCACGGCGCTCGTCGGCGTAGGCGTCGGAGAGCAGGACGTCCATCGGGACCTCGCCGTCGCCGTAGAACGCCTCGCGGTCGGCGAGGGCGAGCTTCTGCGCCTCGACGATCGTGTGCGCGCCGAGCTCGGTCGACGGGTCGAGCAGGGCGTCGTCGAGCGGTTCGAGCAGCCGCAGTGTCTGGAGCAGCGCCGGACCCTGGCCCCACGGTCCGGTCTTGGCGATCGTGCAGCCGCGGAACTCGGCGGTCGTCGCGGGTTCGTACGACGCCCGGAACGCCGCCAGGTCGGAGGCCCGGATGACCCCGGCGTGGTCGGTGCCCGACGCGTGCCGGTGCGGTTCGCGGACGAACCGGTCGATCGCCTCGGCGACGTGTCCCTCCGCCCACTCGGACCGGGCCGCATCGATGCGGCCCGTCCGGCTGCCGGCACCGGCGCCGGCCTCGACCAGCCGGTCGAGCACTGCAGCGAGTGCCTCGTTGCGCACCAGGTCCCCGGGGACCGGCACCGTGCCTCCCGGCATCCACTGTGTGGCGGAGGTGGGCCAGTGCTGCTCGAACAGGCCGCGCACGGCGGTGATCGTCCGGACCACCGCAGGTGCGACCGGGTGGCCGTCGCGGGCGTACCCGATCGCGGGGGCGAGGACGTCGGCCAGTTCCCACGTGCCGTGGTCGCGGAGCAGGAGCAGCCAGGCGTCGACCGCGCCGGGGACGGTCGCGGCCAGCGCGCCGGAGCCGGGGACCAGGTCGAGGCCCTCGGCGCGGTAGTGCTCCGGGGTCGCGCCCTCGGGCGCGGGACCCTGACCGACCAGCACCGTCGGCACGGGGTTGACCGCCGTCGCGAAGACCGCCGTCAGGTCGCCCCCGGGGCCGTTCAGGTGGGGCTCCACGACCTGCAGGACGAAGGCCCCGGCGACGGCCGCGTCGAAGGCGTTGCCGCCGCGCTCGAGCACCGACTGGGCGGTCGCCGTCGCGATCCAGTGCGTCGAGGCCGCCATCCCGAACGTGCCCCGCAGGTCCGGACGGGTGGTCTGCGCAGCGGGAGGGACGAAGGCGGGGTTCGGCGTCGACATGGTCCCATCCTGTCCCGCGGCGAATACTCCCGTGCTGTACACCCCCCGTCCAAGGGGTTGTGCACCCCGCGCAGAAAAGCGAACATCGTTCGGCGACTCGTGCAGGGCGAGCGCCGAACGACCGCGCGCTCGCACGGTCGGTTCCAGGGCAGGGGATCCATGACCACCACTCCGTCGACCGTCGCACGTGCGCGCCGACTCCCACGCATCGCCGGCGCCGTGACGGCACTGGCCCTGGCGGCGGGGGCGCTCGTGGCGACAGCCGAACCGGCAGCGGCCTCTGCGGTCTGGGTCGGCTCGGCCCCGGCCGGCACCAAGATCCTGCCCGGCGACCAGGTCACGTCGCCGAACGGCCAGTTCAAGCTCATCATGCAGGGCGACGGCAACCTGGTCGAGTACGGCATCGGCAACCGTGTGCTGTGGGCGTCGAACACCGCCGGCAACTCCGGCGCGATCGCCGTGGTCGGCAAGAACCGCGCCCTCGACATCACGAAGAACGGCAAGCGTGTGGCCCGCTGGGCCTCGGCCGGCACCGTGAACTCGACCGCGCTGAAGGTGCGCGCCGACGGCACGATGGCGCTGCTCGCCGGCAAGACCGTGGTCGTGAGCTGGAACGGCTACCAGGACCGCGTCCCGTCGGGGAACACCATCCTGGGCGGCACCGTGCTGCGATCCGACACCTCGAACACGCGCATCCTCAACATGCGCACCGACGGCAACCTGGTGCAGAAGGTCAGCGGCCGCGTGGTCTGGCAGTCGCGCACCGGCGGACACCCGGGCGCCTGGGCCGAGCTGCAGGCCAAGGGCAACTTCGTCATCTGGACCCGTGACGCCTCACGCAAGAAGGTCGCGCTCTGGAGCTCGCGCACCAGCACCGCCGGGTCGGGCAACCTGCTCGTGCAGGTCGACGGCAACGTCGTGCTCTACGGCGCGAAGGACACCCGGGTCTGGTCGAGCCGACCGGTCACCGGCCTGGCCTGGCCCGTCAACGGCACGAAGATCACCGGCCGGTACGGCGACGACCGCGGCGCCGGGCACGTCCCGCGCTACCACCAGGGCACAGACGCCCCTGTGCCGGTGGGGACGGCCGTGTACGGCTCCGGGACGGGGACGGTCACCAAGACCATCGCGAACGACGCGGCCTACGGCAACTACATCGTCGTCACGTACGGCATGACGGCGGTGCTGGTCGCGCACCTCAGCAAGATCGAGGTGAAGCAGGGGCAGATCGTGAAGCTCGGCACCGAGATCGCGAAGTCCGGCAACACCGGGCAGTCGACGGGGCCGCACGTGCACGTCGAGACGCGGCGGAACGGCACCCTCGTCGACCCGCTGAAGAACATGCACTTCCGCTGAGGCGGGGCGGGGCGGGGCGGGGCGGGCGCGGGGCGCGGGGTTCGTCGCACGTCGCGTGTGTCGCGCGCGACCCCGCCCCGCTCATCGGGTGAGCAGAAAAGGTCGGGTGGCTCGAGGTCACTCGACCTTTTCTGCTCACTCGTTGGCCGCCCCCGCTCGGTGCGAGGGTGGCGACATCCCGCTTCGTCTCTGTCGCTTGCGTTGAGGAATCAAGGGCAGTAGACAGTGCAACACCGGGATCGTCGTCGGGTCGACTCGGAGCACCGTCGGACGGCACTCCGAGATCGCCGACGGCACCGCTCGGGCGTTCTTCAAGCAGTTCGAGCAGAACGACCAGTTCCCCGGCGCGATCTCGCAGGTCCGTCGGCTCGACCTCGCTGCCGATGCCCAGCGTGAAGCGATCGCCTTCGTCGCCGAGGTCGATCAGGACGACGTCACCGTGGTCATCCGTGCCGAGCTCGAGCCAGCCCTGGCGCGCTCGCTCGAAGAGGCCACCGCGCTGCGCGCCGAGGCCGAGGTGAAGGAGGCCCGCGCGCTCTCGCTCCGCAGGGCGATCGCTGTCTCGCTGAAGGACGACGGTCTCACCCTGCGGGACATCGCGGTCGTCCTCCGCGTCTCGTACCAGCGGGTGCACCAGCTCGTGCACGAAGGCGAGCCGGCGGCGCTCGCTGCGTCGTAGCCCGCGGCGCGGATAGCCTGGGCGGGATGAGGAAGCGCGGCGGAACGGTGCTCGTGTTGGTGGCGATCGGGGCCCTGGCGGGCGTGCTGTCCGGGCTGTTCGGCGTCGGCGGTGGGGTCATCGTGGTGCCGGCGCTCATGGCCTTCGCACAGATGGACCAGCGTCGGGCCTCGGCCACCTCGCTCGTGGCGATCGCCCCCGCGGCCGTCGTCGGTGCGGTCACGTACGCGGTGCAGGGCGAGGTGCACTGGCTCGCGGCCCTGACCTTGGCGGTCGGCAGCGTCATCGGCGCCCCGATCGGTGCCCGGCTGCTCCGTGCCCTGCCACTCCGCGCGCTGCCGTGGATCTTCGTCGGGTTCATCGCCGTCGTGCTCGTGTCGCTGTTCACCACGGTGCCGACCCGCGGTGGCGAGGTGCACTTCGGGGTCGTCGAGGCGGTCGTCCTGCTGCTGCTCGGGCTGCTGTCGGGGGTGCTGTCCGGGCTCGTCGGGGTCGGCGGCGGGGTCGTCATCGTGCCGGGGCTCGAGGTCGTGCTCGGCGCCGGCGACCTGCTGGCGAAGGGCACGTCACTCCTCACGATGGTGCCGACGTCGGTGTCCGGGACGGTCGCGAACCTGCGGCGTCGTGCGGTCGACCTGCGGGTCGGGCTGACGGTCGGCATCACCGCTGCCGTGTGCTCGCCGGGTGGTGCCGTGCTGGCGCGCCTGGTGGATCCGCAGGTGGGCACCTGGATGTTCGCGGCGTTCCTGGTGGTCGTCGCGGTCATCGTGCTCAGCCGCGGGCGTCGAAAGGCACCACAGAACGACGCGAGCGAGGGGGAGGTCGCGTGACGAGCCTCCAGGCGGGGCGCGACGCTGAGGCCGTGCTGGCGGCGTTCGCCCGCACCACCGGTGACGTCGCTGCGGCCCGGAGGGTCGCGCGGCAGTTCCACGACCTCGACGAGGGGGAGCGCTCGGCGCTGCTCTGGAGCGAGGACGACGGCGCGAAGCTCGTCGCCGTCCTGCTGCTCGTGCAGGCGATGCGGGCGCAGGCGGATCCGGAGCTCACCGACGAGTACCTGTCCGCGGCGAAGGCCGAGCGGTTCGAAGACCCGGTGCTCGTCGACCTGGCCGCCGAGGAACTCGTCGGCGCCCCGTTGGTGGGCGCCTCGACCGGTCCGCTGTTCGCGCTGGCGAAGTCCGACGTCGCGATGGTCCGCCGGATCGCGGTCGTGGCGACCCTGGCGTTCGCGAAGCAGGGCGACGCCGAGGTGCCGCTCGGGATCGCCGGGCGCCTGGTTCGGGAGCGCAGCGAGACGGTGCAGTCGGCGCTCGGTCTCGTCCTGCGCGAGACGGGGAAGCGGGCGTCCGAGCCGGCACTCGTGGCATTCCTCGAGCAGAGCGGCCGGTTCCTCAGCCCGGCCGCCCGCCGGACGGCCACCGAGCACCTGCCGCCAGGGGAGCGTGACCGGCTGCGGGGCTGACCGAGCGGCGCTGTGCTGTGAACCGACTGTGCAGTCTGCCCAACCGACCAAATGGTCGGTTACGGTCGACCGATGACCACGACCAGCACCACCCCGACCCACCGCGCCTCCGTCCGTGAGTGGGCGTCCCTCGGCGTCCTCACCCTGGCCGTGGTGCTCCTGGCGATCGACGGCACCGTGCTGGCCCTGGCGGTGCCGTCCCTGACCGCCGACCTCGACCCGACCGCGACCCAGGTGCTCTGGATCGGCGACGTCTACTCGTTCGCACTCGCCGGGTTGCTCGTCACGATGGGCAACGTCGCCGATCGGATCGGTCGGAAGCGCCTGCTGCTCCTCGGCTCCGTCGCGTTCGGACTGGCATCGGCCGCTGCGGCCTTCGCCTCGAGCCCGGAGCTGCTCATCGCCGCACGGGCACTCCTCGGCGTCGCCGGCGCCACCCTGATGCCCTCGACGCTGTCGCTGGTGCGCACGATCTTCCGCGACCCGCGGCAGCGCACCACCGCCATCGCGGTGTGGTCCGCGGGCGCGACCGGTGGTGCCGCGGCCGGACCACTCGTCGGCGGGGCGCTGCTGGAACACTTCTGGTGGGGATCGGTGTTCCTCATCAACATCCCCGTCATCGCGGTGATCGTCGTCGCCGGGGCGTTCCTGCTGCCGGAGTCCCGCGGCGGCGCCCGGACCCCGATCGACCTGCTCTCCGCGGTGCTCTCGGTGCTCGCGATCGTGCCGCTGGTCTACGCCGTGAAGCACGTCGCCGGGCACGGGTTCGACTGGACGGTGCCGGCGACCGCGTTGCTCGGGCTCGCGTCGGGCTGGTGGTTCGTCCGGCGGCAGGAACGCCTGACCACGCCGCTCATCGACCTGCAGCTGTTCCGGATCCCGGCGTTCTCCGGTGCGGTGGTCGCGAACTCGCTGTCCGTCTTCGCGCTGAGCGGTCTGCTGTTCTTCTTCTCGCAGTACCTGCAGCTGGTGCGCGGGTTCACCCCGCTGCTCGCCGGAGCCGCGGAGCTGCCGGCCACCCTGGCGTCCATCGCGGTCATCGCCGTGATCGGCCTGCTCTCCCGTCGCGTCGGCCCCGGTCGCTCCATCGGCCTCGGGCTGGCGGTCGCCGCGGTCGGCATGGCCGGACTCGCCTTCGCCGAGGGGCTGCCGACGTACTGGGGGATCGCCATCGCGCTCGCCGTGGTCGGCCTCGGCGTCGGGGTGTCGATGACGCTGGCGACGGACGCGGTCGTCGCCGCGGCTCCGCGGGAGCGTGCGGGCGCCGCCTCGGCGATCTCGGAGACCGGGTACGAGCTCGGCGTCGCGCTCGGCATCGCGGTGCTCGGGTCGCTGCAGACCGCGTTCTACCGGTCGAACCTCGACCTCACGGGCGACAGCCTGGGTTCGGGGGTCGCGGACCGGGTACGGGAGTCGCTGGCGTCGGCGAGCCAGGTACTGCAACCGGGGTCGCCGGTGCTCGAGCACGCCCGTGAGGCGTTCACCGGTGGCATGCAACTCGCCTCCGTCTGCGCCGCGGTGCTGCTCGCGGTCGCCGCCGTGGTCGCGCTCCGGGTCATCCCGAACCGGCAGGATGGACCGCATGACCACTGACCGCAGCACGGGCCCCGGCACCGGCACCGACGGCTCCCGCGACCGCGAGCGCACGCGGCAGGCCGTGCTCGAGTCCGCACGCCGATTGCTCGCCGAACGCGGTACGCGGGTGAGCGTCGCCGAGATCGCGACCGAAGCCGGCGTCTCGAAGAGCGGGCTGCTGCACCACTTCCCGTCGAAGGACGAACTCCTGCTCGCGGTCGTCGAGCACGGGTTGGCCGCGTTCACGGACGAGGTCATGCAGCACGTGGACCTCGCCGAGAACCGACCGGGCAAGGTCCTGCGCGCCTACGTCCGGACGCTCTGCGGCGGCAGCGAGCAGGCGATGGACCTGTTCGCACCGTCGTCGCACTGGCCCGGTCTGATGGCCGTCCCGGGGATCGCCGCGGCCGTCGCCGCCGACGCCGAGCACTGGCGGACGCTGTTCGCACGCGACGGCCTGCCCGAGGACCGCGCACTGGTGGTCCGGCACGCGGCCGAGGGCCTCGCGGCCGCGGTCGGCATGCCGCCCTACCTGGACGAGCGGGAGCTCGCGGTCGCGCGCGACGCCTTGCTCGCCCTGGCAGAACCCGCCTGAGGCGACGGCCGGGAGGCCCGGTGCGAGTCCGCCCCGCCGCTGGCCGCCCGCGCGCACCGGCCCCACCGCTGGCCCGGTCCGACGCCTAGGCTGCGGGCATGCACACCGAGGTGCCCCGGATCGACGCCGGACTCGTCGAACGACTCGTCGCGGAGCAGTTCCCCGACTGGGCCGACCTGCCCGTGCGCGAGGTCGACCACCAGGGCTGGGACAACCGCACCTACCGGCTCGGGGACGCCCTGTCGGTGCGACTGCCGAGCGCGGCCGGCTACGTGCCCGCGGTCGAGAAGGAGCAGGACGTCCTGCCGTACCTCGCCCGGCGGCTGGACGTCGCCGTCCCGGAGCCCGTGGCGCTCGGGGAACCGGGCCAGGGGTACCCGTTCCCGTGGTCGGTGCGGCGGTGGCTCGACGGGGTGCCCGCCGTGCAGGTCGACGACCTCGACCACGAGCGCTTCGCTGCCGAGGTCGGTGCCGTGCTCCGGCAGCTCCGGAGCGTCCCGGCGACGGGCGGCCCCACCGCCGGCGCGCACTCGTTCCACCGCGGCGAGCACCCGTCCGTGTACGACGCCGAGGTGCGGACGGCGCTCGACACGCTCGGCGGCGGCGGCGGCGGCGGCGGCGGCAGGACCGGCGGTACCGTCGTCGACCGCGGCGCGTGCGAAGCGGTCTGGGCCGAGGCCCTCGCCAGCCGGTGGGACGGGCCGGCGGTCTGGTTCCACGGCGACGTCGCCCCGGGCAACCTGCTCGTCGACGACACCGGGCGGCTGTGCGCGGTGATCGACTTCGGCACGTGCGGCGTGGGGGACCCGGCGTGCGACCTCGTGCTCGCGTGGACGATGCTGGACGGGCCGGCGCGACGGGTGTTCCGGCGGGCCGTCGACCTGGACGACGACACGTGGGCGCGTGCACGGGGATGGGCGCTGTGGAAGGCGCTCATCATGCTCGGCGGCAGTGCCGGACCGGGTGGTCGCGACGAGCACGAGCGGGTCCTCGCAGCCGTCCTCGCCTGAGGTCGCGACCACCGCTGCCCACCCGCGCCGACGTCCGCGAGGGGGACGCGGGGCTGGGAGCGTCCACGGGGCGGGCGCGTACCGAGGAGGGGAACGCGAGTCGTGCCTCCAGGCAGGCTCGAAGCGACCACGAGAGGAACGCAACGTGCGCGCACTGACCTACCAGGGCACCGAGAAGGTGTCCGTCGAGACCGTCCCCGACCCGACCATCCAGGAGCCGACCGACGCGATCGTGCGGATCACCTCCACGGCGATCTGCGGCTCCGACCTGCACCTGTACCGCGTGCTCGGCCCGTACATCGACCGCGGCGACGTCCTCGGCCACGAGCCGATGGGCATCGTGGAAGAGGTCGGATCCGGCGTCACGAACCTGAAGGTCGGCGACCGGGTCGTCATCCCCTTCAACATCTCCTGCGGCCACTGCTGGATGTGCCAGCACGGCCTGCAGTCGCAGTGCGAGACCACCCAGGTGACCGAGTACGGCACCGGTGCCTCGCTGTTCGGCTACACGAAGATGTACGGCCAGGTCCCGGGTGGCCAGGCGGAGTACCTGCGCGTGCCGCACGCCGACTACGGCCCCATCGTCGTGCCGGACGACGGCACCCCCGACGACCGCTGGCTGTTCCTGAGCGACATCCTGCCGACCGCGTGGCAGGCCGTGCAGTACGCCCAGGTGCCCGAGGGCGGCACGCTCGCCGTGCTCGGCCTCGGCCCGGTCGGTCAGTTCGCCGCCCGCATCGGCAAGCACCTCGGCTACCGCGTGCTCGCCGTCGACCCCGAGAAGGTCCGCCGTGACCTCGGGGCGAAGCACGGTGCCGAGGTGTTCGACCTGACGAAGGACCTGGTGCCCGAGCTCGTCGACCTGACCGACGGCCGCGGCCCCGACGGGGTCGTCGACGCCGTCGGCATGGAGGCCCACGGCAACCCGATGGCGGGCTTCGCCCAGCGCGCCGCCGGCCTGCTGCCCGACAAGCTCGCGCAGAAGGCGATCGAGACCGCCGGCGTCGACCGGCTGGCCGCCGTGCACGCGGCGATCGACCTGGTGCGCCGCGGGGGCACCGTCTCGCTGAGTGGTGTCTACGGCGGCATGGCCGACCCGATGCCGATGATGACGCTGTTCGACAAGCAGATCACCATCCGCGAGGGCCAGTGCAACGTGAAGCGCTGGATCGACGACATCATGCCGCTCGTCTCCGACTCGTCGGACCCGCTCGGCACGCTCGACCTGACCACCCACCGCGTCTCGCTCGAGGATGCCCCGCACATGTACGAGGTCTTCCAGAAGAAGCAGGACGACTGCGTCAAGGTCGTGCTCGACCCCGCGATGGCCGCGGCCTGATGCGCATCGTCGTCGTCGGCGCGACCGGCAACGTGGGGACGGCGGTGCTCCGTCGGCTCGCGGCCGTGCGCGCCGACGGCGACGGGGCCACCGGCCGTGACGGCGCCAGCGGTGACACCGGCCGTCACGCCGCCGGTGACGCCGCCGGTGACGGCGTCGGCGTCCAGATCGTCGGTGTCGCCCGGCGCCTGCCGGACCTGCGCGCGGAGCCGTACGCCGCCGCCGTCTGGCACGCCGTCGACGTCGGTGCCGCGGACGCCGTGGACCAGCTCGCCGCCGTGTTCCAGGGCGCCGACGCCGTCATCCACCTGGCGTGGGCGCTGCAACCGACGCACGACATCCCCGCGCAGCACCGCACGAACGTGACCGGGACGGCGAACGTCCTGGCGGCCGTCGCGCGCGCCGAGGTACCCCAGGTCGTCGTCGCGTCGTCGGTCGGTGCCTACAGCGGGGTGGACGTCGACGGCAAGCGCACCCCCGTGGACGAGAGCTGGCCCGCCGACGGCATCCCGACGGCGACGTACTCGATCCACAAGGCCGCGAACGAAGCGGCGATGGACGCGTTCGAGGCCGACCACCCTTCCGTGACCGTCACCCGGCTCCGCCCGGGGCTGATCTTCCAGCGGGACGCCGCCGCCGAGATCCGGGGGCTGTTCCTCGGACACCTCGTGCCGATGTCGATCGTCCGGTGGATCCGCTGGCTCGTGCTGCCGCTGCCGTACCCGTTCGTGTTCCAGGCCGTGCACGCCGACGACGTCGCCGACGCCTACTGGCGCGCGGTCGACCGACGGGCAGCGGGGGCGTTCAACATCGCGGCCTCGCCCGTGCTCAACCCGCCGCGACTGGCTCGGGCCTTCGGCATGCTCGGTGCCGTCCGGATCCCGCTGCGGCTGCTGCGCGGGATCGTGACGGTGACGTGGCGGCTGCGGTTGCAGCCGACGGACGCCGGGTGGATCGACATCGCTGCCGGCGTACCGATCATGCGGACCGACCGTGCCCGGTCGGTGCTCGGATGGGAGGCCCGACACACCTCCGAAGAAGCGTTGCGTGCACTCGTGGCCGGCTTCGCGGACGGTGTGAACGTTCCGGGGTCGGGGCCGCTGCGCGGCTGAGCGGGCTGGGGCTGGCCGGGGGGCGGGCTGGGTGGTGGGAGTTGCGCTGGCTGGGGCTCGCGTTGCCTGGTCGAATCGGGCGTACCGGGTGATTTCGGGCGTACCGGGTCGGAACTTCTGACCAGGTACGCCCGTTTCCACATTCCATCGCGGGCGTTCTGGGAAGGAACGCCCGCTCGTGTTCGCCGTCTCGCGCTACGCTTCGCTCGTCGTTGTGAGAAGGGGGAGCGCGATGGTGCTCAGTTGGTCCGCGTTCAGTGAGCTCGAAGGCCCGGGGGAGTCGGGGATGCCCGACCTGTTCGACGGCTGGTTCGGCATCGCGTTCGGGGTCGTCGCGGCGTTGGCGATCCTCACGACCCTGACGATCATCATCCTGGCGCTCTACCGGGGCAAGCGGATGGCCGACCGTGGTCAGAACCCGCTCACCATGCAGGAGGACATCGCGTACCAGGCGATGCAGAGCCGCACGTTCGCACCGGACAAGCCGCTCGAACAGCGGCTCGCCGAACTCGACGACCTGCACGCCCGCGGCGTGATCTCCGACGAGGAGCACCGCAGCGCCCGAGCCGAAGCGCTGCGCGGACGATGATCGCCTCCGAAGAAGTGCACAACCCCCTGATCCCGCCGGTCTACGACCTCGTCTGGACCCTGCTCATGGCGCTCGTCGTCATCGCGGTCATCGTCGCCGTGTGCATCGCGGTCGTCCGCAGCCGGCGCCCGCACGGTGCCCGTCGGAGCTCGCCGGAGCAGCGGCTCCTCGAACTCGACGAGCTGCACGCCCGCGGGGTCATCACCGACGACGAGCGCCGAGCCGCGCGGGCCGAGGCCCTGCGCGGTTAGCCTGGTCGGGTGCTTCTGCCGACGGACCTGCTCGGGGTGTGGGACCTGCACCGCACCGTGCACGACCACCGTGCCGGTGCCACGGGGACCGTCACCGGGACCACCACCCTGACCCGGGTCGGAGACGACGAGGTGCGCTGGGACGAGTCGGGCGTGATGACCTTCGACGGTCGGACGACGCCCGTGTCCCGGACCCTCGTCCTGCGGCGGACGAGTACCGGCGGCTGGACCGTGCACTTCTCCGACGGTCGAGTGTTCCACGACTGGGTCTGGGGCACGAGCGTCGCCCACGCCTGCACCCCGGACGACTACACGGGCGCCTTCGACGGCGACGAAGACCGCTGGACGGTGCGGTGGGAAGCGCGCGGCCCGGCGAAGGACTACCGGCTGGACAGCGTCCTCACCCGACCCCGGTCGTGACCCGCGGGTCGGCGGTCACCGCCAGACTGGGGGCATGGCACGCTCCTCCGGCACCGACGCCCCGCGCATCACCCTGACCGAACCGACGAACCTCGAGGACTGGGTGCCAGCACCCGGTGACGTCCTGACGGGTGACCGCATCGAGGGCAAGCGCATCGACGTCCTCGACCTGGCCGGCGAGCGACTGCCCGACCTGGAGATCGAGGAGTGCGTCATCGACACGTTCCGGGGCGACGACGCGGACTTCCGTGGGCTCCGGGTCCGTGACTCGATCATCGACTCGCTCGACGCCCCGATCCTGCGGGCGTCGAGCAGCACGTGGCGCGAGGTCCGGGTCTCCGGCGGGCGCGTCGGCTCGGCGGAGCTGTACGACTCTGGGCTGAACGGCGTGGAGTTCGTCGGCATGAAGTTCGGGTTCGTGAACCTGCGCGGCTCGACGATCACCGACGTGGTGTTCCGCGACTGCGTCATCGACGAGCTCGACATCGCCGACGCGAAGCTGTTGCGGGTGTCGTTCGACGGCAGCAGCATCCGCGCCGCCGAGGGGTCGAACACCCGCATCGACCACGTGGACCTTCGCGCAGCGGACCTCGATCGGGTCGAGCGGCTCGAGGGGTTCCGCGGGGCCACGATCGGTGCCGACCAGCTCTACACGCTCGCACCGCTGCTGGCCGCGCAGGCCGGCTACCGCGTCGACTGACCGAGCCCAGGTTTCGCGCTCACCGACACTCCACGCCCGCCCGGCCCCGCGAACTGTCGCTCAGCGCGAAACATCGGCCGCACCGACGGCCGCACCGACGCCCGCGCCCACCCCGGCCAGTGCCGCCGCCAGGTCGGCCTGCACCAGGTCGCCGTGCACCGCCGCACCCGTCTGGGTGCCGGCCGCCGCCGACGCGATGACCGTCGCCATCGGGGACGTCACGTTGCCGGCCGCGTAGACCCCGCGCACGGCGGTCTGCCCGGCGGCGTCCACGGTCAGCGCCGTCGCGAACCGGTGGTCGCCCATGAACTGGTCGGTGGCGTCGAGGCCGAGCCCGGACAGGAACCCCACCCGCGCCTCGGGCCGGCTCGCCGTGGCCAGGGCATCGAGCTCGACGAACGACCCGTCGCCGAGCCGGACCCCGGTCAGCCGGTCACCCTCGGAGACCACGGCGGCGACGGGGCCCTCGATGACCGAGACGCCACGGGCCGCCAAACCGGCCAGGGCGGTGTCGTCCATCAGGGCCGGCTCGGTCAGGAACACGATCACCCGATCGCTCAGCGCCCGGAACATGAGCGCGTGGTGTGCGCCGTTCGGCGTCGTGACGAGGACCCCGATCCGCTGGTCGCGGATCTCCCACCCGTGGCAGAACGGGCAGTGCACGACCCCGCGCCCCCACTGCTCGGCCAGGCCCGGGATCTCCGGCAGGACGTCCACGGCGCCGGAGGCGACGACCAGCCTGCGCGCCGTGACGACCTCGCCCGAGTCCAGCGTGACCGAGAAGCCGACCGGGTCGTGACCGTCACCGGTCGTGGCGGACGTGGCCACGATCCTCCCGGCCGTGACCTGGACGCCGTAGGCGGCGACCTCGTCGCGACCGATGCGGAGCAGCTCGGCGGGCGCGACGCCCTCGTGGCCGAGGTAGTTGTGCGCGCCGGCCGCCGGGGCGTTGCGGGGCTCGCCGGAGTCGACGACGAGCACCGAGCGCCGCGAACGGCCGAGGATGAGGGCGGCGGAGAGGCCGGCGGCCGAGCCGCCGATGACGATGACGTCGAAGTGTTCAGGCATGCGCTGATCATGCGGCGGATCGAGCGAGAACAGCAACGAAGTTTGCCGCTGTGGCAACATGTCCGCCATGGGACACGGCAGCCAGGACGCGACCGCCCCGCGCACGACCGCCGAGGTCGTCGACGGGGTCGGCCCCCGCCTGCGCGCGCTGCGTGCCCACCGCGACGTCACGCTCGCCGCGCTGTCCGAGCAGACCGGGGTCTCGGTGAGCACGCTGTCGCGGCTCGAGTCTGGGCAACGGAAGCCGACGCTGGAACTGCTGCTGCCCCTCGCCCGGGCGTACCAGGTGCCCCTCGACGACCTGGTCGGCGCGCCGCAGACCGGCGACCCGCGCGTGCACATGAAGCCCGAGGTGCACGGCGGCCGCGTCGTCGTGCCGCTGACGAAGCGGACCGGCGGGGTGCGCTCCTTCAAGCAGCTGTTCCCGCCGAACACCCCGGGTGGGGAGCCGTCGCTCAAGACGCACGAGGGCTACGAGTGGCTCTACGTGCTGTCCGGACGGCTCCGACTGGTGCTGGGGGAGCACGACCTCGACCTCGGACCCGGTGAGGTCGCCGAGTTCGACACCCACACTCCGCACTGGATGGGCAACGTGACCGACTCCGTCACCGAGGTGCTGTGCCTGTACGGGCCGCAGGGTGAGCGGGCGCACGTGCGGTCTCGACCCGCCCGGTGACCCGCTGCGTCAGTCCGTGAAGACGTTCGCCACGACGTCGTCGAGCAGATCGGTCGTCTCGATGTTCGACTGCTGGATGTGGATGCCGAGGTCACCCCGCGTGTAGTACGTGTCGCCGTCCGTGACCGGGTACTGCGAGTTCTTCGAGACCTTCTGGCACAGGTACCCGTCGGACTCGTCGCCGCAGTCGTAGCCCTTCGCGCTGAGCTGCTCGAGCGCGTCGCGGGCTGCGGCCGGGTCGACGGCGTCGACCGCGATGGACAGGTACGAGATGTCGGCCTGCGGCTCCCGCCACACGCAGTACAGGCGCTTGCCGTCGCCCTGCAGCGCCGGGGTGAACGAGCTCTTCGGGATCGCGATCGGGTCCCCGACGACCGACGGGTCGTTGAGCGGTGCCGATGCGAACGCCTTGTCCCACTTGCCAGCGGTGATCAGGTCGGTGCAGCTGGCCGGGACGGCGGCGGTCTCGTCGCTCGGGGCCCCCGTGCCGGTGGGGCTCGGAGCGGTCGTGGTGTCGGTCGGGCTCGGTGCCGTCGTCGGGTCGGCTGCGGTGGTCGCGGTGTCGCTCGAGGGTCCGGCCGGTCCGGCCTGGGCGCAGCCGGTCAGGGCGAGGCCCGCCGCCAGCAGGGCAGCGAGCGTGATCGTGTGGCGCATGGTTCCCCTTCGTCCGGTCGCGTCAGGTCGTGACCGTCGCTCACGAACGTACCGACCGAGGGCCGCGGTGGCTGGGACCGTCACCGATTCGTTGTCCCCCGACCCCGTCGGTCAGCGGCTGCGCCACCACCGCCGCGACCGCGACTGCGATCGCAGCCGTCGCGCCCACCGGCGCACCGGGTTCGCCCGCCGGCCGTTCACGCGGAACGTGTGGAAGGCGCGTCGCGTCCGCACCCAGACGGACGGGAGGCCCGCCAACGGTCGCGCGGACACCTGCACGGTGAGCACGGGGTCGGCAACCACCCGCCAGGCCGGGTCGAGCTGCATGCTCAGGTCGACGTCGTCGTGCACCTCGGCGTCGTCGCGGTGCGCTCGCCCACCGACCGCGGCCCAGGTCGACCGGCGCATCGCCATGGCGGACCCGAACAGCGGCGGACGCCCGAGCGCGCTCCACATCAGGACGAAGTACGGGCCCATGTACACGGCGTTCCACAGTCGGCGCACCACGGCGCCACCGTTCCGGGGCCGGCCCGGCCCGGTGACCGCGACGACCTCGGGGTCGGCCAACAACCGGACCGCGTCGGCGATCCACGACGGCGGTGGGACGGAGTCGGCGTCGAGCCGCACGACGACGTCGCCGGACGCACGGTCGTAGCCGCGCGCCGAGGCCCGGGCGATCCCGCGCACCGGCTCCGTGAGCACGACCGCGCCGGCGTCCCGGGCGATCGCCGCGCTGTCGTCGGTGCTGCCGTTGTCGACCACGACGACCTCGTCGGCCGGCCGGGTCTGGGCCGCGAGGGCGGCGAGGCACCGGCGCAGGTGCACGGCGTCGTCCCGCACGGGGATCACGACCGAGACACGGAGCACCCGTCGATCCAACCGGCTTCCACCTGTGCGGATTGCCGGACCGCGTTTCCCGGTGATCCTGGGACCGGACCAAGAGGGCGCGGCGCAAGTTCGTTGCGAAACGCCCCCGGTGCACGCCGGGGACGACGACAACCGGAAGGCCGACCATGACCACGAACCCACCCGGGAACGACTCCGGGACGCCCATCCACGACCGCACCGCAGCCTCCGAGGGGCACGAGGTCGCCCCCGGCGTGACCGTGCCGTCGTACGCCAGCGGTACCCCCGCCGCGCGACCCACCGACCCCGGTGCGCCCCAGACCTACGACCCGTACGGCGACAGCGCCGCCGAGGTGCCGTTCGACGCACCCCTCGACGCCGTCCCGGCCGACGAGCAGCTCCCCGCCGTCCCGTCCGCGGCATCCGCCGGCAGCGTTGGTGGCTCCGGCAGCACCGGCACCGGCAGCGGCTCCGGCTCCGGCAAGGCCGACGCGGCCAAGGGTGCCGCGCAGGACGTCGCCGGCGACGCCAAGGAGAAGGCCGCGAACGTCGCGGGCACCGCCAAGGAGCAGGCGTCGAAGGTTGCCTCCGAGGCGACCGACCACGCCAAGCAGCTCTACGGCCAGGCGTCCGAGAACCTCAAGCAGCAGGCCGGCGAACAGCAGCAGCGCGCTGCCGGCGGACTCCGCTCCCTCGGCGAGCAGCTCGGTCGCATGGCCGAGAACGACGACGAGCAGGGCGTCGCCTCGAAGGTCGTCCGCGACCTGTCGGGCCGCGCGACCTCGGCCGCCGGGTTCCTCGAGAACCGCGACCCGGGCTCGCTGCTCGACGAGGTGAAGACCTTCGCCGCGAAGCGCCCCGGCACCTTCATCGCGATCGCCGCCGGTGCTGGCCTGCTCGCCGGCCGCCTGACCAAGGCGCTCGCGACCGAGGTCAAGCACGAGAAGGAGGCCGGCGACGGCACCACCGGATCGGGGAGTGGCGTATGAGCCAGTCCGTCCCCGGCGCGACACCCCTGGGTGAACCGACGCCCGAGGAGCGCGCCGCGACCACACCGCTCGGTGAGCTGCTGTCCGACGTGTCGCGTGACCTCTCCAGCCTGTTCCGGCAGGAGGTCGCCCTCGCGAAGGCCGAGCTGACCGACTCCGCGAAGAAGGCCGGCAAGGCGGGCGGGATGTTCGGCGGCGCCGGACTCACCGCCGTGTTCGCCCTGCTGTTCCTGTCGATCGCCGCGTGGTGGGGCCTCGGTTACCTGATCGGCAACGCCTGGTCTGCCCTGATCATCGCGGTCGTGTACGCGATCGTCGCCGCGATCCTGGCCGTCCGCGGGCGCAAGGAGATCAAGGAGATCAAGGGCGCCCCGCAGACGGTCGAGACCGCCAAGGAAGTCCCCGAGACACTCAAGCCCAACACCGGGAGGAAGCCATGAGCACCCCAGACGAGATCCGCGCCGACATCGAGCGCACCCGCGGCGAACTCGGCTCCGACGTCGACGCCCTCGCCGACAAGGTCAGCCCGTCGTCCATCGCCCACCGCCAGAGCGAGAAGGTGAAGGGCCGGTTCCAGGACGTCCGTGAGTCCGTGATGGGCGCGGCCCAGTCGGCCCGCTCGAGCGCCTCCGGTTCCGCCTCGGGCGCGACCGGCCAGGCGAAGGACGTCGCGCAGAAGGGCGTCGAGAAGGCCAAGGGCAACCCCCTGGCCGTCGGCCTCATCGCGTTCGGTGCCGGTTGGCTGGTGTCGTCGCTCCTGCCGACCACCGAGAAGGAAGAAGAGCTCGCCGGTGAGCTGAAGGACAAGGCTGCACCGCTCGTCGACGAGGTCAAGGAGCAGGCGAAGGACGTCGGCTCGCAGCTCGGCGACGTGGCGAAGGAGCACGCGCAGGACCTCAAGGGGACCGCGCAGGACGCCGCGCAGGCGGTCAAGGGCGAGGCGCAGGGGGCCGCGTCCGACGTCAAGGACAACGCGCAGGGTGCGGCGGACGACGTCCGCAGCAGCTGAGCGGAAACCCCACGACGGACAGGAGGCGCGGTGCCAGCTGACTCCGCGCCTCCTGTCCGTGAAGCGGTAGCGTTCCGGGCATGGACCCGATCGACGAGCTCGCTGCGGAGCTCCGACAGTCCATCGGCCGGGTCGTGCGTGCCGCACGACGCGAGGCGGACGCGCTGCCGGCCACGCACACCACCACCCTCGGGTTCCTGCACCGCGAGGGCCCGATGACGATCGCGGAACTCGCGCGCCGCCGCGGGGTGAAGCACCAGGGGCAGTCCCGCACGGTCGGCGAACTGGCCGAGCTCGGCTACGTCGACCGGACGGCGTCGGACACCGACCGCCGAGCGTCGGTCATCCGGATCACGGACGCCGGCCGGGCCGCACTGCAGCGCGACATGGACGCCCGCACGGACTGGCTGGCCGACGCGATCCGCGAGGAGACCGACGCCGAGGAGCGCGCGCTGCTGCGCCGTCTGCCCGAGCTGTTCGAGCGGGTCGCGCGTCGGGCCGACTGAACGACTCCTCACCTCCTGGGCGACCGCAGAAGTACAACACGGCTGTACAGTTGTGCGCATGGAGTTGACGAAGTACAACCACGCCACCGTCGTCCTCGAGCAGGACGGCGTCACCCTCGTCATCGACCCCGGGGTGTTCACGCCCGAGGCCGTCGACCTCGTCCGCGGAGCAGCGGGCGTCCTCGTCACGCACGACCACCCCGACCACTTCGACATCGACGCCCTGCGCGCGGGACTCGCCGCGAACCCGGACCTCGTCGTCCGCGGTCCGGAGACCGTCGTCGAGCAGCTCGGCGAACACCACGGCCGGGTCGCAGCGGTGCACGCCGGCGACACGATCACCGTCGGACCGTTCTCCGTCCGGGTCTTCGGCGAGCAGCACGCGGTCATCCACCCCGACATCCCGTCCACCGCGAACGTCGGCTACCTGGTGGACGACGCGGTGTTCCACCCGGGCGACGCGTACCTCGAGCCCGGTGTCCCGGTGCCGACCCTGCTGCTGCCGACGAGCGGGCCGTGGACGAACACCGCCCAGGCCGTCGACTACGTGCGCGCCGTGGCGCCGGAGCGGGCCGTGCAGATCCACGAGGCGATGCTGAGCGAGCTCGGCCAGCAGTCCGCCGCGCGCTTCCTCGGCCCGGACGGTCTCGGGCCGGTGCCCGTCCTGATCCTGCCGGCGGGGGAGACGATCACCGTCTGACGGACGCGGGCGGCCCCTGGGAGGCGATCCGGGCCTCCCGAGCAGCATGGACGGATGGCCGACGCACCCACGACAGCAGTCCTCTTCGACATCGACGGCACCCTCGCCGACTCGAACTACGCGCACATCGACGCGTGGTGGCGGGCGTTCCTGGCGGCGGGGGAGTCCGTCGACGCCTGGCGGATCCACCGCGCGATCGGGATGGACTCGGCGAAGCTGCTCGAGACGCTGCTGCCGGACGCGTCCCAGGAGACCCGCGACACCGCGAAGCAGTTCCACACCGCCTACTACGCCGAGCAGATGCCGCGGCTCCGGCTGCTGCCGGGTGCGCGCGAACTCCTGCAGGCCGTCGCCGAGGCCGGGCACGCCGTGGTCCTGGCGACCAGTGCGCCCGAGCACGAACTCGCCCGCCTGCGTGACCTGCTCGACGCGGGCGAGTGGGTCACCGCCGAGACCAGCTCGGAGGACGTCGAGCAGGCGAAGCCGGACCCCGGCATCATCCGGGTCGCGCTCGACAAGGCCGGGGTCTCCGCCGACGACGCCGTGATGGTCGGGGATGCCATGTGGGACGTCGAGTCCGCCGGCAAGGTGGGGGTACCGTGCGTCGGCGTGATGACCGGCGGCATCGGCGGTGACGAGCTCCGCGGTGCCGGGGCGGCAGAGGTGTACGACGACGCGGCGGCCGTGCTCGCGGCGTTCCGCGCCGGCGAGGGCCCGATCGCGGCACTCGGCCAGCGCGACTGACGAGCGGCGCCGGTCGCGCCCGACGGGCGGCGCCGGTCGCGCCCGACGGGCGGCGCCGGTCGCGCCCGATGGGCGCCTCGGTTTCCGCGTCGTCGGTCGCCCGTGCCAGGATCGACGTTCGTGATCACGATCGAACGCGTGTCCTGGGACGACCCCCGCAGCGTGGTGCTCCGCGCCCGCATGGACGACGAGATGCACGAGCGCTACGGGTCGGCGAACGCCGGCGAGGACCCGGCGGTCACCGCCGAGCGGGGTCGTGCGCTGAGCGTCGACCCGTCGACAGTCGTCACGTCGATCCTGGCCGTCGACGAGTCCGGCGAACCGGTCGGGCACATCGCCGTCCGGCGCCTGGGTGACGAGGTCGAACTGAAGCGCCTCATCGTGCTGGCCTCCGCGCGTGGCAAGGGTGCGGCCACCGCACTGCTCGACGAGTGCGAGCGCGTCGGCCGCGAACTCGGCGCCCCGCGGCTCATCCTGCAGACGGGCGACAAGCAGCCCGACGCCGTCGCGCTCTACCGCAAGACCGGCTGGGACCAGATCGACGTCTACGAGCCCTACGCCGCGACCATGCCGTGGTCGTTCTGCTTCGAGAAGACGCTCTAACTCGACCCGATCCAGATTGCACTTTCAACACGAGAGTGCAATTCTTGCTCGGTGAGCACCACCGAACGCACCCGCGCGCTGCGCCGACGCATGATCGTCGAGGCACGTCGGGCGACGGTCGAACACGGGCTGCACGGGTTCACGATCGAGCAGCTCTGCGAGACCGTCGGGGTGTCGCGCCGCACGTTCTTCAACCACTTCGGGTCGAAGGACGACGCCGTGCTCGGCATCGAGCTCAACGCCGACGTCGAGGCGATCGACGCCTACGCCGCGGGCGGGATCGTCCCCGGCGAGCTGGACCCCCTCGGCTCGATCGTGGCGCTGGCGATCGACCAGTTCCACCGGGTCGGCATCGCCCGCGCCGACGAAGCCCTGGTCCGCCGGGTGTTCGAGCGGGAGCCGGCACTCGTCGCACGGTTCCTGTCGGCGACCGACGTGCAGCTCGCCCGGATCACCGTGGCCCTGCGGCGACGGTTCGGGTGGGACGACCCCGCCGACCGCCGACCGCGCCTGGTCACCGAGGCCGCGGCAGCCTTGATGAAGGCCACCGCGACCGAGTACTTCGACGACGCGTTCGACGAGGCCACCGGGCCGACGTTCGACGAGCTGCTCACCGAGAACCTCCGCCTGCTCAGGGCGGTCACCACGACCGAACGGGAACACACCACATGAGCGCCACCGCGCCGGGCACCACCAAGCGTGCCCGCCCAGGCTCCGACGGCCCGCTGCTCCTGACGCAGCGTCGCATCTGGATCATCTTCTCCGCCCTGATCGCGGGGATGCTGCTCTCCAGCCTCGACCAGACCATCGTCTCCACCGCGATGCCGACCATCGTCGGCGAGCTCGGCGGCGTCGCGCACCAGGCCTGGCTGACGACGGGGTACCTGCTCGCCTCCACCATCGTGATGCCCGTCTACGGCAAGTTCGGCGACGTCCTCGGCCGACGCAACCTGTTCCTCATCGCGATCGCGCTGTTCACCATCGCGTCGGCCGGGTGCGCGTTCGCCACGGACTTCACGCAGCTCGTGGCGTTCCGCGCCATGCAGGGGCTCGGCGGCGGTGGCCTGATGATCCTGTCGCAGGCGATCATCGCGGACATCGTCCCGGCCTCGCAGCGCGGCAAGTACCTCGGCCCGCTCGGTGCGATCTTCGGCCTGTCCGCCATCGGTGGGCCGCTGCTCGGTGGCTTCTTCGTGGACCACCTCACCTGGAACTGGGCGTTCTACATCAACATCCCGGTCGGCATCGCGGCGTTCTTCGTGGCGTGGTTCGCGCTGACCCTGCCGAACAAGAAGGCGACGAAGCGCATCGACGTCCTCGGCGTGCTCTTCATGTCCGCCGCGACCACGTGCCTGGTGTTCTTCTCGGAGTTCGGCGGCAGCAAGGACCACGGCTGGGACGCCCCCGAGACCTGGGCCTGGTTCGCCGGTCTCGTCGTCTCGGCAGCGCTCCTGGTGTTCGTCGAGTCCCGTGCGCAGGACCCCGTGCTCCCGCTGTCGTTCTTCCGCAACCGCACCTTCCTGCTGGCGACCGGCATCGGCCTCGTGCTCGGCATCGGCATGTTCGCCGCGATCGGCTTCGTCCCGACGTTCCTGCAGATGGCCTCCGGCACCTCGGCTGCGGTCTCCGGCCTGCTGATGCTGCCGATGATGGCCGGCCTGATCGGCACCTCGATCGCCTCGGGTGTCCTGATCACCAAGACCGGGCGCTACCGGATGTTCCCGATCGTCGGCACGGTCCTGGTGGCCATCGCGATGCTCGCGATGACCCAGCTGGCGGCGGACACCCCGATCTGGCTCATCTGCGCGTACCTGTTCGTCTTCGGTGCGGGGCTCGGCCTGATCATGCAGGTGGTCGTCCTCGTCGCGCAGAACGCCGTGCCCGCCGAGCAGGTCGGGACCGCCACGTCGACGAACAACTACTTCCGCGAGGTCGGCGCCTCCCTCGGCACCGCCGTCTTCGGCGCGCTCTTCACCGCGCGGCTCACGACGTCGCTGACCGACGTGTTCCGCGGTGCCGGTGGGTCGGCGACCGATGCGGCGTCGTCGGCGGGCAGCATCGACCCGTCGACCGTCGCGGGCTTGCCTCCTGCGGTGCAGGAAGGTGTCGTGAACGCCTACGCCGACTCGCTCGCACCGGTGTTCTGGTACCTGCTGCCGTTCATCGCGGTGGCGTTCCTGCTCGCGCTCTTCCTGCCGCAGATCACGCTCTCCGACACGGCCGGCATGGTCGCCCGTGGCGAGGCCGTCGGCGGCGACGAGGCCGACGAGCTCGAGCGCGCGCAGCGTGCTGCGCGCGCGGAGCACGCGGCGGCGGAGCCGACGGACCGCACGCAGCAGTAGCCCGCCTCGCGAAAGCGACAGATCTGCGCGGAACGTCCCCGGACATCTGTCGCTTTCGCGGTCCTGCCGGTCGGTGGGCGGCGAGATCTGTCGCCATGGCGGGGTGGTCGCGTCCGTCGCTCCCTGGAGGCGCGGTGCGGGCTGGCACCGGGCCTCCCGTCCGGCGCGTCCGCGCCCACGGCGCGTGGCCAGCCCGCCTCCTTCGCGAAAGCGACAGTTCTCCGCGGAACATCCGCGTCGAACTGTCGCTTTCGCGGACCTGCCGCCTCGGACGTGCGAGATGTGTCGCTTTCGCGGGCCCCGGCTCGGGCGACGCGTGCCGCTACGCGCCGGTGCTCGCGCGCGGCACGAGCCGCGTCGGCAGGGCCGCGGGCTCGGCGGCCGTGCCGTCGAGCGTCGCGAGGAGCCGCAGTGCCGCCGCGCGACCGAGGTCGGCGCCGGGCAGCGCCACGCTCGTCAGGGCCGGCGCGGTGACCGACGACGACGGCAGGTCGTCGAAGCCCGCGACCGCGAGTGCGCCGGGGACGGCGATGCCGAGCGCACCGGCGACCCGCAGGACTCCGTAGGCCAGGGTGTCCGCGGCCGTGACGACGGCGGTGACGTCGTCGTCCTGCCAGGCCTCGATGACGTGCTCGGTGGCCGAGGCCGCGGCCTCCACGGTGAGGTCGGCGCGCGCGGTGACCTCGGAGACCGTGATGCCGGCGTCCGCGCAGGCCTGCTCGAACAGTTCGCGGCGCACGCCGAACGTCGCCGCTCGCGAGGTGCCGTCGAGGTAGCCCACGTGCCGGTGCCCCCGGTCGTGCAGGTGGGCGACGAGGTCGTGCACGCCCGTGGAGAGGTCGTAGTTGACGGCCTCGGGGCCGCCGGGGGCGTCGAGCAGCACCACGGGGACGCTCGCCGACATCGGCTCGTCGGCAGCGGGGGCGTCGACCAGGATGCCGGCTGGCCGGAGCCGTTCGAAGCGCCGGACGTCGGCCGCGACCGGCTGTGCACCCCGCTCGGTGACGGAGAGCACGAGCTGGAACCGGTCGCCCAGGGTGTCGCGGACGCCACGGATGACCTCGGCGAAGAACGGGTTCGACAGGTCGGGGGCGATGAACACGACGAGGTCGCCGCTGCCGCGCGCCAGTGAGCTCGCCGCGTGGTCGACGACGTAGCCGAGGTCGTCCACGGCGTCGCGGACCCGTGCGGCGATGGGTGCGGAGACCCGCCCGCGGTCCTTGCCGTTCACGACGAGGGAGACCGTGGCGATGCTCGTGCCCGCACGCTCGGCCACCATCGCAGCGGTCACACGACGGCTCGGAACGGCGGGGGAGGGCACCCGTCGATGCTAGCGAGCGCGGTGGTCGAACTTGACGTCAAGCGTTTGACGTGTTTCGATGTCAAACGCTTGACGCGCCACGTCGCCAGCGCTCTGCCGGCTCGTGGATCCCCACCACGTCGAGCACTCACCTCGATTCCCCGAAGAAGTGGAGCGCCCAGCGTGCCCGATGCGACCCAGCCCGCCGCGAAGATCATCCTCGACTGCGACCCCGGCCACGACGACGCCGTGGCGCTCCTGCTCGCCCACGGCAGCCCAGCCATCGACCTGCTCGCCGTGACCACCGTCGTCGGCAACCAGACCCTGCCGAAGGTCACCCGCAACGCCCTGGCCGTCGCCCGCATCGCCGGCATCACCGGGGTACCGTTCGCCGCCGGAGCCGCCCGCCCGCTGCTGCGCCAGATCGAGGTCGCACCGGACATCCACGGCGAGAGCGGCCTGGACGGCCCGATGCTCCCCGAGCCGTCGTTCGAGCTCGACGAGCGCCACGCCGTCGACCTGATCATCGACACCGTGATGGCCCACGAGCCCGGCACGGTCACCCTCGTGCCGACCGGGGGTCTGACGAACATCGCCCTCGCGGCCCGCAAGGAGCCCCGCATCGTCGAGCGCGTCAAGCAGGTCGTGCTCATGGGTGGCGGCGTGCACGTCGGCAACTGGAGCCCGGTCGCCGAGTTCAACATCGTCATCGACCCCGAGGCCGCGGCCATCGTGTTCGAGGCCGGCTGGGACGTCGTGATGGTCGGCCTCGACCTGACGCATCAAGCCCTGGCCACCCCCGAGGTCGCCGCGCGCATCGCCGGCGTCGGCACCGCCCCCGCCGCGTTCGTCGGCGAGCTGCTCGACTTCTTCGGCCAGACCTACAAGGACGCCCAGGGCTTCGACGCCCCGCCGGTCCACGATCCCTGCGCCGTCGCGTACGTGATCGACCCCACGATCGTCCGCGCCGTGAAGGTCCCGATCCACGTCGAGACCCAGGGCGCGCTGACCCTCGGCATGACCGTCGCCGACTTCCGCGCCCCCGCGCCCGAGGACTGCCGCACGAGCGCCGCGATGGAGCTCGACCACGGCCGGTTCTGGGACCTCGTCGTCGACGCCCTCGAGCGCATCGGCGAGACGGCCGACACCGGGTGGACCCCACGTGCCGCCGCCGACGCCGTCGAAGCCGGCATCACCACGACCCCGGAGCACTGAACCCCATGACCACCACCTCGACGAAGAAGTCGATCGGCGCCCTCACCGCCGCGCTCCTCGCCGCGTGCATCGCGTTCCAGCTGAACGCGAGCATGCTCAGCCCCGCCCTCGTCACGATGGCGCGCGAGCTGAACACCGACGACGCCACGATCGGACTGTCGCAGACCCTGTACTTCACGCTCGCGGCGCTGTTCTCGCTGTTCCTGCCGCGGCTGTCCGACATCGTCGGCCGCAAGCGGGTGCTGATCGGCATGCTCGCCGTGATGCTCGTCGGCAGCATCGTCGCCGCGCTCGCGGTGAACGTGCCGATGCTGTTCGCCGGTCGCATCATCCAGGGCGTCACCGGTCCGGTCGTCCCGATCTGCCTGCTCGTCCTGCGCAACGAGATCAGCGACCCGAAGCGCTACGGCGCCGCGCTCGGCCTGCTCACCGCGGTGAACGGCGGCATCGCGGGTGTCGACGCCCTGGCCGGCGGCTGGATCGCGACGAACTTCGGGTTCCGCGGGATCTTCTGGGTCATCGCCGTCGTCACCGTCCTCGCCCTGTTCCTGGTCGCCGTCTGGGGTGTCGAGTCGAAGCCCTCGGCCGGCACCCGGATGGACTGGATCGGCGTCGTCCCCCTCGTGGTGAGCGTCGGTGCGCTGCTCACGGCGTTCAACGAGGCCGGCAAGCTCGGCGCGGCGAACCCCGTGCTCGTGGTCGGTGGCGTCGTGGTCGCGCTCGTCGCCTTCGCGGTGTTCTGGGCCGTCGAGTCGCGGGTGCGGGAGCCCCTGGTCGAGACCCGGTTCCTGAAGCGCCGCGCGACCTGGGCGCTCCTCGCCACGACGTTCCTCACCATGACCGGCGTCTTCGCCGTCGTCAACGGTCTGGTCACGTCGCTCGCGCAGAACGGGGACGCCGACTTCGGGATGGAGGCCGACCTGGCCTCGCTCGTGTTCCTCACCCCGTACGCGCTGGTCGGCTGGATCGTCGGACCCTTCGCCGGGCGCCTCGCCCCGACCATCGGGTACCGCGCGGTCCTGCGCTTCGGACTCATCGGCAGCATCGTCTCGACGGTCCTGATGGCGCTCGTCGGCGTGCATTCGCTGCCGGTGCTGGTCACCGCGACGGTGCTGATCGGCATCACCTACGCCGGCATCGCGAACATCATCCTGAACGGCCTCGGCATCGTGCTGTCGCCGGAGTCGAACCCCGGGTTCCTGCCCGGGCTGAACGCCGGTGCGTTCAACCTCGGCGCCGGGGTCAGCTTCGCGGTCCTGCCCGCGCTGCAGATCGCGCTCGGCGTCGGCGGTTCCGCGGGCACCGCCGGGTACTCCGGTGGCATGCTGCTCGGGGCCGCGATCACGACCGTCGCACTCGCGATCTCGTTCCTCATCCCCCGTCCGGAGGGCGCCGAGACCACGTCCGTCGCCCCGCAGAAGGAGACCGTCCGTTGACCGAGAGCATCGTCGTCGTCGGGTCGCTCAACGCGGACCTGGTGGTCCGCACCGCGCGCTTCCCCCAGCCCGGTGAGACCCTGCAGGGCTCCGACCTCGCGATCCTGCCCGGGGGCAAGTCCGCCAACCAGGCGGTGGCTGCCGGGAGGCTCGGGGGCACGGTGCGCATGATCGGTGCGGTCGGCGACGACGGGAACGGTGCGCTGCTCCGCGACTCCGTCGCGGCTGCGGGGGTCGACACGACGCACGTCGCGATCCGGGAGGGCGTCGCGACCGGCACCGCCGTCATCACGGTCGACGCCGCAGGCGAGAACACCATCGTGATCTCCGCCGGTGCGAACGGCACGCTGACGCCGCACGACGTGCCGGCCGACGCCTTCGCCGACGCCGCGGTGCTGGGGCTCTGCCTCGAGGTGTCGATCGACGTCGTCCTCGCCGCCGCTCGGGCCGCGCACGCCGCCGGGGTCGCGGTGCTCACGAACCTGTCGCCGTTCGGCACCGTGCCGGCCGAGCTCCTCGAGCTGACCGACGTCCTGCTGGTGAACGAGCACGAGGCCGCGGCGCTCGGGGACCACGGCGTCGCGCGGTCGATCGTCACCCGCGGTGGTGCCGGCTGCGTCGTGCACGACGGGGACGCCGAGCCGGTGCCGATCGACGCCGTGCGGGTCGAGCCGGTGGACACCACGGGCTGCGGTGACGCCTTCATGGGTGCGGTGGCGCTGCGTCTGGCCGCGGGCGACACTCTCGTCGACGCCGCTCGGTTCGCGGTGGGGGTCGGGGCGTACGCCGCGACCAAGCCGGGCGCACAGGCCTCGTACCCGACCGCCGCCGAGCTGGAGGCGTTCCTGCGGGCGTAGGGCGGGCCTCCAGGCCGTTAGCGTTGTCCCCATGCGCGTGGGAGTCCTCGACATCGGGTCCAACACCGGCCACCTGCTCGTGGTGGACGCCCACGGCGGCGCCGCGCCGCTGCCGGCGTCCTCGTTCAAGCAGCCGCTGCGGCTGGCCGAGCACCTGGACGACTCGGGCGCGGTGACCCAGCAGGGGATCGACGCCCTGACCACCTTCGTCGCCGACGCCGTCCGTGTCGCCGAGGAACGCGGTTGCGAGGACATGCTCGCGTTCGCCACGTCGGCGGTGCGCGACGCCGGCAACTCCGAGGCCGTGCTCGCCCACGTCGAGGCCTCCACCGGGGTCGAGCTGGCCGTCCTGTCCGGCTCCGACGAGGCCCGGTTGACGTTCCTGGCCGTGCGCCGCTGGTTCGGCTGGTCCGCTGGTCGCCTGGCGGTCTTCGACATCGGCGGTGGCTCGCTCGAGATCGCCGGCGGTGCCGATGAGGCACCCGACGTCGCGTGGTCGATGCCGATCGGCGCCGCACGGCTGGCGCGCTCCTACTTCGCGGCCGGCACCCCGACCGAGGACGACGTCCGCCGCATCCGGCACGAGATCCGTGTGGAGATCGCCCGGGACGCCGGACGGCTGCTCCGGTCGGGCCGCCCGGACCGGGCCGTGGCGACGTCGAAGACGTTCCGGTCGATCGCCCGCATCTGCGGTGCCGCCCCGTCGGCCGCCGGGCCCCTGGTGCCGCGCGCGCTCGACGGCGCGGTGCTGCGGCAGCGGCTGCCGGAACTGCTCACGATGTCGGTCGACGAGCTCGCGGCGCTTCCCGGTGTCTCACCGAGCCGGGCGCACCAGGTGGTGCCCGGCGCGCTCGTCGCCGAGGCGTGCCTGGACATCTTCGACCTGCCGGCCCTCGAGATCTGCCCGTGGGCGCTCCGCGAGGGCGTGATCCTCGAGCGGCTCGACCAGCTGTCGGTGCTGGGCAACTCCCAGTAGTGACCGTTATGGTCAGTACATGACCAGATCGGACACTCCTCGCGTGCTCGTCCCCGGCGCACTCTGGACGGTCGCGGGAGTCGGATGGCTCGTCGGCGAAGCCGTCTCGGCGTCGGCGTTCCCCGGCTACAGCTACGCGACGAACTACATCTCCGACCTCGGGGTCCCCGGCGTCGGCACGTTCCAGGGGCGGTCGATCGACTCACCGCTGCACGTGCTCATGAACACGACGTTCATCGGACAGGGCGTCCTGTTCGGGATCGCAGCGGTGCTCGCCGCCGTGGTGTTCCGCGCCGCGTCCCGCCGTGCCCGGGTGGCGACCGCGGTCCTCGCCGTGGTCCACCTGGTCGGGATGGTCCTGGTCGGCTCGTTCCACGGCAGCCAGACGAGCACCGACGGCGGCACCATCGTGTTCCACGTGCTCGGCGCCGCGGCAGCGATCACGACCGGCAACCTCGTGGCCATCACCGCCGGCATCGGGTCCGGGGCGCTGCGGGCACCGGCGGCCTACCGGATCGCGAGCGTCGTGCTCGGGATCGTCGGCCTCGTCTCCCTCGTGATGCTCGTCGTGGACTCGTCGTCGACGGTGATCGAGGTGCTCCCCGACGGCGTGTGGGAGCGTGCGTCCGTGTACACGATCGTCGCGTGGGAGCTCCTGACCGGGATCGCCCTGCTGGTCGCAGGGTCGCGGCGCCTGCGGACGGCGCGGGCTTCGGCGGTCGGCGCGTGACCCGCCCTGCGCGCCGTGCTCGGCCCTCCGCCGAGGAGATCAACGGGGGCGTCCTGGACATCACCGCCGGACTCATCGCCCGACGCGGCATCAAGGACACCGCCGTGCAGGCCGTCGCCGACCAGGCCGGCTACTCGAAGGCGGGCATCCTCGCCCGGTTCACGAGCAAGGAGCTGCTCGTCGAAGCCGCGCTCGCGCAGTGCACCGCGCAGACCGAGGCGATCCGGGCAGCTGCCACCGCCGCCCCCGTGGGGGAGACCCGCGACGCCGCGGCGCTCGCAGGCATCGCCGACCTCGCTCTCGTCCGGCCGGGGTGGGCTGAACTCGCGCTCGCGGCGTTCACCCTGCGACGCGGGGACGACGTCGGCGTCCGGCTCGAACCGGTCGCAGCGACGCTCCTCGACGTGTTCGGCATCGACATGGCGGACGCCACGGCCACCCCGCTCGACCGGCGGGCACGGGTCTCCGGGGCGTTCGGTGCGATCGTGATGCTCGCGCTGACGTACGAGACCGAGGCTTCCGCGGCGGAGGCCCGGCCGCACGTGCTGCAGATCGGATGGGACGCCCTCGGCCACGACGGGCCCGTGCCGCTCGGGGCCGTCGGCCAGGCCCGCTCGGGGTCGTCGGCTAGGCCCGCTCGGACCTCGGCGGAGCGAGCAGCCACGGACGGATCAGCTTCGTCACGAACGGCAGCACCCAGAACGTCATGATCGGCGTGAGCACGACGGTCGTGATGAGCACCCGGGGCAGGATCGCGACGTGCGCGAACGCGGGGACGAGCCAGGCCATCAGGTACGTGAACGCGAGGTTGACCGGGAAGAAGCCGAGCCAGATGCTCACGGACTGCTTCCACCGCGGGGGAGCGCTCGAGGCCGGGGCGTCCTGCGGGACGTCGAACCACCCCTCGATGCCAGTGCGCTTCTCGACGCGGGACTCCACCACCAGGTCACGGCCCAGGTCGAGCCAGCGCAGCCGGTCGTCGGAGTTCTCCCACGTCGCCAGGGAGTCGTGGTCGGCGAACCGGTAGAGCATGTGCCACTCGCGGGACTGCGCGGTGGAACGCACCCACCCCGAGCCGAGGAAGCCGGGGTAGCGGTTCGCCAGGTTCACCCCGGACTGCACCCAGCGGGTGACCTCGGGGATGCGATCGGGTTCGACCAGGCGGGTGACGGAGACGGTGACGGGCGGGCCTGCGGTCTCGGATGACGACTGCAGGCTCCCAGGCTCTTGTGGAGTCATCCGACCAGTGTCGCGGACCCGTGTTTCCGGCTCGTGACACGTGCCTCGCGCGCCGGCTGAACGGATCCGCGTCGTCCTTCGACCACCGTCCCAGGCGGGTGCAAGACGATCATCTGGCGAACGCACCACCGAGAGGACCCAGATGCACCCCGAGCCCACCACCACCCTCATCGCCACCGTCGACGGGCCCGACGGCGGCACGTACGAGGTGCGGCGGCTGACGCTCCCGGTTGGTGCGTCGACCGGCTGGCACCAGCACGACGCACGCCAGACGGGTCTCGTGGTGCGCGGGGCGCTGACGCACGTCACCGAAGAGGCCACTCGGGTCGTCGGGCCGGGGCAGGCCCTGGTCGAGGAGCCGCGCCTCGTGCACGACGGCCGCAGCACCGGCACGGAGGACGCCGAGCTGCTCTACGTCGCCCACCTGCCGGCAGGTGCAGCGGCGTCGACCCCGGGCGAGCCACCAGCCAGCGAGGGGCCGGTCCGCAGCGCGCTCGTGACGGTTCCGCTGGGGCGGCCGCAGTTCGTCCACGCCCTGCGCTACACCGCGATGTACGCGCCGAAGCCCTTCGCCGAGGCCCTGCTCGTCTACCGGGACAACGGCACGTACACGATCCTGTCCCCGGGTGAGGACCACCACGGCTGCTACGTCTCGGCGACCGATCCCGCCGAGGGGATGCGGCACGTCGCGTTCATGTCGTGGCCGTCCGCGGACTGGGGCCGGAACATCGCATCGCACACCCTGACCTTCGAGGCCGCGAGCGGCGCGTTCACCCAGGAACTCCGGTTGCCGGGTGACCCGGTCCCGCGGGCGCAGTACGGGTACGCGGTGCCCGTCGAGGACCCGGAGTCGATCGACACCGGCGCCGGGTGGGCAGCGCTCCGCCAGCAGCACGCCGAGGTGTTCACCACGCTCGAGCGCCTGGCGGGCGGCGGGTCGACCGCGGCCTGAGCCGTCAGCTCGCCTGCTTCTTGGCGGCGGGCTTCTTGGCCGGGGCCTTCTTCGCCGGTGCCTTCTTCGGCGCCGACTTCGCGGTGGCCTTCTCCGTCGTGCTCTCCGCGGCCTTCTTGGCGGGCGCCTTCTTCGCCGGCGCCTTCCTGCCGGAGCCGGACGTGCCGGAGCCGGACGTGCCCGAGCCGGAACCGGACGACGACCGTGACGTCGACGACGAACGCGACCCCGAGCCTCCTGTCCGCTTCTTGTCGACGGACGCACGCAGGGCGGCCATCAGGTCGAGCACGTCACCGCCCTCGTCGTCGTCGTCCTCGTCGTCCTGCGCGCCGAAGGTCTTCTCGGTGTCGATGTCGTCGCCCGCCTCGAGCTTGGCGTCGATCAGCTGCTGCAGTTCCTCCTGGTAGGAGTCGGTGTAGCGGTCGGGGTCGAAGTCGGTGGACATGCTCTCGACGAGCGAGGACGACATCTTCAGCTCGTTGGCGCTGACCTTCACCGTCGTGTCGAGGGTCTTGAAGTCGGCAGCGCGGACCTCGTCGCCCCAGAGCAGCCCCTGCAGCAGGATGACCTCGTCGTGCACCCGGAGCACCCCGAGCCGCGTCTTCTGCCGCAGGGTGAACTGCACGATCGCCAGACGGTCGGTCTTCGCCAGGGTCTCGCGCAGCAGCACGTACGCCTTCGGCGAGCGCGAGTCGGGCTCCAGGTAGTAGGTCTTCTCGAACATCATCGGGTCGACCTGCTCGACGGGCACGAACTCGAGCACCTCGACCTCGTGCGACTGCTCCTCGGGAAGCTGCTTGAAGTCGTCCGCGGTGAGCACCACGGTCTTGTCGCCGTCGTCGTAGGCGCGCTGGATGTCGGCGTACTCGACCTCGTGGCCGAACTCGCACACCCGCTTGTACCGGATGCGGCCCTTGTCGTCGTCGTGGACCTGGTGCAGGGACACGTCGTGCGTCTCGGTGGCCGCGTAGACCTTGATGGGCACGTTGACGAGCCCGAACGCGATGGAGCCCTTCCAGATCGACCTCATGCGCACATGATGCCCGCCCGCACGCGTGCGTGCCCGGAGCCGACGGTTCCTCCACAGGTCCGTCGTCCGGGGGATCGTTCCACGGATGTCCGGTTCGCTGGACCGCCGCGAGGCCGGCGCGAGCACGATGGGCCCATGAGCCAGCTCGACAAGCAGGACCCGCGCGACCAGTTCCCCCGTCCGCCGTTCCCCGCGCAGACCCAGCAGGGGTCCGGGCTGGCGAGTGCGATGGACCCCGCCCCCGACCACGGCGAGACGAGCTACCTGGGCACCGGGCGGATGCGCGGGTACCGGGTGCTCGTCACGGGCGCGGACTCCGGCATCGGGCGCGCTGCGGCGATCGCGATGGCGAAGGAAGGGGCCGACGTGGCCCTGAACGCCCTGCCCGAGGAGCGCGAGGACCTCGAACAGGTCCGCGACGTCATCGGTGACCTCGGGCGCAAGGCCGTGCTGTTGCCCGGCGACCTGACGGACGAGGCATTCTGCGACGTCCTGGTGCAGGACGCCGTCAGCGAGCTCGGCGGCCTGGACGCGCTCGTGCTGGTCGCGGGCCACCAGCAGGTGCACGAGGACGTCACCGTGCAGAGCACCGAGGACTTCGACCGCACGATGAAGGTCAACCTGTACTCGCTGTTCTGGCTCGTCCGCGCTGCCGTCCCGCACATGGCGCCGGGCAGCTCGATCGTCACGACCAGCTCGGTGTCCGCGTACCAGCCGCAGGACCGCATGATCGACTACGCCGCGACGAAGGCCGCGATCATCACCTACACGAACGGGCTCGCGCGGCAGCTCGCGACCAAGGGTATCCGGGCCAACACGGTGGTGCCCGGGCCGGTGTGGACGCCCCTGCAGCCGATCAGCTACCCGGGCGACGAGATCGCGGCGTACGGCCAGGACACCCCGTTCGGTCGTCCCGCCCAGCCCGTCGAGCTCGGCAGCGCCTACGTCTACCTGGCCGGGCCCGAGTCGTCGTACACGTCCGGCACGACCCTGACGGTGGCGGGAGCGACCGGGGTGGCGTTGTGAGTCCCGCCTCGCGCAAGACCGTCGTCCTGGTCGGGGACCGTCGGCTCGCGCTCACGAACACCGACAAGGTGCTCTACCCCGAGACCGGCACCACCAAGGGTCGGGTGATCGAGTACTACGAGCGGGTCGCGCCGTGGATGATCCCGCACGTCAAGGACCGCCCGGTGACCCGGAAGCGCTGGGCCAACGGTGTCGAGGGCAAGGTCTTCTTCGAGAAGAACCTGCCCGACTCGGCCCCCGACTGGGTGCGGCACCACACCATCCACCACTCGGAACACGACAACGAGTACCCGATCGTCGACGACCTGCCGACCCTGGTGTGGATGGCGCAGCAGGCCGCGCTCGAACTGCACGTCCCGCAGTGGCGGTTCGGCCCCCGCGGCGCGCAGCAGAACCCGGACCGGCTCGTCCTCGACCTCGACCCGGGCGAGGGCGTGGGGCTGCCCGAGTGCGTCGAGGTCGCCGTGGCCGCGCGCGAGATCCTGCACGGCATGGGGCTCGACCCGTACCCGGTGACGTCCGGTTCCAAGGGCATCCACCTGTACGCGGCGCTCGACGGCAAGGCGACGACCGCGCAGGTCTCCGACGTCGCCCACGAGTTGGCCAAGGCCCTCGAGACGGACCTGCCGGACCTGGTGCTGTCGTCGATGAGCCGTGCCGAGCGGAAGGGCAAGGTCTTCGTCGACTGGTCGCAGAACAACGGCAACAAGACGACCATCGCCCCGTACTCGCTGCGCGGCCGCGAGCGGCCGACGGTCGCGGCGCCCCGCACCTGGAAGGAACTCGAGGAACGCGGGCTTGCGCAGCTCACGTTGGACGAGGTCCTCGAACGCCTGGAGGCCCGTGGGGACTTCCTGCACCCGGTCGCCTCCGCCTCGCTGGCCGTCGGGCGCGACGACCACGGTCACTGGGACAGCGACCGGACCGAGCGCGCGAACGACGCCGAACAGCCCGCACGTGACCGGCTCGCCGCCTACCGGGCGAAGCGGGACGCCTCGAAGACGCCGGAGCCCGTGCCCGAGGGAGCGCCCACCGTGCGGAAGGACGGCACACCGACCTTCGTCATCCAGGAGCACCACGCCACCCGCGACCACTACGACTTCCGGCTCGAGCACGACGGGGTGCTGGTGAGCTGGGCCCTGCCGAAGGGCGAGCCGACCGACCCGGGCAAGAACCACCTGGCCGTGCAGACCGAGGACCACCCGCTCGAGTACGGGTCGTTCGAGGGCACGATCCCGAAGGACGAGTACGGCGGCGGCACGGTCACGATCTGGGACGACGGCACCTACGAGCTCGAGAAGTGGCGCGAGGGGCAGGAGGTCATCGTCACCCTGCACGGTCGGGCCGGCGGCGCTCGCCGTCTCGCGCTGTTGCACACCCGCGGCCGTGGCGGCGGGGACGAGAAGAACTGGCTGATCCACCGCACGAAGGAGCAACCCGAACGGCTGGCGGACGACAGCGGCTCTGCCGGGCCGACGGTGGCGCGACGGTCGGACCGGCCGTCGGACGGGCACGGCGATGCGAAGCGCACCGGGCAGCGACGGATCAGCGGGGCCGCGGACGCTGAGACCCCGCCGTCGGAGCGCCGGACGATGCAGGCGACCCTGGCCAAGGGGGAGCCCCGGCTGGACCCGGCCGACTGGGCCTTCGAGATGAAGTGGGACGGGGTGCGCGCGCTGGCGACGGTCCGTGACGGGTCGGTGACCCTGCGCAGTCGCAACGACAACGACCTGACGGCCCAGTACCCCGAGCTGCAGGAACTGGGCGAGCGGGCCGGCGTGGACGGCGTGTTCGACGGTGAGATCGTGGCCGTCGACGATCGTGGCCGACCCTCGTTCCAGCTGCTCCAGAACCGCATGGGCCTGACGAAGGCGCGCGAGGTCCGGAGCGCGCAGGAGACGACGCCCGTGCGGTTCCTGCTGTTCGACGTGCTCGAGGCGGACGGGCACGATCTGACGCGGCTCGGCTACGACGCCCGGCGGCAGGCACTCGAGACGGTCGTGGACCCCGGCGGCGCGATCGACGTGCCGTCGGCGGTGCAGGGCGACCTCGACGCGGTGCTTGCGGCATCGCGCGAGCAGGGACTCGAGGGCGTCGTCGCGAAGAAGCGGTCGTCGAAGTACGCCGAGGGTCGGCGGTCCGAGGCCTGGCTGAAGCTCAAGCACCACGCCACGCAGGAAGTCGTCGTCGGCGGCTGGAAACCGGGCAGCGGTCGACGTGCCGGCGGGATCGGGTCGCTGTTGCTCGGGGTGCCCGGCCCCGACGGGCTGGAGTACGTCGGCAAGGTCGGCACCGGGTTCCGTGACCGCGACCTCGACGAGATCGCCGGTGTCCTCGCACCGCTGGAACGGAAGACCCCGCCGTTCGTCGACGTCCCACGACCCGACGCGCGAGATGCGCACTGGGTCACGCCGAAGCGCGTCGGCGAGGTCGAGTTCGCCGAGTGGACCGGCGACGGACGGCTCCGGCAGCCGTCGTGGCGCGGGTGGCGGGTGGACAAGGACCCGGACGACGTCGTGCGGGAGTCCTGAGGCACTCCGCTCGCTGTTGCCACATGCGTGCGCATGGGGTCCGCCCGTGGCGAACATCCGTCCCCCGCCCCGAGCCTGCGTGGGGGACAGTATCGGCACCGCTGGCCACGATCGGTCACGGGCTGTTACGTTCGCCGGGACGAAGGGGGCTTCGAAGATGAACTCGAGCAAGTACCTGCCGCCCTACACGGCTGCAGAGCGCGTCGCGATCGCGGGGGACGACCTGTCGCAGCGGACCGTCGAACCGGGCAGCGGCGCCACGGAGACCGAGGTCCGGTACGCGGACTTCCTCGCTGACGAGGACGACGACTGACCGGGGCGGTCTGAGCGGCTGACCGCCCGGCGGGCGGGACAGACCCGACGGCCCGCACGCTGGATCAGGGAGCGCACGGACCGTCGCCGGGGCACGTGACCAGTCGGTTCAGGGAGACCGACCACGAGGCCCCGCACCAGGCTCGCCGAAGCGCGACCGGTGGGTCCACTGGTGAGACGTGCCGAGCGACCGGATCGTCACACGAGCGGCAAGAAGAATCGCCGGGCGACCTCGATGGTCGCCCGGCGATCGCGTCGGCGCGGGGGGATCCTGTCGGATCAGGACGGGGTCAGGCCGCGGGTGCGGGGCCGTCGGTGGGCACCGCGTGGTCGGCCACGGGTGCGTCCTCTTCGATGAGTTCGTCCTCTTCCGGTTCGACCACCTCGGCCGCGGCGGCCTTGGCCTCGTCGATGGACTCCTGGGAACGGCGGAGCAGGTCGTCGTCGTGTGCTGCCTGATCGGTCATGCCCAGCAACCTACGCGGGCGTCCCTGTGTCGGCGTCCCGACGGCGGGCTCCGTGCGTCGGGTCGTGCCGGCCGGTGTGCGGTGGCTCGAAGTCCACCGCGGACGTCGGTGCGGGCGTCGAGGGCATCGCCGGGGCGGCCGGGGAACCGAACGCGTCGGCGGCGTCGAGCACCGCGCGGGTGGCGGCCACGGCCGTCCGGAGTGCATCGCGGACGGGCATCGCCCGGTGCGCGGGGGTCCGGACCTCGACGCCCCACGGCTCGTCGAACCCGAGTTCGCGCACGGTCCGCACGAAGCCGGGCAGGTCCCACGCCCCGGCACCGGGCAGGTACCGTGCCGTCCGGGACTCCTCGGCGAGGGTCATCCCGCTCGGGGTGTGCAGCAGTCCGTCGCTCAGCTCGACGGCTGCGAGGACCCCCGGTGCGACGCCCTGCCGGATCGACGCGAGCGTGGAGCCGCCGCGGAGCGCGTGCATGGCGTCGATGAGCAGGCCGCCGTTGGGGTGCCCGGCAGCGGCGACGAAGCGGGAGGCCCGTTCGATCGTGGGCAGGTTCGACCACGGTTCCGGTTCGAGCACGAGCTGCGCTCCGACCGCCTCGGCCTGGTCGGCGAGCACGACCCAGTCGTCGGCCATCGTCGCGGGGGAAGCTCCGGGCAACGAGGTGTCGGCGCGCGCCACCACCTGCCAGGCGCTCAGCGTCGCCGCGGCCTCGAGCACGACCCCGCGGTCGGCGTCCTCGTCCTGGGTGCGGCTCGTGCACGTCCACCACCGGTCGAGTGGTCCGAGCTGGACCCAGACGATGCCGGCGGCGTCGAGCATGCGGCGCAGTTCGGCGAAGCCCGTCGTCGCGCGGACCTCGTGCAGGTCGTCGAGGGACAGCGACAGGCCGGCGAACCCGGCGGCGCCGACGGCGTGCACGCGGTCGCGGATGCTCTCGTCGCCCGCCCACGTCCAGGACGTGGCGAGCAGGTCGTGTTCCAGCACGGTGGTACCTCCGGCAGTCCCGAGGTGTCCGCGTCGCCCCGTCGCGATGCGCCGCCCCGTGTCCGCCGCGGGCCCCACCCGCGACGATGCCCAAGACTTACCCGTGCTGCCTGCGAACGCTCCCAGCCCGTCGACACATCGCCGACACGTGCTTCAGACGATCCGGGTCCGGACCTCGCCGACGCCGGCGATCGTGCCGACGAGCACGGCGCCGCGTTCGAGCACGCCGACACCGTCCGGAGTGCCGGTCATCACGAGGTCGCCGGGCGCGAGCGCCACGGACCGTGACAGCGCCGCGATCGTCTCGGCGACCGACCAGATCTGGTCGGTCAGGTCGCCCGACTGCCGGAGTTCCCCGTCCACCGTCAGCTCGATCGCGCCGCTGGTCGGGTCGACCTCGGCCGCCGGGGTGATCGCCCCGATCGGTGCCGAGGCGTCGAAGCCCTTGGCCGTGTCCCACGGTCGCCCGAGTCGTTTCGCCTCGGCCTGCAGGTCGCGACGGGTGAGGTCGATCCCGACGGCGTAGCCCCAGACGTGTGCGAGGGCGTCGGCGACGGCGATGTCCGTGCCGCCGGTGCCGATCGCGACGACGAGCTCGACCTCGTGCTCCAGTTGCTGCGTCAGCGGCGGGTACGGGGTGTCGGCCCCGTCGACCACGACCGCGTCTGCCGGCTTGGTGAAGAAGAACGGCGGCTCGCGGTCCGGGTCGTGGCCCATCTCGCGGGCGTGCGCGGCGTAGTTCCGTCCGACGCAGAACACACGGCGGACGGGGAAACGCGCGCCCGTCGTCGTGGGCACGGTCGGGAGGCTCGGGGCCGGGATGACGAGTTCGGTCACGGTCCCAGCGTGGCAGGCTCGCAGGGCATCGGTTCAGCTCTCACCGAAGGACGCCTCGTCCTTGAGCTTCCGCGCCCGTGCGCGCTCCTGGCGTTCGCGCCATTCGATGCGCGCCTGACGGAGCTCTTCCTCGGCGCCCTTCGCCCGCATCATGGGCCCGTAGTGCGGGTCCGCCAGCAGCGCGGGCGTCGTCAGTTCACGTCCGTCGAGCCAGCGCTTGAAGTCCTTGTCACTCAGCTTCGAGATCATCGTTCGCTCCTTCGATCGTCGCTGTGGTCAGGTCGTCGAGTGCCTGGCCGACCCAGCGGTCGTCCGCGGTCGTCCAACTGCGGGTCACCAGCGCAGCCGACATCACACCGGCGGCCGCGCTGTCCTTCGTCGTCCGAGGTCGCCCGGTCGGCGACCCACGACCAACGCTGCCACCACAGGTCGCGGTGCACCGAGAACTCTGCATTTCGCCGTCCTGCGCGCCCGTCGAGCACCGAGGCGACGAGCGCACCCAGCGCGACGGTCGCGCTCGTGACCGACACGAGCGCGCTGATCCAGCCGATGTCCATGCCGGAACCCTGACAGCACGGAACCGGCCACGCGGCGGGCGTGACCGGTCCTGTGGAGGGCGATCCGGGCCTCCAGGCATGTGGAGGAGTGCGTCAGTTGCCGGGCGCGGCCGCCTCGGTCTCGCCCGCACCCGGGTCGCCGCCGGTCCCGCCGCTGGCGGGCTCGTCCTGCGGCCAGCCCGCGAACTCCCACCCCGCGAGGGAGGGGTGGTCCTCGCCCTTCGTGTACGCGAACGTCCGCGCGGCGTCACGCGCCTCGGACAGCTTCGTGAGCAGGTCGGCGTGCGCCTCGGCGTCCACCCGCGTCAGGGCGTCGTGGGCCAGGGCGAAGCGGTCCATCTCGTTGCGCATGAGCATGTCGAACGGCGAGGTCGTCGTGCCCTGCTCGAGGAACCCGTGCACGTGCAGGTCGTCGTGCCCGTTCCGGCGGTACGTCAGCTGGTGCACGAGGGTCGGGTACCCGTGGAACGCGAAGACCGTGGGCGTGCCGGGCAGGAAGAGCGCGTCGTACTGCTCGTCCGGGATCGGGTGCTCGTGCTTGCGCGGGTCGCCGAGCGCCAGCAGGTCGACGACGTTGAGCACGCGGACCCCGACGCCGGGAGCGTGCTTCCGGATGATGTCGGTGGCGGCGATCGCCTCGACCGTGGGGACGTCACCGGCGCAGGCGAGCACGACGTCGACCCTCCCGACGGCCTGCTCGGTGCCGGCGAAGTCCCACACGCCGAGTCCGGCCTGCGCGTGCGCGACCGCGTCGTCGAGGGACAGGAAGACCGGCTCCGGGTGCTTGCCCGCGACGATCACCTCGATGCGGTCCGTGGTCTCCATCGCGTGCGCGGCGACGGCGAGCAGCGTGTTGGCGTCGGCCGGCAGCTTGATCCGGACGAGGTCCTGCTGCTTCGACGCGACGACGTCCAGGAACCCGGGGTCCTGGTGGGAGAACCCGTTGTGGTCCTGCCGCCAGACGTGCGACGAGAGCAGGAGCGACAGGTTGGACACCGGCACGCGCCAGTCGATGTCGGTCGAGGACTCCAGCCACTTGGCGTACTGCCCGACCATCGAGTCGATGATGTGGGCGAACGCCTCGTAGGTGTTGAGCATCCCGTGCCGACCGGACAGCACGTAGCCCTCGAGCATCCCCTCCAGCAGGTGCTCGGACAGGACCTCGGTGACCCGCCCGCGTGCGGCGAGGTGCTCGTCGCCGGCGGCGCGCTGGGCCCGCCAGACGCGCGAGGTCACGTCGAAGACGGCGTCGAGCTTGTTCGAGATCGTCTCGTCCGGTCCGAACAGCCGGAAGGTCGAGGCGTTCTTCTCGATGAGTGCGGCGAGCCAGGGGCCGAGCGTGCCCGTGGCCGATGCCGTGGAACCGGCCTCAACCGCGTACGGCTCGAGCGGCGGCCGGTCGAGCGCGGTCCGCAGCCGACCGCCGTTGCCGTGCGGGGTGGCACTCATCCGCTCGTCACCGGTCGGACGGATCGTGGTCATGATGCCGACGGGGTGGCCGTCCTCGTCGAAGAGCTCCTCGGGGCGGTACGAGCGCATCCACTCCTCGAGCTGCGCACGGTGGCCGTCGTCCTCGCGCACCGCGGGCAGCGGCACCTGGTGCGCGCGGAAGGTCCCCTCGACCTGCTCGCCGTCGACCTCCTTCGGGCCGGTCCAGCCCTTCGGGGTGCGCAGCACGATCATCGGCCAGCGCGGACGCAGGTCCGCGGCACCGGCGGGCTGCCCCGCGGCGGCACGGGCGGCCTGGGCGCGGGCAGCGGCCTGGATGTCGTCGATGCCGGCGAGGGCGCGTCGCAGGGCACCGTCGAACAGGGCGTGGACCGCGTACGGGTCGTCGTCGACGCGGCGGGAGTCGACCACGATCGGGTCGTAGCCGAGCCCGCGGAAGTACGCGGTGAGGTCCTCGTCGGGGATGCGGGCAAGGACGGTCGGGTTCGCGATCTTCCAGCCGTTGAGGTTGAGGATCGGCAGCACGGCGCCGTCGGAGACCGGGTCGAGGAACGTGTGCGCCTGCCACGAACCGGCGAGCGGACCGGTCTCGGCCTCACCGTCACCGACCACGCACGCGACGACGAGGTCCGGGTTGTCGAGCGCCGCACCGTAGGCGTGCGACAGCGAGTAGCCGAGTTCACCGCCCTCGTTGATGGAGCCGGGGGTCTCCGGGGCGGCGTGCGAGGGGATGCCGCCGGGGAACGAGAACTGGCGGAAGAACCGCTGCAGGTCGACGTCCTGGTACAGCTCGTTCCACGTGCCGTCCAGCCAGGCGTTCGCGTTCATCGCCGGACCGCCGTGCCCCGGGCCGCAGATGTACAGGAACTCGCGCCCGGTCTCCGTGATCAGCGCGTTGCAGTGCGCGTACACGAGGTTCAGTGCGGGGGAGGTGCCCCAGTGGCCGAGCAGCCGCGGCTTGACGTCGTCGGGTTCGATCGGCCGACTGAGCAGCGGGTTGTCCAGCAGGTAGATCTGCCCGACCGTCAGGTAGTTCGCGGCGCGCCACCAGGCGTCGACCGCCCGGAGCCGGTCGGTGGTGGAGATGTGTGCTGGAGCCATGGGTACACGGTACGAAACACCGGGTTGCGGCACCTCAGGAAACTCGTCCCAAACCGTTCGGGCGGGGGCGCCGAATGACTTGCACAGGGCAAAAGCCCAGGGCGCTCTCCGGTCACAGTTGGCCGGTACTCAGTGTGTGCACAGTGCACATTCGGCCACCGGCCGGAGCGCCTCCAGAGCAAAGGACTGATCACGATGCGTAAGAGCCTCAAGACCTCCATCACCCTCGCCACGACCGGCGCCCTCGTCCTCGGCGGTGCCGCGTTCGGGATCTCCTCCGCCCAGGCC